>CADACB010000024.1 GCA_902786345.1 uncultured Ruminococcus sp. | reverse complement strand
AAACAGCCTGCCATCCTGCGGGCTACTGGGTGAGGGATGGAAATCCCCTCACTCATTTTTTGCAGGAGGACAACAGGATGGCATACAGGGTTAAGGCATGGGAAGAACCTATGAGTCTATGATGGAGGAACTGGAAGTAATAGAAATTCTTTCTACTGCTTATGATGGTGACGAATTTCCGGGTTATGAGAACATAAGATTGAGTTTTTCACAACTGGAAACGATTATTCGGAATAAACGCAGCGGTTGGCTTGATGCTTTGAGAAATCAAAAAGCAGTTTATCTTATAACTGATACCAGCAACGGAAAAATGTATGTTGGCTCGGCAACTGCTCAGTATGGAATGTTGCTTCAAAGGTGGACTAACTATATAGACAATGGACACGGTGGGAATGTTGAACTTAAACATATTGTTGACACCAAAGGGTTTGATTATATAAAAGCAAATTTTCAGTATTCAGTATTAGAAAACTATAACGCACGAATGGATGATAATTACATACTGAGTCGTGAAAAATGGTGGAAAGATACCCTTTGCACAAGACAATTCGGATATAATAAAAACTGATAAAAATTAGACCGTCAGATCTCATTCGAGACTTGACGGTCTTATATTTTTTTACTGTATTTAAGAAAATCGTTTTGGTGTTCCTGTTTGCGAAGTTGATAGCCTTGTGCAATCAGCGTATCTACTTTCAGAGCAATTAGGTTTATGTCGGAACACATTGCCCGTGCAATCTGCTGAATGTCATAGCCGTTTTCAATGTATTCCAAAATGGTGTCGTCCGGGAGCGAAGCCTGAGAAGCGAAGATATTTGCTTCATACTCCATACGGTTCTCTCTCATATCAAAGATGTTGAACTCTTTGAACCCGCCGACAGCAACCGCTTCTTGCCTGTGGAGAACATCGTGTCCGATTTCGTGCCATAGCACTATCTGTTCCACGACCGGGTGCATACCGTTTTTAAGGAAAACAAAGCGGTTCTTCAGAATGACCTTGTATGCTCCACGCTGCTTTTCAAAATCTCGGTAGATAATATTGATACCAAGCTCTTTTGCGACCTTGTACGGGTCACGAGTACCGCAACGGTCAATGAGCTTGTTGACGATTTTCACAATTTCAGCCGTAGTGTAATACCCCAATCCGGCTCACCTCCCATATTATAGTATATCGGATATTTACCCTATAATAAATTATAAACTATTGTGTGTCCCATATATTGGACTTAGTTCACTGTGAGGATTACTCGTCTTTGCGGTATTTCTTCGGGGTGTATTTTTTATTGTTCTTCTTTGCAATAAGATATGCTTCCTGAATAGCGTCAACCATTTCACGCATATCTTCGTCAGCCATTTCGCCGCCGGCAAACAGACCGGTAACTTCTGCAAGCAACTCCTGAGCCTGTCTTGCCCCTCTGCGTCCGTATTTATCCTCTACATCGGCGATGAAAGCGTCATCCTCAGACAGCAGATAATTCACATTTACATTTAATGCTTCTGCCAGCTTCTTGTATCTTTCCGTTCCTCTCGGACGGGATTTATCATTTTCATAAGAACAAATTACACGTCGGGTTACGCCTATTTTTTCAGCCAATTCATCCTGATTAAGACCGAGTTTAGTCCTCTCTGCTTTGACTTTTTCACCGAATGTCATCTTTGATTTCACTCCTTAAAAGAATATTTACAGTTTAACTTCTCATTTACTCTTGACAAGTACACTTAAACTGCGTATAATAAGAAACAGGAAGTTGAACTACTCATAGTTTACACTAAACTTCCCAAAATGTCAAGGGGGGTTCAAAAAATGTTACGAAGCATACTTCATTGTGATATGAACAACTTCTATGCCAGCGTCGAATGTATGCTCGACCCCGCATTGAAGAAATATCCGATTGCTGTCTGCGGCTCTGTGGAGGAACGACACGGTATCGTGCTTGCAAAGAACTACAAAGCAAAGGCTTTTGATGTGAAAACCGGGGACGCAGTATGGCAGGCTAAACAGAAGTGCAAGGACTTGGTTGTAGTGCCGCCCCATTATGAGGAGTATATCAAATACTCAAAGCTTGCGAGAAGCGTTTATGAGCGATATACCGACCAAGTTGAACCGTATGGTATGGACGAGTGTTGGCTGGATATTAGCGGGACAGAAAGCCTTTTCGGTTCGCCGGAAAAGGTGGCAAATGAAATTCGTGAAACGATGAAGTTTGAACTCGGCTTGACGATTTCTGTGGGTGTTTCCTTTAATAAGATATTTGCGAAGCTCGGCTCGGATATGAAGAAACCGGACGCAGTAACCGTTATACCAAAGGATACATTCAAAGAAAAGATTTGGGGACTTCCTGCCGCTGACCTGCTCGGTGTAGGACGGGCAACCCAGCGAGTGCTTGACAGCTATTGTATTCGTACCATCGGGGATTTAGCGAATAACGACCCTGAGTTCTTACGCAGAAGATTAGGAAAGAACGGAGTAGTTTTATGGAACTATGCCAACGGCAACGACCTTTCCCTTGTTGCCAAGAAAGACTTCGTTTCTCCTATAAAAAGTGTAGGACACGGTATAACAACAGTAGCAGATTTAGAGAAACCGGAGCAGGTGTGGCCCGTGTTTCTCGAATTAACCCAAGACATCGGACACAAGCTCCGTGTTCACGGACTGAGTGCAGAAGGTGTCGCAATACATATTAGA
This sequence comes from uncultured Ruminococcus sp., assembly GCA_902786345.1. Lineage (GTDB taxonomy): Bacteria > Bacillota > Clostridia > Oscillospirales > Acutalibacteraceae > UBA1213. The sequence goes on along the minus strand of CADACB010000024.1, from coordinate 47,617 downwards.
GACAACACGCTCAATACAAGGCAATGGCAGACGAAGATTGCACTTCCTACACAGTCTCCGATGATTATTGCAAAGACCGCTTTTCAGTTGTTTGAAAAAAGATATGGGTGGAATAACCCTATCCGTTCTGTGACAGTACAAGCCATAAATCTTATTCCACAAGACACGCCCCGTCAAATAGATATGTTTATGGACGCCGCAAAGCAGGACAAATTGGAGCGAATGGAAAAGTGTGTTGAAGAAATCAGACGGCGTTTCGGAAAGGACAGCATAAGGAATGGGGTTCTGTGTCAGAACTTGCGGCTACCACCGGAAAAAGCCGAAATCACTATGCCGACAGGTATGGTTGGTTAAGGAGGTCTAAATGTGATTGACGAAAAAGAGGTTACGGCTTATGTTACGATGCCCGACTGCTTTTTGCAGGGGTGCAGCGAAGATATTGTTATCTTTCGTGCGGACGGCGGAAACCATTTTACCGACTACGGTATATATGAGGGAATGTTTCTTTTCTTTGACCGGAAAAAACGCTTTAAGAAAGGAAGGCTTTCCTGTTACATCAATACTGCCGGAGATGACCGACCCAAGTACAGGGTGTCGGATAAGAACATCGACGGATACAAGCACTTGGGAAGATTAGTTTTGACTTTGAGAAATTACGAGGAATAAAAATGGAATCCGAAAGAAGAAAAGTTTATGTTGAAGTAAATGTAACACATAGACCTGATGGAACGGCTCGTCCGAACTTCATCAAGTTTGAGAATGATGAAAAATATGAGATAGACCGTGTAATTCAGAAATGCCGTGCGGCTTCCACCAAAGTCGGAGGAACCGGTATCCGCTACACGGTACAGATTTGCGGCAAGCCCACATTTCTGTTCGACGAAGAAAACGGAAAGTGGTTTGTAGAAGCAAAATCCTAATGGTAGGAGGTTTTGTAACTTGAAACATTTATCGAGATTTGACATCGAAGCGATTGCCGACAAGTATGTTCAGGCATATATGGCACTTCCCGATGTCCGTAACACACAAATATACAGAATTGACCCGGAGCTTCTCTTGGAGAAGGTTCTCGGATTGAATGTCGAATACCAGCACCTATCTTATGACGGTAGTATTCTCGGAATGACCTCATTTACGGAAATGGGTGTTCAGGTATTTGAAGATGATGATAACGAAGCCTTTTTCTTTTTGGATGGAAAAACCGTTCTCGTGGAAAAGGACTTGAACTTTGACAGCAAGCTGAAAGGCAGAAAGAATTTCACCTTAATGCACGAGGGCAGCCATCAGATATTTAAGATGTTGTTCCCGAATGATTACGGTGTGACACAGAAATCTGCCGGAGTACATTATTACAAGGCAAATTCCGAGAGAAATAAGCCTATATCCGATTGGGAGGAATGGCAGGCAAATACGCTTGGAGCTGCTATCCTTCTTCCCGAAAACCTTATAAAGCAGGGAATGTATCTGTTCAGTCTTGGAGAAAAGATTGAGTGTCTGAACAAAATATACTATCCGAGCGTATATAAGAGATTTGATGCACTTGCGGATTTTTTAGGGTGTTCCAAAAAAGCACTTGCTATACGAATGAAACAGCTCGGACTTTTGAAAAAGGAGTATCTTGATAATCCTTTTGATTTGGTTACGGTTTATCCGGAGGTGAGCGAGCTATGAAATCGTTGGAACAAAAGATAATCGTAAGGTGCAAAAACTGTGGCTGGCGTATTTTTGACAAGGTAACAATGACAACAGGCGTGATTGAACTGAAATGTCCGAACTGCCACAGAGTAGTAGAGGTTGACCTATCCCTACGCAAGGGAACAGTCAAGTACAGATTAACAAGAAGTAGTAACAGAGCGAACAATTAAATATCGGACAGATGTACCGAGCCACGAGTCCTTGAGCGAAAGCTCTTGAGTCATCAAATTGCCGGACGCTGAGAATTAAGGGATAGAAATATCCTAATGTTCTTGGTGTCCGGCTTTTTTGTCGCTCCCGAAAGGAGCAAGACCGTGACATATAAGTGGCTGGCGTATATCGCCAAGTATCCGTAATCTCCGAATTTTTGATTTCAACCAAATTCAAAAATTCAAATTTAAGGAGATTACGACAATGACAAAACTTACATTAGAACAACAGGAATTATTATTTGCGAACGACTGCAAGCTCATTAACCTGCGGTATGAATATCACGGCTACACCGGCACGGAGAAATGGGCGATTGTAACAGAACTGGCGGAAGAAGAATTGTGGGTTAAATACCCTGATGTTATCCGTCGGTACACTCCGTTCATTCTGCTTTCTATGGCTCAGGGCGAAGTGATAACGGAGTATCAGAACTACGAAGCAAGAGAGAGAATGAGAAGGCTTCTTTTCGGACACGCATTTGACATCAATGACGGAGAATTTGAAGTGCATCATCCGGAATTGGCAGTCGATACAGACCCAATCGAAGAAATAATGCTGAAAGACAATATTAAGCGACTTCGGGAGGTTTTGTGTTACTTAAGCGAAACACAGAAACGCAGAGTTTTTAAGTATTTCTTCTACAACAAAACACTTGAAAAAATCGCAGATGAAGAAGGAGTCGATTTTACTTCTGTAAGGGAATCGGTAAACAGTGCAATAAAAAAGTTGAGGAAATTTTTCTAAAACACCCCCCAAAAACGCTCTCCCATTTCAAACAAGTGAAGGGGTTAATTCTAATCCGGATATGAATTACCTCAGAATAATCGAAAGCGAGGATTTACATATGAAAGAAAAAGAATTTAAGAATGTCAGATGGGGCGATATTTATTACTGCGACTTGGGGGTTACAAACGGTAGTGTGCAATCGGGAATGAGACCGGTTCTTGTGGTTCAGACAAATCGCTTAAATGAAAGCAGTCCTACGGTCGTTGTAGCCGCTATAACGGCTGTTAAAAAGAAAACGGCAATGAATACTCATATTGAGCTAAACACGGATTGTGGCTTAAAAGAGCCGTCGATGGTAATGCTTGAGCAGCTACGCACCGTGGATAAAGCCACAGAGCTTGATAATTTTGTCGGAAGAATTACCGACGCAGATAAAATCAGCGAAATCAAGCGAGGATTGAAATTTGCAGTCGGTATTCCCGTTAAACCCAAGACAGAGCGTAAAGGCATTGTACTAAGTCTTTGCCCTCGTTGCAGAAGCGAGTTTCAGTCTATCCCTGAAAACATTGTAAAAAGACTTGACCCCTTTCAGGCAGATAAAGAGATGTGCGATAAATGTCAGGTAGGATACGGCTATGACTATATGATTTTCAAAAAGAACCATCATCACGCTAAGGGAGGTGTTGACAATGTTTGAAGATAAGATTGAAGCAATGAACAAACTACCCAACGCTGTTGATGATAGTTCCGGCTTTGAGAAAAGAGTTTATACGGTAGAAGAAATAATGGATATTCTCAGCATTGGAAAGAACACTGCTTATGCTCTCGTCAACTCAGGCGTTTTCCATTTTGTAAAGGTCGGCGGACATTACAGAATTTCCAAGAAGAGCTTTGACCGATGGCTTGATAATATGGACAGCGAAAGCTCCGGTTGTCAATTATGCGATTAAACCAATCGCATAATTAACAAAAACTCCGATTTTCAGTACCATATAGCCAAGTCACTTGGCTATATGGTAGTCAGAGTGGCAAATAAGAAATCGGGGGTAAACGGTAATGCGAAAGAAAATTGAAAAGAGCGATACTCGACTTCCTAATACATTCAGGCAGACTGAACCTGATATACGAGCATACACGGTAGATGATATACAGCACATCTTGAAAGTGAGCAGAACTACCGTCTATGAGCTGCTTAAAAGCAAGAAATTCCATAGCGTTCGTGTCGGAGGTCAATATCGAATATCTAAAAAGAGCTTTGAAAATTGGCTCAATGGCGAGAAAGGAGGTTCTGAAGATGGCATTTGTTAATATGTTCAATGACCGAGTGGAGCAGTTTAATCTCAGAGAGGAAAATGAACGCTTGGCAGAATTGTTCAGCGATGAAAAGCTTCAGGAGGAAGCACAGTGGCAAGCCTATTCTGTCAAGGAAATATCTCGGTTGTTTTCCATTTCCGAAGAAGAAGCACTGAAACTGATGAATTGCGGCTTATTCAAAACATACCGAGTCGGCAACGAATACAGAGCTTCAAAGAAAAGCGTTGAAGAAAATAAGAAAATCGTCAAGGCAGTTCTTACATATCAGGACAAAAAGACAATGTCTGTACCCGACGTAATGAGAATACTCGGTCTTGGAAAGACGGCTACATACCGACTCATCAATCAGTGCCGATTTAAGACCTATTTGGTACTGGGCAAAATGAGAGTTGATGTGGATAGCTTTGAAGATTGGTATGCAGGACAATTCCATTATGAGAAAGTAAACGGCGAAAGACCCGGTAAGAAATACGGCAAAACGCTCTCTCCTCTTACTGTTGCAAAGGTACTCGGCATTCCGAGAAGCACCGCAAATGACCTTATGAACGATGGCATTGTTGAGTTTATATGGGTTGACGGTAAACGCCGAATAAAAAGAGAAAGCTTTGATAAGTGGTACGCTTCGCAAAGTAAATACACTAAAGTTAAGGAAATCGAGGAGGTGGAGGGATATGTCGATTGAGGATAGAGTTCGTGAATTAAACGGCGGTACATATACAAAAAAGAGCTATTCCGTAGAGGAAGTTCAGTCAATCTTGGGTATTACCCGACAGACCGTATATAAGCTCATCAAACAGGGGTGTTTTCAGGCAGTAATGCTCGAAACCGGATACCGCATAATAAAGACCAGCTTTGATAAATGGCTGGATAATGAATAAGGAGGAACGACTATGGCTTCTATTGTAAAGAGAAAGAATCGATATTCCGTCGTTTATACCTACAAAGACGATGACGGAAACCAACATCAAAAATGGGAAACCTTTGATACAAACGCAGACGCTAAAAAGAGAAAAACTCAAATTGAGTTTGAACAGCAAAGCGGTACATTCATCATTCCTAATGCTACGACAGTTGCGGATTTGCTTGAAGAATACTGCTCCGTGTACGGAGTAAATAACTGGGCAATGTCAACCTACCGTTCAAAGAAAGGGCTTATGTATAATTACATCATTCCGCTTATCGGCGATGTGAAACTTGATGAACTGACTCCGAGACTTATGGATAAATTCTATCAAAGCCTTCTGAAAGTTAAGACCAAAGTGGTACAGAATAAAAAGCCTAAAAATGAGTATCTGACCGTACATACCGTAAGAGAAATCCATAAGTTTTTAAGGAGTGCCTTTAATCAGGCGGTAAAATGGGAGTTGATGACAAGAAACCCGGTTCTCAATGCAACGCTCCCGAAAGAGGAACATCAGAAACGAGAAATATGGACAGCAGAAACTCTTATGCACGCTCTTGAAGTGTGCGATGATGATATTCTCGCATTAGCCATCAATTTATCCTTTGCCTGTTCACTCCGTATGGGTGAAATGCTCGGTCTTACTTGGGATTGCATTGATATTTCGGAGGAAAGCCTGAAAGAAAACAACGCTTCCATTTTTGTAGATAAAGAGCTTCAGCGAGTAAACAGAGATGTAATGGAGGTGCTTGATAATAAGGACATTATCCGTGTCTTTCCGAGAACTCTGTCAAATACAAATACCTCCCTTGTTTTGAAAACGCCAAAAACTAAAACAAGTGTGAGAAAAATCTTCTTGCCGTCAACCGTAGCTCAAATGCTGTTAGAGAGAAAAAAGCAGATTGACGAAATGAAAGAGCTTTTCGGTGATGAGTATTTGGATTATGACTTGGTATTCTGCCATTCGTCAGGCAGACCGATGGAAGGTCAGGTAATCAACCGTGCTTTGAAAAAGCTGATACAGGACAACGACTTACCCGATGTGGTATTTCACAGCTTCCGTCACGCAAGTATAACCTACAAGCTGAAATGGAACGGCGGCGATATGAAATCGGTTCAAGGCGACTCAGGACACGCCCGAATGGATATGGTTGCCGATGTTTACAGCCATATAATCGACGAGGACAGGCGATATAACGCACAGAAGTTTGAGGAACAGTTCTACAACGCTAAAGGTCTCAAAAATGCGGAAGAAGGTAAAACTGCTCCAATGCCCAAGTTTGAAACTTCGGTTGAACTCCTTGACCCAATGGCAGAGGTTCAAAAAGAGAGCGAAGTTGAAAAAGAAAAGCCTGCTGAGAACAGTACAGATGAAAACGCCGCCTTGCTCACAAAACTGTTATCAAATCCGGAAACAGCAGCATTATTAAAGGCTTTAGCGAAAACAATTTAGTCATACAAAAAAGGCAATCCGTCAGGGTTGCCTTTTGTAATTCCTGAAAAATCTTGAAATCAAGAAGAAAAACCATTATAATATTTGAACACAGATTATTGATTTGCATAAGAGAATGCGTAAACTTCAAATGCGTTTCCTGTGATTTATGGGCTACAGATTAACTCAATGATGTTTCCCATATTTCTTTGCATTTGCTAATACCCTGCTAAAAGGAAGGCAAAAAACCACGAAAAATTAGCAGGTTTTGGACGAGAATTTACTAACAGTGAAATCCCAGAAAAGCCAGTAAAATCAAGGATTTTCGGGGATTTGTAGGGAGTCAAAAATGCCCCTCGGGGGCTTCTCCTAAGCGAAAGGTCGTGGGTTCGAATCCCGCCGAGGACGCCAATGCGTGACCGCACGGGACTATTCGCGTAGTACTCTCTGCGGTCGCTCTTTTTCAGGAGTTTGAGCCCTATGCCGCACTCTAAGTGACTTTTTGTAGTCTGTTTTACAAAAATACCCTCTCACTGCGTTCGGTGGTCTCAGTGAATAGTGAATAGTGAATAGTTTTATTCTTTAAATACAAAACAGAGGTAAGATCAGAACCGAAAACAATAGAACAGCTTTAGTTTAGATTTATGTATAATCCGGTTTTTGAAATATGGTTATGTTAATAAAGATCAAATATATTACATGCTATTACCTGCTGTGTTGGATATAAAAATTTAAAAAAGGAGAAATCAGTATGGATATTAAAGGAAAAATCGGTGAGCTTGCATCAAAAATAACAGGCGATGAATCTCTCAAAGAAAAATTCAACAATGACCCTATGGGTACAGTAAAGGAACTTGCAGGCAACATCCCTGAGGATCAGCTCAAGGCTGTTACCGACGGTATCAAAACAAAAATAAGCCTTGATAATATCGGAGGCAGCATAGGCAGCTTGTTTGGTAAAAAGTAATTTTATATAAGCTTACTGTGCCAACAAAGCCTTAAATAAAAACGACTGTTGCAAATTTTATAATGCAGCAGTCGTTTTTGTTTTGCTAAAAATTTTATCTGTTATTATTGTAATCGTCCGGATAATCGGAATATGGCGGATTGCCATATTCATCATATCTGTCATTGTTACTCATATAATTGTTGTTGTTTGAACGATGATTTCTTTCATATCCGGTAAGGTTCTCATCATAATAACGTGTAGGGTTATATTCAGTGGGTGGGATAGGCTTACGTTTGTGAGATTCCTGATATTCTACGCTGTTGTTTATAATATCCGATTGACAGTAGGGACATACCGCCCGATCTCTTATGGTGACAGGTGCACCGCAGTTTGGACAGTGTGTGCTTACAGGATTTGGCTTTTTTCGTTCTGTTTCCATTTCATACAAACGCAGCATTTGTCTTTCTTCGTTGTTAAGGCCATATTCATCTTTATAGTCGTGGGTTTTGGTGAACCAGCCGTTGGTGTTATTTCCAAAATTATCATTATCTGTTTTTCCCGATTTACCTTTAAAAGCTATTATAATTACTGCAATTACAATAATGACAGGAATTATAACTGATGTATCTATTTTTGTGGAATTAACTTGTATCGTGTAAGCATATGCTCTCAAAGAAAACACCGGCATTACCATCACCATAAAGATAGCTGTTATCAAAAATTTTTTCAATTTCATAATTGGTAACTCCTGATCAGCAAACAGCATATAAATCACTTTTGTGAAGCATCTGCTGTTTTAGCTTTACTGCTTAGAAAATCATCAGCGATGACTTCCGGAGAAACCGCCGCCGCCGTGACCTCCGCCAAAGCTGCCGCCGCTGCTGCTTCCTCCGCCGCTGCTGGTTTCTATTTTTGTTTTAGTAACAGTCTGTCCCAAGAAAATATCCTGAGAATCTATCATACATATCTTGTTCTTGGATGTATAGACAGAGGCATTTGTAGAAGACTTGAATTTATACCTCTTTTTAACCGAAATACTTATTATTGCAACAATTATCAATGCAACAGCTGCTCCTGCTGCAAGACCGAAATACCAGTATTTATATGGTTTAAAATGCGATTGCTTTATCTCTCCGGAGGAAGCTAACGTATATTCACCTTTTTTTCTTTCTTCAATACCATTTTTGGTATGCACGGTAAAGTCTACATCGTTTTCATAGAAGCTGCCATTCTTAGGACCTTGTTTTTTGTAATACTTTAACTGCTCGCAAAATACTTCAATTCCGCTTATGACTTGTTTAGACGAAGCTTTATTACCGCCTGACGGCATTTTTGACTGAAATGCCCTGATAATTTTTCCTGATATATCACCGAATGCATCATCAGGATAATACAGAAATGCATCGTGATATGTTGCTATTGTATCATATGCATTTGTAAGACCATCAAGGTCAATATGAAGAAAGATTGTTCCGCTGTATTCACTTTCAGAAAAAAGATATTTTGCACCGCTGACGGTAATATCCTTGACTTGTGCATCAGAGGCAGACACTCCGTTGGCATATACAGCAATATTGAATCCGATCTCATCAGACGTTTTATTCAGCATATCCATTACATTATCCTGTTCGATAACGCTGAGGGTATCAGAGCCGTCATAAAGATACGTTGTCTTTGTAAGTCTGTATCCGCCCTTATAATAGAAATCAGCACCAAATGCATTTACGGCAGAAACATTCACCATTAGTATTATAAATACGGTAAGAAGGGCGGAGATTTTTATAACAGATTTTTTTATCATAATAAAAAGTAACCTCCCAGAAATATTATCAATGCCGTCAAAATTCCCACGATAGTGCATAAAGCTGTAAGCTTTGACTTGGAAATAGGAAGTTCACCCGAAACCTTTCCTGTCTGACCGTTAACGGCATATTCCCACAGCTTGCCCTTGTAATCAAATGTCATAAACCAAACAGGCAGCATCATATAATTCCACTTTAAATCATCTGTTCTGTCATACTGTTTTCTTTTTGTAATGTGGTTATAATGAGTTGTGGAATCAAGAATGCTTGAATTGTTTGTATACATTCTCTGCTGTATTCTCGGAAGCACCTGTTCCTTGTCAACGTCATATTTATCTGCATAAAAACCGCTGAGATATGCCATATTGAAAGGTCTAGCCTTAGAATAATCAAAGGGTTCTATTGCCTCCATAAGCAGATCCTCTATTTTCTGTGAGCCGTCAGCAGGCACACCGTTATATTTTATCTGTGCCTCACGTATAACTCTATAGCGTTTTGTCTCTGTATATCTATAACTTCCGGAGGTCCAGCTTCTTACGTTTTCACCTATTGCCTCCATTCTTGATGAAGTTGTTGAATCAGCTACCCAAAAGGGTACATAAAGTCCTGTAAGCTTTTCAATCTGAACGCTTGAGATCAGATCCTTCGGAATAAACCACTTTTTTTCTGCCCAATCTTTATATTTTTCTACAGCTGCATTTTTATCAAATGCAAACGGAAGCACCATTGAGGGCTTATACATTCCGTCAACACGTCCCTTTAATATAACCGGATTATGACAGTAATAACAGAACGCTGCTGCGGTATTGGAATCACACATTATCTCAGCGCCACAGCTTGGACAAGAATACAGCTTTGTTTCTTCATTAAACTGTTCTCTTGCTTTTCTTTCTTCATCAGACATATCAGGCTCAGGCGGCATCTGATCTTTATTCTGTTCATACTTTTTTTCCTGCTCCATATATTTCCGCTGGTATTCTAGCACCTCAGCTTCATTAAAAGAGCTTTTGCAGTATTCACAGGTAAAGCTTTGACTGTCTGGGGAAAATTTAAGATCTGCATGGCAATTAGGGCAATGAAATTGTTTAGCTTCGCTTTCCATTTTGACCTCCTGTTTGATTAATTTATGCTGTCACACAGTTGAATTTTGGCAGACTGCACATCCGATTTTATGATACTATCCAACTTGTTTTTTGTCAACAATTATCGAAATAAAACTATTTTTATCAGTGAAATAAAAAACCGATCATACTATTTCCTAAATAAAATTGCAGATATGACCACCAGATCATATCTGCAATTACAAAATATAAACTTGTCAACTGTCTGAAAACTCAGATATTTCTCCAAACCGATAGCCCATATCCTCCCATTTTGTAAGCAGTTCGTCAAGTATATTGCAATTGGTTTCAGAGGTACTGTGAAGAAGCACGATCGCACCGTTGTGTATTCTTGGAATAAGCTTATCGAAAGCTTCTTCCTTTGTTGGCTGTTTATCTATTAACCAGTCGGCATAGGCAAGACTCCAGAACAGAGTGGTATATCCAAGTTCCTGAGCCATTTTAAGATTATCTGTGTTGAATTTGCCTTGTGGAGGACGGTAGAATTTTTTCATTTCCTGACCGGTTACAGATTTATATAGCTCCTCAAGCCCTGATAATTCTTTACAAAAGGATTCTTTATCTGATATTGATGACATATTCGGGTGAGTCATTGTATGATTGCCAACTGTATGTCCTTCTTCAACCATACGCTTGACAAGTCCGGGAGAGGTTTCAATAAAGTTTCCTACTAAAAAGAATGCCGCTTTTACATTATGTTTTTTTAATGTATCAAGTATCCGTTCGGTATAACCGTTTTCGTAGCCGGCGTCAAACGTCAGGTATATCGTTTTTTCATCAGTATTTCCCAGATAGAATGCATTATACTCCTTCAAATCCGCTTTTGAAGCGTTGCCGTTTGGTATACCATCAGCTGTATTGAAGCTTAGCCCCCAATTCATCTCCGCTGAAGCTGCAACTGACGCCTTATTGTCAGTGATTCCTGCACCTATAAAAACAACAGCACAGATCACAAGAACAGCTGATATTATTCCTGTGATCGTTTTTCTTTTTAATATAAAATACAAAAGCAGCACCCCTTTTATTCAGTATGACGTAAATAAGTCTTTGCTGAATATATATTCGGAGTCTGAATTTTTTATTCTCATACTATTTGACTGCATTTATCAACTTTTTTATTTTAGGACTGTATTTCTCTATTATCTCTGCGGAAACGAAAAGCATATATTCAAAAATTGACGAGTTAAGTCCGGATTCATAAAAGCTTGACGTCATTTTAAAATATACAAAGCCTTCTTTAATGTCAAAACAAAGCATACCGTCCGTCAGTGAATGATTGATCATACAGATTGCCAGAGCAATATCTGTTGCTCTATATGGCGGTACATCCCTGAAAACAGGCGAATAAAGCGTTACAAGCATTTTGGATTCATCAATTGTAAAAATAAGCTGTATGTCTTTTTCTGTTCCGCTTATACTACACCTTATATTTTTCCCTTTTACCTTTTGATAATCAATATCATTCCTTTCAAGAACACTGCAAAGTGCCGTATATGCCTGTTCTGATCTTGCTGCGGTCACTGCCAGAAAAATCCCTCCTTATAGTCTGAGCGTTCGTCACGGAAATTATATGCATAAAATTTATAATATATCATCATATTTCCGTTTTAACGGGTATTATCCGAAAATAAAAGTATTCATTTTTTAAACGTACAATATCAGAGAATAATATTATAATCACATTTTCAAATGCAACCCTTAAGTACATTTATTTATATCACAGCAACAGCAAATAAAGACTCGAAATTTGTATGTGATTTGTTAATTATTTTCAAAATATGAAGTTATTACCCTTCTCATATCAGACGCAAGATACAACGAACCAAAAACAACAATAGCACCGTTACTGTCAGTGTATGACATAGCTTTTTCAAACGCCGTTTTATAGTCATCCTCAGCCTGTGAAGAAACACCAAAAGATGAAACGATCTGTGAAAGTTCACTTGCCTGCATTGCTCTTGGATTGTCTGGAGTTACTGTTATTATCCTGTCAAATAAAGGAACAAGCTCAGCAAGCGCACCCTTAACATCCTTATCTGCCAGCATACCGGCTATGCCGATTATATGCTTATCGTGAAGCAGTTCGCTTATTGCTGCACTTAAAGCGTGAGTTCCTCCGGGATTATGTGCACCGTCAAGTATTATAACAGGGGCTTTTCCAAAAACCTCCATTCTTGCAGGGAAAACAGCATTTTTTAAACCTTCTGCAACTTTTGAAGTGGGAATATTCATACCGTTATCCCTCAAAGCAGAGATAGTATATAAAGCTGCTGCTGCATTTTTTATCTGATGTTCACCTATAAACGGGATCTTAAATTCAAGCTCTGTCCCCTTATTGAAGCAGTCAGAAGAAAAAACGAACCGTGTGCCGTCAAGTGATACATCAATTTTTCTGACCGAATTTTTATCAGCGATCATCAAACGATTATTTTTTTCATTGGCAGCCTTTTCAACAACCTCCCGAACACCCTCCGGCTGATCTCCGTACAGTATTGTAATGCCGCCGGGCTTGATTATGCCGCACTTTTCAAAAGCTATTTTTTCATATGTATCACCCAATATAGCAGTATGATCAAGTGAGATTGACATAATAACCGATGCTAAAGGAGTATCAATAATGTTTGTAGCATCAAAACGTCCGCCAAGTCCTGTTTCAAGAACAACAACATCACAGTTTTCTTGTGCATACCATTCAAGTCCGACGGCAAGAACAAGCTCAAATTCGGTTATTATTTTTCCTTCATTTTTCATTTGTTCCACAATAGGAAAAAGCTTATCAACAATTTCTGCAAGCGTTTCTTCCGGTATCATTTCACCGTTTATCTGAAATCTTTCACGGAATTCGAGTACATACGGAGATATAAATAAACCTGTTTTATATCCTGCACATCTCAGCACTGAAGAAAGCATTGCACACACAGAGCCTTTACCGTTAGTGCCTGCAACGTGTATAAATCTGAGTTTTTTTTGTGGAGAGCCTGCTCTTTCAACAAGCTCTCTTACTCTTTCGAGTCCCGGCTTGCTGCCGAAAACTAGCAGCGAGTTTATTTTTTCAATTGCTTCTTTATATGTCATATTATTATCTCCTAACCAATTTTATCCGAAAATCTAACAGAATAGTACACTAATAAAACATTATTGTCAAGCGGTGCGTGACCGCACAGGACAATTCGCGTTTGCGTTCGCTTACGCTCACTCTGTCTATCCAAACCAAACATACGCTGATCGCGGTTTTCCCTTCCACGCACTCCTTGCGTTGTGCTTTCGGAAGGGGTCTGTAAAAACGGGTAGTTAATTTTATTAATCTCCTATAATTATTTTGAACTGACTTCCATAATTATTTTGCATCAACTTCGGTCTTGCCAAGTATTCAGTCCTTGTGATATAATTTATTTTGACAAATTGTAATATAAGGAGATGATCTTTACGAAGTTAATATCTTGGAACGTAAACGGACTTCGTGCTTGTTTGCAAAAAGGTTTTATAGATTTTGTAAACAGTCAGAATGCCGATTTTATATGTCTGCAGGAAACCAAAATGCAGGAGGGACAGGCTGTTATCCCGCTTGATGGTTATAATAAATATTTTAACAGTGCCGAAAAAAAAGGCTATTCAGGTACTGCAATATTTACCCCACACTTCCCTGACTCTGTAATTTACAACGGTATGAATATTGATGACCATGCTCACGAAGGCAGAATGATAACTCTGGATATGGGAAGCTTCTATTTAGTAAATGTCTATACGCCAAATGCAAAAGACGGACTTTTGCGTATTGATTACAGAATGCAGTGGGAATCCGATCTCAGGGAATATCTTATGCGTCTTGATAAGGAAAAACCAGTAATTTACTGCGGAGATCTTAACGTGGCTCATAATGAAATAGATCTGAAAAACCCAAAAACCAACAAAGGAAATGCCGGATTTTCCGACGAAGAACGCGGTAAAATTTCTGAGCTTCTTGACTCCGGTTTTGTAGATAGTTTTCGCTATCTGCATCCTGATGAAACAGGACGCTACAGCTGGTGGTCATATCGTTTCAATGCAAGAAAAAACAACGCAGGATGGCGCATTGACTATTTTATCGTTTCAGAACGCATAAAGGATAACATCACAAGAGCAGATATTCTTTCTGATGTCTATGGAAGCGATCACTGTCCTGTCGTTCTTGAAATAAACATTTAAAAGGAGTGAAAAAGCTTGATTGAGGTAAAAAATATAACAAAACATTACGGAAAACATACAGCTCTGGAAAATGTTAGCTTTACGTTGGAAAAGGGTGATATACTCGGTTTTCTCGGACCTAACGGTGCAGGTAAATCCACAACAATGAATATCATTACAGGATATATATCAAGTGATTCAGGTGACGTTATAATAAATGGTATTAATATTCTTGATGACCCGACAAATGCCAAAAAGAATATTGGATACCTTCCTGAAATGCCGCCGCTGTATAATGATATGATTGTAGAAAAATATCTGTCTTTTATGTTTGATCTTAAAAAAGTACGTTTGCCAAAAAAGGAACATATTTCTGAAATATGCAAAAAGGTAGGCATAGATGATGTTCAGGACAGAATCATAAAGCATTTGTCAAAGGGCTATCGTCAGCGTGTTGGACTTGCTCAGGCACTTCTTGGAAATCCGCCTGTAATTATCCTTGACGAGCCGACTGTTGGTCTTGACCCGGCTCAGATTATCGGAATACGCAAACTGATAAGAGAACTGGGCGAAAAACATACAATTATCCTTTCTTCACACGTTCTTTCGGAAATTGAAGCTGTATGCGATAAGATAATAATTATTAATAACGGGAAAATAGCTGCTCAGGGGGCAACGGACGAACTGACAGGCTCAGGCAAAGGCACACGTATTATCCGTCTGGAGATTGAAGGCAGAGAACAGGCAATTTATTCTGCTCTGAAAAACACGGACAATGTTATTTCCGTTAATAAGATAGGTGAAACAGAAAAAGGCTGCTATGCATTTACTGTAGAAAGCAAAAAGGATATTCGCAGAGCTGTATACAGAGCTGTTTCCAGAACTGACTGCAACATTCTTATGATGCAGCCCCAGGGCCACAGCCTTGAGGAAACCTATCTTAATATAATTTCAGGAAAAGATAACTAAGGGAGGATACTTTATGTTTGCAATATTCAAAAGAGAGCTTTCTTCATATTTCAGTTCTCCGGTCGGTTATGTAGTGATTGCTGCATTTATGGCTTTCAGCGGTGTGTTCTTTTACATACAATGCCTTTATTCCGCTACATCAAATATGTATGGTGTCTTTCAGAGTATGTTCTTTATAGTCCTTTTTCTGATACCATTACTCACGATGAGACTTTTTTCGGATGATAGGAAAAACAAAACCGATCAGGCACTTATAACTTCACCTGTCAGCATACCTGCAATTGTAACTGCAAAGTTCTGTTCTGCTCTTACCATGCTTGTAATATGCCTGTCATCTTATATAATTGAGGGTATTATACTTTCATGTATTGCTTCTCCTGACTGGAGCGTTATAATCGGAAGCGTATTCGGAATGCTTCTGATGGGGTCTTCATTTATAGCAATAGGAATTTTTATATCGTCACTTACAGAAAATATAATTATTGCCGCTGTTTTCTCATTTATGGCAAATGTATTGATAAGTCTTATTGATTCCATTTCGTCTACAATTTCTTGGACATTTCTGAAAGATGTGCTTAATATTATTTCATTTCAGAATAAATACGGAAATTTCTCACTCGGTCTTATCTCACTTTCGGACATTGTATATTTTCTAACAATTACATTTATGTTCCTATTCTTTACAGACAGGATCATTGACAGACGCAGATGGGCTTGACAGGAGGTGGCTTAAATGGATGAAAAAGAAACTTTAAATAACAATAATGAAAATAAAACTGTTGACAACAAACAAGAATCATCTGAAAACTTTGATAACAAAATAAAAAACAATAAAATGAATCGCAAAACCAGACACGGACTTATTTCGGGTATTATCAGCCTGCTTGTTGTGGCAGCTGTGGTTATTGTAAATATTATTGCTGTAACACTTACATCAAAGTTCTCATCTCTAACGGCTGATATAACAAGTATAAAGTCCTTTGATATTTCAGAGCAGTCAATAAAGCTTGCAAAAGGTATGAGCAAAAAAACCGAAATAACCTTTTTGACGGATAAAAGCTCATATTCCAATATTGATCCCTATTGCAAACAAACTGCTTTTATAGCAGAAGAACTTTCAAAACACTCTGACGGAATGATCGAAGTTAAATATATAGATCTTCTGAAAAATCCTACATTTGCCAATGATTATTCTGACAGCAATCTGAGTACCACTGATGTAATAGTATCGTGTGGACAGAAAAATAAAATATTAAGAGCAACAGATCTCTTTAATTTTGATTATTATTCAGATCAATATACCTATATAACCTCATCAAAAGCCGAACAGATGATTGACAATGCACTGGCTCTTGTAACAAATGATAAGGTGACAAATGTTGTATTCATCAAAGATAACAGCAAAGAGGATTATACTTATTTTAAAAACACACTCTCGTCAAACGGATATACAGTATCTGAAATTTCTCTTGATGAAAGCGATATTCCTGCCGATACGGATATGGTGATAATCTATGCACCTTCAAAGGACTATTCCGAAAAGGCAGTTTCCGAGCTTAAAGCATTTCTTGAAAATAACGGAAAATACGGCAAAAACCTTATCTATGCGGCAGACTCGGTAGATACACAAACACCAAACCTTGACAAACTGCTTGCTGAATATGGTATGGAGCTTGAACATGCCCTTGTTTTTGAAACAGATACTTCTAAGATAGACAGCAGAAGCCAGAATTATTATGACGGAATTCTCTGCAATTATTATTCCGAGCTTTACACAGATAACCTTGCAGAAAAAGACTATCCTGTAATTACAGGCTTGTCACGCCCTGTATATACGCTCGGCGAAAATGCTAAGCCTCTTCTTGTGCTTTCGGATGCTTCAGGTGAATGCCCCTATGATGCTGACCCTGACAATTGGGATATGACAGAGGCAATAACAGGTAAGGAATGTGTTCTTGCTCAGGGAATCTCAGGAAATGAAAATGCAATATCTACTGTGGTTGTTTCAGGTTCTTATAATATCTTTGATCAGCAGTATTTCGGCTCTGTTTACAGCAATCAGACTTATCTTACCACAATGCTTGGAGTGCTTAATGGTCGTGATATAAGTCAGATAACCGTTGCAGAAAAGGTAATATCAGACTATGATATTACTATTGACAAAAATACTGCTGTCTCACTTGGATTTATTACATATGCTTTGATACCGATAATGATCCTTGGCGCAGGTCTTACAGTATATCTGCTGCGTCGTAACAGATAACGGAGGTTGGTTTTTATGAAGAAGAACACAAAGCTTCTCATAGGTTCAGCTATTGGTGTCGGTATTCTTGGAGCTGCTCTTGCTGTGGTATTGATGCTGCCATCCCAAAATGAACAGATTGAGGTTGTTAACGATGATGCAATACTGCTTTTTGACAAACAAAATCTTGAGCCGGAGGATATTACCGTAAAAAACGAAAGCGGCGAATATCAGCTGCTTGGATACCAATACAAAACATATGTGAGTCAAAAAGCTTCCGAATCAAAAACAAGTTCTGCTGCATCATCAGAAACCGCCAATGACAACGATGAAGAAGATGAGGATGATAAAATCAAGATGATCTATACTATGCAGGATCATCCCAATGAAACACTTTCAAAAACACTGACAGATAGTTTATATGAAGAATGCTGCTATATGGCTGCAACAAAAATAATTGACCGTTCCGGCAATAATTACAAGGAATACGGGCTGGATTCTCCGCGTGCAGAGATCAGTGTAATATACAGTGATAATTCAAGCATACAAATGCAGCTTGGAAATGAAGCTCCTGATAATATGGGGGTTTATTTTAAGCTTGGTGAAAATAAAAATGTTTATCTTGTACCCGCTAATCTGGTAGATGTTTTTTTTGTTGATAAGCTTCAGATGTTCGATAAAAATATTTCTTCGGTATTGGATGAGAAAAGCTTTATCAGCGGTCTGGAAGTAAAAGGTCAAGGCTACAAAAATGAACTTATCGTCAGTGAAAACAAAACAAAAACAAATTCAGGTAAATATATAATGGATAAACCTTATCGTGCAAGCTGCAGCGATGAAAGAGTA
The DNA here is from genome assembly GCA_902786345.1 of uncultured Ruminococcus sp. GTDB lineage: Bacteria > Bacillota > Clostridia > Oscillospirales > Acutalibacteraceae > UBA1213. Next base: position 29,246 of record CADACB010000024.1, on the reverse strand, counting down.
AGAGCTATAGGAGAATCGTTGTATGGTTTTGAAGGAACAGAGATTGCTGCTGTTGAAGCAACAGAAGAAGATATTAAAAAATTTGGACTTGATAAGCCTTTTGAACAGATCACAGCTAAAGCAGATGATGATACTTATGTAACAATAGTTGCAAGTGAAAAGGATAGTGAAGGCAAGTGCTATCTTATGAATCCTACTCAGACGAAAATATTCCGTATGGACGTCTCAGAGCTTGAATGGTATGGTATAGGCAAAAACGATCTTCTTACAGATGCAATACTCTCCCCTGATTTGAACCATATTAACACAATGAATATTGCCTTTGGAGAAAATGATTTTAAGTATGTATTCAAATATGAAGAAGCAGTTGGTATGGATTATACCGAAAATATCATTACCACAGTTTATTTGGGTGGCATTCAGGTTAACTATTCAAATGTCTCACAATACCTGTACAATCTTGGCGGACTTAAAAATTCGGATGATGTTGCGAAGAAACCTGACGGCAGCCGGGAAATTTTCAGCATTGAACTCACCTTCAATGAAACCGAAGACACAGACTGTCTGAAGCTTTACAGAACGTCAGATAACAAAACTATTGCTGTTTTGAATGATCAACCGGGAATCTATGTAGACAGTGAATATGCAGATAAAGTTATTGAACAGGCAAAGCTTGTTCCGAAAAAAAATCTTATAGATGACCTGCTTGAAATTGCTTCATCTGAAAGTCAGTCTGAATCATCCAAGTAAGTTATACATAAAATATAGTGGACTGTTCAAAATAAAGTCCTTCAATAAAAACAAAAGTCGATGAAGAATCACAGCTTCATCGGCTTTTTGTTTATATTCTCTTTGCTTATGGCAAAATCATCACGGAATATTATTTTCCCTTGTGGCTTTTTACAACCAACACCTTAGATATTCTTCTGTTGCTGACCTCTGATACAGTAAAGCGTGTACCGTTTATCATTATAGAGGGATGCTCTCCGTCTTTGGGTATATGCCCCATTCTGTCAAGCATAATTCCTGCTATTGTATCATTCTGATCTCCTTCAAAGCATATACCAGTAAGATCTTCTATCTCATCCAGCGGCATTGCACCGTCAACACTAAAGCTGTATTCATTCACTCTTTCTATATCCTCATCTTCATTATCATATTCATCCTGAATATTTCCGAGTATTGACTCGATCAAATCTTCCATTGTTATTATGCCGCCTGTACCGCCGAATTCGTCAACTACAACAGCTATCTGTATCTTATTTGCCGTCATATATTTGAACATCTCACTGCAGCTTTTTGACTCAGGCACATATATTGCCTTGTGGATTATCTCTTTGGCAGAGCATTTATCGCTGCCCCCTACACCAACATACTTTAAAAGATCCTTTACATATATTACCCCGATTATGTTGTCAATATCGTTTTGATAAACAGGTATTCTTGATCTGCCGCTTTCAATTGCGATTTTTGTCAGTCTGGAAATTGTATCGTCATCACGTACAGCAACTATATCCTTTCTGTGTGTCATTATTTCCCCGACAGTCGTATCGTCAAAATCAAAAACGTTTTCTATCATACTCTTGGTGTTTTCCTCAATTGTACCGTTTTCTTCTCCCTCATCTACCATCATCAGTATCTTTTCTTCGGTTGGATTATCACTGTTTTTACTGCTGCCACGCCCGAATACCTTGAGAAGAATACCACTTACTGCACTGCCAACAAACACTATAGGCAGAAACGCTGCTGACAGTATGGTAAACGGAATTGAATTATTTGCCAGCTTTTTTTCCGCTGACAACTCAGCAATCCTTTTAGGGATAAAACATACAAAACATATAAATATCACAGCATACGCTACCAAAACAACAGTATAGGATAATACGGCAGCAGCGTTATCAGGCAGGTTCTTGAATAATCCATAGAGTATAGGACAAAACAACTCAGATAATAATATAAGTGATATTGCTGAATTAATAAAAACTCCCGTATATGCACAGCCGATATATCTCTCACTTTTTAATTTTATTTTCAGTGCACGTTCAGTTTTCTTGTCGTTTTTATTCTGAAGTGCAGATTTCAAAGATGAAGTGCTCGAAGCTGAAACAGCAAATCCGCACATCGAACAGAAAAAGCATATAAAAATAAACAGCAGTGCCGCTGCACACAAAACAACTGTCATTCCGGGAGACATATTCATATTATTTATATACAGATTTCAATTATTCAATTATATAATAATGTATTGTACTTTTAATGTCAACAGTTGCTCCTACAAAATCTCTGAGTATTTTTCTATATAGTCAGTGCTTTGCCCTTAAGCCCACCAAGGGCTTTGGCTTAATTACATTTCGCATAACTTCCGACAGCTAATAAGCGTTCTCATTCCGCTCAACTTCTTGGGTCGTCAGGTATCGCACATCTGAACCCAATGCAGGAATGCAGTCGCGAGTATTGGTGCAACAGCTTGTCGCCGCAAATTGTCCAGTGAGGTCACTCACCAAAGGCTGAAAAACATACAATTGTAATCCATATGTTTTTGATGTATAATATAATATATCACTTGATCGAAAGGAACAGCATATGAAAACTATACTCATTGTTATGACAGGCGGTACTATAGGAAGCAGCAACAAAAACGGAATTATTTCAGTTTCTGAAAGCAGTTGTACTGCTATTGAAATGTATAATAAAAAATATGGCAATGATGTGTGCTTCAGGATTCATCGCGTACTTAATATACTCAGTGAAAATTTGAACAAGCATTATTGGGAAATTATAGTAAACTATATTTTATCGGAAAACTTATCTGATTACGACGGAATTATTATAACTCACGGCAGCGATACTCTTTCATATTCATCTGCTATGTTGTCAATGTGTCTGTGCAGTATACAAAAACCAATAATTATAACTGCTGCAAATCTCATTCCTGAACATCCTGAAAGCAATGCTGTAGAAAATATAAGAGCCGCTGTTTTGCTTATTGAGCTTTTTAAAAAATGTGTACTGACTGTTTATCGTAATCCCGGAGACGACTATTGTTCAGTATTTATGCCAACAAGACTTCACGAAGCAGACAGGTTTCTTGACCGATTTACAAGCATTGACGGCAAGCCCTTCGGTATCGTAAAAAATGACCATTTTACGTGCCTTTCAGATAATCCTGAGCAAAACAGTCTTATTTCTCACACAAATAAGCTTAGCTTAAAGCTGCCCCTGAAGCTTGAAAAGGATATTCTTATGATAAGGGCATATCCTTCATTAAGATACGATCTTATAAAGCTTGACAATAATATAGGTGCTGTTCTTCATATAACATATCATTCTTCAACAGCCTGTTCGGATAATGATAACAGTGTTTTAACCCTGATCTCTGAATGTGAACGATACGGAATAAAGTTATATATGTGTTCGTTTAAATCCAGCGGTAATCCCATCTATGAAAGCACCGATACTCTTATAAAAGCAGGTGCTGTTCCTCTTCCCCATATGTCAGATGAATCAGCCTATTCAAAGCTTTTATTAAGCTGTAACCTTCCGGAGAGTAGACACGAACTTATCAACAAAAATTTATATTTTGAAATTCTGTAAGTTTCGACAATATCAAAAGCCGATAAGGTAATAAACCCATCGGCTTTTTAATATATCATTTACTGTAGCTCAATATAAGACCTTCAAGATACTGTATATAATCCGCTCTTACATCTTTTGGGAAAATAAGCTCTACATCTCCCCCAAAACCACTCAGCCACGAATAGAACTGGCGGCTTTTTTGTACATTTACCGAACAACGAAAATAGCCTTCAGTGTCATCGTGATAGATACTTATATTTTTTCCGAACCTGTCAGCAATCACTCCAGCAAGATCATTTTTAACGCGAAGAACTATATTTATTGTTTCTCCGCCAAACATAGAAAATGCAGTATTTACATATTCAGAAATGTTGATTTCATCAAAATATTCAATTCCCTCTCTGCTTTCATTACATACGTTTACATCCTTCATTCTGTCAACACGAAAGGTTTTTGGAGCATTTGATTCAGAATCATAGCATATAAGATAATAATATTCATTTTTCCATACAAGAGCATATGGACTCTGAATATACTCCTTATCATTATCTAAGTTATCCTTTTTATTTACCGTCAATAATTTTACTGAGCCGGCATCAAAGTTAACATATACCTTCTGATATTTAAAGCATATTTTTTTATTTTCAGTTATTGCTGAATGTATAGCATCTATACTATAAATAACAGACGAATTATCACTTTTTACAGCTTTTTCAAGATATACTCGACGGTTGTGAAGTTCCGAATTATTATCATCGGCAAGCTTTTCAAGCTTATTAATTATAGATTTGGTTTTTTTGACAGATATAAATCTTGAAGCACTCAAAGCGTCTACGACCATTTTTAACTCAGGAAGTTCAAATCTTGATTTCTCGTCATATGGGTCGTAATGCTCCTGCAAATAATATCCCCTGCGGCTTTTTTCAATATCATATCCATATTTTATAAGGCTGTCAATATAGCTATATATTGATTTTCTGTCCGCACTTAAATGGTGTTTCTGGTTCAAGGCATCGATTAGTTCAGTTGCGCTAAGGAAACGTGATTCATTGTCGCTGCTTTTTACTTTTGTGTTATTTTTTAGTTCATCAAGTACATAGAGTATTTTTAATCTGTTGTCGCCTTTTGACATATTTGCACCTCCGAAACGGCTGTCAATTTTCTTAATAAAATCATTATAACACTAAAAATTAAATCTATCAAGATTTTTATTTGATTTTAATAAAAAAAAACGACAAATTATTCATCAGTATTTTTCCATATTTTGAATATAATGCTTTTTAAGCTTATGCATCAAAGAAAAAATATATTATGTATAATACTGCAATCATATATCAATTATCATACATAAGCCGACAAGGAAATTGAATTTATTCATTTTTATAATTGAACAATATTATATGATTTAAAAAACAGACAGGCAAGTATATGTGAACTTTCCTGTCTGTTTTCATATTTATTGAGCTCTTTTTGATTTATTTTTTCCGGCTATCTTTTTAATGATGACCCATATTTCATGTACCAGAACAGGTACCAGCGATATTACTACAACAAAAAGCCACCTAGTTGCTGTCATTCTTGCTGTTCCGAATATATTCATAAGGAAAGGAATTTCCGTAACTGCAACCTGTCCGATAACACCAACGGCAAGTGCAAGTATCATTACCTTATTATCAAGATGATTGAATCTGAATATAGAATTTTCTGTATCACGCATTCCTATAGCGTGGAACAATTCTGCCATTGCAAGAGTACAAAAAGCAAGTGTCTGTGATTGTATAAGTATTTCTTTATTTCCAAAGCTTTCAATTATGCCCTGAAGTGTAACCAATTGACCTGCATTTATCAATTCGCATATTGGTGTATATAAAAATGCAGCAAGCGTAACAAGGGCTATAACTATGCTGTAAATTCCTACCTTTAGGAATCCGCCGTTTGCAAAGATGGATTCTCCGTTTTTACGCGGCTTTTTATTCATAACATCAGATGATGAGTTAGGGTCAACTCCGAGTGCAAAACACGGAAGTGAGTCTGTCAGCAGATTTATCCAGAGTATATGCACCGCCTTAAGAGGTGCTGCAAGGCCTGCCGCAATAGCTGCAAACATAACGATTATCTCACTTACATTTGATGACAATGCAAAAAGAATAGATTTCTTTACATTTTCATAAATATTTCTTCCTTCTTTGACAGCTTTTTCAATTGTTGTGAACTTATCATCCTGCAAAACAATATCAGCAGCACCCTTTGCTACATCCGTACCGGTTATGCCCATTGCAACGCCAACATCTGCTGCTTTAAGTGAGGGGGCATCGTTAACTCCGTCACCTGTCATACTTGCGATATTTCCGTTTTCCTGTATCGCCTTTACGATCTTCACCTTATGTTCGGGAGATACACGGGCAAATATTGAAAGATCCGGTATTCTCTTCTGAAGCTGCTCATCTGTCATTTCATCAAGCTCGTGTCCCATAATACATTCGTTGGGTCTTTCAGCTATGCCAAGCTTCTTTGCAATTGCAAGAGCAGTATCTTTGTGATCACCTGTTATCATTACAGTCTTAATGCCTGCACGCTTGAATGTCTTTATGGACTCCACAACCTCAGGTCTTTCGGGATCTATCATTCCTATCATACCGATATATGTCAGGTTTTGTTCTGCTGCATCTTTATTGCCATCACGCACAGCAAGTGAAAGTACACGAAGAGCATCATTTGACATCTCAGACATAGTTTTTGAGATAAGCGCAATATCACCCGGTGTGATCTCACGGACAGTACCGCCTGATCTTATATGTGAACAGCGTGTAAGCAGTTCATCTGTAGAGCCTTTTGTGAACGATATAATCTTTTTATCAGGTGTAGTATGGACTGTTGTCATAAGCTTTCTGTCGGAATCAAAAGCCTTCTCATTTATCCTGATCATTGTTTTTTCAGTTTCGGATTTTTCTATACCGTATCTTTTTGCAAACGCCACAAGCGCAGTTTCTGTAGGATCTCCGACCTCAGTTCCGTCAGATGCTATACTTGCATCATTACACAACATAAAGCCCTTGAGCAGGGTATCGTGTTTTTCAGCATCCAGAGTATCAAGATCTATATAATGACCGTCCTCGAATGCCTTAACAACTGTCATTCGATTCTGAGTAAGAGTACCTGTCTTATCTGAGCACACATAGCTTACTGCACCAAGTGTTTCTACAGCAGGCATATTCTTTACAATCGCATTTATCTTTGCCATACGCTGCATTCCAAGAGCAAGCACTATAGTAACAATTGTAGGTATACCCTCAGGGATAGCGGCAACTGCCAGTGAAACAGCTGTCATAAGAAGCTCAAGTATCTCTCTTCCCTGTATGAAGCCAATCAGGAACACAACAGCACATATAACAATAACACCAATACCGAGAACACGGCTGAGACCATCCATACCCTTTTGAAGCGGAGAGGGTTTATCCTTTTCCTGACCAACCATATCAGCAATCTTGCCAATCTGTGTGTCCATACCTACCTTTTCAACCTCACCGATTCCTCTGCCGTATGTAACGATTGTAGACATATAGGCAAGATCAAGTCTGTCACCTATACCCGTTTTTTCATCCGGAACAAATTTACTGTCTTTTTCAACAGGTACAGACTCACCCGTAAGTGCTTTTTCATCAACCATTAACCTAGCCGTTTCAAGAAGCTTTAAATCAGCAGGTATCTGCTTTCCTGCCTCTAAAACAACAATATCACCTACAACAAGATCTTCCGAAGAGATCTCTTTGGTTTCACCATCACGAATAACGGTAGCCTTCAGCATAGACATTTTTTTAAGTGCGTCAAGTGCTTTTTGTGCCTTGCCTTCCTGAATAACACCGATGATTGCATTCGCGATCACAATTACAAGCATAATAATTGCTTCTCCATAATCGCCAAGAATAACAGAGATTATTATTGCCGCGGCAAGAATAGCATTTGTAAAGTTGAGTATCTGTTCCATAAACATACGGAACACTGTTTTTGGCTTTTCTTCCCTTAGCTTGTTTTTTCCGTTTTCAAGAAGACGCTTTTCAGCTTCCTTCTGTGTAAGACCTTTAAAAGCTTGCATTTTTTACCTCACCTTAATTTATATTTTTGAACTAATTATAATTTTATTATAATTATCCTTTAAAATCAATATCTAAGTAAAATTTTGTTTCTTGATGTTTTACCGTTTCAGAATCCGTAACAAAATATAAAAAAGCACCCGCACGAAATCGTACGGATGCAGATTTTTATATTTCGTTTATTAGTACATACCGCCCATTGAAGGATCAACAGTGGGAGCTGCAGCAGCAGGCTCTTTAATATCAGCAACAAGTGACTCTGTTGTGAGAACCATAGAAGCTACAGAAGCTGCATTCTGGAGAGCTGAACGTGTTACCTTTGTTGGATCAACAATACCGCTTTCCATCATGTCAACATATTCTTCTGTCAGTGCATTGAAACCATATCCCACTTTATCTGCACTTACGATCTTGTCAACAATAACCGAGCCTTCAAGACCGGCATTCTCAGCAATCTGGCGAACAGGCTCTTCAAGTGCCTTAAGAACTATCTTAGCGCCTGTCTTCTCATCACCCTCAAGTGCATCAACAAGCTCAGATACTGATGAGATAGTATTGAGAAGTGCTGTACCGCCGCCTGCAACGATACCCTCTTCTACAGCAGCCTTTGTAGCTGCAAGAGCATCCTCTATACGAAGTTTCTTCTCCTTCATCTCTATTTCTGTTGCTGCACCAACCTTTATAACAGCTACGCCGCCTGCAAGCTTAGCAAGACGCTCCTGAAGCTTTTCTCTGTCGAAATCCGAGGTTGATGTTTCAATCTGAGCACGGATCTGTGAAACTCTGCCCTTTATCTCATCTGCATCGCCCGCACCGTCTACAATAATAGTATTTTCCTTATCGATCTTTACCTGACGAGCGCGTCCAAGCTGTGAAATATTAGCATCCTTAAGCTCAAGACCTATCTCTGAAGAAATCACCTGACCGCCTGTAAGAACAGCTATATCACGAAGCATTTCTTTTCTTCTGTCGCCAAAGCCCGGAGCTTTAACACCTACGCATACAAATGTACCGCGAAGCTTATTGAGAATAAGAGTTGTAAGTGCCTCGCCCTCAATGTCTTCAGCAATGATAACAAGCTTCTGACCTGCCTTTACAATTTCCTCAAGAAGCGGGAGGATCTCTTGTATGTTAGAAATCTTCTTATCAGTTATAAGGATATATGCATCGTCAATTACAGCCTCCATCTTATCTGTGTCAGTACACATATACGGAGTGATGTAACCTCTGTCGAACATCATACCCTCAACAACCTCTGAATATGTTTCAGCAGTCTTTGACTCTTCAACTGTAATTACACCGTCATTGCCAACCTTTTCCATTGCCTCGGCAATAAGGCTGCCTATGAATTCATCTGCTGCTGAAATTGTAGCAACTCGTGCTATATCCTTAGAGCCTTCAACCTGCTTTGAATTCACTTTCAGGGTTTCTACTGCCTTATCTACAGCCTTGCTGATACCCTTTTTAAGAATCATCGGGTTAGCACCTGCTGTTACATTCTTCATTCCCTCACGGATGAGTGCCTGTGCAAGAAGTGTTGCTGTTGTTGTACCGTCACCGGCAACGTCGTTTGTCTTGATAGAAACCTCTTTTACAAGCTGTGCACCCATATTTTCAAATGCATCGTCAAGCTCAATTTCCTTTGCGATTGTCACACCGTCATTTGTGATAAGCGGAGCACCGAACTTCTTGTCAAGAACAACGTTTCTGCCCTTAGGACCAAGTGTAATCTTAACTGTATTTGCAAGCTGGTCAATACCACTCATAAGAGCTTTTCTTGCATCTTCACCATAAGCTATCTGTTTAGCCATAATAATGTACCTCCATTTTATGTTTATTACTCTACAATTGCAAGAATATCAGACTGACGAACAATGGAATATTCCTCACCGTCAAGCTTTACATCCGTGCCTGAATATCTGCTTGTTATAACCTTATCGCCGACTTTAACGAACATTTTCACCTCATTGCCGTCAACTGTTCCACCCGGACCTACAGCAACAATTGTCGCAAACTGAGGCTTTTCCTGTGAAGCCGCAGTAAGAACGATACCGCTCTTTGTTGTTTCCTCCGCTTCCTCTGTCTTGACTACAACTCTGTCAAGCAATGGTTTAATAGTCATAATATATTGCCTCCTTTAAGCAATTATTAAATATTATAAATTTAATTTAGCACTCTCTTTCCTTGAGTGCTAAATTAATTATAACTCATTTTCAGGAAAAATCAAGTACCTTAGGAAAGATTTTTATAATTATTTTATAAAAAAGCAGCTAACAGCATCATTTAGCTATAATTATATATACAAATCATCTGCCGTATTATGACAAGACAAATCATTCCGGACGATTAATGCTGACTCTCGTCCGGAATGATTTATTTCATTATTTGGTTCTGCCTATATCCGTTCTGTAGTGTTCACCCTCAAAGGATATTTTCTTTACCGCTTCATAAGCCTTTGCAAGTGCGTCATCAAGTGTTTTTGCCGATGATGTAACACCTAAAACCCGTCCGCCGTTTGTATAGAATTTTCCGTTTTCGAGTTTTGTGCCTGCGTGGAACACTTCAGCGCCGCTCACCTGACCGTCTTCATCAAGACCTGTGATCTCTAAGCCCTTCTTATATGCAAGAGGATAGCCGCCTGACGCCATTACAACACAGGCTGTTGCCTCATCTTTCCACTCAATATCAAGCTGAGAAAGTCTTTCATCAATAACAGCTTCAATTATATCAACAAGATCTGTTTTCAGTCTTGGAAGAACAACCTGTGCCTCCGGATCGCCGAATCGTGCATTGTATTCTATTACCTTTGGACCGTCAGGCGTTATCATCAGACCAAAATACAAACAACCCTTAAAGGTTCTGTTTTCACTGTTCATAGCTGAAACAGTCGGCTCAAAGATCGTCTTACGGCAAACTTCTGCTATTTCATCGGTATAGTATGGGTTAGGACTTATTGTTCCCATTCCGCCCGTATTAAGACCTTCGTCATTGTCATAGGCACGCTTATGATCCTTTGAAGAAACCATAGGCTTAAGCGCTATACCGTCTGTAAATGCAAGAACAGATACCTCAGGACCTGTAAGAAATTCCTCAACAACAACATTATTGCCTGAATCGCCGAATTTCTTATCCTCCATAATTTCTTTTACGGCGTCTCTTGCTTCTTTCCGAGTCTGTGCAATAATAACGCCTTTTCCGAGTGCAAGACCGTCTGCTTTGATAACTACAGGATATTTATTTTTTTCTTCTATGTATTCAATAGCCTTTGCAGGATCATTAAATACTTCATAATCCGCCGTAGGAATATTATATTTTTTCATAAGGTTCTTAGAGAAAACCTTGCTGCTCTCGATAATTGCAGCCTCAGCACGTGGACCAAAAGCACGTATTCCGTTGGCAATAAGAGCATCTACCATTCCGGCTGCAAGCGGATCGTCAGGAGCCACAAATACAATATCTATAGCATTTTCCTTAGAAAATGCAACTATTTTTTCTTTATCCATTGCACCTATATCGACACACTCGGCGTCCTTGGATATGCCGCCGTTGCCGGGGGCTGCATATATCTTATCTACCTTAGGACTTTCCTTAAGCTTGCGGATGATAGCATGCTCACGTCCGCCGCTGCCTATTACAAGTATTCTCATTTAAGTATCCTCCCTTTATCAGTGATGGAAAAGACGAATGCCTGTAAATGCCATAGTCATATTGTATTTATTACAGGTATCTATAACATTATCATCTCTGATTGAACCGCCAGGCTGTGCAATAAACTGTACACCGCTGCGCTTTGCACGCTCAATGTTATCTCCAAAGGGGAAGAATGCGTCAGAGCCAAGTGAAACTCCACTGAATGTTGCAAGCCATGCTTTTTTCTCTTCTTTAGTAAGGGGTTCGGGTTTTGTGGTAAAGAACTGCTCCCATACACCGTCAGCAAGTACATCCTCATAATCATCAGAAATATAAACGTCAATCGTATTATCACGATCCGGACGGCGTATATCCTCCTTAAAAGGAAGTGCAAGAACCTTTGGGCACTGACGAAGATACCATATATCTGCTTTATTTCCTGCAAGACGTGTGCAGTGTATTCTTGACTGCTGACCTGCGCCAACACCTATTGCCTGTCCGTCTTTTGCATAGCATACAGAGTTGGACTGTGTATATTTCAATGTGATAAGTGCAATGATAAGGTCGCGCTTTGCATCCTCAGTAAGCTCTTTATTCTCGGTTACAATATTTTTCAGCATTTCCTCATCAATTTTCAGATCATTTCTTCCCTGCTCAAAGGTAATGCCATAAACCTGCTTATGCTCAAGCGCCGCAGGCTTATATAAACTGTCAATTTTTACAACGTTATATGTTCCTTTGCGCTTTGACTTGAGTATTTCAAGTGCCTCGTCTGTATAATCGGGAGCGATGATACCATCAGAAACCTCTCTCTGCAAAAGAAGAGCTGTCTGCTTATCGCAGGTATCTGAAAGAGCTACCCAGTCACCGTAGGATGACATTCTGTCAGCACCTCTTGCCTTTGCATAAGCACTTGCGATCGGAGAAAGCTCCAGATCATCAACAAAATAAATTTTCTTAAGCGTATCTGAAAGCTCAGTAGCTACAGCCGCACCTGCGGGACTTACATGCTTAAATGAAGCCGCAGCCGGAAGTCCGGTTGCCGCTTTCAGCTCTGATACCAGCTGCCAACTGTTAAATGCATCAAGAAAGTTTATATATCCGGGTCTTCCGTTAAGTACAGTAACAGGAAGTTCTGAACCGTCCTGCATATAGATTTTTGACGGCTTCTGATTAGGGTTACAGCCATATTTCAATTCAAGTTCGTTAGCCATTGTGACAACATCTCCTTTATTATTACGCGGACTGCTCCGCCATAAATCAATTATACATTCTTGTTAACTATTCTGTCCTCAAATTCTCCTGTCGCAAGGTCGGTAAATCTTGTATACAGAGATACCTTGTTATCTTCGTTAAGAGCATTCCATATATTGTTTGTAAAAGTATCAATATCACCCTCTATATTAACAAGAGTAGGTTCTCCCTCAAATGACGGAATCGGGTTTCCGTCACACTTATATGTATGGATGAAATGTCCCTCACCTGCAACTGGCTGTGCATATTCATAGAAGAAGCGAAGCGCTGATTTCTCTCTGCCGCAATTGCTTTTGAGAATTGAAAGCTTATATGAGAAATCACCGTCATTAAACTCCATAATACCTGAGATCCTTGGAGTAAAGTTAGGCGGATCAGGCTCAAAGGTTCTTGTTCTGAGAGCATCCTCAAAAGTTTTCCCCTCAAGAATAAAATCTCTTATAGTATCTGTCTGATCACCATTTGTAACAACAGTCACGTTCTTCAGAGTACGTACCGGAGCATAAATTATAAGAGAAGGATCAACAAGCTTTGAAGGATCAAATGCCTGTGTTTTAAGATCCTTGCCTTCTGCAACAAACACTCTGTTGCGGCTGTTTTCACTTCTGCCCATAATAAAATATCCCGTTACTGCCTTTTTGCCGTCAGCACTCTTACCTATTATTATTCCTCTGCCGGGATAAGTAGTTGAAGAAACCTCTGCTTTAAGATCTGTCATTTCATCATTTCCTTTCACTGTCAGTTTTTTATGAACACACGTCCGTCTCTGACCTCAAGCCTGTCATCACAAAACAGTGACACTGCCTGAGGAAGAATTTTCCATTCTGCCTGTTCCATAACTCTCTTTTGGAGAACCTCAGGTGTATCATCATCATTAAGTTCGACTGCCTTTTGCAGTATAATAGGTCCTCCGTCACAGACTTCAGTCACAAAATGAACAGTAGCGCCGGTGATTTTTACGCCCTTTGCTATTGCCTCTTCGTGAACTCTGAGTCCGTAATAACCCTTGCCGCAGAAGCTTGGAATAAGTGCCGGATGAACATTCATCATTTTATTAGGATATGCTTTTACAACAAGCTCATCAAGAATCGTCATAAATCCTGCATACACAACAAGGTCTGCTTTCTCTTCATTAAGTGCTTCAAGGATAGCCCTGCTGTATTCGACAGAATCGTTAAAGTCTTTTCTTGCTATGACCTTTGATTTTATATTATGATTTTTTGCACGTTCGAGTGCGTATACATCGTGCTTGGACGAAATCACACAGGTTATCCTGCCATTTTTAATAATTCCGTTTTCCTGTGCGTCAATCAAAGCCTGTAAATTTGTTCCGCCGCCGGAAACCAGTACTACGATATTCTTCATTTAATGATCTTCCTTTCGGCAAAGCATTAATACTCTATTATAACACCCTCGCTGCTCTCAACAAGCTCACCGAGTACATATGCCTCCTCACCGGATGCTTTAAGTATCTCTATTGCTTTTTCAACATCATTCTTATCAACAACAACAGTCATACCTACACCCATATTGAATGTATTGAACATATCTCTTTCGGGTATATTTCCGGTTTTTGCTATAAGATCAAATATAGGAAGCACCTGAACGTCACTGCGTTTTATCTTTGCAGATATACCATCAGGCAAAGAACGCGGGATATTCTCATAAAAACCACCGCCTGTAATGTGAGATATTGACTTCACTCTTACACTGTCAACAAGCGACATTATTGCTTTAACATATATTCTTGTGGGAGTAAGTAATGTTTCTCCAAGTGTTCCGCCAAGCTCTTCATAGTATTTTGTTATTGTTGTCTCATTAATATCAAAAACCTTGCGGACAAGCGAAAAACCGTTTGAATGTACACCACTTGACTTTATAGCTATCATAACATCTCCGGGTTTCTGAGTTTCAGGCTTGAGGATCTTATCCTTATCAACAACACCTACTGCAAAACCGGCAAGATCATATTCATCCTCCGGCATAAGTCCGGGGTGCTCGGCAGTTTCTCCGCCGACCAATGCACAGCCGCTCTGTATACAGCCCTCTGCAACACCTGAAACGATTTTTGCAACCTTTTCCGGATAATTCTTGCCTATTGCAATATAATCAAGGAAAAACTGCGGCTTTGCTCCACAGCATATAATATCGTTAACACACATTGCCACACAGTCAATACCTACTGTATCGTGCTTATCAAGCAGAAAAGCAAGCTTGATTTTTGTACCCACTCCGTCTGTACCGGAAACAAGAACAGGCTTATTGATACCGGTTGTATCTATCTCAAACAGACCTCCAAAACCGCCTATTCCTGAAAGAACACCGTCTGTCATTGTTTTTGCAACATACTGCTTCATAAGCTCTACCGATTTGTAACCGGCTGTTACGTCAACGCCTGCTGCTTTATAACTGTCACTGTAGCTTTTCATATTATGCCTCCATATTTTTCATAAAGCCTGTATCATTTGAACAGGTAATATACTTATGATTCAATTTTTCTTGAATATTTATCCTCTCTTGAAGTATCTGAAACATCCATAGGATAGTTTCCTGTAAAACACGCGTCACAGAATCCAAGCTTGCTTTCCTTAGCAATTTCACGCATACTTTCAACCGACAAAAAACCGAGTGAATCGGCTCCCATATAATCACGCATCTCATCAATGCTCTTGGTTGAAGCTATGAGCTTATCCTTAGATGTGGTATCACTGTTAAGATAACAAGGACTTATAAAGGGCGGAGAAGCAATTCTCATATGTATCTCTTTTGCGCCTGCATTTCTCAGAAGTTCTACAATATGTCTGCTTGTTTTGCCTTTAAGTATAGAATCATCTATAACAATAACACGCTTTCCGTTTACGTTATTTTTCAATGCATTCAGCTTGATACGCATAAGGTATTCGGAATTCTTTTTTCTGTCATTGAACGCTCTTCCAATATACTTGTTTTTTATAAGACCAGTTGCATATGGTATACCGGATTCCATAGCATAGCCGATTGCCGACTCTATTCCGCAGTCAGGCACTCCGCAGACAATATCCGCCTCAACCGGATGCTGCTTTGCAAGCAGTTTTCCTGCCCTTTGTCTTGCCTGATTGACAGAAACACCGTCCACTACACTGTCAGGACGTGAGAAGAAAACATATTCAAACATACACAAGGCAGTTTTGCCGCCGCAGTCATCCGTATAGCTGTGTACACCCTCGCTGTCAATAACAAGCATTTCTCCGGGCTGTATATCTCTTATGAATTCACCGCCCATACTGTCAAACACACAGGATTCCGAAGCTATTACATAGCTGCTGCCGATCTTACCATAACACAACGGACGTATTCCCATTGGATCACGAACGCCTATAAGCTTGCTTGGCGACATCATCACAAGTGCATATGCGCCATTTAACCTACAGACAGCCTGTCTGACAGCCTCTTCTATTGAAGAGGTATTGATCCTTGCACGTGCAATAAGGTATGCTATCACCTCAGTATCTCCGTTTGACTGAAAAATAGCTGCTCCCTGATTAAGATCATTTCTCAGTTCGTGATAATTTGTAAGAGCACCGTTTATACATAAAGCAAGCTGTCCTTTGATATATCTCATTACAAGGGGAGCCAGATTTTCGTGATCCACCTGTTCACCGGACGAATATTTTACATGGCCTATTGCAATTCTGCCGCTGCCCAGCCTTAAAAGCTCCCGTTCAGGCAGTGCCTCAGGTATCATACCGAAATCCTTATGATATATAATATTACCGTTATTATTCACGGCAATTCCCGCACCCACCTGACCTCTGTGCTGAAGTGCATAAAGTGAAAGGTAGGTTTCTTCTACTATATTAACGGAAGCATCATTGGTAAATATTCCGAAAACACCGCATTCATCGTGTAACTCAGACATAATTATACTCCTTATTTTTTAATAAGCTCTGCTGCCCTTTCCTGAATTGCGGCATCCTTTTTCTCAACACCGCTTTTCATCTCAAGCTTTTCATTTTCAAGCTTTTCGGCAAGCGAAGCATCTGATAATGCGAGCATCTGAACAGCAAGTATAGCCGCATTGTCCGCTCCGTCTATGGCAACTGTAGCAACAGGAATACCCTTTGGCATCTGTACCGTTGCAAGAAGTGCATCAAGACCATCAAGCGTTGATGATTTTATCGGTATACCTATTACGGGCAGAGTTGTATGTGCCGCAAGAACACCTGCAAGATGAGCCGCCTTGCCTGCTGCAGCAATAATAACACCGAATCCGTTCTTACGTGCATTTGCAGCAAATTGCGCTGCTGCCTCCGGAGTTCTGTGTGCTGACATAACGTGTACCTCAAAAGGTACTCCATACTGATCAAGCGTTTTTATTGCTCCCGATACTATGGGAAAATCGCTGTCGCTGCCCATTATAACTGCTGCTTTTTTCTGTTCAGACATAATAAATACTCCCCTTTACTTTTATTCCGGATTATAGGAATACAAAAATACTCCGATTATTATTTTATATTATATTGCTCAAAAAAGCAAGAGTGATATAAACATTAATATTATTAACCGGTTTTTTTCTGCTTACAACGAATCAGGAATAATAAAAGCTCCGTTATATGAGTTTTCTCATACAACGGAGCTTTATTTCACCTATAAGTCTTATTTATTTTCAAAGGTAAATTTGCCGTCTTTATAATCACATATAATTTTACCTCCGGACTTCACAGTTCCGTCAAGCATTTTTTCAGATACAGCATCTTCTATCTTTGACTGGATAGCTCTTTTCAAAGGTCTTGCACCATAAAGCTCATCAAATCCGGCATCGGCAACCGCCTTTACAGCAGCACTTGTGAACTCTGCCGAAATACCTATGTCTTCAAGACGCTTCTCAAGATTTGAAAGAAGATTTTTCGCAATTTTACAAATATCATCTTCAGTAAGCTTATTGAAAACAATAGTATCATCCACTCTGTTCAGGAACTCAGGCTTGAATACTTTTTTAAGCTCTGAAAGAACCGCCTCTTTTATCTTGTTATCATCATCAGATTCTTTTTCATCTCCTCCGAAAAATCCGAGATTGCTCTGTTTTTCGGTAATAAGTCTTGCACCTACATTTGATGTCATAATGATAACTGTATTTCTGAAATTAACGTGTCTGCCCTGTGAATCAGTAAGTCTTCCGTCATCAAGTATTTGAAGCAGCATATTAAATACATCAGGATGAGCCTTCTCTATTTCATCAAACAAGAGTACTGAATAAGGATGACGTCTTACACTCTCTGTAAGCTGACCTCCTTCATCATATCCTACATATCCCGGAGGTGAACCTATAAGCTTTGATACGGTATGTTTTTCCATATATTCAGACATATCAAAACGTATCATTGCATTTTCATCACCAAACATTGCCTGTGCAAGAGCCTTGCACAGCTCTGTTTTTCCGACTCCTGTCGGCCCTAAGAATATAAACGAACCCACAGGACGATTAGGATCCTTCAAGCCGACTCTTCCTCTGCGGATAGCCTTTGATACAGCTGATACAGCTTCATCCTGTCCGATAATCCTATTATGGAGGATCTCTTCAAGCTTTAAAAGTCTTTCACTCTCTTCCTGTGTAAGCTGTGATACAGGAACGCCTGTCCAACTTGAAACTATCTCTGCAATATCCTCACCTGTAACCTCGTCATTTTTATGCTCATTTTTTTCCTGCCATTCTTTTTTCTTGTTGTCAAGCTCTTCCCTGAGCTTTTTCTCTTCATCTCTTATCTTAGCTGCACGCTCAAAATCTTGAGTGTTCACAGCCTCAGCTTTTTCCTGTTCAAGAGATTTCAGTGTATTTTCAATTGTCTGAAGATCGTCCGGAGCTGTATATGTTCTGAGTCTTACTCTGGATGCAGCTTCATCAACAAGGTCGATCGCTTTATCAGGCAGGAACCTGTCGGCAATATATCTCGACGAGAGCTTTACAGCTTCATTGATTGCCTCATCCGTTATTCTTACCTTATGATGAGCCTCATATCTGTCACGCAAGCCCTTCAGAATCAGCACAGCCTCTTCTTCTGTTGGCTCACCGACCATTACAGGCTGAAAACGTCTTTCAAGTGCCGCATCCTTTTCAATATACTTACGGTATTCATTTATAGTTGTTGCACCGATAACCTGAAAGTCACCTCTTGCAAGTGACGGCTTGAGGATATTAGCAGTATCAGCAGAGCCTTCGGCAGAGCCTGCTCCTATTATCGTATGCAGCTCGTCTATAAACAGAATTATATTTCCTGCCTTTTTTACCTCTGCAATTGCATTGCTGATCCTGTCCTCAAAATCACCGCGGTATTTTGTACCTGCTATCATACTTGTAAGGTCAAGTGATATGATCTTCTTATTTTTCAAAGGCTCAGGAACATCTCCGGAAACTATCTTGAGTGCAAGTCCTTCTGCAACTGCTGTTTTTCCCACGCCAGGCTCACCTATAAGACAAGGATTATTTTTCGTTCTTCTTGAAAGAATCTGTATAACTCTCTCTATCTCATCCTGTCTTCCTATAACAGGATCAATTTCACCCTTGGATGCTATATCCGTCAGATCTCTGCCGAACTTATCAAGCACCTTGGTACTTCCCGAGGACGCTCTTCCACCATGAGAATCAGCCCCCGCTCCGGAAAATTCGCTTTCTCCCTCACTTCCCAGTGATTCGTTCAGCATTCTTATTATATCGGATACTCTTATGTTCATTCTACCGAGAAAGCTTACAGCATAGCTTTCTGAATCAGAAATCAGAGCTATAAGAATATGCTCTGTACCTACATAATTATGTCCCATTCTGGAAGCCTGCATAATTGCAGTCTGAAGAACTCTTTTGGTTCTTGGGGTAAAATCATCCGGTGTAAGTCTTGTAATATCTCCTGTTCCCGTTTCCTGAACGATAAGCTCAGTAAGCTTGTCTTCTGCTGCCCCGCACTGTGAAAGAACTGTATATGCAACTCCGTCATTATTTTTCAGCAATCCGAGAAGTATATGCTCACTTCCTACATATGTGTGTCCGAACTCCTGTGCGGATTCAATTGCAAGGTTGATTGCGTTGTTTGCCTTTTCTGTGAAACCATTGAATTTATACATAATCTATACCCCCTGTTTCTATTTAAGTTTTTTTCTTTTTTAAATTGTAATATAAAATATCTTCCTCTTTATATCATATCTTACTCAAACAGTTCGCGGCAAGCTGCCGCACCCGTATTCGCGATTGCGTTCGCAAAAGCTCATGTTGTTTATTCAAAACAAACATACGTCGATCGCGGTTCTCCCTTCCACGCACTCATAACGTTGTGCTTTCGGAAGGGTTTTGTGTAAACAAACAGACAGATGAAAAAACACCATTATTATTTTACACTGTTCTCACTGTTTTCAAGTCTGTGGCTTACAGGAATCTTTTGCTGTGTTATCGCCGTTCTGACAAGCTCCGCGCGTATACGGTCACGTTCTGCCGGAGTAAGCTTCTTTCCTATATTCTTCATCAGAGTTGCCGGCTGTATTTCTATTATAAGCCTGTTCAGCGTATCAAAATCTATATTGTCGAACAGCCCCATTTCCACACCGAATCTGACGTTTGAAATAAGCTTCATACACTCATCATTACTCATAAGCTTTGCATAAAGCATTATTCCGTATGAACGGTATATTGCGTCAAGAACATTTATGTTTCTTGATAAGGCTTCACGTGAATTTCTCTCCTGAACTACAAGCTGGAAGGCAATGTCACGAAGATTGTTTATTGCTTCTCTTTCAGATATTCCCAGAGTAACCTGATTTGACAGCTGGTATATAGCACCGCTTGGTTCTGTTCCCTCTCCATATAAGCCTCTTATAACCAGACCAAGCTTAGACAGAGACGCTCCGATCTTACCCATAGCTCCGCTTTCCTGCAATGCAGGAAGATGAAGCATAAGCGATGCCCTCATTCCTGTTCCGATATTTGTAGGGCACTGTGTCAGATAGCCAAGCTTGTCATTAAATGCAAAATCAAGCTGCTCATCAAGAAGAGTGTCTATCTTATCTGCAAGATCAAATGCCTCTTCAAGCTTCATACCTGAGTTTATCACCTGAATTCTTACGTGATCTTCTTCATTTATCATAATACTTACAGATTCATCATCAAGAAGCAACAGTCCCCTTCCTTGTCTGTCAGATATGAACTCGGGACTTACAAGATGTCTTTCAACAAGTGAAACTGCCTCTTCCTGTGTAAGCTCTGACATTTGAATATACCTGAATCTTTCAGAAATTGCCGAATGTCCGTCAAGAACGGATTCCTTTATAATGTTGGCAACCTTTCTTTTCTTTTCATCACTCAGTCTGCAAGGAAACGGAAATTCCCGAAGATTTCTTGCAAATCTTATACGTGTGCTTATTACCACATCACTGACGTTTTTCAGATCTGTATATTTTTTTTCCGACATATCTCTCACTCCTTTCCCTGTGCCGCACTATTATCACTTTCATATTTTTCAAGCTCTTTGATTTTGTCACGAAGCTCGGCAGCCTTCTCAAATTCCTGTGATTTTATAGCCTTTTCAAGCTCTGCTCTGTATCTGGCAATTTCATTTCTAACCTTAACCTCTGTACCTGCGGAATGTGCAAGCTTGCCTGTATGCGAGGTTCTTCCGTGTATTCTCTGTACCGAAGGAAGAAGCTCATCATAAAATACATCATAACACTCTGCACAACCCACCTTTCCTGACTTTGCAATATCCTCAAAGCTGCTTCCGCAACACTGACAGCGTTTACGTATCTTTGAAGGTCCTATGCTGTCCATAAAGCTTCCGAACAGCTTATCAAGATCAAAATTGAGATCACCAAAAAATGAACTGTAGCCGTTCTTATGTGCACATTCACTGCAAAGATTGTATTCCTTAAGCTCACCATTCAATATGGTCTTGATATGTGTAGTTGCCTGTCTTTTTTCGCATGCCTGACATAACATAAAATTACCCCCTTATTATCTGTTTTCCAAAACAACCAATGTTATCAGCATATTCTTCATTATTGCTGCCCTCAGTATATCTCTTTTTTCCTGGGTTATACTGCTGTATGCCTTGTCTGACAGTGCCGAGGAAATTAATATTCTTTCATATTCAGTAATCATTCCGCGGTCTGACATATTGCTCAGTATCGTATAAGCCGAGGATGAAGATATGCGATCTCCTATAGAATTGACTATATGCATTATTGCTACACGACGGTCTGTAGTCACTCTTGTAATTCTTATATACCCTCCGCCGCCTCTTCTGCTCTCTACAATATACCCCTGTTCAGGCGTGAAACGTGACGTAATAACGTAGTTGATCTGACTTGGAACGCATCCAAGCGTATTTGCAAGCTCATTCCTTTGTATTTCAGCGTTGCCGTCTGTTTCATCAAGCATTCGCATTATATACTGAGCTACAATATCACTCATTTTCATTTTTATCACCTCAACTTCAATTGAGCTTTGACTTTCTTTGACTTTGTAAACTAATTATATACACAAAGTCAGAAAAGGTCAAAGTCAAACAAAGTCTAAAAACAGCAACTTTCAAATCATTTACTTTAAATTACTCTTGTTTTCTCAATTATTCTAACTATTTCTTATTTTTCACAATGATATATCATCATTGTAAATACAACTGGTTTAAATTATAAAAAAGATCAACGCTTATAAAGATCAATCCACATCAACATACATCCATAAGAAAAAGTTGTGCATATTATTACAGCTCCTGCACCGTTTATCACGATACAGGAGCCGGTCTGTTTATATGAATTTTACTTTCATCCGAAAAATAATTTAACCAAAACTATCAGAGAATATTCAGCTCAGCCGTTCTCATAACCGGCTTGACAAGAGGAACCTCTTTTCCTTTTTTTACGAATAACGGTACCTCGTTAAGTGCAACCTCAATGTAATGTACTCCCCTTTCAAGTTCCTGCTTCTTCACTCTTTCACCGCTTAGTCTCAAAAACGTCATATTCTCAGGCAGATATACCATTCTTCCCTTTGCATTCTGCTCATATACCGGTGCTATCATACATTCCTCGCTAAGCATAAGCTGAGTCTCACATTCTCGTGCTATGCTGTCATCAGGGTAGTCAAAGGAAAGTGGTCGAAACAGCATATCGTTATTCTTGCTTGCCTTACGAAAGGCATTATATAAATAAGGTATCAGCCGATAACGAACCTGAATAATGTCACGGAAATCTTCCGGGTTTTCAAAGCTATAGCATTCCTGATCTCTTGTGCCGAGTGCAGAATGATTCCGCATTAATGGTGTAAAAACTCCCAGTGCCAAAAAACGCAGAACCAGATCTCGTGTTGCATTTTCGTTAAATCCGCCCAGATCTGAACCGCAATAAAGAAACCCGCACATATTTGCAGACGGCAGCATTTTCAGACACAACAGTATATGTGACCACCAGGAATGATTATCACCAAACCAGATACCGCTTGAGCGATGTGCTCCTATGTATGATGCACGTGAGAACATCAATATCTTGCCCTCACCGAACTCCTTTGCAAAATATTCGCCTGCCGCTTTTGTCATATTTGCACCGTAAATATTATGCACACACTGATGATTGACCTGCTTACTGCCAATATTATGATACATAGAGGCATAATCATTCTGATTATTGGAAAGTCCGGCAAATGTATCCTTCAATCCAAAAAATTTACTCAGATCCAAATTTTCTCCTTTCAGTTTTGTTGCCTTTTCAAGTGCACTTTCGATTCCCTCAGCAGAATAAAACAGTGCCGGTTCGTTCATATCGTTCCAGAATCCATCAATCCCCATATCAGTCAGCACCTTGTATTTGCCGCCGAACCATTCACGCACCTCAGGATCAAGAAAATCAGGAAAACAGCACATACCGGGCCATACGCCTGCTTCAAAATCAGAACCATCTGCTTTTTTACAGAAATAGCCCTTTTCTTTACCCTCCTCATAAATTTCATATCCATCCTCTTTTTTTACACCTGCGTCTATAATCGGGATCAGATGAATTCCCTGTCTGCGTTTTTCGGAAACATATTCCTTGAAATGCGGAAACGCTTCTTCACTGATAGTAAAATCCTTGTAATGATCCATATAGTCTATGTCGAGATATACACAATCCAACGGAATTTGTGCTTCATTATATTTTTCTATCACCCTGTCTACTGCATCAGAGTTATGATAGCTCCAGCGGCTCTGCTGATACCCGAATGCCCATAGCGGCGGAACATAGCTTTTACCTATTGCAGCACGAAATTGCCTTACAATATCAATGGGCTTATCTCCTGTGATAAAATAAATGTCAAAATCAGTTCCCTCAATGGTAACGGTTGTTTTGTTCTGCAGGGTATAGCCAATATCCCATCGGATTCGCGCAGGAAAATCAACAAATACACCAAACTTGCGGATGCCGTTCAGCATAATAAAATTATGTGCGGCATACAGTGAGCTTTTAGTCTCTGTATGGAAAGGATCATCGGTGCAGCAGCTCTCGTATATCCAGCCTCGTTTATTTATTCCCCTTGGTGCTTCTCCCAAACCGTACACAATGTCATCTGGCTGCATATCAAACTCAAAAATAAATTTTCCGTTTTTGATATAGTGATTCAAAGGAAATTCTTCCGTTGAAAACGCATCAAAGTGTTCCTCTACAGCTTCAGTATTAATCGGATTTCCACTTGTATATTTTGTGATCATAACAATTCTCCTTTACTGTCCGTTTTTTAAGCTTTACTTTACTAAAACCATACCATAGTTTTTCGGAAAATTCAACACTATCTGATACTCGCAACAAGCTACCGCACCCATGTTCGCGATTGTGTTCGCTAAAGCTCACTCTGACTATCCAAACCAAACATACACCGATCGCGGTTTTCACTTCCACTCACTCCTGCATCGTGATTTCGGAAGTGTTCTGTAAAAAAGACAGTTAGCTTTAATAAATTTCAATAATCATTTTACACTAAAGGTATAAGTGATGTAGGTAACCAACCGTTATCAAATTCACGGTTCGTAACCGTACAGAGATGATAGTGCTCCTTGTTGTTTTGTTTATGAAATTGAAAATACAGATGTTACAGTTATATATCCGTCTTTAATTTCGGCAAAAATATCACCGTTCATTTTTCGCATAAGAGAACGGCAGATATAAAGCCCCAAACCGCTGCCGCTGGTGCTGCCCGTATTAGAACCTCGCCAGAAACTGTCAAAAATATGCGGTATCTCGTTTTCGCTGAGAGTACAACCGTTGTTGAGGATATGAATAAGCTGATAGTCATCCTCCCTTGAAAACGCAATGCGTATTCTCTTGCCGTCGCCGTACTTGACGGCGTTTTCGATAATGTTTTGCAGCACTTCAATGCTTCTCTCCAAATCGCCGGAGAGAATATGGTCGGAAAAAGCGTCTACAGCGAAGTCGATTTTCAGCAGGCTGAGCTTATCGGTGTAAAACGCCTTGATTTTGTCGATTAGCGCCGACAGATAAAACTCGCCGTCGTTTACCTCTAAATTCAAAAAATCCTCGCTTGAAGTTTTTACAATGCCGTCTACATAGCCGCGGATATCCTCACATTTTTCCGTAATACCCACGGCAACCTCTTTCTTCTTTTGTTCGTCCTTGTACAATCCCTTTTCAAGTGCTTTTGCGTACAACTCGATTACACCGAGAGGCGTTTTGATATCGTGCGAGAGCGAGAGCACCATCGTTTTGTTCTGCTTTTGCAGGGCAAGCTCGGCGGATCTTTGACTTTCCAGCTTCTCACGCAGCAGATCAAGTCCCCATAGGAATTTGCCGAAATATTTACTTTTGCTGTCCTTTAGCGGCGCTGTCAGATTTCCCTTTGCAAGCTCCGTAGGATAAGCGCTGATTTTCTCAAACGGACGGATGATTCTGATGAATAGAAACAACATCAGGAGCAATACAAACGCTGCCGTTACGATGAAGCAGATGTTTAAAATTTTTATAGATTTACTGTTGTCTGATTGATAAGAATAATCAAAGCGGTAGAGCTTTCCGCCGATCTCCTTGACAAGATAGTCGCTGTCGCTGCCCTGGAAACCGTCCTCCTCAATTTCCACATTTTTTATATATCGGTAATCATCGAGAGAGTATTCCTCACTATTTTCGATTTTTTCTGCGATTCTCTGTGCTTCAACACGATAAGGGCGACCTGCGTCACCCTTGTTTTCGTTATGTAAAATGATGTTTGCTACTGTAAAGATTACTGCGAGGATTGAAATAACAGCAACCGTCAATTTGATAAAGCTTTTCATAGTTTACCTCTCGTAACGATAGCCAACACCCCAGACCGTCACAATGTGATCAGGTTTTTTGGGATTAGCTTCAATTTTCTGCCGAAGCCATTTGATGTGAACTGTCAGCGTTTGTGGTTCAGAAAAACTGTCGAATCCCCAAATCTGATTGAACAAATAATCTTTATTGAGCGTTTTGCCTGCATTCTCTGCAAGAATGAGCAGCAAATCAAATTCCTTTTGTGTCAAGTCAAGAGGTGTATTCTCTTTGTAAGCTATCCGCTTGCTCTTGTCGATTTTCAAAAAGCCGTCATACAGCACGTCGTCCTGATAATGCCGTGTAAATATTCCTTTGATTTTTGCAAGCAGAATGTCAATATCATAGGGCTTTTCGATGTAATCGTCAGCACCGAGAATCAAACCGTTAAGCTTATCGTCCTTTTCGGTTTTGGCACTGACAATGATGATAGGCGTGTTGGCGTTCTCACGGATTTTGCGGCAAACCGTAAAGCCGTCAAGCCCCGGCAGCATAATATCGAGGATTACGAGCCTTGCGCCCTCCGCTTCAAAGGTATTTAATGCGCTCTCTCCATCTATGCAATTCTGTACGGAATAGCCCTCCGCTTTCAGAAAATCACACAGCAGCGTTGCCATTTCATGATTATCTTCGACTACAAGAATGTCTATCATTATTTCTCACTCCAAAATCCGACTACCAACCCTGCTCCAACAGCCAGTTGTTTAGGGTGCGTTCCTTTGTTCTTTCGTCTGTTCCGTCTAAATTATACTCTCCCTGAATATTTCCGTCAACAATATATAGTACGCGGGAGCATTTTGCAGCCACCTTTGCATCGTGGGTAACAAGCATAATTGTGGTACCATCTGCGTTGATTTTACAAAGTTCCTCCATTACCTCGTTGGAGCTTTGGCGGTTAAGCGCTCCTGTTGGCTCATCGGCAAAAATCATCTTGGGTTTATTTATCATACTGCGGCAGATGCATGCCCTTTGGAGCTGACCACCCGACACTTCGTTGATGTCATTGTCGGCGATTTCAATGATTCCAAGCCTACGCATCAGTTCCTTACCTCTCTCAAGTTTTTCTTTTGTGGAAAGAGGATTGACTTTTGACTGACGTGCGGGAAGAATAATATTATCAAGCACAGAAAGGTTTTTGAGCATATACATCTGCTGAAAGATAAAGCCCATTTCATCAAGCCGCAGTTCTGCAAGCTCTGTCGGCTTCAGAGCGGAAATATCTCTTCCGCCAAACAGAACCGTTCCTGCCGTCATACTGTCCATTCCTGAAACAGTCATCTCGCCCTCGTCAACCGAAAAACTGACGTTACGCAGCACATTGTTCTGTCTTTTGTTGGTGATATATGTTTTACAAAGGTCTATAACTTCCAGAATTTTAGCCATAGTGATTCTCCTTACTCTATAGAATTGATCTCGTTTGAATTTACCTTGCAGATACCGAGAGCGATCAGTAATACGCTAAACACGGTTGCGGCAAGGATGATCGCCGGATAGATAACGAAGGTTTTTAATATATCCATATCAAAGATAATATTCTTAGCGCCCATCATTTGGAAGATACCGCCTGTCGTCAGCTTGCCGATCGGGTCGGCGAGCGCCACTGACAGCAGAACAGCCGCTATCATAACAATACCGATTCTCAAAGTCTGCCAGAGGATAATAGAACGGTTTTTGAAGCCGACTGCTTTCAGCATAGCGATTTCGCCGCGTTCCTTGGTGAGAAAACTCTTTTCCATCAGAACTGCCACCAGAATATCAATCAGTATAATAATCGGCAGCAGCAGACCTGTTACTCCATCCATCACACCTCCTACGCCGCCGACGCAGTAGTCTACATAATCGCCCGCGTTCATCACATTGCTATCAGGGTACATCTCCTTTATCGTTTTTATTCTTTTCTCGATCTCGGCGGAGCTCGGAGCGTCGTGAAAACGAACCTGGAAATCATTTATACCGACAAGATTTTGAAAGCTGTAATTTTGACCCGGATAAAGTCGAATATTATTGCCCAAGGACATCATTGTTTGGTAAATAGCCGTGATCATACATTCTGTTTCGCCATCAGGCGTTTTGACTGTGACGGTATCGCCGATTTGTGCGCCCAATTTATCGGCGACAACATAGGACATGGCTATCTCGTTTTTGCTCTGCGGCGCGGTGCCTTCCAGATACATATATTCATCTGGGGTCATATTGACTCCCTCTGTGCCGCTAGTTTTCAACTCTGTATCACCTTTGGTGACGATAACGGTTGAAAGTACTTCTACAAAGCAATCCGCTTCCCAGCCCTTTTCCGAAAGGTCGGATTCTATCTCAGATATTTTTTGGTTCAACTTTTCTCTGCCGTCCGCTACCATGTATTTTTCGATCGTACCCGATTCCACAAGTACCGCGTCACACTGAGCCATATTGATCCAGTTGAGCATCTTGCTGCTCGTCATCGTTGAGGAAATATTCAGACCGACCATCAGCATAGAGATTCCGACGAAGAAAGTGAACAGCATGATCAAGAACCGCTTGGGACTGCTGAGAATGTCGTTGACTGCCATAAACACCACGGGACAAATTGGCTTTTTGCTGAGCCGCATAACTCCTTTTTTCTTGTAACGTTCTCCTGTAACACCGCTGCGTATCGCATCAACAGCTGTGAATTTCTTTACCTTGCGAGTGCTAAGAAAGCAGAACAGTATAATGATTCCGACAACCGCAGCCGCACAAAAAATACTCAGCAGAACACTGCCCGAGTTGTCCATAACGATACTCTGCGACACCATTTTGAGCAGCATACTGCCGAACGGAAAAGAGAGCGCCAAGCCTACGATTGCACCTATAACGGAAATCGCCAGATACTTTACCAGATACAAAGAACGGATTTTTCCGTTGGTAATTCCGATTGCCTTCATAATACCGATTTGACGAAATTCCTCACTGATAGTAAAGCTGATAGTAAAGCGTAGAATCACGACGGCAATCAATATCAGCGAAACACTGACTACTAGCAGAATTCCTGCGATTATCATTTCCATAATGTAAGAAAATTGTATTAAAGAGCGATCTCCGCTGAATAATATCGCGTCGCATGCATTCAGCTCTTTTTCAAGCGTGGGAATGTCATTGGTATCAATAAAACTTATGTAGAACAGATACGGCTCGAGAGGTTCGGCTTTTTCAAACGCCTTGTACTCGTTTTCGGAAATCAAAAACCTTGCATTTCCCATCATTCTTGATCCGAGCACCGCGTCCTTGAGCGTGTCCTTGACCGTAAAGGTGCGGGTGACATCCGCTACGGTTAACTCAACCTTGTCGCCGACCTTGGCATTGCTGTTGTCAAGAAGAGACTGACGGACATACACCTCGCCGTCGGCAACCTCGGTGATCTCATTATCGCTGCCGTCAAAGTACCTTTGT
>CADACB010000023.1 GCA_902786345.1 uncultured Ruminococcus sp. | reverse complement strand
CCCTTATGTAATGGAGAGCAGCGAATTAAGCAAGGAAATGATCAATCCGTTCGAGGGCTTGGAAATAACTTATACGGGTACTTCTCCATATGTTACAGCGGCTGTAAACACCTCAAAGTGCAGTGACATTGTAAATCAGAATGTTCGTTTTAATATTGAAAAGGACTATCCTTTCAAAAACGGAGATGAAGTAAAAGTAACTGCCGTTTCAACAAGCAGTCAATATGATGTTTCGGAAACGGAAAAGACCTTTAAGGTAGAAAACCAGCCTGAGCTTGTAAACTCACTTGACGGTCTTGATCTTACAGATGTCAAGAGAGAGCTTGATGATAAACTAGCCGCGGTAACGAGTGCAAATAAGGGTGATACTTATTTTGCAGGGGTTTATATATGGACACTGAACGGGTCAGGAGATTTTGAATCAGTTGCCTCGTCCTCGTTGAAGACCGAATATCTTATCACTTTAAAAACACAGCACGAAGACAAATTTAATGATTATACATTTTATAATCGTTATATAAGGATCTATGAATACAAGCTCAATAGACGATGTAATGGAGAGAGCGCAGAGCCTGTAAATGTCTATGTTGCCGTTTATATTGACAATATTGCAAAGCAGACTGACGGCAAGCTGCAGTGGAAGCTTGAGCTTGGTTCATCTGCAAATGAGAATTATGACAGCCTTGTTAACGACAATATCACTTCCCTGAGAGAAAATTATAATATAACCGAGCTGAAAGCTGAGGTAAAGCAGGAAAGCAAAAGTGCATAATTCAGTTCTTACATAAACTTTTCAGTGATTGTAATATAATAATATTTACGATGATTTTAATGGCAAATTATGAAAAACTTGATAACTCTGTTTCTATGATCAGACGTCAAAGGGCTTTGACTGACGAACCAGAAAAAATGCAGAAATAATTGCCGACCTTGTAAAAAGCGGCAGTGCTGAAACTATGGGAGATGCACTCCTGATGCTTGGTTACAGATAGAATTGTTGTGAACGATTATTTTATGATGAAGCAATATAAATCAATTTATTTATAACTGTAATCTTGTTATATTTGTCCGACCCTCGCCGAGTATATCGGCGGGGGTTTTCTCCTTTACAGATACTTGATAAAACAAGGATAATAGTGTATAATGAGTGAGAAATAAAAGCGGGGAGAGATGTGTAAGTGAAGCTTATAACAAACGGAATAAAAGGAACAGAGGATGTTCTGCCGGGCGAAAGCTATAAATGGCAGTTTGTGGAGGATATTATGCGTAAGCAGTCTCAGGCTTACGGCTTTAAGGAAATAAGAACACCTGTGTTTGAGCATACAGAGCTTTTTAACAGGTCTGTGGGTGATACAACAGACGTAGTACAAAAGGAAATGTATACCTTTGAAACAAAGGGCGGCGAATCGGTTACTCTTCGTCCTGAGGGTACGGCAGGTGCGGCAAGGGCAGTTCTTGAACACGGAGTATATAACGAGGGTTATCCTATCAAGGCATACTACCTCACTTCTTGCTACCGCTATGAAAAGCCTCAGAAAGGACGTCAGAGAGAGTTTCATCAGTTCGGTATGGAGGTTTATGGTGCACCGTCATATTTTGCAGATGCAGAAGTTATATGTGCGGCAAATTCTATATTCGACAGGCTTGGAGTAACAAATCTCAGTCTTGAGATAAATTCTATTGGCTGTAATAACTGCCGTCCGAATTATCATAAGGCACTTAAAGAATATTTCACAGAGCATAAGGATAAGCTGTGTGAAACCTGCCTTTCAAGACTTGACAGAAATCCTATGAGAATACTTGACTGCAAAAATCCTGACTGTGCAGAGGTTGCAAAGAATGCTCCTGTTGTACTTGACTTTATATGCGATGAGTGTAAAACTCATTTTGACGGAGTAAAAAGCTGTCTTGATGCGGCTAAGCTGCACTATAAAATTAATCCTAAAATTGTAAGAGGACTTGACTATTATACAAGAACTGTTTTTGAGTTTGTTTCAAATGATATTGGCGCACAGGGAACAGTTTGCGGCGGCGGACGTTATGATGGTCTTATAGAAGAGCTTGGAGGTCAGCATACTCCGTCACTCGGATTCGGTATGGGCATTGAAAGACTGCTGCTTTTGCTTGAAAGTCAGAAAATAGAGATACCAAAACCGCCTGTATGCGATTTGTATGTAATAGGTATTGGTGAGGCTGCAAAAATAAAAGCATTTAATATCATAGAGGGAGTAAGAAGCTCTTCGCTTATAGCAGAGGGCGATATTGTAGGCAGAGGTATCAAGGCTCAGATGAAATATGCAGATAAGATAAAAGCGAGATTCAGTATGGTAATAGGCGACACCGAGCTTGAAGAAAATAAGGCAAAGCTCAGGAATATGGAAACTCATACGGAAAAGGAAGTGCCGCTTGACGAGGGATTCTTTAACGCATTTTTCAGCGAGTATGTAGACAGTAATAATTCAAAGCTGCTTGATCAGCTTAATGCAATGCAATAAAATAATAAAAAGGAAGTATATGATATGGCAGAGTTTTTAACAGGTATGAAACGAAGCAATTACTGCGGTGAGCTTCGTGCAGAGAATATAGGCAGTGAGGTTATTGTGTGCGGATGGACTCAGCGACAGAGAGATCTTGGTCAGCTTATCTTTATAGATCTGCGTGACAGAACTGGTATCATACAGCTTGCCTTTGATGACAATACAGAAAAGTCTGTATTTGAAAAGGCAGCATCTGTTCGTTCGGAATATGTTCTTGCTGCAAGGGGAACAGTCAGAGAGAGAAGCTCTAAAAATAAAGATATACCTACGGGTGATATTGAAATTGAAGTAAAGGAGCTGCGTATTCTTTCTGAAAGCGAAACAACTCCCTTTGAGATAATAGACAATTGTCCTACAGCAGAGCTTACAAGACTGAAATATCGTTATCTTGATCTGAGACGTCCTGAGCTTCAGAATAATATGATATTCCGTCACAAGGTTGCGAAAGTAACACGTGACTATTTTGATGAAAACGGTTTTATTGAGCTTGAAACACCAATGCTTATAAAATCAACGCCTGAGGGTGCAAGGGATTTTCTTGTGCCGTCAAGAATACATAAAGGTTCTTTCTATGCTCTGCCGCAGTCACCGCAGATGTATAAGCAGCTCTGTATGGTAGCAGGCTTTGACAGATATATGCAGATTGCACGCTGCTTCCGTGATGAAGATCTTCGTGCAGACCGTCAGCCTGAGTTTACACAGATCGACCTTGAAATGTCATTTGTAGATATGGAAGATGTTCTTGAGATAGGTGAGGGCTATATTAAGCGTGTATTCAAGGATGTTATGAATATTGATATTCCTACACCGTTCCCACGCTATACATATAATGAGGTTATGGAGCGGTTCGGTTCTGATAAGCCAGACACAAGATTTGGTATGGAGCTGTTTGACCTTACCGATATAGTTAAGAATACGGAATTCGCAGTATTCAAGAATGCAGTTGAGGGCGGCGGTTCAGTGCGCGGTATTACTGCAAAGGGTGCTGTAAAAACCTATACAAGAAAAGAAATTGACAAGATGACAGAATTTGTCCGCGGTATTGGTGCAAAGGGACTTGCGTGGATAAGATGGACAGACGACAATATTTCATCAAGCTTCGGAAAATTTATGTCTGAAGACGAAATGAAGGCTATACTTGAAAAATCGGGTGCTGAAAAGGGCGACGTTGTTATGATCGTTGCCGACACAGACAATAACACAGTTCTTTCAACACTTGGAGCTGTAAGAGTTGAATGTGCTAAAAAGCTTGATATTATCGGTGACGGATATAACTTCCTTTGGGTAGTAAAATTCCCGTTCTTTGAGTTTGATAAGGAAAGCGGCGAGTGGATTGCGATGCATCATCCGTTCACTTCACCCACAGATGATTGTCTTGACAAGCTTGACGGCAACAAGGGTGAGGTATATGCCAAGGCATATGATATGGTGCTCAACGGTATTGAGCTTTCATCGGGCTCAATACGTATCACAAATCCTGATTTGCAGAAGAAAATGTTCAGTATGCTCGGACTCAGTGATGAAGAGGCGTATACAAAGTTTGGCTTCCTTATGGATGCATTTAAATTTGGCGCACCGCCTCACGGTGGTATGGGTATCGGACTTGACCGTCTTGTTATGCAGATGCTCAAAGCTCCCACACTGCGTGATGTTGTACTGTTCCCGAAGGTTCAGAATGCAAGTGAGCCTATGACAAATGCTCCGTCAGGTGTTGACGCTCAGCAGCTTGTTGACCTTGGTATTGAAATATCAAAAGCGAATGACTGAAAGCAGCAATGCTGTAATCATTGCTGACCTTATATTTAAATAAAATACCGACATTTATACTCATCAAACAGAAATCGGCATTAAAGCAATTGTTAGCTTTAATGCCGATTTTATATATGGTCCTGATTTTAATTCCGGGATGTTCAGCGGCTGAACGCAGAAAAGATAATTAATTGTGCTGCAAATACTGCAGCAACACACAGCACAACACTCATCAGCACATAGATAAAGGCTGAAAGAATATTTCCGCTGTTTAAAAGATCGCCTGTTTCAAGGGCAAATGTTGAAAATGTTGTAAAGCCGCCGCATAAGCCTACCTTGATAAAAAGCAACAGACGCGGATCAATGTTATATTTCTGAGCAGTTGCCGATATGATTCCGATTATAAAAGCACCTAAAATATTTATTATAAGTGTTTTATAAGGGAACGAGTTACCGCCTTCGGTTGGTATTAGTGATATAAGGTATCTGAGTACAGCCCCTATGAAGCCGCCAAATCCAACAGCAATACATTCGTTCATAATTATTATTCAAGTCCTTTTCTGTATTCTTCAAGCTTGTTTGCCCAATACTGTTTGTCCTCGTCTGTTATCGGGCGTATTACCCTGCACGGATTTCCTGCGGCTACAACATTATCGGGTATATCCTTTGTAACAACGGAGCCTGAGCCAATAACAACATTGCTGCCGATAGTTACTCCGGGGTTTATAACGGCATTTCCGCCGATCCATACATTATTACCTATACTTATAGCCTTGGCAGATTCAATGCCCGTATTGCGTACATCTGCGTCTATTGGATGGCAGGGAGTATAGACACACACTCTTGGACCGAAAAGACAGTTATTACCGATATATACCTCAGCAACATCAAGAATGATACAATCGAAGTTTGCATAGAAACCCTCACCTATATATGTGTTGCTTCCGTAATCACAGCGGAATGGCGGTTCTATATAAATATATTGTCCTGTACTACCGAAAAGCTCCTTTAAAAGCTGTGTTCTATATTCCTGTTGTTCTTCAGTGGTGTTGTTGAACAAGCGTGTGATACGTCTTGAGCGTGCAGCATCTTTTTTTAGCTCAGGATCTCTTGAATTATAAAGTTCACCTGCAAGCATTTTTTCCTTTTCAGTCATAGTTATCACTCCGTAAATCAATTTAAAATTATTATAATCTATATCATATTACCCGTCAAGCGGCGGCAAGCTGCCGCACCCAATTCGCGTTTTCGCTTCACTGCGTTACGCTTTGATTATCCAAACCAACCATACGCTGACCGCGGCGGACGGCACGTCAAATTTTTCTGCATCCGCCCTCGCACCCCTCACGGGCTGCTGTTTGGGCTGATTATTTTATTAATTTCAATTTTATTTTCTGTTTCACCTTTACTGTGCCTGCTAATTCAATTAGTAATAACGTTCACTCAGCTTTACTTCCGCATTGCACAATAAGCAAAGTTTCGCACAAGTCTTTACAAATGCTTGTGGGGTCATGGGGCAGGGCACCCTTGTCGCACTCCTTGCGTCGTGCTCTATGAAGGGTTTTGTAAAAACGGGCAGTTATTTTTAATAAACTTCTATAATTATTTTGCTAAAATATAAAGCGGCAAGGCAGCAAAAAGTGATGTTTATGTTTTGACAGTTATAATGAAATGATATATGAGCATCCGATATGAAGGCTTGTGAAAAAACTCACACCAAATCTTTTGGCTGTATTGAGATTTTATTTATACAAAAAGCAGTTTTTATATTTGTAAGTATTGTTTATTGAAAAATGTTAAAAATGTGATATAATATTAAAAATTGATTATTCATATGAGGGAGAATATTAATGAAGATAATAAAAAAAGCAGCGATAATTGCAATAGCCGGAGCATTGTCACTTTCAATGACAGGCTGTGGTATTTTAGAAACAGGTATAGGCGCGGCAATTTTTGTTCCGGCTATAGTAGGAATAGTAAATAATGCTAATTCGTCACAATCAACATCTGATGCGGCAACCATTGACAATGCGTGCAAGAACTATTATGCCGAGGTAGTTGCAGGCACAATGAATGCGTCAAATCCCGGACAGGTCACTTCTGATGTTTTACCTGCGGCAACTGCTGCTTCTTCAGTAAGAAAATCAACAGCATTAAAGTGTACGGTTGGCGGAGCAATTGAATATGCCGGACTTACAAACTTATCTTCAAAGCTTTCGGATATGGCTGCTGATTATAGCGGAACAATACATTCAAAAAATGATACAGATGAATCGTTCTCGGTATATAATATAAGCTATAATACGACCTTTGCAGAGCTTGGTTATAGTTGACTTGAAAATTGAATTGGAATAAGAAAAAAATACAGCAGATACGCGAACTCATAAAGAGAAGCGTATCTGCTGTTTTTTATTGCGTACATAATCTGATATGATGAATCAGAATAATTTTGAATGAGGAATGTTGAATTGTAATTAAAGTGCGGAAGTAAAGCTGAATGCTGTGAAAAATGTGAGCGCAATTATTAATTATTAATTGTTAATTATTAATTAAATCCATGCTGCTTGTTTAAGTAAAACCCTTCCGCAAGCGCGCCGTTAGGCGTGTGGGGAAGGGAAAACCGCGATTGGCGTATGTTTTGCTTGGATAATCCAAGCGTAACGCAGTGAAGCGAAGCACGAACACGGGTGCAGCGGCTCGCTGTTAATTAAGCTTTACCGGTTTGTTGCCCCAGATTGTGTCGGCATAGTCGCGGATAGAACGATCAGAAGCAAAACGGCCTGCCTTTGCAATGTTGACAAGTGACATTTTGTTCCAGCCAAGTGTGTCAAGATAAAGCCTTGAAGCTTTCTGCTGAGTTGTAGAATAGTCGGCAAAGTCTGCAAGAACCATATAAGGATCTTTTGTTGAGAGAGAAACAAAGATGTCATCAAACTTTGAACCAAACTCTGAACGTATGCCGTCAACAGCCTGCCTGATGATGTGATTGTTGTTGTATGGAACAGAGGGGTAATAGCCCTGCTTAAGAAGCTGGTTGACCTCGGGAGTAGTCATACCGAAGATCAATGCGTTGTCATCGCCTACAACCTCATGTATCTCAACGTTTGCACCATCAAGAGTACCAAGGGTTATTGCACCGTTTATCATAAACTTCATATTGCTTGTGCCTGATGCCTCTGTGCCGGCAAGAGAAATCTGTTCGCTGATCTCTGCGGCAGGAATCAGCTTTTCGGCAACTGATACACGGTAGTCTTCAAGATAAACTACCTTGAGCTTTTTA
Source organism: uncultured Ruminococcus sp. (assembly GCA_902786345.1). GTDB lineage: Bacteria > Bacillota > Clostridia > Oscillospirales > Acutalibacteraceae > UBA1213. The sequence goes on along the minus strand of CADACB010000023.1, from coordinate 37,726 downwards.
TTTACACGGGGATCGTTGTTGATTTTATTGGCAAGCTCTACAATGAACTGTATGATCTGCTTTGCAAAATAGTAGCCCGGAGCAGCCTTTGCACCAAAAATATAGGTCTTGGGCTGATAGTCTGCATTAGGATTTTCACGCAGCCACTGATATGTGCTGAAAATGTGCAGAGCATTGAGCAGCTGACGCTTGTATTCGTGCAGACGTTTTACCTGTACGTCAAAGATAGAGTTTGTATCAACAATAATACCGTTGTTGTTTTTGATGTATTTTGCCATACGCTCCTTGTTTTCTTTTTTAATTGCAGCAAGCTTTGAAAGAACAGAAGCATCGTTCTTATAAGCCATAAGACCCTCAAGCGCGTTGGCGTCTTTGATGAACTCGTCACCGATAAGCTCGGTGATAAGATTTGCAAGACCGGGGTTAGACTGGTTGAGCCAGCGTCTGTGTGCAATACCATTGGTAACATTTTTGAACTTTTCCGGAGTTACTGTATAGAAATCGTGGAAAACGGAATCTTTTAGGATCTCGCTGTGAAGCTTTGAAACACCGTTAACGGAATGACTTGCGATAACTGCAAGATTTGCCATTTTTACAATACCGTCGTTGATAACAGCCATTCTTCCGATCTTCCAGCCCTCAATGCCCATCTGATGCATTTTCTCACAGAATCGTCTGTTGATCTCTTCAACGATCTGATATATTCTGGGAAGTCTTCTCTGGAAAAGCTCTACCTGCCAGCACTCAAGAGCCTCGCTCATAACGGTGTGGTTGGTATAGGCGATGGTTCTTGTAACAATATCCCATGACTGATCCCAGTCATATCCGCATTCGTCAAGCATAATTCTCATCAGCTCGGGAATAGCAAGAACAGGGTGGGTGTCGTTAAGATGAATAGCAACAACATCCGGAAGATTGTCAAGTGAATTGTAGTTTCTGAGATGACGCTGGATAATATCCTGAATTGTAGCGGATACAAGGAAATACTGCTGACTGAGTCTGAGACTTTTACCCTCAGAGTGATTGTCTTCAGGATAAAGAACTCTTGTGATACTTTCAGCAAGGGCCTTCTGTTCCATAGCACGCACATAGTCGCCTGAGTTGAAAAGCTTCATATCGAAGTTGTCTGAGGTTGCAGCCCAAAGACGAAGTCTGCTGATACCCTCGCCGCCGTCACCGGGAACAAGCATATCATAAGGAGTAGCAATAACCTTTGTGGGGTTTTCAAGTTCGATGGAATGATGCTCGCCGTCCCAGCTTTCTTTGATATGACCGTCAAAATAAACGGGAATGGATTTTTCCGGATGAGGCTGGAGCCATATTGCACCGCCCGGAAGCCAGAAGTCAGGAAGCTCAGTTTGCCAGCCGTCAACTAACTTCTGTCTGAAAATACCGAATTCATATCTCAGCGAATATCCCATAGCGGAATAGTTCTGAGTTGCAAGACCGTCAAGGAAGCATGCAGCAAGTCTGCCAAGACCGCCGTTTCCAAGACCTGCGTCAGGCTCACATTCATAGATGTTGTCAATTTTAATATCAAGGCTTTGCAGAGCCTTTGTCATTGTTTCCTCAAGACCGAGATTATAAAGATTATTCTTGAGAGAACGACCCATAAGGAATTCCATACAAAGGTAATAAACTGTTTTGGAATTTTCTTTTACAGAAGCAGCGGTAAATTTTTTATGCTGCTCACGCATAATATCTCTGAGTACCAGAGCTAGAGCCTTGTAATAATGCTCATCTGTAGCGTCGGCAGGTGTAACGCCGAAATTATGAGAAAGTTTAGCAATAATAAGCTCTCTTGCCTCGCTCGGTGTAAGTTTTGATTTTGACATAATCATACCCCTCTCTGAATTGGCTAAATGAATTGAAGCATTTTAAACAATTCAAAAATTATTATATACCATATGCAATAAATTTTCAACAGAATTTTGTAATATTATTTGTTATAATATGGCTAAAGATGTTGTTTTATGAAGAATAAAAGAGTAGCTGTTAATTAAATGTGAACATTATACATTAAATCAGGAAATAATGAAAAGGGATAATAATAAAGCAATGAAAAAGCTTTCATATTTTGGGGAAATGTAATATAATAAAATTATCCGAAACGCAAATGGGGTGTTATATTTGGGAGAAGACAGCAAGGAAAAAAAGAAGATAACAATAACCGTTGCGGATAACCGCTTTACGGTATTATCCTCAGAGGATGAGGAATATTCCCGTGAGCTTGCACGGCAGGTAGACGACAGCATAAGGAATATGTGTGCCTCGGGAAGAAGCTCGGTTACGGCAGCGGCAATACTCACTGCGATAAATTACCGTGATGAGATGAATAAAAAGGATAAGGATATTGAACAGCTTAAAAAACAGCTTGTTTCATATTTTGAAGATATTATAAGGGCAGGCGCCAAGAACAGTGAGCTTGAAAAGGAGAACCGCAGGCTGAAAAAGGATGCGGAAATCTATAGAAGACGTCTTTGTGAAGATAGTCCTACTATAAACGAAAATGCTCCTATCTCTCCTGCAATAAAACGTCAGCGAAAAAAGATGAATGTGTCAGACGGTGAAGAAGCCGCTGATGTATCCGAAGAAAAGAATGATGAAGAAAATTCCGATCAGATAAGGTGGAACATATGAATAAAATGGAAATACTTGCCCCGGCAGGCGGACCTGATTCAATTTTTCCTGCGGTGAGATGCGGAGCAGACGCAGTATATCTTGGCGCGTGGAAGCTGAGCGCAAGATCGTCTGCACAGAATTTTGACAGGGAACAGCTGAGAACTGCTGTAGAATATTGTCACGCAAGAGGAGTTAAGGTATATCTTGCCTGCAATACGCTTATGCGCGATGATGAGCTGCCAAGGGCTATGGAAATAATAGAATATGCGTGCAGTATACCTGTTGACGCGCTTATAATGCAGGATATAGGTTTTGCGTCTATGGTGCGTCAGGCAGCTCCGGATATGAGGATACACGCTTCGACCCAGATGTCTGTACATACGCCTAAGGGAGTAGAGCTGCTTTATAAAAACGGCTTTAAAAGAGCAGTGCTGTCGCGTGAGCTGAGCCGTGAGGAGATCTGTGAAATTGCAAAGGAAAGCCCGATAGAGCTTGAGGTGTTCGTACACGGAGCTCTTTGTATGAGTGTGTCGGGACAATGCTATTTCAGTGCAATGCTTGGCTCAAGAAGCGGAAACAGAGGGGCTTGTGCGCAGCCATGCAGACTGCCGTTTTCAGTCAGGGGCGGAACCGGACACGATCTTAGTCTTAAGGATTGTTCTTTAATAAGTCATCTTCGTGAGCTGGAGGAGATGGGGATAGCCTCGGCAAAAATTGAGGGCAGAATGAAACGTCCTGAATATACGGCAATATCCGTAGCGGCGTGCAGGCAAAGTCTGGATATGGGAAGGGTTGATCCCGAATTATACGGCAAGCTTGAAGCAGTGTTTTCACGTTCGGGTTTTACAGACGGTTATTATACAGGCAGAACAGGCAGAGATATGTTCGGTATACGCTCTAAGGAGGATGTGACGTCAGCCACGAATAAAGTTTACGGAGCTATACATAATATGTATAAGGATGAAAGACAGAGAGTACCTCTGACTGCTTCACTTGATATTCACAGCGGCATGCAGAGTGTTCTTGATGTTACTGATGATGAGGGAAGAAATGTTACAGTTAAGGGCGCAGTTCCTGAGGCGGCGATAAAGGTTGCCCTGAGTGATGAAAAATGCCGAAGCTATATACAGAAAACAGGAGGCACGCCGTTTTATTTTGACAGGTTGGATATAAAGCTTGATGACGGACTCTCACTTCCCGCACTTTCACTCAACTCACTAAGACGAGAGGCGCTTGACAGGCTTCTTGAAAAACGTACGGCAAGAGATGCAGTTGAATTCAATGATATTAATTTTCCGAAGACCGATACACGAAAAAAAGTAAAGCCGAAATATTTTCGTGCACGTTTTACAAACGGATATGTTCCCGATGAATTTCTTGACAGCGAGCTGATTTATGTTCCGCTCACTCTTAGTGATGATGAATATAATTCTCTTCTTGACAGGGGCTTTGCGCTTGCGGTTGAGATTCCAAGAGGTATGTTCGGAGAAGAACGGAAAATATATGAAAAACTAAGACATATACAGTTCTTGGGAATAAATGAAGTTCTGGCGTCAAACCTTGGTTCTGTAGAGATTGCAAAAGAGCTTGATATGGATATTCACGGCGGCTTCGGACTGAATGTGACAAATACGGCAGCGGTTGAGTGGGCTGAGAAGAACGGTTTGCTTGACATTGAGCTTTCCTTTGAACTGACTCTTGAGCAGATAGAAAGGATAGGCGGAAAAATCCCTGTAGGAATAATAAGTGCAGGCAGACTTCCGCTTATGCTTACAAGGAATTGTCCTGCTGAAAACTCGCCGGACTATACCGGAAAAAGCACTGAGATGGTGCTTCACGACAGAAAGGGCATTGAATTCCCGATGCAGAAATACGGCGGATGTACAGAGATACTTAATTCCGTACCGCTTGTTTTGTCTGACAGAAAAAACGAGATACGCGGGGTGGATTTTGAGGTTCTGAGGTTCAGTGTTGAAAACCCGGTTGAAATCGGGGAAATCTTTGTGGCTTTCAACAGCGGAATTTGTAATAAAGGGTCGTTTACACGCGGATTATATTACCGTGGTGTTGAATAGTTGAAAATGTTTGATTTGATGTGTTAAAATAAGTTGAAAATGTTGAAAACAAGAAAGAGGTAATTATAATGAAAAGTATTGTAAAGGTAAAAAAACTTAATGAAAATGCCATAGTTCCCAAAAGAGCAACTGAAGGCTCGGCAGGTGCAGATCTGTATGCCTGCATAACCGAACCGGTCACCCTCAATCCGGGAGAGCTTGTAAAGATACCCACAGGAATTGCAATTGAACTTGAGGATAAAACGCTTGCAGCATTTCTTTTTGCAAGAAGCGGACTTGGAGTAAAACACGGAATAACCCTTGCAAACAGTGTTGGTGTTGTAGACAGTGATTACAGAGGAGAAATATGCGTAGGACTCTGCAATGTTTCAAGCGAGCCTTACACAATAGAGCCGAACGAGCGTGTAGCACAGATGGTCATTATGCCTGTCGTAAATGCAGAGTTCGTTCAGAGTGAGGAGCTTGGTAGCACCAAACGCGGTGAGGGCGGCTTTGGTTCAAGCGGAAAACTGTGAAGAATGACGAAATATGACGGCTGTTTTCATATATTTAAACAAAAAAACATATCTTTATGCCCCTTTTTTTAATTGTAAAGTAGAAGTCGGAAATATGACGATTTTTTAGTTGAGATTGGAGATTTTAAAGGTTATAATATATTTTGGTAATCTGCAAAAGGAATAATCTGGAATATCAGATTTATTGCGGAAAAGGAAAAGCTTATTGTATCAATTGATAAAGGAACGGTTGATATAAGATACTTCCTGATATGAAAGGGGTATGAATATGTTTTCGAGGGATATAGGAATAGATCTTGGAACAGCAAATACGCTGGTATATATGAAAAATAAGGGTATTGTAATGCGCGAGCCGTCTGTTGTGGCTGTTGATGTCAGAACAGACAGTGTGCTTGCCGTAGGAACTGAGGCTAAGGAAATGATAGGCAGAACTCCGGGCTCCATTGTAGCCGTAAGACCGCTTAAGGACGGAGTAATTGCCGATTTTGACATAACCGCAACAATGCTTAACCGTTTTATACGTATGGTTATAAAAACCTCAGCTTTCAGTAAACCTCGTGTAATAGTGTGCATACCGTCGGGCTGCACAGAGGTTGAAAGAAGAGCGGTTGAAGATGCAGTAAGACAGGCAGGCGCAAAACAGGTAGAGCTTATTGAAGAGCCTATGGCTGCTGCAATCGGTTCGGGTCTTCCGGTTGAAGAACCAACGGGAAGTATGGTCGTTGATATAGGCGGCGGTACATCAGAGGTGGCTATAATTTCACTTGATGATATAGTTACAGCGTGTTCGGTAAGGGTAGCAGGCGATAAGTTTGACGAATCAATAATGCAGTATGTAAAGAAAAAGTATAATCTTCTTATCGGCGAGAGAACTGCTGAGGATATAAAGGTGCGTATAGGTTCTGCATATCCGTATGAGGGTGAGGGCAGTATACAAATTAAGGGCAGAAATCTGATGGATGGTCTGCCAAATGATGTTGTTATATCTGCTTCTGAGGTCAGGGATGCCCTTGCAGATCCGCTTTCGGTTATAATTGAAGCCATCAAGACTACACTGGAGCAGACTCCGCCTGAGCTTTCTGCCGACATTATCGACAACGGTATTATGCTTACAGGCGGCGGCGCGCTTTTAAGAGGACTTGATCTTCTTGTTGCACAGGAAACCGGAATGCCGGTTCACGTTGCCGAAAGACCGCTTGACTGTGTTGTTGACGGTACAGGAAGAAGACTTGAGCGTATGAACCGCTGAAGCATAAAGACGGTATATAAAAAATATTATAAACGCTAACAAAGCGGCGGTCACTGATCTGTAACCGTCGCTTTGTTACCATAGAATGAAGAGCAGGCTTTTAAGTGAGGTGGGTGACTGTGAACGGCTTTTTTTCGTGTAAGGGCTTTAAGGTTATGGTGACGATAGTGGTGTTTTTTCTTGTAGTGGCACTGGTATCATCAGGCAACAGTTATGTCAATAATTTTATGACAAGCTTTATTCTCACTCCAATACAGCAGGTTGCGTCAGGAGGAGCTTATACAACAGGTGATGTTCTTACTCCGCCCAAAAGCAATGAACAGCTTCAGAAGGAAGTCAGTGAGCTTGAAGAAGAAAACCGCAGACTTAACGATATGCTTGTTGAATATTATGATATTAAAAGACAAAATGAAGAGCTTACAAAATTTTATGATATAAAAAAGGAAAATACGGATTTTTCTGTTGTTCCTGCAACTGTTATCGGCAGAGATCCCAACGAGAATTTCTATGGCTTTACGGCGGATAAGGGAAGTGCTGACGGCATAAGGCTCAATGATCCTGTAATGACGGAAAACGGTCTTGTGGGCTGGGTTTGTGAAGTTGCGCCAAGGTCGTGTAAGGTAACTACGATACTTTCACCCGATGCAAGCATCGGGGCTTCTGACAAAAAAACAACTGAGGGCGGTATAATTTCGGGAAGTCCTGAAATCTCAGATGACGGAATAACAAGACTTATAAATATATCAGCTCAGAATAAAATGGAAAAGGACGATATTATTGTTACCTCGGGCTATGGAGGTATATTCCCTAAAAATCTTAAGATCGGCAAGATAAAGGAGCTTTCTCACGACAGCTATACAGGTTTACCCGTTGCTGTGATAGAGCCGTTTGAAAATGTGAAGGACGTTTCGTCTGTTGCAATTGTCGTGAATTTCAGCGGTAAGGGAGATATTGAGGAGACTTCCCGTGAAAAACAGGAAAGCTCCCGTAACTGAACGGTAAATCGGAGGCTTCGGTATGAACAGATTCCGTGTTGTGAAATATATTGCTTATGCGGTAGAGGCGGTGCTTGTATTTGTACTTCAGACAACTCCTTATCTTCTGCCTGAGGTGTTTGGCGGAAAGGGTATAATACTTCTTCCGCTTGCTGTTTCAATAGCTGTTTTCGAGCCTGACATACCGGCAATGATATTTGCCGTGGTGTGCGGCTTTCTTGCCGACTGCTCTTATAGCGGAGCGGTGGGCTTTTATACAATTATGCTTGTGATAATGTGTTTTATTGTGAGTACACTTACCAAAAATTACATAAGAACAAATCTGCTGACAACAATGCTGGCGGCTTTTATCGGCATACCGCTGATAATTTTTTTGCAGTTTGTTTTTTATTATCTGCTTGCAGGTTATACGGACGGCTGGAGCTTTTTTGTAAGACATTATATTCCCAGGATTATATATACTCTTGTGTTTATGCCTGTGATGTATGGGCTTAACAGTGTAATAAATAAAAGACTTGGTGACACATAAAGGCTTATGGATTGCTCCTTCATATTGATCGTGAGGTGGAACAGCTATGGAGAAAAAGCCCTTAAAGGCAAGATATGCTTTAATGCTTGCTGCTGTGTTTGCAGTAACGGCGTTGTTTATAGCAAGACTGATACAGTGGCAGGTTGTTGAGTCGGATTATTACGAAGACATTGCAGACACAGCCACAACCTATACGGTTAAGACTGACGCACTGAGAGGAGAAATATTTGATATAAACGGCAAAGAACTTGCAGTGAATCTCACAGGCTACAGGATCGTCATAAATAAGCTTTATATGAAGGATGAAGATCTTAATGAAACAATAGTAAAGCTTGTTGACGTTATGGACAGGTGCGGTGAAAAATGGACTGACGAGCTGCCGATACTTGTTGATGAAAACGGAAACTATATTTTTGACGAGAAAAAACAGGATGAAATAACCGAGCTTAAAAGCAAGGATAATCTTAATATGAATCCTTATTCAACAGCCGCCGAATGTATGGCACTGTTAGTGGAACGATATGGCTGTGAGGACTACAGAGCGTCACAGCAGCGTGATATTATAAGTGTACGTTATAATATGACAAAAAATTCCTACAGTAAGTCTCAGCCTTATATTTTTGCGGATGGAATAAGCGAGAGCGCCATGTCTGTTGTTTCTGAAAGAATGAGCAATGTTAAGGGTGTGACTGTTGAAGCGTCTGCTGTAAGAACCTATGCAAACGGAACTGTTGCGCCTCATATTGTGGGTGTTACTGGACTTATTTCACAAGAGGAATACAGTGAGCTTAAATCAAAGGGCTATTCCTTTAACGACAGGCTTGGAAAGAGCGGTATAGAGGCAGCATATGAGAGCAGCCTCAGGGGAACATCCGGCAGCAAAACATATGAAGAGGATGCCTCGGGCGAGATCAAGCTAAAGGATGTGCAGAGTACAAAGCCGGGAAATTCCGTTTATCTTACCATTGACTCAAAGCTTCAGGGTGTTGCACAAAAGGCACTCAAAGAGGCAGTGAAGGAAGCCAACGACTATTCAAAGGAAGTCAATGATAAAAATATGGGTGCGGACTGTACAGGAGCGGCTGTTGTTGTATTGAACGTAAAGGATTTTTCGGTTTTGTGTGCGGCAAATTACCCAAGCTATGATCTTGCAAAGTATTATGACGATTACACAAAGCTTGCAAGTGATAAAAAGGTACCTTTATTTGACAGGGCGTTTATGGGAGCGCTTGCACCCGGCTCTACCTTCAAGCCGCTTGTGGCGTCTGCTGCATTACAGGAGAAAAAAATAACCACGCACACCTCAATTCGCTGTGACGGAGTATATACAACAGGCGGTCTTAAGCTGTGGTGTATGGGCTATCACGGTGAGCAGGATGTATATGAAGCAATGGAGCATTCCTGCAATGTGTTCTTCGCCGAAACAGGCAGACTTCTTGGTATTGAAAATATGGATAAATATGCAAAGCGATGCGGACTTGGAGTTAAAACAGGTGTAGAAGTGCTTGAAAGCGCCGGTACGCTTGCAGGACCGGAATATAGCAGTCTTATGGGGTCTGAGTGGTACACGAGCTTTGTTTCACCTGCTGCAATAGGACAGTCCGACAACCAGTTTACTCCGCTTCAGCTTGCAACTTATGCCGCTACCATAGCAAATAACGGCAAACGACTTAAAAGCCACGTTGTGGACAGGGTGGTGTCTTATTCAGGAAAGGATGTAATATATAAAAGTGAGCCTGTGGAGCTTGACGATATGGGAGTGAGTCAGGCAAATCTCAAGGAAGTGCAAAAAGCAATGTACCGCGCCGCAAACTCATATATACCCCTTGAGGGCTATGAAATAAAGCTTGCCGGAAAAACAGGTACAGCCGAAAACAGCGGCTCTGACCACGCAAACTTCATTTGCTATGCTCCTTATGACAACCCTCAGATCGCCGTAGGAATTATGGTGGAGCACGGTGCAAAAAGCTTTGTTGCCATAAATGCAGTTAAAAAAATTCTGAATGCATATTTTGAAGGATAATGAATTTACTGTGCGTTTTGTATGAAAAAAATAGAAGATAAGACTTGACTTTATTGAAATTGTGTGATATGGTTAATAAAGAGGTATTTTGAAAATGGGTAAAGTGACGGTTATAACATCCGGAAAGGGTGGAACAGGAAAATCAACGGTAACGGCAGGACTTGGTACTGCGCTTGTAAGAAGAGGCAACAGGGTTCTGTTGATAGACTGCGACGCAGGTATGAGAGGAATAGATCTTATGCTTGGCGTGAGCGGTGAGCTTGTGTTTGATATTGCGGATATAATCAATGGGAACTGTCCCCCTGCAAGTGCAATATATCCGTGTAAAACAGTACCGGAATTATACATACTTCCTGCTCCGCAGAATGTACGTGATGAGATAAGCCCCTCTGTTATGAAACAGCTGACAGAAGTTCTTAAGGGCTATTATGACCACATTCTTATTGATTGTCCTGCCGGAATAGGTATTGGCTTTGAAACAGCTGCCGCGCCTGCCGATAGGGCTGTTCTTGTAACAAATGCCGAGCCTCTTTCTGTAAGAGGGTGTGATAAAGTAAGAAGAAAGCTTCAATATTGCTCAATAGAAGACATAAGCCTTGTGATTAACAGATTCAACGAACGCAAATTCAGGAAAATGAATGTTTATGCCGATCTTGACGCAGTTATAGATGAAGCAGGCGCAAGGCTTCTGGGGGTAATACCTGAGGATAGTGCAGCAGCAAATGCGTCGCAGAAGGGTCTGCCGATTGAAGGAAGGATCAAGGCTGCCGGGGCTTTTGACAGAATTGCTGCAAGACTTGACGGAGAGAACTGCCCGTTGAACTTAAAACAGTCGATAATTTAATATTTTAATATGAATTTAATATGATATTGGGGGTTACTGAAATGAACATTGCTTTGATAGCACACGATGCAAAAAAGGAGCTTATGGTACAGTTTTGTATAGCATATTGCGGAATTCTCAGCAGACATACACTTTGTGCAACAGGTACGACCGGAAAAATGGTTGCCGAAGCAACAGGTCTTGAAATACAAAAGTTTCTTGGAGGATCACAGGGCGGCGATCAGCAGATTGCAGCACGAATTGCCTTTAATGAAATAGATATGCTGATCTTCCTGAGAGATCCTCTTGATCCAAAACCTCACGAGCCTAATGATATGAATCTTCTCAGGCTTTGCGATATGCACAACATTCCTGTTGCTACAAACATTGCTACAGGCGAGGTTCTTATTCACGGCCTTGAACGTGGTGATCTTGACTGGCGTGACATTGTAAGATCATAAATAATTAACAATTAATAATTACGCGGTTGGGTTTTATTCTGTAAACAGTTCTGTTTTCGCGATTTCTGTTTGCTTTGTGAGTGTTATTGCACTTAAAAACGCAAATACAAAATAAAAAAGCAGGTACATTTCTCTTATATGAGTTTATGTACCTGCTTTGTTTTATTATCTGAATATTATGAATAATCTACAACGTCAACCCAGCTTTTGAGGAAGTCTTCTTCGCCGGGAATTCTCTTTACAAGCTGAGATGCTGCAACGATAGGAAGCCACTGCTGTACATACTGCTTTGCTGTATCAGTCTTCCTGCAGAAAAGATCAAGATATTTATCAGCCACAGCTTTATCTTTAAGCGCAAAAAGAAGATATGTTCTTGCAGCGTCGGCAGCTGCATTGCCCTGTGTAACGTGTGACCAGTCAATAATGTGGGCTTTGCCTTGGGGATCTATAATTATGTTGCTTGGATTGAAGTCGCCGTGAAGAACCTTATTGTGCTTAGGCATACTCTCAAGCCTTGTGTGAAGTTCATATCTGGTTGTTGCATCAATCTGGCTGCCAAGGCTTGAGATTTTTCTGTTCATCTTGTCCTTAAGCTTATTGAGAAGCGGTGATTTTTTGCTTTGCACTTCAATCTGAAGATCAACAAATTCATCAAGATATTTATCAAAATTTTCAGGATCTTCTGCCATTATCTCAGCAAGAGTTTTTCCTTCAACATATTCCATTGATATTGCCCATTTTCCGTCAATGATAGAAACAGACTTCAATGCAGGGATCGGAAGACCGGTTTCTTCAACTCTTGCCTGATTGAGTGCTTCATTTAGTATATCTGATTTGGGGAATTTTTGAGAAAACACTTTTACAGCGTTATCTCCGTCACGATATATGACCTTTTCTTTTCTTTCTGTAATTACTTCCATTGTATATGCTCCTTCCGATAAAAAATTATTTTTCAGTTATTGATAAAAGCTCTTACAATTTATTATTATACAGCTTTTTTTCAATAAAGTATAGGTGTATTTTGTTTGAAAATTTGTATTGTTTTTTGTGGATATGCACAAAAAAATCAATTCATAGTTTCTTAATTTATCTTATTAGTCAAATAAATAAGATATATTCTTTAAAATAATATTAGATATTATGAACGAAGCTGATTCAAATAATTGTTAATATCAGTCAGCTTCGCCCGATTTTAAATACGTAAGGTACAGTAATGTGAAGCGCGGAAGTAATGTTGAATTCCGCGAAAAGCTCTGAGCATAATTGTTAATTATTAATTGTTAATGTTCAATAGCACAGTACTTCGTGACCTGTTTCGGTGACGAGAACCATTATTTCCCACTGAGCAGAAGGTTTTTTGTCGGCAGTGTAGATTGTCCAGTTGTCATCTCTGTCAACGAATACTCTGTCTGTACCCATATTTACCATAGGCTCGATCGTGAATATCATTCCGGGAACAAGAAGCATTTCTTCGCCCGCTTTTGAAACATAGCTTACCCATGGGTCTTCGTGAAATTCAAGTCCCACGCCGTGTCCGCCGATCTCCCTTACAACACTATAGCCGTTTTTGACGGCGTGTTCGTGTACGGCTTGTCCCATATCTCCGAGGAATGACCACGGCTTCACCTGCTCTAAGCCTTTTTCAACACATTCCTTTACAACCTCGACAAGACGCTTTTTTTCGGGGCTGACATTTCCGATGCAGAACATTCTTGATGAATCTGAAAAATAACCCTTGTAAATAGTTGATGCGTCAACATTGATAATATCGCCGTCTTTAAGTATGACTTTGTCTGACGGAATACCGTGACAAACCACCTCGTTGATAGAGGTGCACACACTCTTGGGATAACCCTCATAGTTAAGAGGCGCAGGTATAGCGCCAAGCTCGGCTGTTTTCTGAGCCACAAGGTCGTCGATTTCCTGAGTTGTCATACCTGCTCTGATGTTCTCGGCAACATAGTCAAGTACGGCAATGTTGATCTTGCAGCTTTCTTTTATAGCTTCTATTTGTTGTGGAGTCTTAATCATACTGTGGTCAGGAACTTCGTGTCCCTGACTTTTGATATATGAGATTTTGTTGTCAAATTCCTCGTGACACTTTTTGTACTTTTTTCCGCTGCCGCACCAGCATGGATCGTTTCTGCCTATTTTAGCCATTTTATATACTCTTTTCTATAAATAAATTTTAAAAGTATTATACACTTTTTTGCCTGAAAAGTAAACACCAAAAGTTAAATATATCATACTATATTAAAGGAAAGGCAAAATGATCTGCAGGCAGTGCTTTTCATAAAGCAAAATGAGTATTCAAAGTCAGGAGATGGATCAATATGTTATGCGGTTATGATAACTGTCAGAATGAAGTAAGACGAGAGCGGTGCAACAGCTGTATGAGAGGGATAATGATACTTGTGGGCATAATAGGCGGAATAATATTTGCTGCTGCCGCGGTACTTCTGTTTATCAACTCACTTCTTACAGCTGCTTTTACAGGTGTGCTTATAGCACTGATCACGGCTATTGTCTTTATGTTTATTATTCTTATCGGTGCATTTGCTTCTTCGTGCGGCTCAAAAGTACGGGATTGTATACGCTGCAATGTGGCGGGATTGTTCATTGGTATTTTAGGAACAATTGCTGCCGGAATTATTGCAGTATCAACAGATCTTGCTGCTGTTAGTGTACTTTCAGCTGTTCTTTTGGGACTTACAGCATTTTTCTTTGCTTATATGCTTATAACGGTTCTGTTTACCGTTATCTGTGTGACAGATTGCCGATCATAAAAGTATAATCGGCGTTTGATACTGTTTGGTTATAATAGTAAATCAGGTGTGAAGAAGAAATGTATGAGATGGGGCTGTGTTCAGCATAGACTCAGTTTTTATTAAAGGAGTTTGTTTCTTAAAGTATTAACTTTCAGAAATGAAACAGTATGAGAAATACCTTTGTCTGGGCTTTCAGATGAGGGTATTTTTTGTTTAATTTCGGCTGATAATTCTAATAGAGAAAAAAACAATAGTAATGCTTTGTTATAATGTAGAGTGAAGAAAAATAAGGATGGGAATTGTTTATATGAGAATAAGACATAAACCATGGGCAAGACCTGAGCTTGAAGCCAGCTCATTTTATATCAAAGAGCCTGATCTGCTCAAAAACAAGTGGCTTTCACAATATAAAAAACCACAGCCTCTTTATATTGAACTCGGATGCGGAAAGGGCGGCTTTGTATCACAGGCGGCTTTTTTAAATCCTGATAAAAATTATCTTGCTGTAGATATAAAATTTGAAATGCTTGGTCTTGCAAAAAGAAACGTTGAGAGGGTATTCAACGAAGGAAACAGAACGCCGGATAACGTCCTGCTTACAGCTCACAATATAGAGCGGATTGACCTTATGCTCGGGGAAAAAGACAGGGCAGACAGAATATACATAAATTTCTGCAATCCGTGGCCTCGTATGAAGCACAAGAAACGCAGGCTTACACATCCTCGTCAGCTGATGAAATACAGAGAGTTTCTGTCGGACGGCGGTGAGCTTCATTTCAAGACCGATGATGATGAGCTTTTTTCGGAGAGTACAGAATATTTAAAGGAATGCGGCTTTGAGATAGTATATATAACCTATGACCTTCACTGCTCAGGATATGAACCGAATATTATAACCGAGCACGAAAAAATGTTTTCTGAGGAAGGCATAAAAATAAAATTTCTGATAGCAAAGAAAAGTGAACTGCCTGCAGAGGGTGATAAAAATGATCGGTAAAATAAAGAAAATAACAGCAGCTTCGCTGTTGGTACTTACAATGCTCAGTACAGGCTGTTCAGACGCTGCCTTTGGTACTGATACAATGCTGCGTCCGCCCAGAGCAACAGGTGATAAAGCTGAGATACAGGATATTATTACACAGGAAGCAGGCGGAAGCTATACTCTGAAATATCCTCAGGCAGGAGATAACCGTTCTGCAATAATAATGAGGAATGAAAATAAAGAGAATGAGTTTGCACTCGCATTATACTCAACCGAAAATGATACAAAAATTAATGCGTCAGTTATTGTATATCGTGAACAGAGCTGGAAATGTATAGGAACATTTGACAATATATGTTCAGGCATAGACAGGGTTATGTTCAAGGATATTGACGGTGACAAGAATGAAGAGATAATTATCGGCTGGACATCATATAATTCACCACAAAAGATGCTTACGGCATATTCTATGACAACCGACGGCATAGATGAAATGAAGATAGATGAAACATATGATGAAATAGTAGTTTCTGATATTGTTGACGATCAGAATGATGATATTGTTCTGCTGTCGCTCAGCACACAGGATTCCCCTTCAATGGCAACTCTGCTTCAGTATTCCGAGCAGGAAAAACGTCCGATAAGCAAATATTCTCTTGAGCTGGACAGCGATGTCACTGCGTTTACAAATATTACTGTGGGAGATCTTGCAGTGAATACCAATGATGAAAACGGAATAAAGATAACTGCCAGCAGTGCAAAAACCGAAAGCTCAAAACAGGAATCGGCAAAATCGGAAAGCAGTGTCGAAAGCTCAAAACAGGAATCGGCAAAATCGGAAAGCAGTGTCGAAAGCTCGAAAAAGGAATCGGCAAAACCGGAAAGCAGTGCCGAAAGCTCAAAACAGGAATCAAGTGAATCAAAAAAGCCTGTTTCAGACGTAAATACGAAAAACAGTGCAAATAACAACAATTCAGCCAAGCTGACAGATCTGAAACAAAACGGTATAGTTATCGACTGTGAGAGACTTGACGGAACACTGTGCACACAGATAATCTATTATGACAAGGTAAACAATAAGTTAATAAATCCGTTGACAGTAAAGAACAGCAGCGGAGGTTACAGCAATATTACAATAAGGTCTGATGCTGTATATTCTACAGATATAAACGGAGATTCAGTAATTGACATACCGGTTGTAAGTCAGATGATGGCGGATGTAAAAGAAAACGGTGCGAATGTATGCACGCTTATATCCTGGGAGAATTATGATTCTATAAATCGTAAGATGAAGCTTGTTATTAATACTGTAATGAATGTGAAAGACGGATATTATATTGCTGTGCCCGATCGCTGGAACGGTAATATAACTGCCAGAAGTGATGCAGAAACAAGAGAGATGACTTTTTATTTATGGAACACCAAGACATCATCTCCGGGAGATAAGCTTCTCACGATTTACCGTTTTACAGAACAACAGTGGAATGATGTTGACAAGGAAGGAATGTTTTGTCTTCAAAATACATCAAAGGACAGTAAGGCAATATATGCCGCGCGCATATTCAAGACCAATGCAAATGACGAGCTTAACGTAAGTGAAGATGAAGTAAAGGAAGCATTTGTGATACTATAAGAAGCAGGGAGGCAGAAAAATGAAAAACATACTTGTTGCCGAAGACGAAACAGCCATAAGAGAGTTTGTAGTTATAAATCTTGAAAGGGCAGGCTATAATGTAACAGAAGCAGAGAACGGAGCAATTGCGGTAGAGAAATATGATGCTTCAAACGGAGATTTTGACATTGCGATACTTGACATTATGATGCCCGAGAAAGATGGACTTCAGGTTTGCAAGGAGCTGAGAAAGAAGAACGGCAACCTTGGAATAATAATGTTATCGGCAAGAACGCAGGAGATGGATAAGGTATCGGGGCTGATGCTTGGAGCTGACGATTATATAACCAAGCCATTCAGTCCGACAGAGCTTGTTGCGAGGGTTGATGCGCTTTACAGACGGATTGCCATAGCCGAGATGCGCTCTGAGAACAACTTTAAGGAAGAGATCAAATCCGGAAATTTCATACTCAATCTGAAGAATCATTCACTTATGAAGAACGGCAAGCTGATTGAGCTTACGCAGGTTGAATTTCAGATTATGGAATATTTCTTTTCAAATCCGGGACAGGCGCTTGACAGAAGTGCCATTCTGAAGTATGTCTGGGGAGAAGCTTATGTTGGCGAAGAAAAAATAGTAGATGTTAACATTCGTCGTTTACGTATGAAAATTGAGGACAAGCCTTCATCCCCAAAATACATTGTAACAGTCTGGGGACTTGGCTACAAATGGGAAACCTAGCGGCGTCGGCAAGCTGCCGGTGCGTGACCGCACTGGACAATTCGCGACGATTATCCAAACCAAGCATACGCCGACCGCGGCGGACGGCACATCAAATTTTTCTACATCCGCCCTCGCACCCCTAACGGGCTGCTGTTTGGGCTGGTTTTCTGAAAATTCCGGTGCTGTTTTCTTTGTAAGTCAGCGTGCCCGAAAATTTAATTAATAATTAATAATTGCGTTCAGATTTTTTGCGGAATTCAAAATTACCTCCGCACTTCACAATAAATAAAGTTTCGCTCAAGCCTTTACAAAGGCTTGCGGGGTCAAGGGGCAGAGCGCCCTTGTCGCACTCCGCAGAGTGCGAAATCCCCTACAGTCCTGTGGACTATTTTTGGAGAGGGGAAGCCCTGAAAGAGAGGGCGTCCCCTTCTGCCGGTTTTAGTAAACTGACCTGCTGTCGGAAGACAGCACAGATTTAATTAATAATTAATAATTAATAATTGCGTTCACATTATTTATGGGTTCAGCAATACTTCCGCATTTCACAGCATTATTCATAATGCACAAATTCATTATAAATTAAGCACTGCTCTGCCGGTTTGCCATAAGGGGGAGAAGATTTGAGAGGAATAACAAGAAGATGGTTGTTTAATACGTTTGGCGTTATATTGATAATATTGTTTGTTCTGGTTATAGCGTTCGCTGTTATAATACAGAACTTTTATTACAGCGGAATATTTCAGGTGCTGAACGGAAGATCAATAGAACTTGTCAATATATTTAATGATACGGACGACTTTATAAGTACATCAAGAGAGTATGTTGAAAATTTCCCCGATAAAGAGCATATGGAGCTGATGGTTATAAATCAGGACGGACAAGTAGTTATAACATCAACAGGCTTTTCGCCGGATAACGATCAGGTTATGCCCGACTATTCTGCCGCACTTCAGTCGAAAGATCATTATGCCGATTGGCATGGAAATCTCAGTTCGGGCGAAAATGTTATGGCGCTTACACGAGTTATCTATGACGATAATGACAACAGAGTTGGTGCAATAAGGTATGTTGTGTCGCTTGAAGAGGCTGACAGAAAGATATTTATATCTATTTCTGCGGTGTGCCTTTTAGGAATAGTTATACTTTTCTTCATATTCGTTTCAAGTACATATTTTTTGCGTTCTATTGTTCGCCCTGTTAAGGAAATAAGCCAGACTGCCAAGAAAATAGCTCAGGGTGACTTTAACGCCAGAATCAATAAGTTCTATGATGACGAGATAGGCGATCTGTGTGATAACATTAACTATATGGCAGGAGAGCTGGGAACGGCGGATAAGCTTAAAAATGAGTTTATTTCGTCAGTTTCACACGAGCTGAGAACTCCGCTTACGGCAATCAAGGGCTGGGCAGAAACAGTACAGCTTGACGGCTTTAATGATAAAAAGACTCTTGAAAAGGGTATAGGTATTATTATAAAAGAAACTGAACGTCTTAACGGAATTGTTGAAGAGGTTCTTGACTTTTCAAGAATACAGCAGGACAGAATGGTGCTCATAATGGATAAGATAGATATTCTTGCAGAGCTTGATGAGTCAATATATATGCAGCGTGAACGTGCACATAAAGAAGATAAACACATTGTTTATGATGAGCCTGATATACTTCCGGCTGTTTTGGGAGATAAAAACAGGCTTCGTCAGGTGTTTATCAATATAATAGACAATGCCCTTAAATATTCCGACCCCGGCGGAGTTGTCACAATAAACGTTGAGGAAACAGAGGATGATATAGTTATAGTGATAGCTGACGAAGGCTGTGGAATACCTGCGGAGCATCTGCCGAAGATAAAACAAAAGTTTTATAAAGCAAATCAGACTGTGAGAGGATCAGGCATAGGGCTTGCGGTAGCGGATGAGATAGTAAGACTGCATAAGGGTAAGCTTGATATAGACAGCGTTGAAGGCGTTGGTACCACAGTAACAATATCAATACCGCTTATAAAACCCGAGCAGGAAAATGAAAACGAAGAAAATCAGGCTGAAAAGGAAGAAAATTCTTAACTGAAATGGGGTAAACAGATGAAAAAGGAAAAGACAATGCGTGTAACGTCAATAGGCGGACAGGCTTTGATGGAAGGAATAATGATGAGAGGTCCGCTTAAAACAACCGTGGGAGTAAGAAAATCTGACGGGAGTATAGAGCTTGAGGAAATACAGCCGCTTAACCTGTGTAAAAAATATAAAATATTAAGAATACCCATACTTCGGGGAGTAGCGAATATGATAGATTCCCTTGTTACAGGCAATAAGGCGCTGATGATGTCTGCTGATAAGGCGATGGACGGCGTTGAAGAAGTTCCTGAAGAAGAAATGAGTAAGCTTGATAAATGGCTTGACAAACACTTCGGTGAAAAGATGATAAACTTTATTATGGGCGCGGCAATGGTTATTGCAATAGTATTCTGCGTAGCTGTATTCTTTTTTGTACCCACACTGTTGTTTAACCTTCTTGCCTCAGCGTTTCCGTTTCTTAACGATCATATGATATGGCGTTCGGCGTTTGAAGGAATACTCAGAATAATTTTATTTTTGGTATATATGGGCTTTGTAACAATGAACAAGGATGTCAAGAGGGTTTTTCAGTATCACGGCGCGGAGCATAAGACTATATTCTGTTATGAACACGGACTGGAGCTTACTGTTGAAAATGTAAGAAAGCAGATAAGATTTCATCCCCGGTGCGGCACAAGCTTTATCGTACTTATGCTTATTGTTGGTATAATTATCGGTTTATTTATACCATTTACTAATGTATGGCTGAGATCTGCAACAAAGATATTGCTTTTGCCGATAACGGTAGGATTGGGCTATGAGCTTATCAAATTATGCGGCAGACACGATAATATAATAACACGCATAATTGCAAGACCGGGAATATGGATGCAGCATATTACCACAAAAGAGCCAATGGATGATATGATAGAGGTTGCAATAGAGGCTATGAAGGATGTCATTCCCGAAAACGGAGAGGATATTATAAGATGACATACAGTGAGCTTTATGCATATGCAAGAAATACGCTTAAACAGGCAGGAAATGAATCTTCTGTATATGAAGCCCGGTGTCTGATTGAAGTTTTTTTTTCACTTGATAGGATAAGACTTTCTGAAAGGGGAGCACAGTCGCCTGAACCCGAAAGCGAAAAAGCCTTTGTTGACGCTGTAAAAAAACGTGCAGAGGGTTATCCGCTGCAATATCTTTCAGGACTCTGGAGCTTTATGGGCAGAGATTTTTATGTTGGCGATGGAGTGCTGATTCCGCGTGATGATACTGAGGTTGCAGTAAGAACCTGCTATGAAGCAATGCGTTCAATGAAAGCTCCAAGGGCGGCAGACCTTTGTTCGGGAAGTGGAATTATTGCTGTTACGCTCGGAAAAATGCTGCCTGATGCAGATATAAAAGCACTGGAGCTTGAGGATAAGGCATATGAATTTCTTGAAAGAAATATAAGTCTTAATGAATGTAAGAATGTGAGAGCTGTCAAAGGCGATATATTCAAGTCTTATTGTGACTTTGCTGACGGCAGCCTTGACGCAATAGTTTCAAATCCGCCTTATGTAGAGAGATTAGTCATACCCACACTTCAAAGAGAGGTGCAGTATGAGCCGCTAAGTGCACTTGACGGCGGAGTTGACGGACTTGATTTTTACAGGTGTATTGCACAGCGCTGGACTAAGAAGCTGAGAAGCGGCGGTGTTATAACACTTGAAATAGGCGAAGGACAAACTGATGCAGTAAAAAAGATGCTTGAAGATAATGGTATAGCAGATATTAAAATTATAAAGGATATACAGGAACTTGACAGGGTAATTTTTGGTACTAAAATATAGAATAAATGTTCTAAAAAACGTTTCGTAATATTGCTTTTTTCGGTAAAATCCTGTATAATCATATCAGCAAAGGAAATTTCCGAAAATAAGGCTTGAAAGGATAGAGTATAAATGGCATTTGATAAACAAAAGGCACTTGAAACAGCATTGAATCAGATAGAAAAGCAATTCGGAAAGGGTGCTGTAATGCGTCTTGGACAAAATGCGGCAATGCAGGTGGATGCAATACCAACAGGCTCGCTTTCTCTGGATATGGCTCTCGGCATTGGCGGACTTCCAAGAGGAAGAATCACCGAAATATACGGTCCGGAATCTTCGGGTAAGACAACGCTTGCGCTCCACTGTATTGCAGAGGGTCAGAAAAACGGCGGTATTGCTGCATTCATAGACGTTGAACACGCTCTTGATCCGGTTTATGCAAAGGCACTTGGTGTTGATATTGATTCACTTCTT
The DNA here is from genome assembly GCA_902786345.1 of uncultured Ruminococcus sp. GTDB lineage: Bacteria > Bacillota > Clostridia > Oscillospirales > Acutalibacteraceae > UBA1213. The sequence goes on along the minus strand of CADACB010000023.1, from coordinate 16,006 downwards.
GTATCACAGCCCGATACAGGTGAGGATGCACTTGAGATTACCGAAGCACTTGTACGTTCTGGCGCAATAGATGTTATTGTAGTAGACTCTGTTGCCGCACTTGCCCCGAAAGCCGAGATCGAAGGCGATATGGGTGCTTCTCACGTAGGACTTCAGGCAAGACTGATGTCACAGGCACTCAGAAAGCTTGCAGGATCAATTTCAAAGCTGAATTGTGTTGCAATATTCATCAATCAGCTTCGTGAAAAGGTTGGAATACTTTTCGGAAACCCCGAAACAACTCCGGGCGGCAGAGCCTTGAAGTTTTATTCATCTGTTCGTCTTGATATAAGAAAGATAGAATCCATTAAGGTTGGCGGCGAGGTTGTCGGTTCAAGAACAAGGGCAAAGGTTGTAAAGAATAAGATAGCACCGCCCTTTCGTGAAGCAGAGTTCGATATAATGTACGGTCAGGGAATATCAAGAATAGGCGAACTGCTTGATCTTGCGGTGAGCATAGATATAATTAAGAAGAGCGGAGCGTGGTTCTCGTATGACGGCAACCGTATTGCCCAGGGACGAGATAATGCAAAGCAGTATCTTAAGGATAATCCTGAGGTAGCACAGAAGGTTGAAGAGGAGCTTATGGCTAATAAGGATAAGCTTACCTTTGTAAAGTCGTCAAAGACAAAGGCGAAGACAACAAAGACAGAAATCAAGCCCGAAACAACACCTGTTGAACAGGAAAGAGAGGATACTGTAGGAGAGCTTCAGCGGCCTGAACAGTCACGCACGTCTGATACAGATATTGATATAATGGTGGAATGATATAATGCTGATAACAGCGGCTGAGGAACGCAGAAAGGGTATGACTGCGTTATACATTGACGGTGAATATGCCGTCAGTGTAGACACCCTCACACTTGCGTCACAAGGCTTTAAGACCGGTTCAGAGATAAGCGATGAAGAGCTTTATGAGCTTCTTGAAGCTTCAAAGGTGAATCGTGCCAAGGAAAAGGCACTTTGTCTTATAGAATACCGAAGCCGGACGCGTAAGGAGATCTCTGACAAGCTTATACCTCTCTATGGAGAAAATGCCTCAGAGCTTGCCATAGAGCGGCTTGAGGAGCTTGGACTTATAGATGATGAAAAATATGCAAGAGAGTATGCAGAGCAGCTCATTCTGCGGAAAAAATTTTCCGTGGAAAGAGCTGCCTTTGAGCTGTTTAAAAAAGGAATTGACCGTAATACAGCCGAGGAGATACTCAGTGAGCTTGAGCCTGATCCCACAGAGCAGATCAGGGATCTGCTTGAAACAAAGTTTGCACGCAGGCTTTCAAATGAAAAGGATCGTGCAAGAACAGTAAATTCACTTAAGGCAATGGGATACAGATGGTCGGATATAAAAGAAGCTATGAGTGAATATATATATGATGAATGATCCCGAAAGGAATGATAAAAATGCCGGTAAGAGTAGGAATGGTAAGTCTTGGCTGTGCAAAAAACAGAGTAGATGCTGAAATGATGCTTTTCACACTGAGAGAAGCAGGCTTTGAGCTTGTTGCCGATGCAGCAATGAGTGATGTTGCAATTGTCAATACGTGTGGTTTTATTGAGGATGCCAAGCAGGAGAGTATTGATGAAATACTGGAGCTTGCTGCATTGAAAAAAGAGGGAAGAATAAAGGCGATAATAGTAACAGGATGTCTTGCAGAGCGTTATCAGAGTGAAGTTATGAAGGAGCTTTATGAGGTTGATGCTGTAATAGGAATAGGTGCAAATTCAACGATCGCCGAAGTTATAAACAAGGTTCTTGAAGGAAAGAAATATGAAAGCTATCCCGAAAAGACAGACCTTGCACTGTGCGGCGGACGAATAAGGAGCACGCCGTTTTATTATGCCTATCTTAAAATAGCAGAGGGCTGTGACAATAAATGTACATATTGTGCTATACCAATGATAAGAGGCTGCTTCCGCAGCCGCCCGATGGATGACATTCTCAGAGAAGCAGACGAGCTTTCAAAGAAAGGCGTTAAGGAGCTTATAATTATTGCACAGGATACGAGCCGGTATGGTGAAGACGTTGCAGGAAGATCTCTTCTTCCTGAGCTGCTTGAAAAGCTTTGTGCACTTGACTCAGTCTGTCATATCAGGGTGCTGTATTGCTATCCGGAAAGAATGTCGGATGAGCTTATAGATGTTTTTGCACGAGAAGAAAAAATACTTAAATATATAGATATACCGCTGCAGCACTGCAGCGGCAGGATACTTAAGCTTATGAACCGCCACGGCGACAGGCAGTCGCTTACCTCACTTATAAATAAGCTCAGGGAGCGTATTCCCGGAATAACAATACGCACAACACTTATGACAGGATTTCCTTCGGAAACAGAGGAAGACTTTACACAGCTTTCGGAATTTGTAAATGAGATAAGATTTGATCGTCTTGGCTGCTTTGCATATTCCGCAGAAGAGGATACGCCTGCCGCAAGAATGAAAGAACAGCTTGACGAGCAGACAAAAAAGCACCGTCAGGAAATAATTATGGAGCAGCAGCAGGTTATTATGGCAGAAAATGCTGTTAAACAGATCGGAAAAACGATAAAAGTAATATGCGAGGGCTTTGACAGATATGCAGAGTGCTTCTTTGGCAGAAGTAAGGCTGACGCCCCCGAGGTTGACGGAAAGGTGTTTTTTGCAGCTGAGGGCAGCAGACCGAAAATCGGCGATATTATAAATGTTGAAATAACTGATACTCTTGACTGTGATCTTATGGGCTTTTACAGAGAGTGAGAAATAATGCATAATAAAGCTTCTTTGCTTACTTTCAGGACTACATTATAAGGTTTAAGCTTCTGTAGTCCGTCATAAAACAAAAGTGAAAGGATAAAGCTTGATGAATACACCAAATAAACTGACGCTGCTGAGGCTCATATTAGTGCCGTTTTATGTGTTTTTTTTACTGATGCCGTCAATACCGCACCATTATCTTACAGCACTTATCATATTTGCGGCTGCGGCATATACAGATCATCTTGACGGTAAAATTGCCAGAAAGAAAAATCTTATAACGGATTTCGGAAAATTTGCCGATCCGTTGGCTGATAAAGTTATGATTCTTTCGGCGCTTGCCTGTTTTATACAGCTTGGACTGACAAATGCTGTTGTACTTATAATTGTTGTGACGCGGGAATTTGCTGTTACTTCCGTTAGACTGTCGGCTGTAAGCAAGGGCAAGGTGGTTGCCGCAAACAGCTGGGGAAAAATAAAAACCATAAGTCAGATAGTTGCAGTGTTAGTTGTAATGATGCTGCAATATGTACTGGAGCTGAATACGCTTGGCGTTATAACGTTTGAAAATGCAGATAAGCTTTCATCTGCCTTCGGAGTGATCGGAGATGTATTTTTGTGGATAAGCGTACTATTTACTCTGATTTCAGGAGTTATATACATTGTTCAGAACTTTGAGTTTATAAGAGAAGCCTGATTTAAGACATATGACAGGTTTAAAAATTAATAATTGAAGCTATGATTTGATTGCTGATAATACTTAAGGAGAGATCAAGGTATGAAGCACTTTGAAAAAACGGTCAATTCAAAAGAAATATTTGACGGTAAAGTCATACACGTTACACACGATGAAGTTGAGCTTGAAAACGGAAAAACTGCAATGCGTGAGGTTGTGGGACATCCGGGAGGAGTTTGTGTTGCGGCTCTTACGGAAAATGATGAGCTGCTGTTTGTAAGACAGTTCCGCTATCCGTATAAAGAGGTGCTTCTTGAGCTGCCTGCCGGCAAGCTTGAAAAGGGTCAGACTCCGCTTGAAAACGGAAAACGTGAGCTGCTTGAGGAAACTGGCGCTATAGGCAGGGAGTATATGACTCTTGGCAAGCTTTATCCAAGTCCGGGCTATTGCGGTGAGATAATCCATATGTATTTTTGTAAGGTGGATCATTATGAGAATCAGTGTCCTGATGAAGACGAATTCATTGATTTTCTGAAAATACCTGTTGCAAAGGCTGTTGAAATGGTGCTCAACGGAGAGCTTCCCGATGCAAAAACACAGACAGCTGTGTTGAAAACTGCAATGCTTCTTAATAAATTCAAGGGGAACTGATTGGAGAAGGCTATGATCAATCCGATAATAATAATAACAGCCGCTGCATTGCTGCTTGCAGTTATCGCTGTATGTATAATAAATAAACCAAAAAAACCTGTTATAACGGGAACTGTAATTTTGATTCTGATATGCTTTGTTGTGTTCACATTTGTGATAGACAATTCAATATCCGCACTGGGTACAAAGCCCCCCAACAGCTTCGTGTGCTTTCTGACTATGAATGAAGCACCTGACTATGAGGAGCTTGCAACGTCCTTCCGGACGTTTATGACGATAGATATAGGGCTTATAGTATTTTCGCTTGCTTCATTGTTTTTTGAAATATTGCTTATCCTCAGAAAGGATTCAAAAAAATAAACGGAGATCAATATGAATAAGATCGGAGCTTACATACATATACCATTCTGTAAAAAAAAGTGTCCTTATTGCGATTTCTATTCTGCTGCGGCTGACGATAAAGCATTCGGAAAATATACGGACGCAATTTGCAGTAGAATATATGAATATGGCAGACAGCTTAAGCGTGAAGCTGATACCCTCTATTTTGGAGGAGGAACACCGGGACTTCTGGGTGCAGAACGTTTATGCAGGATATATAATTCAGCTAAAGACAGCTTTGGTCTTGATAATGCCGAGGTTACGGTTGAGGTTAATCCGGAAAAAAAGGATATTGATTTTTATAAGCTTAGAAAATGCGGCTTTAACAGACTGTCATTAGGAATACAGTCGGCAAATGATAATGAGCTTGCCCTGCTTGGCAGGCTTCACAGTATATCGGATGCCGCAGCCTGTATTGCCGAGGCAAAGGCTTCAGGCTTTGAAAATATATCTCTTGATCTTATGATAGCTACCCCTTCACAGACTAAGGAAAGCCTTAAACGTTCAATAGAATTCTGTGTTTCAAACGGTGCAAAACATATATCTGCATATATTTTAAAGATTGAACAGGGTACGCCATATTATAATATGCGTGACAGCCTCAGCCTTGTTGATGAGGATGAACAGGCTGATATGTATTTATACGCTTGTGAACAGCTTGAGAAAAACGGCTTTAGTCAGTATGAAATATCAAATTTTGCATTACCCGGATATGAGAGCCGTCACAATCTTAAATATTGGCACGATGAGGAATATATCGGCATAGGACCGTCAGCACATTCCTTTATTGACGGCAAACGTTTTTACTGTGAGCGTTCGTTTGATAAATTCTATGACGGAACGGTCACTCCTGACGGAGAAGGTGGAAGTTCTGAGGAGTATATTATGCTTGGACTGCGGCTGTCAGATGGTATTACAAATGCAGGCTACAGGGCACGTTTCGGCAGCAGCATACCTGAAAGATACATCACCAATGCAAAAAAATTCAATGGTACAGGCTTGCTTTATGCTGACGATTCAAGTATCAGGCTGACCTCAAGGGGATTTTTAGTATCAAACTCGCTTATTGCAGAAATATTGTCGTGATAAATCTTGTTGACTATATATGGGTTCTGAGATATTTTGTTTGTTGTTTAATATAAACCTGAACAGAAAATGTAAAACAGACTGTAGTATGACATTTGATGTTATAATATATAGTGAAGCTTACAGTTAAGGCTGTGTATTTATATATTTTGGGTGTTTTTTAAGCACAAATTATACGTGAAATATATACTCTTTTATTATACGCTGTTTATATAGTTTGGTATTCATTATGTTAAAAGTAGTTGTTATATATATATATAAGTCACACCTTATGAGATGAAAAAAGAAATGTATTGATTGATTGTACTAAATTTTGTTTTTTTAAATTCTCTTTTTATTTAAAAAAGAGAAAAAAGAGAAAATATAACTAAAAGGATTGAAATAAACTAATAAATATAATATAATTACGACAACAAAAACGATAAAAAAATTCAAGAAAGGAAGATTCCAATGGTTTCAGGTTCGTTAAAAAGATTACTTGCTGTTATACTTGCAAGTACAGTAATTGGTTCAACATCCTTCATTTCTGTAAGTGCAGCATCTGCAACTACAGCAAAGACCTCTGCATCAAGTTCAGTATCTTATGATGATAATATCCTTAAGGATATAGAGGCTCTTCCTGCACCCGTGAATAAAGTTTCATACAAGTATGTTCTTTGTGAGGATGAGGTGTTGAAGCCGGGTAAATATCTGATCGTAAATGCTGAGACTGCTACTGTAATGCAGGGATTAAAGTCAAGTACAGGCTCTATAGAAACGTTTAAAACTCAATTCAGTGACGATTCAAAAACAATATTAGCAAAAGATATTACTCCTGATTGTGTATATACACTTGATAATGCGCCGGGGGGAAAATATTATATAAAAGATAAAGATAACAAATATGTTTATATTTATAAATATGGATACCTTAAAAAATCTAAGGATATAAAGGATTACTCTTCTGTAAGTATTAATCGTGGACAGGTAAAGAAAACTGATAAAAATAAAAAGGACTATTATGAAAAAACAAGTGATAATGCTTTCATTATAAGTGCTACAGATTCCGAGGGAACACTCAGAGATTTGAGTATGTATAAATCGGATTGGTTTACCGTACATAATCATTCCGATAAATTGACTGATTCAGGTCGTTTTATGTATTTTTACAAGCAGGTTGTTGATGTTGGTATACCAAACGACACAACAAAGCTTTATGACGCTATAATCAAAGCAAAAGAGCATTTGTATGTTAACAATAAAATCAGAGGAATTTTAACAAAGTCGATTTATGACTATAATAAGGCGTATAAGGGAGGAACATCACAGTCAAATATTGATAGCGATGTAAAAGCTCTTAATTCAATGATTTCCGAAAATTCTGCGAAAGTCAAAGCACAATATGATTCTATAATTAAAGAAATAGATAATTTGTATAATGAATCTGATTATACAAAAAATACTTTGAAAAAAACAGCTACAAAGGCATCTGTTGAAGAGCTTGCAAATAAAGTAAAGTATTTTAATATTCCGGAATTAAGCAAATTACTTATCAACAGGGCACAGAAGCTGATCAATAATCAGAGTAAAAAGGTTACATCAAGAGAGTTCATACTTGAAAGAAAGGGTGATCTCAAAAAATACGCAGAAACAGAACTTGAGGTTGCTTATTTGGGAACAAATAAGGTGGTTACCGGTATCTGGGCTTCTCCATATAAAACCTTGTATGTTTATGTTGATGCAGATAAGAGCGAAGCGAATCTTCCTGAACTTTATATTACTCAGAATGTAAGCTATGATTCCTCTTATAGAGTTAAACTGAATGCAGGACTGAATAGAGTTGAGGTGCCTCTCTTAAAATCTTTGAGAAATACAGATGATTATGAACAGGGCGGTGCAGTTTATCTTCTGAATCCCTATACAGCAGAACAGCAGAAGAAGCAGGTAAAGGTTTATATTGACGGCGGAGATCAGTTCCCGGTTTACAAAAAGGGACAGAGTTCAAAAACCTTCCTTAAGAATCTTAATGATTATGCAGCACATCTTGATAAAAACGAAGAAGGTTATCATAATATCGTAGAACTGTGTTCAAATCACTCTATTATGACTTTTGAAATAAAGCATAATAAAAAGAATGATTCAGATAAGAATTTCTTGGAAACAGTCAACACCAACGGGTTCGATTTTTCAAAAGCGATGGATAAATGGGACCAATTCTCAAAAAAGCTTTATGAATTCAATGGAATGAGTTATAAAGAATATAAGGATATGAAAATTCAGGTAAGAGCCAAGAATCTTTCTGCGGGTGTTGGTGCAAGCGCTACTAATGAGGTTATCAACATTTACGCACATGATGAAACGAAAGTATTGACAGGTGACTATAACTGGGGTATACCGCACGAATATGGTCACTGTCTTGATAATCCTGAAAGAACATATGGTGAAGTGACCAACAATATGTGGTCTATGAAGAATGTGCTTGATAATGGTTTGGATGATTACTATGTTGCGGTGAAAAAGCTTAATGATAAAAATCATCATTACGACATAAACCAGATAGCTGTTAATACAAAGACGAATTTCTGGCAGGGTAGAGACGGTAGTAATTATTTTTGGACACTCTTTATTTTCTGGGATCTTGAGGTTTATCATAATGGCTACTGGACAACCTTCAACAATATGTATCGTGATGATTCCTGCGGCAACAAAACAGTAGATGATCTGTTTGAGGCAGCAGAAAAAAATGCTGAAACTGACGATGAAAAAGATATTCTCAAGCGTGAGAAGATGGCTGTATATTCTGCTGCTGCAACAAAAACAGATTTGACTAAGTATTTTGTAAGATATGGTTTCATATCTGATAAACCGTCTGAAACATATACAAAGTCTATGAAAGCTCTTAAGCTTCCTGAGCTTAACAAGAAAATCTGGTATTATAACACAAGAACATATGAGGATATAAAGAATTCAAGCAGAAACGATAACAAGTCTGTAAGCGGTACATTCTCATTTAATATGGATACAAATAATACTTTGTATTTCAACCTTTCAGGAAATTATCCTTCGGCACATCTTGGCTATGAGATAGTTAAAGACGGTAAGATCATAGGATTTACATGGGACAGCAGTTTTAAGCTTGACAAATCCGTTACTTCAGGTGATATCAAAGTAAATGCTTATGACAGAATGCTGAATGTGTATGCAACAAAGACCATTAAATATACAACACTCAAATCAGCTAAGAAGCCAAGAGCATCAATAAGAGTATCACCTGCTGGCACTGATTTTATTACCTATAATAATACGACGCTTGGAAGTACAGTTACAGTATGGGCTTCTGCATCAAATGGTGTGGGAAACTATACCTATAAGTTTGAGGCTATTAATAAGACTAAGAATAATAAAACAACACTGATAAAAGGCTTTAGCTCAGATTCATCTGTTGATTGGAAACCGTCTGTATATGGCGAATATACTGTCAAGGTAACAGTTAAGGATAAAAACGGTAATACCGGAACATCTACATTCTCGTTCACATTCAAGCCCAAACTTGGTGACGTTATTGGTGACGGCACAATTAATGTAGCTGATGCAAGTGCCATAGAGAAGTATCTTGCAAAAAAGGCAACGCTTGATAAATATCAGATTGCGGCTGCTGATGTAGATTATGACGGCGCTGTTACAAAAGCAGACGCTACACATATCAGAGAATATTCAGTAAAGCTCATTACTAAGTTTAACGGACTTTCTTCATATAATGTACAGCTTCCGGCTGTTGCAGAAGATACAGTTGTATATCTGAAAAAGTCTGTTTCTAAGGATGAGTTCTCAGCAAAGGTAAATATACCTGAATCGACAACTCAGTGGCTTAAGGTTACTCCTGTGATTGATTCACAGAATATGGTAAAAGGAATTAAGATTCATAATTATTTAAATCAAACAAACAGTGATAGAAAAACAACAGTTACTGTGAAGATCGAGGGCGGAGAATATACACTTAATGTCGGACAGAAAAAATATGTTCTTGATAATAAGTCTACTGTAAATAAAACAAGCATTACTCTTGGAGATACCGTTACTATCAAGCCGAATGCAAGTGCTGATTACGGACCCTGCACATACAAGATCACATATAGCAAAAAAGGTGTATCAGGTTCAACGACGCTTTGTGATTATACGGCAACCCCAAAAACAAGCTTTAAGCCTGATTCATATGGTAACTATACCGTAAGTGTTTTTGCAAAAGATTCAAAAAATAGATTTAAGTTAAAGAGCTTTAAAATCACGGTAAATTTGAAAAAAGGTGATGTTAATGGTGACGGCAGATTAAGTGTCAGCGACGCTTCATATTTGCAGATGGCATTGGCGGATATGGTAACGCTTGATGAGTTCCAGAACAAGGCAGCAGATTTTAATGGTGATGGCAGAATAACAGTCAGTGACGTCACAGCTTTACAAATGAAACTGGCAGATATGTAATATTAATTGCTTTGCAGTGACTGAAAGGTCAGATTACGGCAATTCAGAAAATGAAAAATATGTTTAAGATTCGTTCTTTCTGATGAGAATGAACACAAGCAAAAAGACTGTCGGCGGCGTTGTATTTTACGTCGATCCGACAGTCTTTTTTGTTTGTGTAAAGCTGTTTGATATTTTTATTTTTAATGTTTATTCTAAAGTTTATCACGCAGGTCATTTCGGACATGATATTCTTGCAATCTCTTCAATTGTGTGATGGAGCTTATCTGTGATTTCTGTGTCAGCAGCACGGTAATACATTTCTTTGCCGTGTCTGTTTGATATTATCAGACCTGCATTTTTAAGCAGACGGAGATGATGTGAAACCGCAGGACTTGACATTCCGGTTGCGGCAGCGATATTTATAACACATTCCTCGCAGTGACAAAGAAGCCAGAAAATTCTAAGCCTGCTTGGGTCGCCGAGCTGTTTCATAGCCTCGGCAACGGTTTTAACGGTTTCAGTATCGGGCATACATTCAATTACAGAGCTTTGACAGCTGCCGTGATCGTGAGGCAGCTGTATTTTATTGCTTTCGGGCATATTATCCCTCCGTATATTTGATAGAAAAATAAGTTATTTCATATATGTGTCAGCGTCCTGAACAATTACATCATCGTCTTTAATTTTCTTAAAGAGATATATAACAATAGCGAGATTAAGGACAGATGCAATAAGCTCAATGATAATTCTTAAAGTTTTCATTTTTATTTCCTCCATATTTTTTACTGATATGATAACACAGATTTAATTAAATTACAAGTTTCAATTGCTTACTTGAACTGCCTTAATAATAACTGTTGTCAATTTATATGAGCTGAGTTTGCCAGACACCTCAGCCTTCCGTAATAAAGCAGCATAGATTATCTGTTCATATAAAATTTTTAATAAAAGATATTGATTTGAAAAAAGTCAGTTGATATAATTATCGGGTATACAGGAACGGAAAAGTAAAAAAAGACAGGTGTGTTTTATGAGTTTGTATGAAATATTCATTATTGGAATAGGACTTTCAATGGATGCCTTTGCGGTGTCGGTCTGTAAGGGATTGTCGCTTGGTAAGATTAAACCTGTGCATATGCTGAAGGCAGGAGTGTGGTTTGGTGGGTTTCAGGCACTTATGCCGCTTATAGGATATTTGCTTGCAGGGCTGTTTGCAGGCTTTATAGATCAGTACGATCATTGGATAGCTTTTGTGCTGTTGGTGCTTATCGGAATAAATATGATAAGAGAGGTGTTCGGTGAGGAAGAAAAGTTGAGTGCTGAAATGGACTATAAGACAATGCTTCTTATGGCAGTTGCAACAAGTATAGACGCACTTGCGGTTGGAGTGAGTTTTGCTTTTCTTGAAGTTAATATTGTTCCTGCGGTTATTATTATAGGCGCAACAACCTTTGTATTTTCTTCCGTAGGGGTAAAGCTTGGAAGTGTGTTTGGAACTAAATATAAAAAGGGTTCAGAACTTGCCGGAGGACTCATTCTTGTGCTTATAGGTACAAAAATATTGCTTGAGGGACTTAAAATTATATAAAAGAAGTTTATTATCGTTGCTATGTACACAGAAATTAATTTTAAAATCTGACAGTTGAAATTTTGCAAACTTATCTTTTTGGAAATTGTTTTGTAATTTTATAAATACAAATTTGGATAATATTCATATGAGGAATAACTTTTTTTGCCGGAAAAGGTTTTCTCTGTATAATTGTTGAATTTCTTGTGATACATACAAATGTCATCTTGATGAAGTTAATGTTGAAATAGAAGGAATTTCAAATTTTCGTAGTTGTTTTTAAAACTTATCTCGTTCTAAGTTGACAGTATTGCAGAAAAGTATTAGAATAAAAAGGGATAATTTATTTATTTTTTACTATGATAGATTTTTAAAATAAATATTAAGGGGTGAGAAAATGGCTGATGAAAATTACAGAACGATAGAAGAAAAAAATGACAGTATGTGGTTTGAAGGCTCACCTATCATAATCTGTGCGATGCGTCTGGAACTTGATACAAACAGCGGAAGAATGTTCACATCCGCTAAATTTATGAATATTCAACCGGATAATCTCAGAGCACTGTCTGTTGATGTTGTATGCTATGACGAGGATCGTAACCCGATAGATTATATTACAGGTGTGACCTTTAGCGGACTTGACGTTGAAAGAAATGCCGATTTTGGCTATAACAGAAGGATACCTGTCAGAGATATAAATACAAGAAGCATTGAATATGTTCTGAGAAGTATTACAAATGTATATAATCAGACGTGGGAAAACAGTAAATACAGACGCTTTGATCAGAAAATAGAACAGAAAAAAATATTTGATGTTCTGGGAGATTATAACAGACAGTTTCTTGAATTGTGTACACGAAGCGGTATTGACGGAACAATGCTGGTGTTTGAACCGGAGTTTGAGAAAAGTCATTGGCTTTGTGCGTGCGGAGGCTTTAACTGGAATGACGAGCGAATATGCTCACTTTGTAAGGTCGGTAGATCGTGGCTTGAAAAGAATACCTCAATAGAAGCACTTGAAAGACAAAAGGACGCTCAGATTCTGGAGGCAAAAAAAATTAAAGAGCAGATACAGTCACAGGCAAGGCTTGTCGATAATAAGCAGAGCGAAAAGGAAGAATTTGAAAACCGTAAAAAGGCATATCAGAAGCAGCAGAGAAAACAAAAGTCAAAAAGAATTACAAAAAAGCTTGTGATAGCGGTGCTGAGTCTTGCTTTGGCAGCGGCTGCGGCGTTTGGAATATTCACGTTTGTGATACCTTATTATAAATATTCCGGTGCAATAAGTGCAATGAATAACGGTAAATACGATGAGGCTATAGTTGTTTTTGATGAACTCGGAGATTTTATGGACTGCAAGAGCCACAAAATTGAATGCTTATATGGACAGGCAGCCGACAGTGCAAGATCAGAAAATTATGAAAGAGCCGCCAAGCTTTTTGAACAGGTGATCGACTATTCGGATGCCAAACAGAGGTATATAGATGCAAATTATAATCTCGGCCTGAAGAATATGGAAAAGCTGCATTATGATGAAGCAGTACAGAATTTCATAACAACAGATAATTATAAGGATAGTAAAAAAATGCTTGAGGAGTGTTATTCAGGTCTTTACAGAGAAGCACAGACATATCTTGATAATGGAAAATATGATGTTGCATATAAGAAGTTTGAGTTCCTGAATGAGCACAAATATAAGGATTCAGATAAAAAAATGAGTGAATGCTTATATCAAAAGGCCGGAAAAAACTATGCTAACTCAAGATATGACAAGGCACTTGAGGATTATAATAAGATTCCCGATTATAAAGATACCGCAAAGAAGCTCAAAATGTATGAAATGCTTGCCGGTATTATAGGCACTGCAACCGACAAACAGCCTGCCGACTGGAAAAGCGACAATGTAAAATGCGGTAAGTGTGGTGATGAAGGTGCTGTATATCACATTTCACTTGATGTTTATGGCAGAATGATCTGTTATTATGAATGTGAAAATCATAACGGTGAGAAAGAGGTTGACCGCGAGCGGTTCCGCTACAAAATCGAGGATAAGGTTATTTACTGGATGGATTATGACGGTAAAACAAACTGGAACAAATTTGCAGATATAATTAAGCTTGATACATCCGATGAAAAGTCTCCCGTTCTTACTATCACCAGTCCTATAGAAAAGGGTGAAAATCTTTCTTTTCACCTTTGATTACGGACTAAAACAAATGGACTGAATTAAAATTATGTTAAGGTTTTAATTGAATAATTATTAAAAAAACAGCAGGTACGATTCTATTATAAGTTATCGTACTTGCTGTTTTATTTTGTGTGTTGAGAGCATACCGGCGTTTGATTGTGTCAAATACGAAAATGCTGAAGCTCAGGCAATAACGTTCTGTTGGAATAATTATTATGCAGTTACAGTTACCTTGCAGGTCACGGACTTACCATTATATGTTTTTGCGGTAACAAATGCAGTGCCTGTTTGAAGAGCCTTGACAAGTCCATTGCTGTCTACACTTATAATTCTGCTGTTGCTTGGATAGAAGGTTATTTCTGATGCACTGCCGTTTGGGATAGTAGCTTTAAGCGAGATCTTGCCGCCCTTTCTGAGGGTAACGTTTTTTGTATTGAGTACGAGTGAAGCCGGAGCTTTCTTTACTTCTACAGTGCATTTTGCAGTTTTGCCGTTATAGGTTTTTACAGTAACGACTGCTTTTCCTGTTCTCTTGGTGATGAGCTTGCCTGATTTAGAATCAACTGAAACAACAGAAGGGTTGCTTGAGGAGAAGTTTACATTATAAGAAGCGGCATTTCCGTTGATTGTGAAATCAAGCTCTTTGCTTTCGCCAATGCCCAGTGTGATTTTATTTTTTGTCAGAATAACAGATTTAGGTGCAGTCTTGACAGTGACCTTGCAGCTGGCTTTTTCGCCGTTTGCAAGCTTAGCCGTGATTGTTGCAGTTCCGCTGCTTTTACCTGTAAGCTTTCCGGTACTATCCACACTTACAACCTTATTGTTCGAGGATGACCACGTTATATTGCCGTTTCCTGATGAAAGCATAGCCTTGAGTTTAGCAGCTTCGCCCTTGCCGATAGTCATATTTGATTTTTCAAATTTAACAGTAACCTTTGGCAGTGCAACATTGATGTTTTTGCTTATGCTCATACCATTCGGGAGTGTGATTTTGAGTGTACATATTCCTGTACCGTTAGCGGTTATAACACCGTTTTTGATGCTTACTACTTTATTGTTTGTAGTAGAAAGCTGATATTTATAGCCGGGAAACAGGAAGGAATTTATCTGCGGTAAGGTATAAGTACGGCCTCTTTCAAGAGTAACAGGATCTCCGTTAAGAGGGATGGTAAGGTTATTGCTTGTATCCTTGGATATAATATCGAGTGATGGGATAGAAAAAGCATATACACTTGAAGATGTGCACGCAGTGATTGTAATTGCTGCCAACAGAGCGGCAGATGTACGTTTTATAATATTCTTCATAAGTCATACCTCCAATATTTACATACATATTTTATTCCTGACACCCAAAAAAATCAAGCAAAACGGCTTATACAAATTTCCTTCTTTGTATAAATGATATACAAACATAAGAGTTTGCCGGGATATGATGAAGTTGATTTTTTAAAAAAATATGCTGTCTGCTGCTTCACAACGGCAGGGCGCGAGCCGCTGCATTCGGTTCGCGGTTAGTCCGCTAACGCTCACTTGGTGCTCGTAACCTATACACTCAGTGTCTGAGGTTGTCCGCCCAACATATCCCTTACGGTGCACTTATGGGCGGTTTTGCTTCGGAGGTTAGTTAACGAATTGTGAGTAGCGAGTTGCATAACAATGTGAAGAAGCTGACAGCATGTATCAGGATATTAAGTTCCGGTTTAAGAAGTGAACAGTGAGTTCAGATGTTGGTTAAGCAGAAAGGGTTGGAGTTGTCTCTCTGTCACGGAAGAGAAGAGAGATACACCAGATAGCCGAGAGAGCGACAAGGGTGTAGATAATTCTACTGATTATACCTGTCTGACCGCCGCATATCCATGCAACTATGTCAAACTGGAATACGCCGACCGAGCCCCAGTTCAGTCCACCGATGATAAGCAAAATCATTGCAAGTCTGTCAAGCATTGTTCATACCTCCTGTATATATATATTACAAAAGTCAATTATCCTAATGATAAGACTTTATGATCCGACATTCCGCTCATAATTACAATAAAGCATTATGTCAAGGATAAATATATTTTGTGCAAATACGAGGCAGTTATACATTTTATTGTTATTTTCATTTTAAACAATGTCAAACTGAAAGCAATCCGATGTTTGAGTGCGTGTTGTATGGGAATTTCGCACTCTGCGGAGTGCGCCAAGGGCTCTGCCCCTTGACCCCGCAAGCCTTTGTAAAGGCTTGAGCGAAACTTTATTTATTATG
>CADACB010000022.1 GCA_902786345.1 uncultured Ruminococcus sp. | reverse complement strand
AGGATAATTGCTTTCCTAACATTCGCGTGTTTGTTGACGACGGCTACTCAGGCGTCAGCTTCGACCGTCCCGGCTTTCAGGAGATGTATAAGCTGATTGAAACAGGCAAAGTCGGAATTGTTATCACGAAAGACTTATCCCGTCTCGGCAGGAATTATATCGAGGTCGGCAACTACACCGAGTTCGTATTTCCGAGATATGGTGTCAGGTACATTGCTATCAATGATAATTACGACTCTCTGTTCAGTGATAATAATGAGCTGGCACCGTTCAAGAATCTGTTTAACGAATGGTACGCCCGTGACACAAGCAAGAAAATCCGCGCTGTGTTCAAGGCGAAAGCCGAGCGGGGTCAACGCTTGGGAACAACCATTCCATACGGTTACCGCCGTGACCCTGACAGCGGAAAAGAATGTCATCTCCTGATAAACGAGGAAACCGCTCCGGTGGTAAGAATGATATTTTCCATGTGTTCTAAATGTATCGGACCGAGTAATATTGCAAAAGCATTAAAAGAAAAGAAAATTCTCAAACCCACATTATATCGTTTCCAAAAAGAAGGCAAGTATGGTACTCACACTGATATTGAAAATCCATATAACTGGGATTGGCATACGATTGCTAATATCCTTGATAACGAAATCTATCTCGGTCACACCATTAACTGCCGTACAAGGATAGCTTCATTCAAGGACAAGCGAACCATAAAAGTTCCTAAAGAAGAGCAATTGAGGTTCGAGAATACTCATGAGGCAATTATTGACCAAGAAACTTGGGACATTGTCCATAAGGTACGCGAAGGAAGAATCCGCAAAACCCGTATGGGTGAGATTAACAAATACAGCGGACTAATTTACTGCGCTGACTGCGGCAGAAAGCATCATCTTTACCGAGGAAGAACAATCAAACGTGAAAGCTACAGTTTTATCTGTGGAAACTATCACAAGCACGTTGGTGAAGAAAAATGTACGCCGCATTCTATTCGAGAGGTTGTGCTTGATGAGATTGTTCTTGAAGAAATTAATAAGGCAATCTACTACGCGAGAAATAACACGAAGGAGTTTACCGATTACATCAGTAAAAAGACTTCCTCACAGTACAGGAAAGAATTGAACGCTAAAACTGCTGAACTGTCAAAAGCCGAAAAGCGCATCGTGGAACTGAAATCGCTTTTCAAGCGCTTGTATGAGGATAACGTACTTGGTCGTATTAGCGACGAGCAGTACAGAATGTTATCCCTTGATTTCAACGATGAGCAAAAGGAGCTTGAGCAATCAATTCCTGATTTACAAAAAGAAATTGATACACTCAAATGCGAGTGTACCAATGT
Organism: uncultured Ruminococcus sp.; assembly: GCA_902786345.1. Lineage (GTDB taxonomy): Bacteria > Bacillota > Clostridia > Oscillospirales > Acutalibacteraceae > UBA1213. Next base: position 50,177 of record CADACB010000022.1, on the reverse strand, counting down.
TCAAAAATTCCTCAAAATTGTCAGAAAGTATGTGTGTATTCAGGAGCTGACACCGGAGGTGCTGCGAACCTTCATCAGCAAAATCGTTGTTCACGAGCGCGAGAAAAAGCACAGCCAAACCTCACCGCAGCATATTGATATCTACTTTCGCTACATCGGAATCTTCGCTCTCCCGAACGAAACTGACGTAACAAAAGAAACCAAACAAGACAAAAGGCGGACAACCTAAACTGTCCGCCTGCGCATAGGGCACCGCCTTAAACTGAAAACATCCTTTTCGGAATCAGCCTAAAGCCCGTACCGGTTTTATAAATTATTTTAATCAAGAAAATCCTTAAGCTTTTTACTGCGGCTTGGATGACGAAGCTTGCGAAGTGCCTTTGCTTCTATCTGTCTGATACGTTCTCTGGTAACATTAAATACCTCGCCAACCTCTTCAAGCGTACGTGAACGTCCGTCTTCAAGACCAAATCTTAGTCTTAAGACCCTTTCCTCTCTTGGAGTAAGTGTTGCAAGAACGTCTGAAAGCTGCTCCTTAAGTAGTGTGTGTGAAGCTGCATCCTGCGGTGCAGGAGCGTCATCATCGGGAATAAAATCACCAAGGTGGCTGTCTTCTTCTTCACCTATAGGTGTTTCAAGGGAAACAGGCTCTTGAGCAACTCTCATTATTTCCCTTACCTTATCCGTAGGCATACCGAGAACTTCAGATATTTCCTCGGCTGTAGGCTCGTGACCGTTCTGATGGAGAAGCTGACTTGATACCTTCTTTACTTTGTTTATTGTTTCAACCATATGAACGGGAATACGGATGGTTCTTGCCTGGTCTGCAATTGCTCTTGTTATTGCCTGCCTTATCCACCAGGTAGCATATGTGGAGAACTTAAAGCCTTTTGTATAATCGAATTTTTCAACAGCCTTGATAAGTCCCAGGTTACCCTCCTGTATAAGATCAAGGAACTGCATTCCTCGTCCAAGATACCTTTTGGCAATGCTGACAACAAGGCGAAGATTGGCCTCTGAAAGTCTTTTCTTGGCGGAAACATCACCGTCTGATATACGTATTGCAAGGTCAAGCTCCTCGTCAGGAGTAAGAAGCGGCACGCGGCCTATCTCTTTAAGATAGATTTTTACCGGATCATCAATTGAGATATTCTCAACAACCGGCTCGCCGTCGGCGTCTTCATCATTTATATTGGTTTCTGCGGATATTGCAGAAAGCTCAACATCATCAAGGATTATATCGTCAAGCGTTTCTACAATCTCTACACCGTTTGTTTCAAGTGTATCATAGAATTTTTCAAGCTGTTCCGGGTCAATATCCATTTCGCCAATGGCGTCAAGAATCTCCTTATTGGTAAGCTGTCCTTTTGCCTTACCCATTTCCATAAGATCCTTAAGTACTGTTTTTTTATCCGGCTGTGGTGCTGCTATCATAATAAAACCTCCTGTTATTTCTTCTTTTCCTTTAATTTCTTAAGACGAGCCATAAGCATTTGTGTATCCGCATAGGCTATTTGTTCCGGAGTGAGCTTTTCAGCTTCATCTTCAAGTACGGCTATATAGTCGTTTGCTGCCGAAACAGGATCTGTTTCCCTTGGGTGTGAGGCAAGAAGCTTTGTAATCCTGCTCATCTCGTCGTTTGAAAACTCTCCGGAAATATCGGTAATGGAAAAATCAAAGCCTGCATCTGCACGTTTTTTAATGGTTTCATAAACCTTTCGGTTAAATGATGTGATAAATTTCTCAGGCAGAAGTCTTTTAAAAACAGACTGTGCCGCATCGGGATTATACATAAGAAGTGCAATCAACGCCTCTTCTGCATTAGCCGCTCTGAGGTTATATGCCTTTTCTGTATTTATTCTGTCATTTCTTGCGGACAAATTATTCTGTATTTCACGCTGTTCCCTTTTTATATATTCACGGGAATTCTTTTTTCGGTAACGCATAACCTGTTGTTTTATGGCATTTTTTTCGACCTCAAGCTCACCGGCAAGCCTTGATATATAGATGTCCTGCTCAATACTGTTATCGAATGACGATATTAGCTTTGCAGCCTCGGTAAGAAATTCTACCCTTTGTTCTGTGATGTCGGTATTATATTTTTCCCTGAGCTTGCGAAGTCTGAAATCAGCATCATTTCCGCTTTTTTCAAGAAGCATACGAAACCTTGCAGGCCCTTGTTCTCCATATGATTTTATAAACTCATCAGGGTCTTTTCCGCTTGGAACAGTGAGTATTTTTATATGCAGTCCGGTGGGGCGAAGTATAGAAATTGCCCGTGATGTTGCCTTCTGTCCGGCATCGTCGGCATCATAGCATATTACAACCTCGTCACAATATCTTTTTATGACCGTTGCCTGCTCCTGAGTAAGAGCGGTTCCAAGAGTTGCTACTGCATTTTCAAAGCCTGCCTGATGAAGTGCTATAACATCCATATATCCTTCAACAAGGATAAGCTGGCCGTTTGCCTTATTCTTTGCAAACTGTAATGCAAAAAGATTTCGGCTTTTATTGAAAGCTGGCGTGTCTGATGTATTTAGATATTTCGGCTTCATATCAGACATTATTCGTCCGCCGAATGCAATCACGTTGCCTCTGAGATCCATTATTGGGAACATAACCCTGTCTGAAAATCTGTCAAACAGATAACCCCGGCCGGATTTGTTGGCAAGGTTTGCCTGTATAAGCTCATTATTTGTAAAGCCCTTGCTTTTCAGATAATTTACAAGCTCATATCTTGACTTTGGAGAATATCCCAGTCCGAAATGTATAATGGTTTTTTCCGAAAGCTGTCTTCCTCTCAGATATTCAAGCGCCTTTGAACCTTCATTTGTATAAAGCATTTTATGAAAGAATCTGGCGGCTTCACGGTTAGCCTCATAAATTCTGTTTCTAAACCGCGTAAGTCCATCGTTTTTATTATCCTCCGGCACAGACATTCCTGCCTTCTGAGCCAGAAATTTTACAGCGTCAATATAATCAAGATTTTCAATTCTTTTTATAAACGTTATTACATCTCCGCCTGCTCCGCATCCAAAACAATGGAAAAACCCATTTTCGGGTGAAACACTGAATGACGGAGTTTTTTCATTATGGAAGGGACACAGTCCTACAAGATTTCGCCCGGCTTTTTTTAAATTGACATAACCTGAAATAACATCGGCTATATCAGACCTGAGCTTAAGCTCCTGTATAAATTCCTCCGGTATAGGCAATTATCTCCCCCCTTTTTTATTTTGTCGGATATTCACAGATGCCACGCTCCCGGAATAAATAACTCCCTGAATTTTTCTGTGGCGAAATGATCTGTCATTCCCGAAATATAATCACATACTGCCCTTTCAATGCCTTCTTCATCAGCAGTTTTTTTATTTTCCTCAGGTAAAAGCTCAGAATGCTCTTTAAAGTATTTATATAAAAGATAAATAAGTTCGGGGACTTTCTTTTCTTCGTGTTTAGCATAGTCATTTGAATAGACGCTGTCAAACATAAAGACATGCAGCTTATCAAAAGCATCCTGTATTTCAGGAGACATTTTAAGAGTATCATTATCGGTATTATTAATAACAGACAGAACCAGTGTGTTTATCCGTGAGTTAGTTGTATCTCCGAGAATTCTTGAAATATCAGCCGGAATATCTTTATTGGAAATCACACCCGCTCTTATTGCATCATCTATATCGTGATTGATATATGCAACTCTGTCTGCAAGTCTGACGATTCTGCCTTCTAGGGTATCAGCCTCTTTTCCTCTTGTATGGCAGACAATTCCGTTTCTTGTTTCATATGTAAGGTTCAGACCTCTGCCGTTTTTTTCGAGCTTATCCACAACTCTCAGGCTTTGTTCATAATGATGAAAGCCTCCGGGTACAATCTCGTTAAGTGCTCTTTCACCTGCATGTCCGAAAGGTGTATGTCCAAGATCGTGTCCAAGCGAGATAGCTTCGGTCAGGTCTTCATTCAGCCTCAATGCTCTTGCAATTGTTCTTGCAATTTGAGCAACCTCAAGCGTATGAGTAAGCCGTGTTCTGTAGTGATCTCCCTCAGGCGAAAGAAAAACCTGAGTTTTATGCTTTAATCTTCGGAATGCCTTACAGTGGATTATTCTGTCACGGTCACGTTGAAAATCCGTTCTTACACTGCACTTTTCATCAACACGCGGCCGTCCCTTTGTATTAACTGCAAGACAGGCATAAGGCGAAAGTATCTGTTTTTCTGTATATTCAAGCTGCTCACGTATATTCACAAGAACCCCCTCCGTTTCTTTCTGTAATAATATACGCAAAAAAAAACCTTATACCTTTATTTATTCTTACAATTTTAAAAAAGATTTATCCGTCCACAACTGTAAACAGAACAAGGTCTTCATCACCTGTATTTATTATTGAATGAACAGAGTTTTTCGGGCAATAGTGACACACTCCCTTATATAGCTGTTCTTCTTTGCCGTCACATATTGCCTTTCCAACGCCGCTTATAACATAGTTTATATCATTTCCCGATTTTTGAATATGCTCACCTATAGATGCACCCTGAGAGATTCGGCATAATATAACTTTTCCGTTTTCATTCATAAACATTTTTGAATTGACTCTGCCACTGCCGTTATTCATATTTTCAATGCAAAGCTCCTTCATTTCATTAAAATCAATAAGCATACTCTGCTCTCCTTTTTACTTTCATTATTCCATTTCAAAAAAATCCTCATCTGTAATTTCCGGTTCAATACTTCCGCAGGTAATATCTGCAAGCTGCTTTGTAAAGCTGCCGTAGTTTTCCGGGGAAATATGAAATTCAATAATTATATTTTCTCCAAAATCGGTGTTGTCTACAACCCCTCCGCAGGACGGAATAAGTCCGCTTAATCTTCCGTATTGATTATAATCACAGGTTATCCTGCAAACATTGCAGACCTTCATTGTTATTATATTTCCTGCCTCAAGAGCAAGTCGTGCACTTTTTGTATATGCACGAACAAGTCCTCCTGCACCAAGAAGTATTCCTCCAAAATATCTTGTTACAACCACCGCAGCATCAGTTACACCCGACTTCAATATAACATCAAGCACCGGAACTCCGGCAGTTCCGTGAGGTTCACCATCATCGCTGTATCTTTGTATTCCACCTTCACGCAGAACATAGGCATATACATTATGTCTTGCATCCCAGTGCTTTTTCTTTATATCATTTATAAAAGCCAGAGCTTCTTCTTCATTTTTTACAGGACATACATAACCTATGAATCTTGAACGCTGCTCTGTGAATTCATCGGCAGCTTTTTTTCCGATCGTCTTATACTGCTGCATAATCCACCCCTCATAAAGAAAAAAAGACGACACAAAACCTGTGCCGCCCCCGGTCGGATCTGTTATCCGATTATTACTTACCCATACCGTAACGCTTTTTGAATTTATCAACACGTCCGCCTGTGTCTACAAGCTTCTGTCTGCCTGTGAAGAACGGGTGACATTTTGAACAAATTTCAACTCTGATATTGCTCTTTGTTGAACCTGTCTCAATTACATTACCGCAAGCACAAGTGATAGTTGTCTGCTGATAATTAGGATGTATGTTCTCCTTCATTCTTACTCACCTCTTTCGTTTCTCCATAGATAACATACGAATTATAACACATACAATCAAAAATTGCAAGGATTATTTTTATTTTTCTTCATATTTTTTGTTTTTACATAATCATTCAGTTTAAACTATCTGAAAAATATAGAACTTAAGATAATCGGTTTCAGGAACATTCCAGAGAATAGGATGATCAGGAGCTTGTTGACGTGCTTCTATCTGTCTGAGTGAAACGTGAGCGTCATAAGCGGCACTTCTAAGCATTGATCTGAACAGATCATCACGCATAAAATGAGAGCAGGAGCAGGTTGCAAGATAGCCGCCCCTTGGAAGGAGCTTCATTGCCCTGAGATTTATCTCTTTGTAACCTCTGATCGCACTATCTACGGTAGCCCTTGATTTTGTAAAGGCAGGCGGATCAAGAATTATAAAATCAAAGCCTTCACTTTTTGGTATTGTAGGAAGAAGATCAAATACGTTTGCAGTCCTGAACGACATCTTATCCTCAAAACCGTTAAGCCTTGCATTTTTCTCAGCCATTTTAACCGCATCATCTGAAATGTCAACAGCACATACGTGTTCAGCCCCACCCATTACTGCATTGAGTGCAAACGAGCCTGTATGTGTAAAGCAATCCAATACCCTTTTGCCCTTAGCTATTTTAGCTGCTGCAAGCCTGTTATATTTCTGATCGAGAAAAAAACCTGTTTTCTGACCGTTTTCAAAATCAACATTATATTTTATCCCATTTTCATCTATTATAACAGAAGTGCTTTCAGGTGACATAACACCGTCAAGGTTGTAAAACCCCTTATTTTCAGTCATACCTTCAAGCTTGCGTATTGACACATCATTTCTTTCATATATTCCTTTTATTCTAATACCGTCCTCATTCAGAATTTTATAAAGCAGCGGAAAAATTATATGCTTACGTTTTTCAATTCCAAGTGAAAGTGTCTGAGTTACAAGTATATCATTGAACTTATCAACGGTAAGTCCGGGAAATGTATCTGCTTCACCAAAAATAACTCTACAGCAGTTCAGATCGTTTCTCATTACGGTTTTACGGTATTCCCACGCATATCTTATTCGCCTTTCAAAAAAGGCTTCATCAAATTTATCATTTGCATTTGTGGATATGATTCTTATTTTTATTTTTGAATTATCATTATAAAACCCTGTTCCAAGATATTGTCCGGATGAACCCAGAACATCGACCAGCTCACCGTTTTCAGTAATACCGCTTGTCTCTTTTAATTCTCCGTCATATACCCACGGATGTCCGTGCAATACACTATTCTCAGCTTTTTTTGAAATTTTTATATAGGGATATTCTCTCGCCTTGAACGCCATATTCTCTCCTCCAAGTTTTCGATTACCGGATAATTATATCAGCTTTTCAGAAAATAGTAAAGCCGCACAATAAAAATAAACACACTATCGTACGTTAAAGATGATAGTGTGTTTAAAATTTTATCAATTATTAAACCTGAACAGTGAACACCAGGAGTAATGCAATCAGATAAAACAATTAATCCTCATACTTGTTTTCGGTTGCATTCCAAGCATACATCTTGCGAATCTCCTTACCAACCTGCTCAAGCTGATGCTCTGCCTTAAGTGCTCTTGTTGCATTGAAGTGTGCTCTGCCGTTCTTGTTTTCAGCAATCCACTTAGATGCAAATGTACCATCCTGAATTTCTGCAAGAACCTTTTTCATTTCAGCCTTTGTAGCATCTGTAATAATTCTCTTGCCGGTTTCGTAGTCACCGAACTCTGCTGTATCAGAGATTGAATATCTCATCATTGAGAAGCCGCCTGAGTAGATAAGGTCAACAATAAGCTTCATCTCGTGAATACACTCAAAATATGCATTCTCCGGAGCATAACCTGCCTCTACAAGTGTTTCAAAGCCTGCCTGCATAAGGGCTGTAACACCGCCGCAAAGAACTGCCTGCTCACCAAAGAGGTCTGTTTCTGTTTCAATTCTGAATGTAGTCTCCATTACTGCAGCACGAGCTGCACCGATACCTGCACCATATGCAAGAGCAATGTCAAGGCAGTGACCTGTTGCATCCTGATATACAGCAACAAGTGCAGGTGTACCCTTACCCTCTACATACTCTGAACGAACTGTATGTCCCGGAGCTTTAGGTGCAATCATAAATACGTCAACACCCTTAGGCGGAATGATCTGCTTAAAGTGAATATTGAAGCCATGAGCAAATGCAATTGCTTTGCCCTCTGTGAGGTTAGGCTCAATATCATTCTTGAAGATTTCAGCCTGCTTCTCGTCAGGAGTGAGGATCATAATAACATCAGCCTTCTGTGTTGCCTCTGCTGTTGTATAAACCTCAAAACCAAGCTCTTTAACGTGATCCCAGCGTCTGCTGCCTTTATAAAGACCGATAATAACGTTAACACCACTGTCACGAAGGTTGAGTGCGTGAGCGTGGCCCTGGCTGCCGTAGCCTATAATAGCAACGGTCTTGCCCTTAAGCTGGTTGATGTCACAATCTGCGTCATAATAAATCTTTGGCATTTTATTTTCCTCCAAAATATTTTAAAATTTCGCCGTCTTATGGGCGGCATATATTTATGAAATTCGTTAGATTATCATTTACGGCAGGCAATAGAATCCTTTTCAATTGCCACTGTTCCGGTTCTGACGATCTCACGGATACCATACGGCTTTAAAAGATCGGTAAGTGTTTCAAAGCGTTCAATCGTATCTGCAAACTGCAGGGTTATTGTATTTACTGAAACATCCACGATCTTTGCTTCCATCAGCTCGGCAATTGCCATTATATCAACTCTTTGCTTCGGTTGACAGCTTACCTTGATAAGGGAAAGTTCTCTGCTGATGAATTCTCCATTTGTATATGTTCTGACTTTTATAACAGGTATTACTTTATTAAGCTGTTTTTCAAGCTGCTCAATGACATATTCGTCACCATCTGCAACAATCGTCATTCTTGATATATTAGGATCTTCCGTGATACCAACGGCAAGACTTTCAATATTGAAGGCTCTGCGTGAAAACAATCCTGAAACCTTTGAAAGAACACCGGGGTGGTTTTCCACTAAAACTGACAATGTATATTTCATCACGGTGCCTCCTTATATTGATGTTGTTCCGGGATGCACATTACATACAAGAACAAAGGGTTTATCACTTTTCAGCATATTTTTTGAAAGCTCCAGAGCTTCATCATTGCTTGAAGCATATGCAGCTTCAATACCGTATGACTGTGCAAGGCTGACAAAATCAGGAACAGTTTCAAGCTCAGTAACAGCATACCGGCTGCCGTAAAATTTATCCTGCAACTCGTGCACCATTCCAAGAACGGTATTTCTCATAATAATTATTTTTATGTTGAGCTTTTCAACAGCAATTGTTGCAAGCTCATTCATAGACATCTGAAACGATCCGTCACCGCACACAGCAATAACATCCCTTGAAGGTCTTGCAAGCTTTGCACCGATGGCAGCAGGAACGGAATACCCCATAGTTCCCATACCGCCTGAGGTAAAGAAACGTCCGTCACGCAGACGACAGTTATTTGCACACCATATCTGATTTTGTCCGACATCTGCACACATTATTGCCTTTGCACGCACCATACCCGAAAGATCTGCTATAAAGCTTTTAGGCTCTACATAACCATCAAACCTGTCCGGCACAGGTTCATACTCCTTTTTCCAAAGTGTTACCTGTTCTATCCATCCGGACGGAGTTTTATAGTCTATATCTTTAAGAAGCTGATTAAGAACATTCCTCATATCACCTACAATAGGAATAGAAGTTTTCATATTCTTTCCGATCTCAGCCGGATCAATATCTATATGTATTACATTTGCGTGTTCAACAACCTGATCAGGAGACGCTACAGCACGATCACCTACTCTTGCACCGCAAAGTATGATTAGGTCCGCGTTGTGTACGGTTATATTGGCTGCCTTTCGTCCGTGAGAGCCGAGCATTCCTATATACTGAGGATCATCTGACGGCATAATGCCTATTCCCATCATAGTAGATACAACAGGTATACCCGTTTTTTCAATAAACTCACGGAATTTAGGCTTTGCTCCGGATGTGAGCACACCTCCGCCGGCACAAATTACCGGACGCTCTGAAGCATATATCATCTCAAGTGCTCTTTTTATCTGCATAGGATGTCCGTGTACACTGGGCTTATAGCCTATTATATTTACCTTTTCGGGATATGTAAATTCTTCGATTTCACCCTGTTGAATATCCACCGGTACATCTATCAGCACAGGACCGGGTCTGCCTGTTGATGCAATATGAAAAGCCTCCCTGAACACACGGGGAAGATCGGCAGTGTCCTTTACAAGGTAGCTGTGTTTTACAAAGGATTCACACGCACCGGTAATATCCGCCTCCTGAAAAACATCCCTGCCCAAAACATCACTCTTAACCTGTCCGGTTATTGCTATCAACGGTATTGAATCCATATATGCAGTTGCTATACCTGTGATCATATTAAGCGCACCCGGACCTGAGGTTGCAACACATACTCCGACCTTTGAAAGAGCTCTTGCATATCCGCTTGCTGCATGTGCAGCATTCTGTTCCTGACGTACAAGAACAGCCTTAATATCGGTATTGTGAAGTTCATCAAAAAAAGGACAGATAACAGCACCCGGATAACCGAAGACTATCTCTACGCCCTCCTTCTGAAGACATTTTACCATTATTTCAGCACCGCTTATCACAAAACTCCTCCTTGCTGTTTATTGATCAGTGAATTACTGTTTGTTTACTATTTTACTGAAAGACGAACTTATTTCAAAAGTCTGATGCCTCCGATAATGGGAAGCTCCTTTGCCTCGCCTCTTGAAGCGTTGACAATTCCTATTATAGACAAAACTACACAAGCCAGATTTACAAGTGCCAGTATTATTCCGAACATAAAGCCGATATATGGAATATATGAAAGCGCACCAAGCAAGGTATTGCCGGCTGTTTCAATAATAGCCAGTATCAATCCCTGATTTGCGTGAAAACGTGTAAATCCGGAATTCTGAGAAGAGATAATAGGCACAATCACAAGCCACGACAAATATGAAAAGATAGAAACCAATGCATTCTGCTTTATATCATCCTGGTCAAATTCATCAGTAGTGTCCCTGGTATCCATAAATTGTTTTATAATATCATTAAGATCCGGCATAACGATTCCCCTTCCACATAACATTAATTATATCATTACAAAAAAATCGTGTCAATAATTAAATAACATTTTCGTTGAGCCATTTAATGAATGATAAAAATTCTTCTTTATTCTTGTAAAATGAACAGAAATGGTTTATAATTAAATAAATTAATTTTTAAATTCATTTTCAGAAAGAGTATGCTGCTTATGCTATTATCGGAATTCAGAGGCAATGCCGGAGTTATATCCGAGCTTTCCGCAGTTATGAAAAACAATACATTCCCCCACGCTGTCATTATAGACGGAGCTAAGGGAACCGGAAAAAGAACACTTGCCGGCATTATTGCACAATATTGTGTCTGTTCATCTGACAATAAACCCTGCGGCATATGCTCTGACTGCATAAAAGCCCAAAAAGGAATACATCCTGATATATTCGTGGCTGACGGATATAATGTCGGAGAGATGAATATTGAAGCTATAAGAAACATAAGGACATCTGCATATATAAAGCCTAACGAAGCAGAAAAAAAGGTATATCTGTTATTCAACTGTGAAAAAATGCTTCAGCCCGCACAAAACGCTTTTTTGAAGGTTCTGGAAGAACCGCCTGAAAACGTTGTATTCATTATGACGGCTGTTTCGGCGTCTTCATTATTACAGACTGTGAGATCAAGATCAAGGATATTTTCATTATATCCTCCGGATGCAGAACAGACAATAAAATTTCTGTCGGATAGGTTTCCTGACAAGACAAGCGATGAAATATCAAAGGCAACAACTGACAGCGGAGGAAATATCGGCGGAGCAATTGAACTTCTTAAGGGCGAAAGCGAAGAGGCCAGACTGCTTGCCGAACAGATATTGAGTGCTATCCCCTTGTCAACGGAATATAATCTTCTGCTGCTTACAAACAAAGCAGTACAAAACAGGGCGTTTGCTGTAAATGTTCTTGACGCACTTTGCGAATTGTCGGCAGAATGTGTTATGGCTTCGGCAGGAGTTAAAAACGTTTCTTCAATTGCAGAAGAAACCGCAAAAAAATTATCAGGAAAACGGCTCATAAGTCTTCAGTCAAAAATAAGCAGGGCACGTTATCTGATAAATACAAATTTAAATCTTAATTTATATGGTACGTGGCTGTGTGCTGAATTAAGAAACGGTTAAAACGGAGGATTCTATGGCATTTATAATTGGTGTTAGATTCAGAGATGCAGGAAAAATTTATTATTTTGATCCTGACGGTAAAAATTTAAATAAAGGTCAATATGTCATTGTTGAAACAAGCCGTGGCATAGAGTGCGGAGAAGTTGCTATGGATAACAGACAGATCGCCGACGACGATATTAGCTATCCGTTAAAAAAGCTTATTCGCGTTGCAAACGAGGAAGACCTTAAAAAAGTTGCCGATAATAAAGAAAAAGAAAAAAAGGCATTTGAAATATGCAGTCAGAAAATCAATGAGCACAAGCTTAAAATGAAGCTGATCAATGTTGAATATACGTTTGATAACAATAAGATTCTGTTCTATTTTACAGCAGACGGAAGAGTAGATTTTCGTGAGCTTGTCAAGGATCTTGCTTACGTTTTCCGCACAAGGATTGAACTTAGGCAGATTGGAGTAAGAGATGAGGCAAAGATGCTTGGAGGTCTTGGTATATGTGGAAGACCGTTTTGCTGTAAAACATTTCTCGGTGATTTTCAGCCTGTTTCCATTAAAATGGCAAAGGAACAGGGAATGTCACTCAACCCCGTCAAAATTTCGGGTACATGCGGAAGACTGATGTGCTGTCTTAAATATGAGCAGGATGCCTATAGTGATCTGCTGAAAACAACTCCTAAAATCGGCGCTATTGTAAATACGCCCGACGGCAAGGGTACAGTTGTGGATTCTAACCTTATAACAGGTATGCTCACGGTATCGCTGCACAAAGCTCCTGACGCTGCTGCACATACTTATAACGTAAAGGACGTTACGCTTATAAAGGACGGACAGATCAGAATTGACAAATCTGAAATGGAAAAGCTTAAAAAGCTTGAAAAAAACTGATATAATAAAAAGAGGTCATCTCATATACTGTGATGGCCTCCTCCCTGTTTTATAACTGCTTGTATCCGGATTATAAAAAAATTTTAAAAATTAGAAAATAATGCTTGACATTTATAATTTAGTATTGTATAATATAAAACGTTCTGAGGAACAAAAGAAATTTATATTGCGGAATTGTGTAACGGTAGCACGACAGACTCTGACTCTGTTTGTTGGGGTTCGAATCCCTATTCCGCAGCCATTAAGCCTTGAATTTTTATTCAAGGCTTAATTTAAGAACGAGGTGTAGCTCAGTTTGGTGGAGCGCTACGTTCGGGACGTAGAGGCCGCAGGTTCAAATCCTGTCACCTCGACCAGTATGAGTGTTCATAACGAATTTAAGTTATGGACACTCTTTTAATTTGCCTAACTATTTAAAAATCTTTTTAAATAGTTCTTGACATTTGTTTGTAAAAATTTTATAATCTATTTAAAGGAATTTTTAAATAGATTGGAGCGACTCCATTGTCTATTAATAAAATACTTTCCGCTTTAGCTGATGATACGCGCAGAGCAATTATCATGAAGCTCAGAGAGGGTAAAATCAGCACAGGCGAATTGGCGGATTACCTTGGGATAACTCCGCAAGCGTTATCTTATCATCTGTCTAAGCTGAAAAAAGCGGATTTAATTTATGAAACAAAACAAAAAAACTTTATTTATTACGAGCTTAATCTTTCTGTTCTCGGTGAACTGATTGTTTGGTTAGACACTTTGAAAGGAGATAATGATAATGAAAACTAAAAAAACACTGCTTATATCTTTTGCGATTTTACCGCTTATAATAAGTTTGATTGCACTGATTTTTCTTCCGGAAGAAATTCCTGCGCATTACGGAGCAAATTTCACGGTTGACCGTTACGGAAGTAAATTTGAAATATTGATTTTCCCGGTTTCAATATTTGTTTTGAGTTTGATATTTTTACTGCCCGGCTTATTTATGAAAAATGAATCTAATAAGAAAATAACGTTGAATATAGGCTTAGCGTTAATTCTGCTTTTTAACGCATTTAATTACTACATTCTCTTTGTACAGGCTAATAACATAACGAATATTAATTCAGGTGTTTTCAAAATTGAAAGAATTATATTATTGATTTTCGGTGTACTCTTTGTTTTTATCGGAAATTTGATGCCATTATCAAAAAGGAACTCTTTTGTAGGGTTGAGAACAAAGTGGAGTATGACTAATGATACTGTTTGGAAAAAGTGTCAGCTTTTCGGAGGTGTTTCTTTTATTATACTCGGTATAATATTAATGGTTATTGCTTTTGTTTATCCAAATATTCCTTTGATGATTGGGTTATTGATAATTGTTGCTCTCACCGATACGATATATACTTATGTCTCAGCAAATAAATACGGTAATAAAGAAAAGTAAAGGAATATGCCATACAAATTCCCTGCTTGCTATAGCATAAGACAAACCATTGTATTTTGCAGCGTAATGTGTTACAATAATCTCAGCGGAGGTGTTTTATATGATGTACCCTTATCTTACCCTTGATGATGAAACCGAGATTGTTCACTCGGAAATGTTAAGTGACAATACAGTTAAGGTATATATTGAAAAACCTAATGAAAAAGACGGCTTTCACTTTGCAAGCTGTTTCTTGCCGAAATATGATTGGAAGGACATATTCGGCTTTACTGAGGATGAAATCAAAAGGTATCAGTCAATCATTGAGAATAATGCGCATTTGATTATTGAGCTTTCGCAAAACGGAGGATTTGATAATACCTCAGGTTTTTAAAATCGGCTCCTACTGGGTTTATTTTTGGGCGAATGAGAATAAACCTCTTGAGCCTGTTCATGTTCACGTTTCAAAAGGCAAGCCTACGGCAAATGCGACAAAGTTTTGGATTACGAAAACCGGAAAATGCCTGTTGGCTAACAACAACTCAGATTATGACAGCAGGACGCTCAATTATTTAAGTAAAGCTGTCGAAGCAAATAAGGATATTGTTATTGATAAATGGCTGTCTTTCTTCGGAGAGATTACCTACTATTGCTGATAACAAATCCGTTATTAATACTCTCACCAAAGCAAAAATCCTGACACTTTTGTGTCAGGATTTTTGCTTTATATTATTTATTCTTAAGTTTTCAGTTAACCGTGTCAGAACATAGCACAGCCTACGGCGGATAAATGAATATTGAAAATTGAAAACTGAAAATTAAAAAATAATAATGGTTGTAAATCCGGAATTCTTCTGTTGTACTTTAGTTGTTGATTATATAAAAATAACATACTGATTGAATAATAGACTATGTCGATCTAACAAAAGTTTTAAATTCTGTCATTAGTTCAAAAAACGAAACAGCTCAAAACTAAAAACTCCACCGTGCCCCAATGCAGGAAAACGGTGGAGTTTGCTTTTTGTTATTCTGTATATCCTTCGGGCGGATCATTTTCATCAGAAATCCTGTAACACAATATCATCAGACTGTCATTAAGATGAACATTCTCAACTATTATATCACTATACCTTACAGAAAGATCATAGTGGCTGAAATTCCAGTAATTGCGTATTCCTATCTCATAAAGACGATCAGCCAGAGCAGGTACGGCAGTCTTCGGAACACACAATATAGCTGCGTCTGTCTTATTCTCCTTACAGAAGGTTTCTATATTCTCCATATCGGCAACAGTAATATTCCTTATACTGCTGCCGATCTTTGCAGGATCATTATCAAAAATTCCAATAAGCTTAAAGCCTCTTTTTTCGTATGACATATGCAGTGCTACTGCCTTACCCAGGTTTCCTGCACCAATAAGAATAGTAGTATAGCTGTGTTCAAGTCCAAGTATATGTCCTATCTCTTTATGAAGTCCCTCAACCGAATATCCATAGCCCTGCTGTCCGAACCCGCCAAAGCAATTAAGATCCTGTCTTATCTGTGAAGCCGTCAATCCCATTTTATCAGAAAGCTGACGTGACGAAATACGTGTTATTCCATTATCAAGAAGTTCTCCTAAAAAACGATAATACCTTGGAAGTCGCTTTATTACAGGTGCCGAAATGTTTTCATACTTATGCATTTTTTTCACCAACTGTATTTGTTAACAATTTATCATAACATTGATAATAGTTTATCAGCTTTTAATCTGAAAGTAAAGTATTATCTTTAATATTTTTATTCTGTAATCCATAATTTACATAAAACATATCTTTTATTGAGATAAGATATTACAGTCATAAAAAATATCGGTTATATATCACTCAGCAAAACTCTGCTGCAATATTCAGCTCTCTGCGTGTAGTATGAAGGTGTGAAGGTTTTGCATCATCAGAAGGATAACCTATCGGGAAAAAGCCTATCATCTCATATGCCTTCATATCAGGAAACAATTCATTCATTTTATTTGTATCAACCGAACCTACCCACGTTGCACCTAATCCAAGCTGCTCTGCCTCAAGCATAAGATGTGTGGCTGCAATTGCAGCATCAACATCACCGAAATTTTTTCTGTCTGACTTTCTCACCCACGCTTTTGAAGGATCTGCCCCCACAGCAATGACAAGCCCTGCTCCAAAGTGATAAGAAGTTATCTGTCTGTATTTTTCCAGTGAATCCTCACTTTTAAGTACCCATAGCTTATAAGGCTGGTAATTGCAGGCTGTGGGAGATAAAATTGCAGCTTCAAGAATTTTATTTATCTTTTCTTCTTCAACAGGTCTGTCTGTAAGCCTTCTGCACGAATATCTGTTTTTTGCAAGCTCTATAAAATCCATAACTCCTCCCATTAATTACAAAGTTTTCTTAATACTGAACTGAGTACCGCATTCGCAGCATCCGAAATGAATCTCATCCGCAGCAGATAAAATCTCAGCTGCACTCGCCAACAGAGTGTTTGATGATGTATTTTTGCACTTTGCACATCTGATCATCTGAGTATAAATTGAACAGGCATCCTCACTATACTTAAAAAATTCATAAAGCTTATCGCCTTTACATATATTGAAAATGACCTTTACACTATTTTCATCAGCATCCTCACCGGCATCATCAAAAAGTCTTAACACATCATTACAGGAGGTACATTCTTTTATTTGCATACTCAATTCATTTATATCATTTAATGTCATATCAAATTCACCATTTACTTTAATGCAGCACCATCTTTGAATGCATTTCCGACCTTTTCACCGACAACGCGATAAGAATGTGACGCTGAATCATAAACCAGTGCTTCAAGCTTACCTATATCTATATTTCCGTTTTCATCAAGTATTTCTTCATCTGCTGTCATATTGACAACTTCACCCACTACTCTTACTTCACCAAGCTCTTCTCTTACAGAAATAACTTTGCACTCAATCGTAAGCGGATATTCTTCAATTACAGGCGCATCAACAAATTCGCTTTTCACAGTATGAAGACCTGCTTTTTCAAGCTTATTCTTTTCGTCCTTTGCCGAAACAATACCAACGTAATCAGAAGCAACAAGGTTTTTCTTATCTGCAAAGCTTACTGTAAATGCATTGGTTCTTTTTATATTATCTGTTGTGATATGTGATGCAGAAAGATTAAGTGCAATGTGTTTACCCGCGCACTGTCCGCCCCAGGCGGCATTCATTGCATCGGCTGTTCCATCCTCATTATATGTTGCTATTATTAAAACCGGCAATGGGGTTATAACAGCCTTTGCACCAAAATTCTTTTTCATTGACAATACCTCCGTTTTATTACCATACATTGAGCATATAAAATTTTATTATAGCCTGATGTATGAATTTATTTTAGTATATTTTAACAAAATCTTATTTATTATTCAAGTGTTTTATAAACAAAAATCAGAGGATATTTAAATCCTCTGATTTTTACCGGCTTCAGTTTCTTCTGAAGTCATTATTTCTATGGAAATTATTTTTTGGTCCTGACTGACGGCGTGGCGGAAGATCGTTTTCAGGTGTAAGACCTTCAACCTCTATAAGAGCTTCTCTGCGTGAGAGGTTAAGTCTTCCCTTATCGTCTATATCAAGCACCTTAACAATGATTATATCATCAACATTAACAACATCGGTTACTTTTTCAGTACGCTTGACATCAAGCTGTGAAATATGGCAAAGACCTTCTTTTCCGGGAGCTATCTCTACAAATGCACCAAAATCCATAAGTCTTGTAACCTTGCCTTTATATATTGCACCAGGCTCGGGATCACATACAATGGTATCAACAATAGTCATTGCTCTCTTGCAGTTATCAAGATCAAGTCCGCTTACGAATACGTGACCATCCTCTTCAATGTCGATCTTTACATCACATTCTGCACAGATCTTCTGTATTACCTTTCCGCCTGAACCGATAACCTCACGGATTTTATCCACAGGTATAACTGTTGACAGCATCTTGGGTGCATATTTTGACAGTTCTTTTCTTGGTTCAGGTATTGCCTTAAGCATAACCTCATCAAGAATGTAATCACGTGCCTTATGGGTTTTATAGAGTGCCTCTTTAACCATCTCAGGTGTAAGACCGCTGATCTTAAGATCCATCTGAATTGCCGTAATACCCTCGTGTGTACCTGCAACCTTGAAGTCCATATCACCGAAGAAATCTTCAAGTCCCTGAATATCTACCATTGTCATCCAACGATCGCCTTCTGTGATAAGACCACAGGAAATACCCGCAACAGGTGCTTTTATCGGAACACCTGCATCCATAAGAGACAGTGTTGAACCGCAGATAGAGCCCTGTGATGTTGAACCGTTTGATGAAAGTATCTCAGAAACAAGACGAATTGTATACGGGAACTCTTCAACAGAAGGAATTACAGGAACAAGAGCACGCTCTGCAAGCGCACCGTGTCCTATCTCACGTCTGCCCGGACCTCTTGAAGGTTTTGTCTCACCAACGGAATATGACGGAAAATTATAATGATGAATATATCTCTTTGATGACTGGTCATCAATACCGTCAAGAGTCTGCTGGTCGCTTATTGAACCCAGTGTTGTAATTGTAAGCACCTGTGTCTGACCTCTTGTGAAAAGACCTGATCCGTGAACTCTTGGAAGAATTCCTACCTCAGAAGCCAGCGGGCGCATCTGATCCATCTTTCTGCCGTCAACACGCTTCTGCTCATCAAGCAGCCAGCGGCGAACAATGAACTTCTGTGTCTTATAAAGGCAGTCATCTATTTTTTCTGCCTGATCAGGATATATCTCATCGAATTTTTCGTGAACAGCATCATATATCGGCTTAAGTCTTTCGTCACGAACCTTCTTGTCATCAGTATCAAGAGCTGCTCTTATATCATCAATTGCAAATGACTTTATAGCCTCAAGCATTTCTGGATCAGGCTCATTGCTTGGATATTCAAACTTAGCCTTACCAATTTCTTTCTGTATACCCTTAATAAATTCAATTATAGACTGGTTAGCCTCGTGACCTGCCATAATACCGTTATACATAACGTCATCAGGTATAATATCAGCACCTGCCTCAATCATTGCGATACGGCTGTCGGTTGAAGCAACGGTAACTGCCATTCTTGAAACCTCACGCTGTTCCTTTGTGGGGTTAATAACAAACTCATCATCTACAAGACCTACAGAAACCGCTGAAATAGGACCGTTCCACGGTACATCCGAAATACTGAGTGCAATTGATGTACCTACCATTGCTGCAATCTCCGGCAGACAATCGGGATCATATGCCATAACCGTACAAACAATGGAAACATCATTTCTCATATCCTTTGGGAACAACGGACGGATAGGACGGTCAATAACTCTTGAAACGAGTATTGCCTTTTCGGAAGGTCTGCCCTCTCTTTTTCCGAAGCCGCCGGGTATCTTGCCCATTGCATACTGTTTTTCCTCAAAATCTACTGAAAGCGGAAAGAAATCCACTCCCTCTCTCGGCTTTGCCGCAGCGGTAACTGCAACGTGCACTACTGTTTCGCCGTAGCGAACAAGACACGCGCCATTTGCAAGCTGTGTCATTTTACCTGTTTCTACAACAAGCGGTCTGCCTGCAAATTCCGTTTCAAATGTTCTGAAATTTTCAAACATAACTGAACCTCCGTTAATTTTAATTTATTTTTTGAAGCGGAATCCCGGTTTAGCAATTAAACCGGAAAACAGTGTTCGGTTCTGTTTTCTCGTTTCACTGCTAAAATCCGAAAAAACCGCTAATATCTCAGCCTGTCTTCAGGAAATCCCACAGAATATCCTGTTTTCCAAAGTTTAGTTTCTGCTTACCGCATTATAGTAAACATACATAGCTATCCACAAAAAAAATCAAGCCAGCTTGTCAGACTTTCGGCATTAACGCAAGTTAATTCTATTATTTCCGGCAATACTATTTTTAAAACATCGGAAAAAAGATTCCTATACAACAGGTGTCGAGTCAAAGACCTGACAATGTTTATTGTTAAAGTAATAATAGTAAAAGTCACTGAAAACAAAAAACCGGAAGCCTGAAATAATGTTAAGAAGGCAGTCTGCAAAATAACAGACTGCCCCGAAACAGTTGCTTACTTACGGATACCAAGTCTTGCAATGATTGAACGATAACGCTCAATATCAACCTTAATAAGATAGTTGAGAAGACTTCTTCTCTGACCGATCATTTTGAAAAGACCGCGTCTTGAGTGATGATCCTTTTTGTGGGTTTTAAGGTGCTCAGTAAGATCGCTGATTCTCTTTGAGAGAAGTGCAATCTGTACCTCAGGAGAACCTGTATCGCCCTCATGTGTTGCATACTCTTTGATGATAGCATCCTTTTCTGACTTAAGCATTTTTATCCACCTTTATAATAAATTTGTCAAACCCTCATTCTCAGTTAAAGGCTGTGGACTCCCGATCAGGGCTTAATCCTTACACCGGGAACGGGGCATCAACATTTCAGATTATAACACACATAATTTACTTTTGCAAGCATTTTTATAATACTTTCAAAAAAAGAACCGCATCAAAGCGGTTCTTTAAAAAACCAATTCAGGGATTATACATCCACGGAACTGTCTTCCAAACAAATATCTTTTTTCTCAGTGTTTTAGGTGTGCGAACAGACACCTTTAGGAGCTTGTCATAGCCTTTTTGCTTCAAAGATTTCTTGATTGCACTATAGCTGAAATTCTCTTTTTTAAGTATATCTACAACCGACATTACAACAGACGGAAGCTTTCTGTATTCAAACAGATCATTAAGCTCCTTGTCAGAGTTATGTGTAAGGATACAATTTTCATATACCTTAAGCATTGCCTCTATTCGACCGTAACACCCTGAATTTGGCACTGTATCGGAATTCTGGACGCTGATGTCACGTTCAAGGATTGTATCCGGGCACGAAGTCATCGGATCTCCCAAAAGCACATTATATATAAACGCCTCAATATAGCCGTAGTTACAGTCCTCATAAAATTTTATGTGGTTATCAAAAAGGAACTCACGTCTTAAAAGTATAGCTGTGAATTCAAAATACAATCTGGACTTTATAAGCTCGCAAAGCAGTTCCCTGCCCGAAATATATCCGCTTTCGGTATTTTTCAGTCTTTCGATTGTCTGTTTATTCATCTCATTATCAGTCGAAGGAACAGCAAAAACAAAGTCAGACCGTTTTTTCTCAGCCGCTTTTATGTAATCCGGAATATAACTTTTATAAAGTCTGCCGGGAAATACAAAGGTAATATATTCACCTTCTGATTTATATATTCCCGTATTGAGAGCAGAGCTCATATTCCCTCCTCCGCTTTGTATAACACATCCCCGAAGGTTAAGCTTCTTTATCTCTTCAAGGGCGGAAATAACGGTATTATCTGAAGAGTTCATATCAATAATTATAAACTCAACCTCTTTATCCTTTAATTCAGCGGAGATATTACGTATCAGCTCTATGATTTTATTTTTATTATTTTTTGAAGGAATAATTACAGATAAATCAACATTTGCCATAAGCAAAGCTCCCTTATCATTATTGTAATTATTATATCACACAAAAATATAAATACCAAAATTATAGTATGAGATTTTTTAAATTATTTTTAAATATATTTTGTGCAATATCAACAATTGTATACTATATATAGATTCAGCCGATTTTTTCCTTTATAAGATCTGCAGTCTCATTTGCAAGACGGGTTATAAGCTCTTTATCAATTCCTTCAAGCATAACTCTTACAAGCGGCTCTGTTCCGGAAAGTCTGACAAGAATTCTGCCGTCCTCACCAAGCTGATTCTTTACATCCTCTATCTTATTTCTGATGTCCTGATTAGTATAGAACTGAAGCTTTCCTTCGCTGCTCACTCTTACATTTATCAGCACCTGAGGATAACGCGTCATAAGTGTTGCAATGCTTGAGAGGTGTGCCTGACGTCTGTTTACAAGACTTAACAATTGTGCGGCTGTAAGCTGACCGTCGCCGGTTGTAGCATAATCAAGGAATATCACGTGTCCGGACTGTTCACCACCGAAATTATAGCCCTCTCTTAGCATAGTTTCAAGAACATATCTGTCACCCACATCCGTAGAAACGAATCTGAGTCCGTTATCAGTACAGAAACGGCTGAATCCCATATTTGACATAACAGTTCCAACGGCTGTATTTTTGCTCAGCTTCTTTCTGGATGCAAGATCAAGTGCGCATATTGCCATAATAAAATCGCCGTCTATAACATTACCCTTCTCGTCAACTGCAAGACATCTGTCTGCATCTCCGTCAAACGCAACTCCAAGCTGAAGCTTGTTATCAACAACAAATCTTTGCAGATTCTCAAGATGTGTAGATCCACAGTTATCGTTTATGTTGATACCGTCAGGTTTGTCAGCTAGCATATGGCACTGTGCGCCAAGTCTTGTAAAAAGCTGCTGTGCTGTTGTTGAAGCCGAGCCGTTAGAACAGTCAATTGCGATCTTCATACCGTCAAGTCTGTATGGAACAGTTTCAATTATATGCACAATATAGTCCTCAGCCGCATTTTCCGCGCGGCTTACTCTTCCAAGCCCGTCTCCTGTCGGGGAATAGTAAGGCTTTGCTTTATCAATTACAATAGACTCGATCTCATATTCAAGTGCATCCGGCAATTTATATCCGTCACTTGAGAATATTTTTATACCGTTAAACTCAAAAGGATTGTGTGATGCAGAGATCATAATGCCTGCATCAGCCTTATACTTTTTTATAAGATATGCTACCGCCGGTGTGGGAACTGCACCAAGCAGAACAACATCAGCCCCGACCGAGCACAAGCCTGCTATCAGCGCACCCTCAAGCATATCTGATGATAATCTTGTATCTTTGCCTATAAGTATTTTAGGGTGCTTGTTTGCACCGCTGTCAGTAAGCACCATTGCAGCCGCTCTTCCGATATTCATTGCAAGCTCACAGGTAAGCTCGGTATTTGCTATACCCCTTGCTCCGTCTGTTCCAAATAATCTGCCCATTATTGATCACCTTTATTATTTTTATGCATAATACTGCACAAAAATGCCGTTCCGGCGGCATTATCCGCCGAAAACTCAGGCAGTGCAAAATATGCATTTATTTTTTTTGAAAGCTTTTCTTTTATTATTGCATCCGACATTACCCCTCCGGCAAAAACAACCGGAATATCACCAAATTTTTTGAGCAGTGACAGACACATCTCTTCAATTGTTTTTTCAACATATTCAAGACACAATGCTGCTGTTTCTTCTTTTGAAGCACCGTTTTCATATGCTTTTCTGCATATATTTTCTATACCCGACATACAGCAGTCAGAATCTTTGAGCGTTGCCCTGATCCTTGGCAGTTTTGCTGTGTGTTTAAGCGCAAGCTGTTCAAGCTCACGTCCGCACGGAAAATCAAGCCCAAGCATAACCCCGACTCTGTCTATCAGCTGACCTGCATTCAGATCAAGAGTTTTAGCAGCAATTGTTTCACTTATAACCCTTTCGGGATGAGGTTCTGCAATAACAGCTTCAGTTGTTCCGCCTGACACGTGAAATGCAAGAAACCTTTCACCCAGCAATCCGGTACATCCGGCAGAAAAAACAGCCGCAGCTATATGTCCGCTCTGATGTGAAAAGGTATAAAGCGGCACTTTTAAAGTCTTTGAAAGTATTCTTGCTGTGCTGAGCCCCACCGTAAAGCAGGGCATATATGAGTTTTCAGCATCTCTTGGCACAGAAGATACACCTATGGCGGTTATTTCACCTTCAAACTCTGAAAAAAGCTCTTCAATTATACCGGGAAGCTGCTGTACGTGATGAAACACAGCATCACTCTGTCTTAATCCACACTCGCCCTTTTTGACCGGCAGCAGCTTTTTTTTATGTACCACACCCTTTTCGGGAGAATACAATGCTGCCGAGGTCGTATAGTTGCTGGTGTCAATTCCCAGATAATAAGGCATTATTTATCACCGCTTTTGTTCAGGCTTTTTGCCACCGAACCCAGAACGCCGTTTACAAATGAACCGTCATCAGCGGTGGCATAGCTTTTTGCCAGCTCTACAGCCTCGTTTATAGATACACTTACAGGAACATCCTCAACATACAGAATTTCAAAAACAGCGATCCTAAGTATTGTAAGAGATATTTTAGAGATCCTGTTTTTCTTCCAGCCCTTAAGATTTTTCTCTATAAGACTGTCAATTTCTTCAAGCTTTTCTCTTACACCGCTGATTATCAGCTGAGCATATTCTCCGACCTGTGTGTCACGTGCATCAAATGCATCATCAAAAGCATCCTGCATTTCATCATCACGAAACATACTTTCAAACACAAAATCAAGTGCCTGCTGTCTTTCTTCGTGACGGCTCAGAGATTTATTCTTGTTATTTGAACGATCCATATCTAATCCCCTCAATCACATATTACTTGAGAATTGCCTTATGAAATACCTTTTTGCCCTTTTTTATAATCACATAGCCCTTTGCAAAAGAATCTTTGCTTATTTCAGCCTTTACATCAGTGATTTTTTCGTCATCAACAGAAATTCCACCCTGTTGTATAAGGCGTCTTGCTTCTGCCTTTGAAGGTACAAGCTTTGTTGCAGAAAGAAGCTCAATAAGACCTATTTTATCATCTGTAAAAGTTGTTGCGTCAAGCTCGCTTGATGGCATATTGTTTGTATCCGATTTACTTGAAAACAGTGCTCTTGCACCTTCCAGTGCCTTATTTGCTTCTTCCTCGCCGTGAACAAGCTTTGTCAGTTCAAAGGCAAGCAGTTCCTTAGCCTTATTAAGCTCACTGCCCTCCAGTTTTTCAAGCTCTTTTATCTGCTCCATAGATACAAACGTGAGCATTTTCAGACACTTTATAACATCACTGTCTGCAACATTTCTCCAGTACTGGAAAAATTCAAACGGACTTGTTTTTTCCGCATCAAGCCATACTGCACCTTTCTCAGTCTTGCCCATCTTCTTGCCCTCTGAATTGAGCAGAAGATTTATTGTCATCGCATATGAATCCTTGCCAAGCTTTCTTCTTATAAGTTCTGTACCGCCAAGCATATTGCTCCACTGATCATCTCCTCCGAATTGAAGATTACAGCCAAAACGCTTATAAAGTGAAAGAAAGTCATAGCTTTGCATTATCATATAATTGAATTCAAGGAAGCTGAGTCCTCTTTCCATACGCTGCTTATAGCATTCCGCAGTCAGCATACGGTTAACACTAAAGCAAGCTCCTACCTCTCTCAGAAGCTCAACATAGTTAAGCTGTAAAAGCCAATCCGCATTATTTACCATCATAGCTTTTCCGTCTGAGAAATCAATAAACCTGCTCATCTGCTTTTTAAAGCACTCACAGTTATGCTGAATAGTTTCCTGAGTCATCATCTTACGCATATCCGTCTTGCCTGAAGGATCTCCGATCATTGCAGTCCCTCCGCCGATAAGTGCTATCGGTTTGTTACCTGCCATCTGAAGTCTTTTCATTAGGCTGAGTGCCATAAAATGTCCTACGTGCAGACTGTCTGCTGTTGGATCAAAGCCGATATAGAACACAGCCTTTCCGCTGTTAATCAGCTCTCTGATCTCTTTTTCATCTGTTGTCTGAGCGATTAGTCCACGCTCCTGAAGCTCTTCAAATACTCCCATTATAATTTGTCCTTTCTGTTCTCATTTTGTCCAAGCTTTATTATATTATCGTTATCAGTTTAAAAAGGCTGTGTCACAATAAAACAGAGCTTAAAAAACGAGATTATTTTTGGGGACAAAAACAGCCCCCTGTATTTTACAGAGGGCGATAATTAACCGCGGTACCACCTCAATTTACTGTTGCATTTCTGCAACAGCCTTACGGGCTGCTGACACAACCTCGCACTATAACGTGTGCTAAACGGTCAGATCTACTTTCCTGAATATCAAGCTTTCTCAATCTAACAGCTCAAAGATGTATTTCATCAGGCACTGACGAATATTTCCACCAACCATATCCTCTCTTAACCCAGCACTCCCGACTACTTTTTCTTATCACAGCTGATAAAACAAGTATATACATTTTTTTTCCTTTTGTCAAGCGGCAAGCTGCCGCACCCATGTTCGCGACTGCGTTCGCTAACGCTCACTCTGTTTATCAATACAAAACATTCGCCAATCGCGGTTCTCCCTTCCTCACACTCCTTGCCGTCGTGCTTTCGGAAGGGGATTTATATAAACGGGTAGTTAAACAAAAATACAATAACAATAAAAAATAACAATAAAAAGCCAATAAAAACCAGTAATTATTTTATACTACTATTATCTATAACACATTACGTTTTAATAAAATTGCCATCTCATATTTGACAGTATTAATTGATTAATGTTTGTAACAATCTGATTATCATACCTTTGAAACTTTGGGCTTTGAACTAAGTCCATTTTCTACATTTATTTTTACTATGGATTATCCGATCACCACTGTAAAGCTGCATACAATACA
Organism: uncultured Ruminococcus sp.; assembly: GCA_902786345.1. Lineage (GTDB taxonomy): Bacteria > Bacillota > Clostridia > Oscillospirales > Acutalibacteraceae > UBA1213. Next base: position 23,473 of record CADACB010000022.1, on the reverse strand, counting down.
TCAAAATTCTCTGTAAAGTGCTATAACCTTACCTAGAATCGACAATTCATCTGTTATAATCGGTTCAAAATCCGGATTATGGGGCTGCAAACGATAATGCCCATTTTCCTTATAGAAGCTTTTCACCGTTGCTTCGTCCTCAATAAGAGCAACAACAATCTCTCCGTTTTCTGCCGTTGCAGTTTTTTCACAAATAACTACATCTCCATCATATATGCCAATGTCACGCATACTTTCTCCTCTGACATTCAGTGCAAAAAGCTGCTTACCGGCTGCCTTTTGTTTTGAATAAGGCACATAACCGCTGACATCCTCAAAAGCATATATCGGAATTCCCGCGGTAACTTTACCAATAACCGGAACAGCCACTGTCGGTTCACTTGCTGGGAGCTTTATTGAGCGATGACCTTTATCACGTGAAATATACCCCATCTCTTCAAGCACTTTTAGGTGTGCGTGTACAGTTGAGGTAGATTTAAGTCCGGTAGCCTCACAAATTTCCCTGACAGTCGGAGGTACTCCACCAGCAGACACCTCATTGATATAGTCAAGTATTTTTTTTCTGCTTTTTGTCAATTCTTTTTTCATTAGTATCAACTCCGTATTTACTTTACACACATTATAACACATCAAAACACAAAACGCAAACATTTGTTTTCTATTCTGCTTTATGTTTTAATTAATAATTGTCTTCACATTTTTCAGTATTCATATTTACTTCCGCAATTTTATTATTCCGCCATTCTCATCATAGTGAATTATGAATTATTTTAGCCGCATCACAAACTTCCGTAATTATTTATAACAACCTGCTTGTCATAACTCTGAACCTCAGGCTTTTGTTTAACGCTTGCTTGGACTGCTATATTAAAGCATTATCACTTTTTATTTTAACCCCATTGTTCCCGACAATTATTTCATCAGAATAAAAAAATCAGCCCATCAATGAGCTGATTTCTACAAATTTAATATTTATCCGGCAATTATGCATTTCTCCAATAAGTTTGTATCTCAGATGAGATTTCTCTCATTGCATCACATTCACTTTTATATTTATCAAAAATATCCTGCTTGTCGTTCTGATAAAACGTATCATCTTCATTCTTTACAGCATAGCCAGTAAGACTTCTCAACTTTGTAATGTCCTGCAAACAGGCTTTGGCTCTGGTTTTGAGTGATTTATCATATTCATCAAATTCATTTGTCGCCTGAAGCTTGAGTATTTGCTGAAATCCGTCTGCAAGGGAGTCCATTGTTGAAATATACTGTCTTGACTTTTCTTCATCGTGACAGTTAAATCCCTCTTGCTGTTCCTTAAGTGTACGGTTAAGATTCACAGTATCATTTACCAGATTTTTTACAGAAGATACGTAATTATCATTTTGCTTAATTTTTGCATTGCTGCATCCTGCAAGCACAAACATAAGCATCGCAGAAATAAATATGATAAACGAACGACTCATTATATTTTTTTTCATAGCTTAAAATGCTCCTGACAATACATTTGATAATTTATCAAAGCTCAAAGCTGTCTGTAAGAACATAGATCTGTTGATACAATACAGCCGCCCTGCCCTTATAATAGTTCATCATTGCTGAATCCGACGCAAGAAGAGATTGTGTTCCTATTGTACCTTCACCCGGCGTCTCCTCCTTAAAGCTGCTTTCTGTTTTCTCAAGAGTAGACTCCCATTCGTGTTGTGATTCAATCAGCTTTTGTTTCTGCTCAGGAAGATCTTCAAGCAGTGTAAGAAGCTTATTATAAGCATTTCCTGCCTCTGTCTTCCATATCTCACCATATTTTATTGTAACCGCACGCATATCCGACTCATTTTCCGCGTCCATAATCTCTTTATTAAAATCTATGTTTATGCGGTTATCCTTAAACATCGAGTTAAATTTTTCATCGCTTGTAAATTCCACAGCCGTATGATAATCTTTAACGATCTGTTCATCATCAAAATAATATCCGTCATATTGTTCAGGCAAAGAAAGTTCATTTACAGAAACAGTATCAGAGCTTTGATCAGAGGCTTTTTCAGAAGCCTCATCAGATTTTTCACTGCTGTTTTCATCTGATGACTGCAAGCTTGTCTCGTCTTCATATATTCCGGTGGTTTCCTGCTGTGAAACTTCATTTTGACTAACCTCAGATATTTCAACACTGCTATTCTCATCAGGAGTTGTTTTTACTGACTGTTCAGTGTCTGATATAATGCTTACCGATTTATTTTTGTCAGAGCTTGCAGCTGCACTTTCGGTCTTGGTGTTATTATTGCACGCAGTACCCATAAAGCACGTCATTGCCAGTGCACAAAGCAAAGCTGTTTTCAAAATGCTTTTTTTCATATAAACATCCCTTTCGGTCATTATTGTTACCATAATAATTATCCGCCAGACTAAAATACAAAGCCTTACACAATTAAGTATAACACAAGACTTAATAATAATCAAGTATCGGTGGCAAGCTGCCACACCCGTGTTCGCGGTGCGTGACCACACTGGACAATTCGCTACTGCATTCGCTTATGCTTACTCTGTTTTTCTAAACCAAACATACGCTGCTCGCGGCTTGACGGCACGTCAACTCTTTCTATATACGCCGCCACAACCCGTTCTTTTGGCTGCTTTCCTGCTGGTTTTCTGAAAATTCTGGTACTGTTTTCTAAATCAGTTACCGTACCTGTTAATTTAATTAATAATTGCGTTCACGCTGTTCTTGGACATTTGGAATTACTGCCGCTTTCACAATGAATAAAGTTTCGCTCAAGCCTTTACAATGACTTGAGTAGTCAAGTGGCAGAGCACCCTTTTCGCACTCCGCAGAGTTCGAAATTCCTTACAACATATACGCTCGGGCAGCAAGCCATCGTGAATTGCATATGCCCTCAAGCTGATTTTAATGCCGATTAAAGCAATGTCTGGAGCAAAAGCATAGCTGTTACTCCCGGCACACCAAGTACCGCAGAGGCTGTAACCGACAATCTGCTTACAGGCATTGACACTCCTGTGAAAACTGAGCATATGTTAACAACCGTCAATGCTGCAACTCCACAAATCATTGTCAATACAACTGAACGTATTCCGTGTTTTACCTTCATTATTTTTTTCAGTGCAAGCATAACAACAAATGATACAACAAATGTTGTTATTAAAATAGTGTCAGTCATATATTTCACCTTCAGATTTTGATATTATGTATTTTGCCGGTAATCAATCAACATATGTCTGTAGTGCATAATATGTGTATGTTTAAGCTTTTATTCAGCAATAAAACAATATTTTTTTACGAGGCAAGACCGTAGCCTTCAAGGCATACGGGTGAAGCCGTCGTATATTCCTCCCCTTATGGGAGGAATATACTTCTTTATTTCTTTGATTGGGGGTCGGTTGCTCTTTGATTTGTTCTTTTATTTCAGAGGTATCAAACCTTTGTTCACTGAATTGTTCTTTGAACTGTTCCTCTGTTTGTTCCTTGAGTTGATACCTGATCCCAAAGGTATCAAATTATTTTCAAAACCCTGATACAAATTGTAATTAACTGTTGTAATAAGACAATGTTTGTTTGTAGGTTTGGTTATTTTTCCTGTTTCACACAGGCATTTAAGGCAGTGTCAAAGCTTGAACGCTCTGATTTCTGCTGCTTTTCTGAAAATGCTTTTGCACCCTTGCAACCGTATTTTTAAATAAAAATAATTCTGCATGCTTATATAAAAATGTAAGTTCAGGCTCTACGGGAAATATGATAATTATGGGATATGCATTAAATAATATTCACTGTTTTTCGTTAACGATCACTCATTTTTGAGAGCTGAAAAAACCCCTTCATAAACCCCTACAAAACGGCTGAATTTCGACCTCTTAAGATCACAAAACTGAAAAAATTTTAATTGCAAAGATATTTTTTTGAAGGTACGCACCATCAGTACAAATCGGATGCAACAGCTCACTGTAGTAAGGAATGAATAAAAGGCAGAAACGCTGCACAACACCAGCGATTATTTCAAAATCAGAGTGAACGCAAACGCAAACACAGATAAAGCACCTCGCTTCAGATGACTAAAAAAGCAAATATTGTGGGTAAAACATCTAAAAAGACATTTTCAAGAGTAATTTTTAATGGCATATTAAATTAATTTTCTTATACATCTTTATTTTTTTGTTTTTTAGTAATATAATATATAAGTATGCATAGATTTTTTCCGATTGTTCATTTTACTTAAAGATTGGATGTGTTTTTTAATGGCTGAAAATTATACTCATCTGCTTGATAATGTCAGACGTATCCATTTTGTGGGTATAGGCGGCTCGGGAATGTGTCCGCTTGCTGAGATTCTGCACAATGAAGGCTTCGAAATTACTGGCTCTGATGTTGCAGAATCAGATACCCTTGAGCGTATACGTTCATATGGAATACCTGTTGCTATGGGACACAAGCCCGAAAATGTAAACGGGGCTGATCTTGTGGTATATACTGCTGCTGTAAAGCTTGATAATCCTGAATTGGTTTCGGCTAAAACTCAGAACATTCCTGCAATAGAACGCTGTATTATGCTTGGTGCAGTAGTAGAAAAATATAAGAAGTCAATTGCAATAAGCGGTACTCACGGCAAAACTACAACAACCTCTATGATCACTCAGATACTTACAATGTCAAAGCTTGATCCCACTGCTATAATCGGTGCGAAGCTTCCGTTTATCGGCGGAAACAGCCGTGTTGGAAAATCTGATTATATTGTGTGTGAGGCTTGCGAATATGTAGATACATTCTTACATATTTATCCCGAAATGGCAGTGATACTGAATGTTGACGAAGACCATCTTGACTATTTTGGTACACTTGACAGAATTAAACAGTCATTTAAAAAATTCCTTGATCAAACCTCATCCTGTATCGTAATAAACGGTGATGACGCAAACTCTATGGAATGTGTAAAGGATATTATAAAAGAAGGCAGCAAGAAAGTTGTTACCTTCGGCTTCGGACGTAAAAATGATTTTCGTGCAGAGATTACAGGAGAATCTTCTGTCTGCGACAGCTTTGATCTTTATCATAAAGGTAAAAAGATCACATCTGTCAAGCTCAGAATCCCCGGTAAATTCAATGTTATGAATGCTCTTGCAGCAGCTGCGGCAGCCGTTACTCTTGGTGTGAATCCGGATGATGTTTCAACGGCTCTTTCTGAATTCAGAGGCGCACACAGACGCTTTGAGATACTCGGAGAACCTTGCGGGATAACTGTTGCCGACGACTTTGCACATCATCCCACAGAACTGAATGCAACTCTTACAACAGCTATGAGTATGGGATATAAAAATGTCTGGGCTATATTCCAGCCCCATACATTTTCAAGAACATATAAATTCCTGAATGAGTTTGCACAGGCTTTGTCTATTCCCGACCACGTTATCCTTTCGGAAATTCTCCCCGTAAGAGAAAAAAATACCTATAACATATATTCAAAGGACCTTGCCGAAAAAATAGACGGATGTGTATGGTTTAAAACCTTTGAAGAAATTGCGGATTATGTAATAAAAAAGGCAAGCCCCGGCGACCTTATAATCACCATAGGCGGCGGTAATGTTTATATGTGTGCAAATATGATAATGAAAAAGCTTAGCGGACAGGATTAAGCTTTAATCAAAAGTTTAAAGGGCGTGAGAATAAAATTGGAAAAAAGACTTAAGCTGTATGGCTTTAATAATCTGACTAAAACTCTTAGCTTTAATATATATGACGTTTGTTATGCAAAAACGGAGCGTGAACAAAAGGACTATATTGCTTATATTGATGAGCAGTATAATTCCGACAGACTTACAAACATTCTGTGTCAGGTTACCGAGATGATCGGAGCAACAGTGCTTAACATCTCCAAGCAGGATTATGATCCACAGGGAGCAAGCGTTACTCTGCTTATTTCAGAAAAAGGACTTCCGGAAAAAATTGACAAATCCTGCAACTGTGGAAAATATACCGCGAATTTTGCAGGCGAGGCTATTGCTGCTCATCTTGACAAGAGTCACGTTACCGTTCATACCTATCCCGAATATCATCCCGATAATGCTATTGCAACCTTCAGGGTTGATATTGATGTTTCAACCTGCGGAACTATTTCTCCTCTTAACACTCTGGATTTTCTTATTGACAGCTTTGATTCGGATATTATCACCATAGATTATAGAGTAAGAGGATTTACAAGGGATACGGGCGGAAAAAAACTTTTTATTGACCATAAGATAACCTCAATTCAGGATTATATAAAGGACGAAACACTCAGGCGATATGACACTGTTGACATTAACGTATATCAGGCAAATATCTTCCATACTCAGCTTCTTATAAAAGAGCTGGAGCTTCAGAATTATCTGTTCAAAACAGATGTTTATGAAATACCGCCAAAGGAACGTCTTGCTATATCCAATAGTCTCAGACGTGAAATGATAGAGATTTTCAGCGGCTCTAATGTCTATGAATAACGGAGAATTAAAATGAAGCTTGATCAAAGCCGTGCCCCTGTTTTTGAGGCACTTGAGGAATACAGAGAAAACAGAATAGTATCATTTGATGTTCCCGGGCATAAACAAGGAAAAGGAAATCCTGAACTTACACAGTTTCTAGGCAAGCAGTGTATGAGTGTAGACGTCAATTCTATGAAGCCACTTGACAATCTTTGTCATCCTGTAAGTGTAATCAGGGAAGCCGAAGAGCTTATGGCTGACGCATTCGGTGCTGAACACGCATTTTTTATGGTAAACGGTACGTCAAGTGCTGTTCAGGCAATGATTATGAGCATATGCAAACGCGGTGATAAAATAATAATGCCCAGAAACGTACACAGAAGCAGTATTAATGCACTGATAGTATGCGGAGCAGTCCCCGTTTATGTAAATCCGGGAGTTAACAAAAGACTGGGTATTCCCCTTGGAATGTCAGTTGAGTCTGTAAAACAAGCTATAAAGCAGCACCCCGATGCAAAAGCTATTATCGTAAATAACCCTACCTATTATGGTGTTTGCTCTAATCTTCGTGAAATAGTAAAGCTTGCACACGAAGTCGGAATGAAGGTACTTGTTGACGAGGCACACGGAACTCACTTTTATTTCGGAGATTATATGCCGCTTTCAGCTATGAGTGTAGGAGCTGATATGGCAGCCGTAAGTATGCACAAAACCGGAGGTTCGCTTACTCAAAGTTCAGCACTGCTTTTGGGAAAGGGTATATCTGAGGGATATGTAAGACAGATAATCAACCTCACTCAGACAACAAGTGCTTCTTATCTTCTTCTCTCTTCTCTTGATATTTCAAGAAAAAATCTTGCCCTTAACGGAAAGAAAATATTTGAGTGGGTAACCGAGCTTGCCTCATACGGCAGAAGTGAAATAAACAAGCTGGGCGGACTTTATGCTTTTTCAAGAGAGCTTATAAACGGCGATACAATATTTGATTTTGACCCCACAAAAATATCGGTACATACACGGGATATAGGTCTTGCAGGCATTGAAGTCTATGATATTCTCCGTGACAAATATGATATACAGATTGAATTCGGTGATATTGGAAATATACTTGCTATTGTTTCTGTAGGCGATAAAATACTGAATGTTGAAAGACTTATTTCTGCTTTATATGAGGTGAAAAGACTGTATTCAAAGGATTCGGCAGGAATGCTTGACCACGAATATATAGAACCTGTTGTTATCTGTTCACCTCAGGAAGCGTTTTATTCAGAAAAAAAACAGCTTCCTCTTGAAGAAACCCTTGGTAAGATATGTGCCGAATTTGTAATGTGTTATCCGCCCGGAATACCGATACTTGCACCGGGTGAGCTTATCACCAAAGACGCTCTTGAATATATCATCTATGCCAAAGCAAAGGGCTGTAACCTCACTGGTGCAGAAGATATTAATACCGAAAAGATAAATATTATGATTGAAAGTTTTTAAAAAATGAGGTGAATTTATTATGGAAATGTGGTACACAGAAGAACAGACAAATAACGTCAGATTTTCAATCCGATGTGATAAACAGAAGTATTCCGCACAATCTGACTTTCAGAGAATTGAAATTTTCAGTACTCCTGAGTTCGGAGATATTTTAGTTCTGGATGACAGAATCATGCTTACTCAGAAGGATGAATTCATATATCACGAGATGATAGCACACGTTCCTATGGCGGTAAATCCCTCTGTAAAAAAGGTTCTTGTTATAGGAGCAGGTGACGGCGGTACGGTAAGGGAGCTTGTAAAATACAAGACCATAGAATGCATTGATATGGTTGAAATTGACAGAATGGTTGTTGACGCCTGTAAAGAATTTCTTCCTACAGTTTCCTGCAAGCTTGATGACCCAAGAGTTCACATACATATTGATGACGGATTAAGGTTTGTTAGAAGCATTGAAAGCAGATATGATCTTATAATAGTTGACTCCACAGATCCTTTTGGTCCGGGAGAAGGACTTTTCACCTCAGAATTTTACGGCAACTGTTATAAGGCTCTCAACGAAGATGGCATACTTGTTAATCAGCACGAAAGTCCGTTTTATAAAAGCTACGCAAAATCAATGAAGCAGGCACACAAAAAGATATTACAGTTCTTCCCTGTTGTCAAGGTTTATCAGGCGCATATACCTACATATCCCTCAGGGCACTGGCTGTTCGGTTTTGCTTCAAAAAAATATCATCCTACCCACGATCTTGACGAGGGCAGATGGAACAGACTTTCAATAGACACAAGCTATTATAATACACGGCTTCACAAAGGCTGCTTCTCACTTCCCACTTATGTTACAAGACAGCTTATGGAAGGCGAATATTAAATAAACGGAGGAATTCAAAATGGGAAAAGCGTTAATAATCGGTGCAGGCGGGGTTGCAAGCGTATGTATACACAAATGCTGTCAGAATCCGGATGTTTTTGAGGAGATCTGTATTGCAAGCCGTACTAAATCAAAATGTGATGCACTTAAAGAAAAGCTTGACGGCGGTAAAACAAAGATCTCAACTGCTCAGGTAAATGCGGATAATGTTAACGAGCTGATCACGCTTATCAATAACTTCAAGCCCGATGTTGTTATCAACCTTGCACTGCCTTATCAGGATCTTACTATAATGGACGCTTGTCTGGCAACTAAAGTAAACTATGTTGACACAGCAAACTATGAACCTCTTGATACTGCAAAATTTGAATATAAGTGGCAGTGGGCATATCGTGAGCGTTTTGAAAAGGCAGGAATAACCGCTCTTCTTGGCAGCGGCTTTGACCCCGGTGTTACAGGTGTGTTCAGTGCTTATGCTATGAAGCATCACTTTGACGAAATAAATTATATTGATATTCTTGATTGTAATGCGGGAGATCACGGCTATCCTTTTGCAACAAACTTCAATCCCGAAATAAATATCCGCGAGGTTTCTGCTAAGGGCAGCTATATTGAAAACGGCAAGTGGATAGAAACAGAGCCTATGGAAATAAAGCGTGTATATAATTTTCCTGAGATCGGTGAAAAGGATATGTATCTTCTTCACCACGAAGAGCTTGAATCTCTTGCACTCAACATAAAGGGCATCAAGCGTATTAGATTTTTTATGACCTTCGGACAGAGCTATCTTACACATCTTAAGTGCCTTGAGAATGTTGGAATGACTTCTATTGAGACTATTGAATTTGAGGGCAAACAGATAGTACCTCTCCAGTTTTTAAAAGCTGTTCTTCCCGATCCTGCATCTCTTGGACCGAGAACAAAAGGAAAAACAAACATCGGCTGTATATTCATCGGCAAAAAAGACGGCAAAAACAAAACCTATTATCTTTATAATGTATGCGATCATCAGGAATGCTATAAAGAGGTTGGTTCACAGGCTGTATCCTATACAACAGGAGTTCCTGCTATGATAGGAGCTGCAATGCTTCTCACAGGCAAATGGAACAAGCCCGGTGTTCACAATATCGAAGAATTTGATCCCGACCCATTTATGGACGCCCTCAACAAATTCGGACTACCGTGGCAGGAATCCTTTAACCCCGACTTAGTAGACTAAATGTCTGGGCTTTGCCCAGAACCCCACCAAGATGGCTGTCGCCCCTTGGAACCCTCGGCAGGGACAAAATCTCTGCACCCGTTTTTATGGGATTATAATTTTTCAGATGAAATCAATTTTTTTAAATTTTGATTTATCTTTTTGTTTGGATAATTCAAGCGTAACGCAGTAAAGCGAAACGCGAATGAAGGGTTTTGCTTAAACAGGCAGTTAATTTTAAAAATAAACTTTTGGTGCTCATAATGAATAAAGTTTCGGTCAAGCCTTTACAAAGGCTTGTGGGGTCAAGAGGCAGTGCCCTTGGCGCACTCCGCAGAGTGCGAAATCCCCATACAACGTGCGCTCGGCAAGGGGTGAATCCAAAAACAGTCCTGTGGACTATTTTTGGAGAGGGGACGCCCTGAAAGAGAGGGCGTCCCCTACTTGCGGTTTGAATAAGCTGACCTGCTGTCGAAAGACAGCACGACGGATTTATACGACGTATTTAATTATCATTTATAACAACTGAAAATTTGCAGTTCTTAAGAAGCAGCTGCAAGTTTTCAGTTTTTTTATGGGGATAAACATTCTTTATTGTTTTACGAATTGAGAAAAGATCACTGCCATATTGGTGAAGTGTTTTTTTAAGACACAGGTTGATGTCGTCAAGTATATCCTTTTTGATTGAATCAGGCTCTTCTTCATCAGCCTGTAAATTTATATTGATGTTGATTTCAAGAACAAGCTCTTCATCTTTGAAATTCGGAATTATATCTGATTTTACACTTCTTATCAGGTATGATCTGTTGTTATTATCTGTATTATGATAATTGCTAAGCTTGCTGTTAAGCAAAAGAACAGATATTGTTTTGCTTTTATCCAGATAGTAGGAATTTCCTGTTCCCTTGTCGATAACATAACTGCCGTCAACACTGAGTGCTTTTATATCTTTATCTGTTATTACATATGGAAATATCACAGAACTGTCGGGTTGTGCTTCTGAAGAAATATATTCAAGAAGTGAACTGTGTATTTCAGACTGGTCTATCGCCTTGCTGTCAGACAAAACATTTATATATTCGGGCTTATAGCCAAGCTTATTTATTGCTGTGGTTATGACTTCCTGACTGCTGTTTTCTGAAACACTTAAATTCACACTTTTCTGTATATCATTAAGATCTGTAAAATATTTCAATGAATTTTTGCAGTCCTGCGCTGCACCCTCATTCATCATAATAAAAAGACACTGACTTAATAAAACCTTCCTGCCGCGTTGATTTTCAATTGCGGCTATTGCTTTATCTACAGTTTTACCCTCTGTGTAAAGTATGGAAGATGCATTTTCATCCTCAGTGTTTTCAGTATCCAGAACAACAAGCGTAAGCTTATAATTATCATCAAGCTTATCTATTCCTATCCCCTGTATTATCAGCCTCTGATTAAGCTGAATACTGCCGCAGCCGGAAAATAATGATATTATAAATATCATTGCCAATATAAATGAAGTACTCCTGACTGCCTTGAAAATCTTTGTTCTTTTGATTTTCAGCTTATCATAAATTATCATAACTACAGGCAGAAAAGTTATAAAAACAATATTGATTATTGTCAAAAGATACTTATTACACAGATATATAACTGCTGATTCGGGAATAAAAAGCATTGTCGCACATAGAACAATTCCGTTGATCAATGTCAGCTTTTTGGGAGAGAATTTATTAAAGCATATTTTTAGACACTCTGTTGACGCAAGAAGAAAAAGTGACAGATTGCAAAATCCGGAGCATACTATCACAAGGATAAATATTGGGTCAAGTCTTTGGAGAGTTCCTGAGCCTTCTATTGCATTGTATACCTGAAACTGACGCACATTAACAAAATCTCCGGCTGTGCCGCTGAGAAGCATGAGAGAAAAAATCATAAAAACGGGAATAATAATTATGCAGAATATTCCACTTCGTGAGAGCTTTCCCTTTGTGTTTGGAGACAGAATATTTATTGCTGCAAACGCATTCATTCTTGACAGAATAAATACAAGACAATCAGTTACAGTCATCAGCGATATGCCCTCTGAAGGTACAAGGCTTTCCTGATGATAACCCGGAATAAGAAAGATAACCGCTAAAGCAACTGAAAAAATAATCAGTATTAATACGATTGCCGACATTCTTGAAGACGCCTCTATTCCCTTCAAGGACGCATATATACAGCCGGCAATAAGAAGCACAAGAATAATTTTCGGTTCTATTCCCTGAACAACAATGCTGTTCATAAAGCTGTTCAGCGATAATATTCCGTATAATGCCGAAAAAAAGAAATATACTGCATATAGAAATACTAATAGGTTTCCGCCGCTTTTCAGATTAATAGCTGAATATTCACACAATGATATTGTCCTGTTTTTGCCGTTACAGAATGCCAATGTTGGAGCTGCGGCTATAAGCATAACCGGTATTGACAACATCAGCGGCAGCATATAGCTCCATAATGAAGATACAGACGATATATATGTGCTGTATATCATCGTAAGAAAAAGCCTTGATACAAAAATCAATGTAAAAAATTGTCCGGTGGTTATCATAGGTTTATCATTCATTGTCAGTTGTCTCACCCTTTATATCGGCACCCGGAAGCTCCTGTACCTTTTCTGTTTTTTTGGAAAGAATTTTCCAACCCGCTCTTAAAATAACATCACGGAATGCATAAGCACTGAACGGTGAAACCGGAGATGTGTATGGAATGCCAAAGCTTGTTTTTCCGCATAGATTTATCAGTATAATGCTCAGCACAGCAGCTATTCCCCATATTCCGAACAATCCGCCGGCAAGTGTAAATACAAATCTTAATATACACGAAGGTGCATAAAGATCCGGAATAACATATGAGCTGATTGCAGTAACCGCCACTACCATAAGAGTGGGTGCTCCTATAAGCCCTGCATTTACTGCCGTATCACCCACTACCAGACCACCTACTATACTGACTGCATAGCCAAGCGGCTGAGGCATACGAAGTCCGGCTTCTCTCATTATTTCATATACAAAAAGTATCAGGATGGTTTCCGCAGTTAATGACAGCGGTGTTGCTGCAATAGACCCTGCTATTTTATTAAGCAACATGGTCGGGAATATTTCAGGATCGTATGTTCCGAGTGCTACAAACAACCCCGGCAGCAATATTGAAATGAAAAATGCACAGTATTTCAGGAAACGTGTAAAGGTTGCAAAATATGCACGGTTTGAATAATCGTCAAGAGTCTGAAAGTATTCGCAGAACAGATAAGGAACTATAAGTGCGGATGGTACTCCGTCAACAAGAACCGCTATGCGTCCCTCACTAAGCTTGCCGCAGATTGTGTCGGGTCTTTCAGATATTCCTATACCGCTGAAAAAAGAAAAATCCTTGCGTTCCTCTAAAAACGGCAGAAGATAGCCCGAGGCAAGCAGCGTCTTTAAATTTACTTTTTTCAGACGTTTTTTCAGCTTTTGTAATATTTCAGGAGATACCATATCAGCAAGATAACAGAGTGCTACCTCTGTGCGGCTTATCTCTCCTATTGTGATTGTTTCAAATTTCAAACCCGGATTTTTAAGTCTTCGTCTTATCAGCGTCATATTCACCCTTACCGATTCAACAAAACCTTCCTTTGAGCCTCTCTGAACAACATCTGAATCCGGTTCTGAAACGCTTCTGCTTGAATAACCCTGTATTCCTACCGCAAGAGCTTTATCAAAGCCGTCTATAATTATCACCGCAAAGCCTGACATTATATTGGCTTCAAGCTGCTCATATGTGTCTGCTTCACTGCAGTCGGCTGTATATATAACATTCGTTTTTATCTCATTAAAGCAGTGTTCAGGTGTACCACAGAATTTATATGAGAATATTGGCATTAATACACCCTCTGCCAGAACCTGCTTGTCTATCATATTATCTATTGAAATCACAGCCGCAGTCATTCCCTCAGGCTTAAGTCTTCTTACGGTAAGGTCAGCACTGTTCTGAAAGGCAGATTGAAGATAAATTATGTTTGCCTCGGCAGAATCCGAAAGCGGAGTACGCTTCTCTGTATATGGCGGAAGTGGCTTATGAGTATAAATATCCGTCATTTCCTTTATAAATCTGTACATATTATGCTGCTCCCTTTCTGGTTTTACGGGTATTAGTATTTGAAGGAATTGTCTGTTTATGCATTAATACTATTTACTTTTAAACCAGCTCACAAAAACCTTCCGCCACAACAGGTACAGTAACATAGTTACTGCCGGAGTCAATGATACAGACAAAGCACTGACAATATCTATTGTTTAAAGTGACAATATAAGAAAATAAAAAGTATATTTTGCGTAAAGGTGAAGCAGAATATATATACAGTAAATTTTACGGGGGTGTGCGGTTTTGCCGCAGGCTTATGATTATTTCAGCTATCAGGACAGTTCTGTTATATGTAATAATTATTTGTGCAGTAAGAATGATGGGTAAAAGACAAATAAGCGAGATGCAGACAAGTGAGCTTGTAATAACCCTGCTGATGTCAAACATAGCGTCAATACCAATGCAGGATACAGATCAGTCAATGTTAAGCGGTATTCTGCCAATTATGATCCTGCTGGTTTGTGAAATTCTGATCTCATATCTTATGCTTAAACGTTCAAAAATCAGAAGGCTTATATGCGGAAAGCCTGTTATCGTAATAGACAACGGTCAAATAGACCAGCAGGCTATGATACAGCTGAGGATAAGCACCGAGGACCTTTTTGAACAGCTTCGTCAAAAGGATATTTTCGACATTAATGAGGTCGCTTTTGCAATAATTGAAACAAACGGAAAACTCAGCGTTATGAAAAAAGCCGAAAATGAAACTTTGACGGTAAGTGATATGGAACTGCCGTTTGAAGAAAAATATCTGCAAACAACTGTTATAAGCGACGGAGAGCTTGCTGACGCCTCACTAAAATACTGCGGTCTGAATAAAGAAAATATTTATAATATTATTAAAAAAGAAAAACTGAAACTGAATGATATTTTTATTATGACAATTGATAAAAACGGAAAATACAATATAATCAGGAAGGAGAAAAAATAAATGTACAGACTTTATGGAGCATTAGCTGTGTTTGGGATAGCTCTATGTATTATAACAACAGGATTTATTATAGATACACGAACAGCAGACAAGGTTATAAGGGAGCTTGATTCTTCATATGAGCTTGCTAAAAACGGAGATATTGAGGGTGCAAAAAGAAAAATTGAAGCTGCCAAAAGCGAATGGGATAATAATATGGAAACAATGCTGCTTTTTATGTCACACGGCAGGCTTGATCAGATAGAATCCTCAATAAACACAGCTTATAATTATATAAAAAGTAATGAAATCTCAATGTTTATTGCCGAGTGTGCATCTGCAAGGCTTATGACAGGACACTTTATAGATGTTGAATATCCATATTTAAACAATATTTTCTGAAATTAATCATTGACTTCTAGAAACTGCAAGTATAAAATATGCTATGGAACATTAACGCTATGTTATTTTACGGAGGTTAAAATGAAAAGGATTATCAGTGTATTGACAGCGGCTGCGGCTTTGTGCTGTTTGTGCTCCTGCAATACTGTAAAGGAAGCTGACAGCTTTGTGATGAATACCGGTTCATCTGATAATTTAGATTTACAGACAAAAGCTGTAAAGCACAATGTAAAAGCTGAAAAAAATGAAGTTTCTGAAAAAGAAAAAATAAGTATATTTGATTGCAAAATAAATGCAGAAAGTTTTATGTATGACGGTGTAAAGGAAGTGCCTGACGTTACAATAAGCTATAAAAACAAAAAGCTTACCGAAAAGCAGGACTACATAATTTCCGCCGAAAACTCATCAGCTGAGATTGGAAATTACAAGCTTACGATCAGTATGACAGGTGACTATGAAGGTACTCAGAAGCTTGAATACAGCATTTATCCTCAGAATACGGAATTTACTTCATACAGCTCTAAGGTAAATGAAATAACAGTCAGATGGGAAGAACAGAAAAAAGCTGACGGTTATGAAATTGAATATTCGGTCAATAAAGACCTCAGTGATGCGGTGTCTGTAGAAAAAGGAAGCAATAACACATCTCTTGAACTAAAGGATCTTCCTCAGAACAGTATATATTATTTCAGGATACGCACCTTTATCAAAAATAACGGCAAAAAGATATTTTCCGATTGGAGTGAACCGTTTAAAACAGCTGTTAAAAAAATTGAAATCAAAGACGGTGTAACATACATTGACGGTATGATAATAGTAAATAAGACCTATTCCCTTCCAAGGGACTTTGGCAGCGGTGAAGACCCACAGGCACTTGAGGCATTCTATCAGATGCAGAACGACGCTGCGGCTGACGGTTTAAGTCTTTATATTATTTCAGGCTTCAGAAGTTATAATACTCAAAGCTTTACTTATAATTATTTCTGTAACGACAGAGGTAAGGAACAGGCAGACAGGGTTTCTGCAAGACCGGGACACTCTGAACATCAGACCGGACTTGCCTTCGACATAAACTCTACCTCATATGCATTCACAGATACCCCAGAAGCAAAATGGCTTGCCGAAAACTGTAACAGATACGGTTTTATTTTACGCTATCCCGAAGGCAAAGAGGATATAACCGGCTATGCATATGAATCCTGGCACATACGTTTCCTTGGAACTGAGAAGGCACAGGAAATTGCTAAAAGCGGATTAACTGTAGAAGAATATCTTGGTATCACATCAAAATATGATGAATAAGAAACACTCACTGTCAGCCGGCAGTGAGTATTTTTTTTTTAGATAATACATATTTATATAAGGGTGATGGCTATGAAACGTATAATTACCTTTATTGTATCAGCAGTTTTTGTATTTACTGTAGTATGTTTTACGATGACGGGAGCAAAAAGAGCCGAAAATGATTTTATTAAATATGCCGAATTTAATGTTACTTATCCTGCACTTGAAAAAGCTCTTGATATTGATATAAAATCACAGAATGAAGAAGTGAAGATAAACTGGATTGAACTGCTGGCATATCTCGGTGCAAAATATGCAGGTGATTTTGAAAAATATGATCCTCAGGATATGGATAATGCCGCCGAAGCATTAAGATCAGGAAGGAGTATTGATGAGATAACAAGTCAGATGAAATACTATAAATATTACCGTCAGGTTTATGGTGCAGTTCTTGACGGATTTGTTGGAAGCTATACTGAATATTCATATGATGATGACGGAAATATTGTCAAAAATGAGTGCTACGGACTAAAGGTATATTCACCTCTTGCAAAAAGCTTTGCCTATTCTCATTATGATGATTTCGGTGCAGTCAGAACATACGGATATAAAAGAGAACATCTGGGCCACGATATGATTTGTGCAACAGGAACACCTGTAATTGCCGTTGAAGACGGTATTGTAGAAGCTGCCGGGTGGAATCAGTACGGCGGCTGGAGAATAGGTATAAGAAGTATGGATAAAAAACGATATTATTACTATGCACATTTAAGGCAGAACCGACCGTTTCATTGTAACCTTACAGAAGGTATGAAGGTCTGTGCAGGTGATGTTATCGGTTACGCCGGAAGAACCGGCTATAGTACCAAGGAAAATGTTAACAATATCGAAACACCTCATCTTCATTTCGGTATGGAGCTTATATTTGACGAAAGTCAGAAGGAATGTGACAATGAAATATGGATAGATCTATACTCAGTAACACTTCTGCTTGAGAAGCATAAAGCCTCAGTTGTTAGAAACAATGAAACAAAGGAATTCTTCTCACCGAAACAGAAGGCTCAATGAGTAATTCACATATATTAAGACACTTAAAAACCGATGAGCTTAAACTGAACTCACCGGTTTGATTTGACTGATATTTATTATGTTTTATTCTGATTTATCAGATCATACATCAGCTTTCTGTATCTGTATCTTCAACACTTTGCTCAATAAGTGTTCTTATCTCATCAATTCCGTCTCCGTTTTCTGAAGAACACGGACAAAGAGTGATGTCCGGATAATCTGCAAATTCATCCTTTAATTCCTCAAGACGCTTCATAAGCTGAGTTTTTTTAAGCTTATCCTTTTTGGTCAGTGCAACAATAAAATTATAATTGTTATGATAAAGATAGTCTATCATTGTCATATCATCTGCCGTAGGGCTATGACGCATATCACATATCTGTACAACAAGTGCAACATTACGTTCCTGTGAAAGATAGCCCTCAACTAGATCTGCCCATCTTCTCTTCTCAGACTGAGACACCTTTGCATATCCATATCCCGGCAGATCGACAAAATACGCATTTTTCAGGTCAAAAAAATTTATTGTTGCCGTCTTGCCCGGTTTTGCACTTACCTTTGCAATTGACTTTCTGTTTAAAAGCTTATTAATCAAGGATGATTTTCCTACATTTGACTTACCGGAAAAGATTATTTCAGGAAGATCAGACTCCGGTATCTGATCAGATCTTCCATATGATGCTTTGAATTCAGCTGTCTGAAAGTTCATATTAACCTCATTTCATCTGTTCATTCCGAAATCAGTGCAGTTTTAAGTACGGTATTTATATCGTCAGCAAGAACAAAATTAACTGACTTTTTAACTACATCGTCAACTTCATCAAGATCAGATCTGTTATTCTCAGGTATAATTATGGTTTTTATGCCAAGACGATAAGCAGCCATCGTTTTTTCTTTTAGTCCCCCTATCGGAAGCACCCTACCCCTTATTGTTATCTCACCTGTCATCGCAACATCACGTTTTACAGGTTTGCCTGTAAGTGCAGAGGTTATTGCCGTGGCCATTGTGATGCCTGCCGAAGGACCGTCCTTGGGTACTGCTCCCTCGGGAACGTGAATATGTATATCCTTTGTTTTATAAAACTCAGAATCAATATTCAGCTTATCCGCCATTGTTCTGACACAGGTATATGCTGCCTGAGCCGATTCCTTCATTACATCACCAAGCGAACCTGTAAGCTTTATCTTTCCGCTGCCGGTCATTACAGCTACCTCAATGGGTAGTGTTTCTCCACCAACAGACGTCCACGCCAGACCTGTTGCAAGACCTACTTCATCCGATTTATTCATATCATCGTTTTTGAATTTTCGTGAACCAAGATATTCTTCAATATTATCTGTTGTTATTTTAACGGATTTTACATCGCCGGAAACGATCCTGACTGCCGCCTTATTCATAATGCGTGAAACAGTCCTTTCAAGAGAACGGACTCCTGCTTCTCGTGTATAGCTGTCAATTATATCATATAAGACATCATCTGAAATCTTTAACTGTCTGCCGTTAAGACCGTGACGCTTAAGCTGCTTTGTAACAAGATGGAGCTTTGCAATATTGAACTTTTCTTCTCTTGTATAACTGTCAAGGTGTATAATATCCATTCTGTCAAGCAGCGGTGCGGGGATTGACGTGTGATCATTTGCAGTTGTTATGAACATTACCTTGCTCAGGTCGAACGGAAGATCAATATAATGATCGTAAAATGTTGAATTCTGTTCGCCGTCAAGAACCTCAAGCAATGCAGAAGTAGGATCACCGTGAAAATCATTTCCGAGCTTATCAACCTCGTCAAGAAGTATCAGCGGATTTGCAGAACCTGCCTGCTTTATGGCATTCATTATTCTGCCCATCATTGCTCCGATATATGTTCGTCTGTGTCCTCTTATTTCAGCTTCATCGTGAATGCCGCCAAGTGCAATTCTCTGATATTTTTTTCCTGTTGCCTCAGCGATAGATCTTGCAATTGAGGTTTTGCCTACTCCGGGCGGTCCTGCAAGACAAATTATCTGTCCGTTAATCTCAGGATTAAGCTTCCTTACGGCAAGCGCTTCTATTACATTTTCCTTTACCTTTTTCAAACCATAATGGTTTTTATCAAGATGAACGGAAATTTTCTTTATATCTGTTTTATCCTTTGTATAGATACCCCAAGGCAGTTCAATACAGGTATCAAGATAATTTCTTACAACATTAGCTTCTGCTGAGCCTGACATCATTTTTTCAAGCTTCTGGACTTCTTTAAGAAGCTTTTCTTTATTTTCGTCAGTTGTTTTAAGGTCAAGAATCTTGTTTCTGTAATCAAAGCCTTCAGCTTCGGTATCTTCCATATCTCCAAGTTCTTCCTTAATAGCCTTTATCCGTTCCCTGAGATAATATTCCTTTTGGTTTTCGTCCATACCCAGCTTTGTTTTTTCAGAGATTTTTTCCTCGATCATCAGTATTTCACTTTCATAGCTGAGCATTTTTATAATCTTATCAAGACGGTCTGTCTCATCAAAAGCTTCAAGTATAATTTGTTTTTTATGATAATCCCTTACAATATTATCAGCAAGATAATCAGCAAGCTTCCCCGGCTCATTCATCTCATAAACAGTAAGATAAATATCCTGAGGTATATGTGCATTGATGATTGCGATTTCATTGAACATATCCTTAACAACATTCATTCTTGCGTCTGTTTCAGCACTTTTCTGAGCCGGTATAATGTTACTCTTGGTAATCTTAGCTGTAGCATATATTTTTCCATCCGTAAAGCTTTGTGCCTCAGCCCTGTATGCTCCTCTGATGATAACACGGATAACGCTGTCAGATATTTTTGCTGTCTGAAGGATTTTTGCAAAAACTCCCACTTTATAGAACTTATCTGTATCAGCATCACTTTCTGACGAATCCACTTGTGTAGTGATAAAAATATTCTGATTATAGCTTTCCATAGCCGACTGAATAGCAGCTACGGATTTTTTTCTTGCCACATCAAAATGCAATACCGAGCCGGGAAAAATAACCAGTCCTCTCAAAGGGAGCACAGGAACTGTCTGAGTATCAACACTTTCCTCATCGATTGTAATTTCCATATTTTCATTATCCATTTATTTACTCCAATCTGCAAATTGACAATAAGCAAGCATAAATATCAACCTGCATCAGACATTTGTTTTGTAATCTCCTGTAATTCAAAAAAATATTCTGATATTATATTTAGTTATTATACCACATAATTTCATTTTAATCAAGACTCCGGAAAAAGCTTTATCAGTGACTTTCCGGCACAAACGCATCAAACTTCCTACTTATTATCATACCTCACAATACGCTTATCATCAAATCTTACATAAGACTAATAATTAGCGTTATCTGCTCTTATAAGTATGTCCTTTACGGTCACTCTCGTGTATGATTTCACGATTAATGTCCGGTGGCAGATATGTCTTCATAAATAAGCCGTAATTTTATTTTTCACTTTGTATTTTGATTCAAAGAACAACAGCAAGCGTGAGCATTTCTCGTATTTTATTATATATTGAATCAAGGTCTGATGAAGGAAGAGGATTCTTTCCCAATCCTACCTCTACCGTAAATGCAGGACGCCTGAATTTTTCTACAAACCAGTCTTTGAAACCGCCTCCGCACGCAAGCCCTTCCGGCTGTGCAATTTTATATCCGCTTGAATGCGCCATTATTTTTGCCATTTTCAACGCTTCCGTATCGTGATAATTTCCAAAATCCCAGTATATTTCTTCTCCCTGACTATGGAATGCAAGTGCATGTTCAATATTTCCTGTTCTGCAATAAGATGCAATTGATCGGCTTTCAGGCTCACTTTCCGGAAATTCTCCACCATATCGCGTAGGCGATGGTGCATTTATTCCGTTTTCTATTTCAAGCTTTTTAAGTGCATCCCAGTTAGCGGAAAAATTATGGTTAATATCAACCCCTGCTGCATTCGACTGCCAACGTGAAGTATTTCCTCCACTCGCCTTCATAACAGTATCATAATATTCTCCGGCGCTGGCTGCACCGTTTATTTGTATTTCTACTCCGTCCGGATTTATGCAAGGTACGATTGCCAGTCCTCTTTGATTAAGAAATGAACCAACCCTTATTCCGCACATACTCTTGCCTGTCATAACAGAAAAACATAGCTCATCAGTAAATTTCAGCAAAAGCAGCGTGGTTATCCATTCCATACCGTGATAAGCAGCCGTAAATAAAACCTGTTTTTTTCGATTTCCGATACACAACAGATCTATAGGACGTGTACATCTGCTTTCCCCTATTGTATCACGTGTAAGAAAGCCGTAATCAATAAGAAGTTTTCCTATCAGTATTTCTCTTGTCTTTCTGTCTGCCTTAAGTCCGGATATATTTTGTTGAAGCATATATTTATCC
Source organism: uncultured Ruminococcus sp. (assembly GCA_902786345.1). Taxonomy (GTDB): domain Bacteria; phylum Bacillota; class Clostridia; order Oscillospirales; family Acutalibacteraceae; genus UBA1213. The sequence continues at coordinate 1,251 of CADACB010000022.1, read as the reverse complement.
CCCGTTTATTATTTTTGCTTTCATATTACAATAAGGTGATTTGATTTTTGTGTCAGTTTTTAATACAGAATAAATTTAATTCATAATGATATGAAATGCGGAAATAATACTGAATGCCCCAGAAAGTATGAATAATCACTTGATAAAAAGACCAAAAGCTTTTACAATCCTCTGCCACGGTAGGCGTATGTTGGTTTGGATAAGCAGAGTGAGCGTAAGCGAACGCGATCGCGAACACGGGTGCAGTAACTTGCCGCCGAACGCAAGTTGGAAGATAAAAGTCTTGACAATCTGTTTATAACATTGTAAAATATTAAGGTAATATTTGGTTTACAGTGTTGTGTCTTCGTAGCTCAGCTGGATAGAGCGTTCGCCTCCTAAGAATATGTTATAACGACCGCCTTTCGGGCAAAGGCGATTGACATTGAGTAAGTTTAAGACTAAAATTGAATAGATTTTAAAGATGTTTCCGTAGCTCAGCTGGATAGAGCGACCGCCTCCTAAGCGGTAGGTCGGGTGTTCGAATCACCTCGGGAACGCCAAAAACTCCGCCGGAAAACCCAGTAAAATCAAGGGTTTCCGGCGTTTTTTCATTTTTACGGAAAAAGTGAAAAATCGTAAAATTCACAGATTTTCATTAGCAAAATCTCCGTCAGCTAATGGAAATTAGGACGAATGTCGTCCGCCTTTCAGGTGAACGACTTGCTAATAAAAATTAGCAGGATTTTCGCTATTTTGCTAATGAAAATGCCCTCTCTGCTAATGGCAGAAAAATTCGAGCAAAATTCCTGCTAATGAATAAGGCGTTCGTTACCCTGTTAATTCGTTCATTTAGGGGTGGTCAAGCGACAATCGCACACTACTTCTATGCCATTTCTTATTATATAATTGCGGTAACAGGAGGTGGTTGTTTTGAAAGAACAAAAATATCATTTATACCTTTCCAAGGACGAATACAGCGAAGTGCTGCAATCACTTATCCGTTTGAAGAACAGCCTGATAGCACAAGGCAGATACACGGACGCAGCAGATGATATTCTTTGCAAGGTGCTTTCAGCCAAGAAAAGAAAGTTCAAAATCAAATATATCTGAACACGAATAAAGACCGCCTACACTTTTGTAAGCGGTCTTTGCTAATTTAGAGTAAGTTAGGGCAACACCGCATATATCGAAAAAATATCGGATTCAAAAGAAAAACACCCGACAAATAAGCCGAGTGTGATAGAGATATCCTGTTTTTAGTTCACAAGG
>CADACB010000021.1 GCA_902786345.1 uncultured Ruminococcus sp. | reverse complement strand
GCTCCAGATTTGCGCTCGGTTTTTCCGGGCGCATTTTTTCTGTCTCCGCATAAAAACTGTGTAATATATTTATACGGCTTTGGATATATGGCTTTGGATTTATTCGATTGCCGCTTGTTTTGATTTAATATCAAGCATAATACAGTAATGAATTTACCGGCGAATGGCTTTTATGCCGTTGAGACACAGGTCGCTTATAAGCTCAGAGATCTCTTCTATGGACTGACTTCTGTCAGAGTTGAACCAGCTTTGATATACTGCAAACATACCCGAAAATATAAAAGTAAGGGTATGATCTGCAACAGCTTCATCAATGTTTGTCTGAGAGATCACAGCGTCCTTGGTTTTGTTTTTGAGAAGGGTAACAATTTTTAAGAGAATTTTAGTATTTGCATTCAAAGAGAACAAATGACTGTAGAAATCCATATCTGTATTAATAATAGCAGTAAGTTTTTCAAAGATAGAATAAGGATTTTCCATCTCCTCATTGAAGTTTATTTCACCGATAACAGAGCTGAATGTCTGTACAATGTCGTTTTCTATCTCGTCAATTACCATATAGATTCCGGAGTAGTAATTATAAAAGGTTTTTCTGTTAATATCTGCAAGAGAAGCGATGTCACTGACAGTAATGTCATTAAGATCTTTTTTTGACAGCAGTTTGGCAAAAGCTATGCGTATAGCTTTTTTTGTTTTTATAACGCGTCTGTCTACAGGTTTTGTCTGACTGTTCATATAGATCTCCTTTTTTCCACATTTTACGCACAAAGTGTTGCTTATACCCCATAATTTATAAAAATGTTGCATTTGCAGCATTTATGTAATTGAATGACCGTTGGTTTTATTATATGCATATATTATAATATATACATACGACAAAAATCAACAATCGGCTGACTTGTGATTGCGGAAGAATGTGCTTGCAATTGCGTTTGATTACGCTTATCCTGTTTATTCGAACCAAACATATGCTGATTGCGGTTTTCACTTTCACACACTCCTTGCGTTGTGTTTTCAGAAAAGTTTTGTGTGAACAGGCAGTTAAACCAAAAAATTCGATAATTATTTTACACTATTCGCCGACGATTAAATCTTAATCAGCGGTTAGTGGAAAGCAGCGAAAAAGTGTTAATTATTAATTAGATAAAGGGGGATGGAAATGAAAATCGTTGTTGTGAATGATTTGAAAGGAAAACATATCAGAAGTGTTTCGGAAGCAGTTGCATATGCAGCATTTGAGAAAAATATTGATTGTGAACCGATAGATATTTCTGATCTTGTCATTGATCCCCTGAAAGCAGGAACACCGCAATATATAAGAAAAACAGCAGAGCATCTTAAAAAAGAAAATGCAGGTGCTGTAATATGTACGGGTATATGGGGAATGAAGCTTGTTAACGCGGTGAAAAAAGAGCTTGACGGGATAATATGCTGCGGTCTGATAAGTGAGTATTCTTACCCAATGATGACGGACAGAATTAATATGGACTTTTATTTTGCAGCACATCAGGATATAAAAAATATGCTTGTAAAAAAGGGAATACCTGAGAAAAAAATATATGTCACAGGCATACCTGTCAGAAAAAACTATAGGGAACATTTGGGTAAGGCGGCAGCAAGAAACTATCTTGTTATACCGGGAAACAAACGGGTTTATCTGCTGATCTCGGATGGCTTGGAGCTTGAGGTCATAGAAGAGCTTTGCATTGAACTTGATAAAACTGAAAAGAATGACTATGTGATGTATATACCAACAGAAAGAAACGGTGCAATAAGAGATGAGCTGATAAACTATGCTGAAGGTAACAGCCATATACAGATAATAACCTACACAAAAAAGCTCAATCTTTATGTGGAAAGTGCAGATGCACTTCTGCTCAAGCCTGACGCAGTTATCAGTACTCAGGCGGCAGTAACCGGAGTGCCGATAGTACATCTTGCTCTTGGAAACCGATGTGTTACTCCTGACAGTGATTTCTTTGCCAGTCACGAGATGGCTGTTGTAGGAAACAATATCAAAGATACCATAAATAAAGCAAGACGTTTTGTTGAAGAAAAGGCTGTTGCAGCAAGAATGATTCAGATGCAGTACAGAAATGTCTGTTCAGACGCTGCTGATAAAATTATAGATATAATACTTAATACAAAAAAACAGCTTGTATCAGGGTGAAGATCTGAGCTTTAAGAGAGGTAAATTAAATGAATACAAGAATGATGGACGGAGTTCTGTTTGCTAATATGATAAGGGGCGGTGCAGCGACCCTTAGTGCAAACAAACAGATTGTAAATGACCTTAATGTATTTCCTATACCTGACGGAGATACGGGAGATAATATGTCAATGACTATAGATTCCGGCGTTGCGGCACTTCATACCAACCGTAATGATTCACTTGCAGAGACAGCTTCATCGGCGGCAAAGGGAATGCTTCTTGGTGCAAGAGGAAATTCCGGTGTTATACTTTCAAGGATCTTTGCAGGTATATCAAGAGGACTTGAAGGTGTTGATAAGGCTGATGTCACAGTTATAGGCAAGGCGTTTGAAAGCGGAGTGAACGAAGCCTATAGTGCTGTTTCAACACCTGTTGAGGGTACTATACTTACTGTGTATAAGGATGCGGTGAATTATGCCGGTTCTAAAATCAGCCCTGAGAGTACTCTTGAAAGCTATTTTGACAGTTTTATCAAGGAACTTAAACGTTCTCTTGAAAGAACACCGCTGCTTCTTGATGTGCTAAAAAAAGCAGGAGTAGTTGACAGTGGCGGAGCAGGCTTTATATATATTGCAGAGGGTATGAAGATGGCACTGAACGGTAAGGAGTTTTCAGCCTTGACCAGCGAGCAGTCTTCATCAAGAAAAATTGATCTTTCGGCATTTGACGAAAACAGTATTCTTGAGTTTGGCTATTGCACAGAGTTTCTTCTCAGACTACAGACCTCAAAAACAGATGTTGAAAATTTTGACACCGAAGCTTTTAAGGAGTATCTGAACAGTGTTGGCGATTCTGTTGTATGCTTTAAGGACGGAACTATTGTTAAGGTACACGTTCATACAAAAAAGCCGGGAGATATTCTGAATTACTGTCAGCAGTACGGAGAATTTCTCACAACAAAGATAGAAAATATGACGCTTCAGCACAACGAAACACATTCCCAAGCTCATTTTGAACCTCAGGTAAAAAAGCCGCGTAAGCCATATGGAATAGTAAGCGTTGCGTCCGGCAAGGGAATAAAGGATGTGTTCACTTCCTTAGGATGCGATGTTGTTGTAGACGGAGGACAATGTATGAATCCGTCTGCCGAAGATCTTATATCGGCATTCAGAAAGGTAAATGCCGAAAAGATATTTGTATATCCCAATAACAGCAATATAATACTTACTGCACAACAGGCAGCCTTGTTATATAAAGAAGCACAGATATATATAATTCCAAGTAAAACGATAGGCGAGGGCTATGCGTCAATTTCAATGCTTGATACGCAGGGCAAGACTGCCGAAGAAGTAATTGAAGAGCAAAAAGAGGTAATATCGGGTGTAATTACCGGTATAGTGTCAAGGTCTGTAAGAGATACCAGGCAATGCGGAATTCAGATACACAAGGACGAATACATAGGCTTTGTAGGTGATGATATACTCAATTGTTCACAGGATAAAAACACGGCATTATTGACGCTTGCAGAAAAGCTTGACGCCGTAAATTATGATATTATTCTTGTTGTATGCGGTGAAGGAGTGAGTGTTGAAGAAAGCGAAGAGGTATATGATAAGCTTACAAAAGCAAACAAACGTACAGAAGTCATTATGATAGACGGACAGCAGCCTGTCTATGATTATATATTGATACTCGAATAAGCAGGAGGAGAATTATGCTGATATTATTTACTGATACAGACACAGATCTTACACCAAAAGCCGCAAAAGAGTTCGGTTATCATCTGATAAGTATGCCATACAGTATAGACGGCAAGACTACCTATCCGTATGAGGATTTTGAGGAATTCGACGCACATTCATTTTATGATATGCTCAGAAACGGAGTTCTTCCGAATACAAGTGCAATAAGTTCAGAAAGCTACAAGAAATATTTTGAGCCTCATTTCAAAAACGGCGACGACATTCTCTACGTACATTTTTCAGCGGCAATGACAGCCACCTTTGAAGCAATGGATAAGGCAGTTGCCGAGCTTAAGCAAAAATATCCTGAAAGAAAATTTTATTCTATTGATACAAAAGGAATAACTATCGGAAGTCTGAATATTGTTGAAGAGATAGGCGATATGTACAAGTCAGGCAAAACTGTTGAGGAGATAATGTCGTGGGCAAAAGAAGAAATTGATCACTTTGCGGTTTATTTCTTTGCAGATGATTTAAAGTTTTTCAAGCACAGCGGCAGAGTAAGCGGACTTGCAGGAACGATGGGAACACTTCTGGGGATACGCCCTATTATATGTATGAACAGTGAAGGAAAGATGGTAAGTGTGGGCAAAGAGAAGGGCAGAGCAAAAGCACTCACACGTCTGATAAAGTATGTTGAGGAGCTTGGCAGTGAAATTGAAAAGCACCGCATTATTGTTGCCCACACAGACGCGCCGGAGCTTGCGGGCGAAGCCATTTCTATGCTCAAAGAAAAGTTTGGCACTGATCTTCGCATTGAGCTTGTTGATGTAAATCCTACAGCCGGAAGTCACTGTGGACCTTCAACCGTCGGCATAAGCTTTCACGCTATACACCGCTAGCCGCGTCAATTCTTTCTATATACACCGCCACAGCCCGTTCATCGGGCTGCTTTTCTTGAATTCAAAACTGTATTTTGACATAAAAAACCGACCTCCGAAATATAGATTCCTGGTCTGTCTTTCGGGGGTCGGGTCATAAGTTATCGTGCCTGTTAATTTAATAAATAATTGCGTTTATGCTTTTCTTTGACATTTGGTTTTACTTTTGCATTTCACAATGAATAAAGTTTCGCTCAAGCCTTTACAAAGGCTTGCAGGGTCAAGGGGCGGAGCCCTTGTCGCACTCCGCAGAGTGCGAAATCCCCATACAACGTGCACTCGGGCAGCGAGCCGATGCACCTGTGTTCGCGTTAAAAAATCCATTAAACTACAAGCTGCCGCCGCATTTCAAATCGTTATGTATTATTTTATAATTACAGGACCGTATTTGTCGTTTGGATATTCATTGGCGGTAATAGTTCCGCTGTTTTCGTCTATGTCCACTATTGAATAGGTGCTGTTGTAGCCGATAGAACCCGGATTTAATATAAGCATTCCGCTCTCGGCTGTTGTTAATTGGTGATGTGTGTGCCCGAAAAGTATAATGTCTGCTTTTTCCTGCTGACCAAGATATACAAGTCGGTTTAATCCTTCCTTTACACCTTGTATGTGACCGTGACACACTAATATTTTTTTATTGCACAGGGTTATGGTTATAAGGTTCGCAAAATCGCAATACCAGTCGCAATTGCCCTTTACAGCAAGATATGCTTTGTCCGGAAATTGTTTTTGGATTTCAAGTATGTCTCTGTGGCCGTCACCGCAGAACGCAACAACATCAATGCCTTTGTGCCTGCGAAGTGCCCGGCTCATTTCATCAAAGCTGCCGTGTGAATCGGAAAAAACAATTATCTTCATATTTACCTCCTGATCTACATATTATATAAGGGTGGTGAGTTTATGGATAAAAACAGTGTTGATAAGCTTTTTCAAAGTCTTCCTCCCGAACAGAGAAAAAAGGTTGAGAGTATTTTAGCGGATAAAAATCAGACAGAAAAGCTGCTGAATACTCCACAGGCACAGGCACTTTTAAAAAAGCTGATGGGGGATAAATAACCGATGGAGGATATATCCCGTAAGATAAGTGAATTGTTGAGTGATCCCGAAGCCCTTGAACAAATCAAGGGCCTTACGGGTATGCTTAGTCAGGGTAATACAGTTCAGAATCAACCCGAGACTGAAGAACAGCCTGCTGTCAATATTCCCGATTCTTCAATGCTGGGAGCGGTTATGAAGCTTGCACCTCTTATGCAGTCTGTGAACCGGGAGGATGACAGCACCCGTTTATTAAAAGCCTTGAAGCCTTTTCTTCATAACGAACGTTCAAAACGCGTTGACAGTGCAATAAGACTTCTTGGTATAATGAAAATGCTTCCGCTTCTGAAAAATTCAGGCATAGACCTTTTCTGAGAAAAATACTTCAGCAATTCAGTTGATTATCATAGGTTTAAACAGGGAAGCATACTGATAGTTTGCAGGTGATGTTATGACCGATAATGAAATGGAGAGAATGCAGCAGGAAGCAATAAGAAGAACCCAGGAAATGCACCGAAGGGCGAATTCGTTCCGCAGACCTCAGAATGTTCCTGACAGACAATCACCCCCTCATAATGAGGTGCATATCCGGTCTGAAAGTACTCCGCCTGATTCTCATAATGATGACAATACTGATAAAGCTCCGGAGAATACAGATAAGCCTGAAAATCTTGAATATCATAAGCCGCCCGAAAATATTGAAGGTGTAAATAAATCGGGCGGCATATTTGATACTTTATTTAAGGATAAGGAAAAAACGCTTATTCTTGGTATTCTGCTTTTGCTTATGGATGAAAAAACAGACAACGGACTTTTAATGGCTTTAATGTATCTGCTTATCTGACCTGACCGTCACCCTCAATGATGAACTTCACCGAGGTAAGCTCGTTAAGACCCATAGGACCTCTTGTGTGAAGTTTTTGTGTTGAAATGCCTATTTCCGCACCCAATCCGAACATACCTCCGTCGGTGAAACGGGTGGATACATTAACATAAACGGCAGCTGAATCTACAGATGAGGTGAACAGCCTTGCGTTTTTATAGTCTTTGGTTATAATACATTCACTGTGTCCCGTAGAATATTTTGCAATATGGGATATTGCTTCATCCATTGAAGAAACTACCTTTACTGCAAGAATATAATCTCCGTATTCAGTTTCCCAGTCACTTTCATCGGCAGGCTTAACGGATTCACCGAGAATTTTTCTTGTTTTTTCACAGCCTCTCAGCTCAACGTTTTTCTCATCAAGCCTTGCTTTTATGATTGGCAGGGCTTTTTCTGCTGCATTCTGATGAACCAGTATTGTTTCAATTGCGTTGCATACGGACGGACGTGATGTTTTTGCATTATAGATTATATTGGCAGCCATATCAATGTCTGCACTTTCGTCAACATATACGTGGCAGTTGCCTGCTCCTGTTTCTATAACGGGAACCTTTGCGTTTTCAACAACGGCCTTTATTAGACCCTTGCCGCCTCTGGGGATAAGAACATCAAGATATTCTGTAAGTTCCATAAGCTCAACGGATGATTGTCTTGTTGTATCTTCAATGAGCTGTACCGAATTTCTGTCAAGTCCGGCACTCTCAATTGCATCCTGCATAATATATGTAAGGCATTTGTTTGAATTGATGGCCTCTTTGCCGCCCCTCAAAATTACTGCGTTGCCGCTTTTCAGACAAAGAACTGCAGCGTCTGCAGTAACATTCGGACGCGATTCAAAAATTATTCCTATAACTCCAAGCGGTACACGAACCTTTCTTATCTCCATACCGTTCGGACGGGTGCTGCCTGAGATTACTGTGCCGATAGGATCGGGTAAGGCTGCAACCTCAAGCACGCCGTCTGCAATACCCTTTATTCTTCCCTCGTCAAGTCTGAGTCTGTCGATCAGTGCGGCTGAAAGACCGTTTTTTTCACCATTTTCAAGATCAAGTCTGTTTGCTGCAATGATCTTATCCGTATTTTCTGTCAGTGCCATTGCAATTGCCTTAAGTGCATCGTTTTTCTTTTCACCGGCAACGGCGAGTTTTCTTGCGGCTGCCTTTGCTTTAATACCCATTTCATCAATTATTCTCATTTTGATTTCTCCTTAAATCAGATTTTATATAGTTCCTTCCTGAGCGGTGAACATTGTTCCTATCTGTTCACCTTCTATGAGCTTATAGATTTTTGAAGGATCATTTCCGCTCATAACACAGCAGTTTATTCCTGCACTTGTTGCCGCTGCAGCTGCGGTGATTTTTGTAGCCATACCTCCTGTGCCTCTGTTAGATCCTGAGCCGCCTGCCATTTCCTTTATTTTATCATCAATGTGTGTAACGACTGGAATTCTTGTTGCATTTTTGTTTTTTCTGGGGTCTGAATCATAAAGACCGTCAATATCCGTAAGTATACACAGAAGGTCAGCCGCCACAAGATCGGCAACTATAGCTGACAAATTATCATTGTCACCGAAATTTTGTCCTACCAGCTCATCAATTGCCACCGTATCATTTTCGTTTACAATAGGTATTATTCCCATCTCAAGCAGCGACTGGAATGTATTTATAACATTCTGACGTGAATGATCATTAACAACAACGTCACGTGTAAGAAGCACCTGTGCAACAGAGTTATTATATTCTCCGAAAAATTTATCATACAGGAACATAAGCTCACACTGTCCCACAGCAGCAAGAGCCTGTTTATAACGTGTTTCGCTGGGACGCTCCTTCATTTTAAGCTTACCCATACCAACTCCTATAGCTCCCGAGCTTACAAGGATGATTTGTTTTCCGCTGTTATGAAGGTCGCTCAGAACCTTACAAAGCTTTTCAAGTCTTCTTAAATTAACACTGCCATTCTCATATGTAAGGGTAGATGTTCCCACCTTGACAACTATTCTTCTTGATTTGAATGTATTCATAATCAACTTCCTTTTCATAAACATACATAGATAATACCACAAATACAATTAATGGTCAACAATCCGACCGCGTGATCGCGGCGGCAAGCTGCCGGTGCGTGACTGCACAGGACAATTCGCGTTTACGTTCGCTTACGCTCACTCTGATTATCCAAACCGAACATACGCCGATCGCGGTTATCCGCCCAACACACTCCTTGCGTCGTGCTTTTTGGGCGGTTTTATTTAAAAGGGCAGTTAGAATACCTGTGATTTATATTATACTAATTATAAACTATATAAATAGAAACGCAGAGAATGAAATCCAAAAAATATGCATAAGGTTTATTAACACATAATAGGTAAGAATGACTGCAAGAAGTATGCCTATGACTTTTGGATGTTTTATCTGAGATGTGCAGAAACGGATGTGTATATATGACAGAAGAATAAGAGGTAGAATGCACTTAGCTATAAAGCCTGACGGACCGTTAATACCGCTGCTTAACAGAGGATTTGCTTCTATGAATGCACCGCTTGAGATCAATGTCAGGGTAAAAATATAATCGCTTACATTAAGAAAATAAAGCAGAATCAGCTGTGTATCATAAGAGCTGTGAGATCTCATTACAGAAATAATTTTTTTCATAATTTGTGTAACTCTCCTTTATTAATATATAAAAACACGTTTATATCCGACGGCAAGCTGCTTTACCCGTATGGCATAGTAATACTGACTGTTTTGAAATATAATACTTTTCACATTCTAGTCGCTGTATAAAACAGGCAAAGGCTTTACAGAAATTGATTTTAAAATCTGATATTTGAAATTTTGTAAACTTATATTTTGAAAGTTGTTTTGTAGGCTAACAACTGAAAATCCGAAAAGTGTTAAGCAGTTTTAGGAAAGGGGGATGGGGAATAACCTTTTTTTCCTGTGTAACTTCCCACCAGAATTGAATTACATGATGGCAAATTGGTTAGTGTAATATAATTATGGGAGTTTATTAAAATTAACTGCTCGTTTTTATATAACCCTTCCTAAAGCACGACGTAAGGAGTGCGTCAAGGACCCTGCCCCTTGACCCCGCAAGCCTTTGTAAAGGCTTGCGCGAAACTTTGTTTATTGTGAAATACGTCAGTAATTCCAAATGTCAAATAACAGCGTGAATGGAATTATAATTGTTAATCTATTGTCCGGTGCGGTCACGCACCGGCAACTTGCCGCCGAACACGGTCGCTGTATTGACAAAGTGCTGTGGAATGTAGTAAAATATTGTTGTATTTTTTAAAAACAGGGGTGTTTAAAATGTCAAAAATTCCGTTTATTACAAAGGAAAAGGCAGAGGAAATAATCAGTAAGTTCCCTACGCCTTTTCATATATATGATGAAAAGGGAATAAGGGAAAACGCACGCAGACTTAAAGAGGCGTTTTCTTGGAATAAGGGTTTTAAAGAGTATTTTGCAGTAAAAGCAACTCCTAATCCTACAATCCTGAAAATTCTTAAGGAAGAGGGCTGCGGAACTGACTGTTCTTCATATGCAGAGCTTCTCATGAGTAAGAAATGCGGATTTGTAAATCCTGATATAATGTTCTCTTCAAACGATACGCCTGAGGAAGAATTTAAATATGCTTCTGAGGTAGGCGCTATTATAAATCTTGACGATATAACACACATTGATATGCTTGAAAAGGTATGTGGAATACCTGAAACTATCTGTTGCCGTTATAATCCCGGCGGAACTTTTTCGATTTCCACAACTATTATGGATAACCCCGGCGATGCAAAATACGGTATGACAAGAGAGCAGATAAGGGATGCTTTCATCCGTCTTAAGGAGCTTGGAGCAAAGGAGTTCGGAATACATTCGTTTCTTGCAAGCAATACTGTTTCCAATGAATATTATCCCACACTTGCAAGAATTTTATTCAAGCTTGCTGTGGAGCTTAAGGAAGAAACAGGTGTACATATAGGTTTTATTAATCTTTCGGGCGGAGTTGGCGTACCCTATACTCCCGATAAAGAGCCAAACGATATTTACGTTATAGGTCAGGGTGTAAAAGAAGCATTTGAAGAAATACTTGTTCCTGCCGGAATGGGTGACATAAGTATTTTTACTGAGCTTGGAAGATTTATGCTTGCACCCTATGGTCACCTTGTGACAACAGCAATTCACGAAAAGCATACACACAAGGAATATATAGGTGTTGATGCTTGTGCTGCAAACCTTATGCGTCCTGCAATGTATGGTGCATATCATCACATTACTGTTCTTGGAAAAGAATCTGCTCCTTGTGATCATATGTATGATGTTACAGGCTCACTTTGTGAGAATAATGATAAGTTTGCAATTGACCGTAAACTGCCTAAGATAGATATGGGTGATATAATTGTGATACACGATACGGGTGCTCACGGTTTCGCAATGGGTTATAACTATAACGGCAGACTGAAATCTGCTGAACTGCTTCTTCGTGAGGATGGCTCAGTAATTGAGATCAGACGTGCTGAAACAGTGGACGATTATTTTGCAACACTTGATAATTATTGGAATTGTATTTAAATATACAAAAGAAAAGGAATGGCACTGAATTGCCATTCCTTTTTTTATGTTGAAGTATTTATAAATATCTGATGGAATTTTCAAAGTTTGGCTGATGACTGTAAAATTTAAAAGGCTGCCGCAAAGCGACAGCCCTTTCAGATTATTTATTCATCGGAATATGTTAAGCTTCAGCAGGTGCACCAACGGGACAGACAGAAGCACATGCACCGCAGTCAAGACAAGCGTCTGCATTTATTTCGTACTTGTTGTCGCCTTCAGCTATTGCACCGGCAGGACACTCAGCTGCACAAGCACCACATGAAATACAATCTTCAGAAATTTTGTAAGCCATAAAAAAGCCTCCTTTTTTAAATATGATTACATTATATCATATCTCTTGAAAATAAGCAATATTTTTTTAAAATTTTATTTTTTAAAAATTAAATTTTTTTAACAAAACTTTGTGTAAATTAAATAAAATTTATATTATATGTTAACTTTTATGCAAAACTAAGTTAAAATAATCTAACCTATTATTGTTTAAAAGAAAAATAACTGTGTGTAATATAATTACAACTATCCATAATATGCCGATGTTTGTGATCATCAGAGATTACAGGATATTGGTTGATATTTTGATCTTGAATTATATATTACCGGAAGAATTTCTTTATAAGCGTGTTATAAGATGAATTTCTAAAAAAACAGGTACGATAACTCAGAAGAGTATCGTACCTGCAATTTAGATTATATTATCCTGTTGTGATGTTAGGCATTCGGGTCAGAACCGGTGCTGATGTTTATTATGATTTTTGAACCGTATGGTGCAAGATCACCGGCATTATAGTTTTCATAGCCTATAACTTTGCCTTCTTCAACGCTGTCGCTTTCAACGTAAATACCTGAAGCAATAAAGCCCTGAGAACTTAAAGCTCTTACTGCTGTTTCAACTGACTGACCGCTGATGACCGGAAGCTCCTTATTACGCTGTCCTTTGCTGACTGTGACAACTATAGTAACACCCTTGTCTGCTGTTATGCCGTTTTTAGGACTCTGAGAAACGATTATGCCTTCTTCATATTTATCGTTGAATTCATCCTCTTTTGATTTGATAATAGTATAGGGTGAATCCTCATTTTGTTTAGAAATAATATCTTCATATCTTTCACCAACAAGATTTGGTATATTCAGCTTGTTAGGATCATCATTTGAAGCCTGTGATTCCTCTTCTGATACCTCGGTGTTGTTAGAGAAGATATTATTAATAGCGTCGGGATTGTTTGTTATCCAATATATACCGGCACCCAGAAGTATAAGCAGGCAGGCAAGAACTGTAAGAATGCCCCATACAAATCCCGGTACGCCTTCTTTTTTCTTTGAGTAATTCTGAGCAGCCTCACTCTGAGCGGCACTTCTGTTAGCTTCATTTTGAATTGCCTTTACTGTTGGTGCAGATGAAAGCTGAGTGCGCATTTCCTCGAAGGTTTCAATACGGTTAAGCTTCTGAACCTGCAAGCCGTTTGCAAGAGCAGTCACAACGTGGGGAGGCAGTCTTTTGAACACGGCTGTGGGTATTGAAAGCTTGCCGTCGGGTTTTCTCTCATTGCTGTTTTCGGGGAGTCTGCCTGTAAGAGCATAGAAAAGGGTTGCTGTGAAGCCATAAATATCTGTGGCTTCGTCAAGTACACCTACATTCTTATATTGTTCGGGAGCAGCACAGCCGTCCATCAGCTCAGGTTCAAAGAATCCCCCGGTTTGCCTTATCTCTTTTATAGCAAAGTCGGTAAGTCTGAGTTTGCCTGATGATGTGACAACAAGATTTTCAGGAGATATTGCATAGTGTCCGATCTCAGCTGAATGAAGTGAAGAAAGTGTTGCAATAAGTGGCATAAACAAAGGTCTTGCCGTATTCCAGTCAATACTTCCGCTTCTTCTGTTTATATACTCTGTGAAGGGTATGGATTCATAGTGTTCCTGAACTGTATAAGAGACGCCGTTTTCGCTGAAAATATCAAAGATCGGGGCAATGGCTGTAAGTTCACGAAGTCTTGCAATATTTCTGTAGTAATTCAGGAATTCTTCGTTAAGCTTTTTGTATTGTTCTTCATAGCCGCCTCTGATAACGACCTTTGTTTTGCCTTTTGCACGTCCGCAAATACCGGCGGGCATAAATTCACTTATGATAACAGTGGAGTTCATTGTGTTGCTGTAACCGATATATTTAGCACCCTCGGCATTGTTACTGAGCTTTTTGCCGACAATATAATTTCCGTCCTGCAAAGAGGTTCCTAAAGGCAGGAAAGGTGCATTCTGCTCGCTTGATCTGTCAAAGCCGCAAAACGGACAAATTTGTTCGCCGTTATTTTTCTGCATACAGCCGAAGCATAGCTGTGCCATATAAATTCCGCCATTCTCCGTACAAAATTAAGTCATAGCGAAGCCGTACGGCAGCGTTCGCCTTATATCCTACAAATTATAGCACAAAGCATTTACAAAATGCAAGTTTTTAATGATTATTCCCTATATGAATTACAAAATTGTAAATTTGCACAAAAGCCTGAAAACATTAGTGTAGAATAATTCAGGCAGTTAATGTTGCGGTCACGCATCCGTCAACAAGAATTATTGACACATATATAAACGGCTGATACAATTTAATAGAAAATATTGTACAGGAGGAGATATTGTGATATATATAATTGAGAATGAATCATTGAATGAGAACTTTATTGAGAAAGCTAAGCCGTATTTAAGCAAACAAAGAACAGACAAGCTTATGCAGTTAAAGTCATTGAAAGATAAAATAAATTGTTGTGTTGCCTTTATGCTTTTGAGATATGGACTTTATTATGAATATTCAACAGTTGAAATGCCCCTGTTTGACTTTGAGAAACGAGAAAAGCCATATCTCACGAATATTTCAGGAATAAGTTTTAATTTCAGTCACTGTAAAACTGCGGCTGCGTGCATTGTGTCAAAAGAAAATACGGCTATTGATATTATGGATATAAGAAAAATAAAAAGCTCTGTTGTAAGACGCTGCTGTTCAGAAGAGGAAGAGATGAGGATTTCAACAAGCACTGACCTTGACAGAGAGTTTATACGTCTCTGGACAAGAAAAGAATGTTATGTAAAGTATACGGGGATAGGTCTGCTTCAGGACTTTTCAGAAATCACAGAAAATACTCCCGGTATGAACAACATACATACCATAGAAAAAAAACATTACATAATGTCATATTATTCATCGTATGGTGACTGTGAAATTATCCGTCCGGATGTTGATTCACTTTTTGACTATATTTATAAGAAATCTTAATGGTTCATTGTTTTTTATGCGAACACAGGAGTGGCAGGTCAATGACCGAGTGCACGCTGTATGGGGATTTCGCACTCTGCGGAGTGCGCCAAGGGCTCTGCCCCTTGACCCTGCAAGCCTTTGTAAAGGCTTGAGCGAAACTTTATTCATTGTGAAATGCAAAAGTGATGCTGAATGTTAAAGAAAAACATGAACGCAATTATTAATTGAATTAACAGGCACGATAACTTATTTAGAAAACAGTACTAAAATTTTAAGAAAAATAGCCGGAAAGCAGCCCGACGAACGGGCTGTGGCGGCGTATATAGAAAGAGTTGACGTGCCGTCTGCCGCGATCAACATATGTTTTGTTTGAGTAACCAAAGTGAGCGTTAGCGAACGCAATCGCGAATTGGGGGGGCGGCAGCTTGCCGCCGCGAATTGTCCAGTGCGGTTACGCACCGAATGCAAATGCCAATTGACAGCGGAGGTGCTTTGTCGGCTGAAAATATTTGAAATTTCTGAAAATATGGTGTATAATATAAATTGGAGTTGGTGTATACGGCGGTCAGATGACTGCTTATACCCCAAAAAATGAAAAAGGAGAGAGAATATAATGACAAAAATTGATATTTTTTCCGGTTTCCTTGGTGCAGGAAAAACTACCTTGATAAAGAAGCTTATTAAGGAAGGCTATAAGGATGAACAGCTTGTACTTATCGAAAATGAGTTCGGAGAGATCGGCATTGACGGCGGTTTCCTTAAAGAAGCAGGTATTAAAATAAATGAAATGAACTCGGGCTGTATCTGCTGTTCCCTTGTGGGTGATTTCAGAGAGGCACTTACAAAGGTGCTTGAAGAATATCATCCCGACAGAATTATAATTGAACCCTCAGGTGTTGGAAAGCTTTCTGATGTTATCAATGCAGTTAAGACTGTTGTGAGCGATAATGTTCAGCTTAATAGCTTTATAACCGTTGCCGATGCTTCAAAATGCAAGATCTATATGAAGAATTTCGGCGAATTCTATAATAACCAGATTGAAAATGCAAGTACAATAATCCTCAGCAGAACACAGAATATAACCGACGACAAGCTCGCCAAAGCTCTTGAACTTCTCAGAGAGCATAATTCCAAGGCTGCAATAGTTACAACTCCGTGGGATGAGCTGACAGGAGAACAAATTCTTTCGGCTACCGAGGGTAAGGCACTGCTGACTGTTGAGGATGTGGAATTTGAAGAAGAGTGTGATGATCCTGAGTGTGAGTGCCATCACCATCATCACCACCACGACCATGAACATCATCACGACCACGACCATGAACATGAACATCATCATGACCACGAGCATCACCACGGCGACGGTGAGTGTGATGATCCTGAGTGTGAGTGTCATCACCACGATCACGATAACGAACATCATCACCATCATCACCACGCTGATGAAGTGTTTACAAGCTGGGGTAAAGAAACCGCCAGAAAGTATACAAAGGAAGAAATACAGAATATTCTTGATGCACTTGGTGACGGTGAAAAATACGGTCTTGTACTCAGAGCAAAGGGCATCGTTCCGTGCACAGACGGCACATGGATACACTATGATTTTGTGCCGGAGGAATCTGATGTAAGAACCGGAAGTGCAGATTATACCGGAAGAATCTGTGTTATAGGTTCAAAGCTCAACGAGACAGAGCTTGAAAAGCTCTTTATGCTCTGAAATTAAATCCCGATTTTAGGAGTGTTGAAAATGGCAAATATACCGGTTTATCTTTTTCTTGGGTTTCTTGACGGGGGAAAGACAAAGTTTATACACGAAACTCTCTGTGATAAGCGTTTTCAGGATGGCGACAGAACGCTTGTTATACTTTGTGAGGAGGGCGAAGAAGAGCTTGATACCTCAAAATATGCCGGAGGAAAGCGTGTAACTGTAGTTACAATAGAGGACAAGGAGCAGCTTACAAAAGAGTTCCTTGAAAGCTGTGTCAAAAAGAGCAGAGCCGAAAGGGTTATGATAGAATATAATGGTATGTGGATGCTTGATGATTTGGGACGGGCAATGCCGCAGAACTGGCAGATATATCAGATAATGATGATGGCTGACTCCAAAACCTTTGATATGTATAACAGCAATATGCGTCAGCTTGTTTATGATAAGATAAATGTAACCGAGCTGGTGGCCTTTAACCGCTATAGTGACGATATTGATAAAATGAAGCTTCACACAATAGTGAGGGCTATAAATCGCCGTGCTGCCATTATATATGAGTATAATGACGGTACTGTAGAAAATGATGAGATTGTTGATCCGCTGCCGTTTGACATAAATGCACCTGTTGTTGAGGTTAAGGATGAGGATTTCGGACTGCTTTATCTTGACGCTATGGATAAGCCTCAGAATTATGACGGAAAAACTATCAGATTCAAGGCTCTTGTTGCACGCAGCGGAAAAATGCCGAAAAATTCATTTGTCGGCGGACGTTTTGCTATGACCTGCTGTGTTGAAGACATACGTTATGTGGGCTTTATGTGCAGATGGGACCACGCTTCTACGCTTGCCAATAAGGGCTGGTATACCGTAACTGCCAAGGTGAAGGCGGAGAGAGATCCGCTTTTTGGAAGCGAGGTAGGTCCTATGTTCTATGTTACCGATGTCAAATCTGCACAGAAGCCCGAAGAAGAAACTGTATATTTCTCTTGAAAGTATCATTTGTGGGCAGGGTCTGTTTGCAAATAAGCTTTTTAACAGAAAATTACAACAGGGTATGGAAGCAGTCTGGTTAAGCTTCTGTGCCCTTTTTTCGTTATTATGTCATTACTAGACTGAAAAAAACTGTATGAATCAGGGTATAAATTGTCACGAAAATGGATTTTTAAAATCTGACAGTTTAAATTTCGCAAAATCATCTTTTTGAGATGAGTTTGTAAGCTTACAACTATAAATCCGGAAAATCATCTGCGGCTTCAGGAAATGGTTATGTGAAAAACCTTTCTCCTATTTAACTGCTCAACCAAAATTGATTTCCGTGATAAATTGTTATTTGCTATTGAAGAAATGACATATGTTGTGTTAGAATAAAATAGAAATATGTTATATGGAGGTAGTTGTATGACTCTTGAGCAATTGATAGCAAGACTTAATTATACGGTTCTGTGCGGAAGTACGGACATAGAGATAAGCGACGTTATATACGATTCAAGAAAGGTATGCAAGGACTGTCTTTTCGTTTGTCTTGAAGGCTCCAATGTTGACGGACATCAATATATAGACGCAGCCGTTAAGGGCGGTGCAGCTGCTATAGTTGTAAGCAAAGATGTTGAGGCTTGTGGTGTTACCGTTATAAAAACGGAAAATACAAGAAAAGCACTTGCGTTTATAAGTGCGGAATATTTCGGTAATCCTGCTGATACTCTTAAAACTATTGGTATCACAGGTACAAAGGGAAAAACCACAACTGCAAATATGATACGCTCTATACTCGAAAAGGGCGGGATAAAAACAGGAGTTATAGGTACACTTGGAATTATTATAGGCGATAAGCTTATAAAGACGGCAAACACAACTCCGGAATCTTATGAGATACAAAAGGCTATGAGACAGATGATAGACGAGGGCTGCAAATGTGTTGTTATGGAGGCGTCCTCACTTGGTCTTAAGTGGCACAGAACAGACGGCTTTTTCTTTGATTACGGTATATTTACCAATTTATCCCACGATCATATCGGAGGTGTTGAGCACGCAGATATGGAGGAGTATGCACGGTGCAAGGCTATGCTTTTCAGACAGTGCAGTACGGGAATTTTTAATATTGATGATGAAAAAACACCGTTTATGTGTGAAAACAGTACGTGCAAGATTGAAACGTTCGGATTTTCAGAAAATGCTGAGCTAAAAGCTTCGGGCGAACAGCTTATTTCAAAGCCGGGTTATCTTGGCGTACGTTTTGATGTCAGCGGAAGGCTTGATATGACTGTTGATGTTGACATTCCGGGTAAATTCAATGTTTATAATGCACTGGCTTCGATTGCGGTATGTCTGCATTTTGACGTAACAAAGCAGAACATCTTTGACGGTCTTAATGAAGTAAAGGTCAAGGGAAGGGTTGAACCTGTCAGAATTCCGGGCAGCTTCACACTGTTGATAGATTATGCACATAATGCCCTGAGTATGGAGAATATTCTTGAGACACTGAGGGAATATCATCCCAAAAGACTTATTACAATGTTTGGTGCAGGCGGCAACCGTCCTCGTGACAGACGGTATGAGATGGGAGAAATCTCAGGCAGAATGTCAGACCTTTCGGTTATCACCGAGGATAATTCAAGATTTGAAAATGTTATGGATATAATAGAGGACATAAAGGTAGGTATTCATAAAACACAGGGAAAGTATGTTGTGATTCCCGACAGAACAGACGCTATCCGCTATTGTATAGAGAACGCACAAGACGGAGATATAATCGTTCTTGCAGGAAAGGGCCACGAGGACTATCAGGATAAAAACGGCGTTAAAACTCATTATGATGAGCGTGAAGTCATAGCAGAAATATTAAAAAGCAGAGAGGTGTCACAATGAGAAAATATACGGCAGCCGAGGTCGCAGCTATAACAAAAGGAATGATTCTCTGCGGAGACCCTGAAACAGAAATAACAAACATTCAGTATGACAGCAGGGAAGTGGCAGAGGGAACTTTATTTGTTCCGATAAAGGGTGCAAAAACGGATCCACATCAGTTTATTGAGGAGTGCTTTAATAAAGGAGCAGCTGCTGCCCTGACGGAATATGATGCTCCACAGGATGCTGCAAAACCATATATAAAGGTGGAAAACACACTTGTGGCTTTACAGAAGCTTGCTTCCGACTATCGGAGCGGTCTGAATGTACATCTTGTGGGAATTACAGGAAGTGTAGGCAAAACCAGTACTAAAGAAATGGTTGCAGCGGCGTTGTCCTGCGGTTTTGATGTTATGAAAACACAGGGTAACAGAAACAGTCAGATAGGTTTGCCGATGACTATGTTTGAAATAAATGCACATAATGAGGCTGCTGTTATTGAGATGGGAATGAGCGAATTCGGAGAGATGGACAGACTGTGTGATATTGCCCGTCCGGATATGGCTGTTATGACAAATATCGGCAAGGCACATATCGAAAATCTGAAAACTCAGGAAAATATTCTGAGTGAGAAATTCAAAATAACAAAGCATTTCAATGAGAACAGTATTCTGTTTATCAACGGCGATGACAGGCTGCTCAGAACACTTCATAACAAACAGAAATTTAAGACTGTTACCTTCGGACTTTCTTCTGATAATGATTATTATGCAGATGAAATAAAAACCTTTGGCTTCAGCACGAGCTTTATGTGTGTGAGAGGTGATAAGAAAACAAGTGTTATGATACCTGCACTGGGAGTTCATATCATTACCAATGCTCTTGCTGCATTTGCCGTAGGAGAAGCTATGGGACTTTCAGAAGATGTTATTGTAAGAGGTCTTGCAGGTTATAAAAATGCACCAATGCGTCAGCAGGTACACGAGCTTAAGGAGTTTGTTCTCATTGATGACAGTTATAATGCAAGCCCTGAGGCTATGAGAGTGTCTCTTGATGTTTTGAAAAAGGCGTCAAGCGGAAAAACAATAGCTGTTCTTGCAGATATGCTGGAGCTTGGAAACGAAGCTCCGGCAGAACACTATGGCGTTGGAAAATATCTTGCTGAAGCAGGCATTGATATGCTGATAACTGTAGGAAAGCTTTCGCGCTGTATCGCAAAAGGAGCTACCGAAAACGGATGCGGCTGTGTAAAAAGCTTTGATAACAACTGTGATGCATATCAGTACCTTAAAACTGTGATTGAAAAGGACTGCACTATATTGGTAAAGGGTTCAAGAAGTATGCATACAGATGAAATAGTTTCTAATATACTTACCGACAACAAATAAGGATGTGATAATTTGAACGGAAACAGAGATCCATACAGCAGCGGACAGTCCGGCAATGATCCACAGGTAAATCCTGTATATGGCTTCAATAATCCTTATGAACATAATGAAAGCTATAGCAATGATGATTTTCAGGAAAATGTAAATTCACCTAACGGCGGATATTATGAAGAAGTCAGTCCTGATCAGATATGGAATGCAGGTGATCAGAAGCTTGCCGGAAGAACAGGTCCGGGAAATATCCTTGGAGGAATAGGTGTGATAACAGTACTTGTGAGTATTATTATAAGTGTTCTGGCGTTTATTTTTTCATGGTTTTTCTATGTGGGCTTTATAATGAATATAATATCTTCTGTTTTTGCACTGACCGGTACATTGCTCGGCGTTGCAGGAGGTACTATGAATTCACGTGTGGGAATACAGTGGGGTTCGGCAAGCATTGCGGCAGTTATTGTGGGAATATTGGCTCTTATGTTCAGCGGAGTTATATTTACCTGTACAGGCTGTGCTGCCTGTTTTTTCTCAAGCCGATGAATTTAAATATGAGCTGCTGTGCAAAATTTGCATAAATGGTTTGCACGCAAGGCTGTCTTGAAATTGAATTTAGGAGGAATAAAATATGAAAAAAAAGGGTGCTCTTGTATCATACAGACCTGACATAAAGGTTGTTGACTGCACAGTGCGTGACGGAGGTCTTGTAAATAATTTTTTGTTTACCGATGA
Organism: uncultured Ruminococcus sp.; assembly: GCA_902786345.1. Lineage (GTDB taxonomy): Bacteria > Bacillota > Clostridia > Oscillospirales > Acutalibacteraceae > UBA1213. The sequence continues at coordinate 7,793 of CADACB010000021.1, read as the reverse complement.
GTTTGTAAAAGATCTGTATAATACAAATATCAAATCCGGAATTGACTATATGGAGTTTGGCTACAAGGCTTCCAGGGAACAGTTTGATGTTGACAAATTCGGAAAGTGGAAGTTCTGTAATGATGATGACATAATTGATATTGTAGGCGATAATGATACGGATCTGAAAATATCCGTTATGGCTGATGTGGGCAGAACGGATTTCCGCAATGATATTGTTGATAAAGCCAACAGTCCTATTGATATGATTCGTGTTGCAACATATATAAACACTATACCTGCGGCACTTGAGATCGTTGAATACTGTAACAAAAAGGGCTATGAAACATCAATAAATATTATGGCAGTATCAAAGTCGAATGATATGGATCTTGATGATTCCCTTGAGCTTATCGGAAAGAGCTGTGTTGATGATATCTACATAGTAGACAGCTATGGTTCACTTTATCCCGAGCAGATGAGAAGACTTGCCGAAAAATATCTTGACTGCGGTGAAAAGTATAACAAGACGATCGGCATTCACGCTCACAATAACCAGCAGCTTGCATTTGCAAATACCATTGAAACGCTTACTATGGGTGTAAGCTATCTTGACTCAACAGTAAGCAGTCTTGGCAGAGGTGCAGGAAACTGTCCTACAGAGCTTCTTTTAGGTTTCCTTAAAAATCCTAAATATGACATTGTACCTATTCTTTCATTTATCGAGAAGCACATTGTAAAGCTGAGAGAGGAAGGTCTTATCTGGGGCTATGATATTCCCTATCTTCTGACAGGGAGGCTTAACCAGCACCCCCGTGACGCTATCCAGTTTACTCACGACAAACGCATAGACTACAAAAATTTCTACCGTTTCCTTTACGACAAGGAAATCTGATGAATTTACCGGACTGTATATTGCAGTTTAAAGTACGCTTTCAGTTTATCAGACAGCAGATGATGACGTGTGAGGCAAGCCTGTTATCACAATATATTCAGGGCTTTGCCCCTATAATCCACAAGGGCTTCAGCTGCGTTTCATTTCGCATAACTTCCGACAGCAAATCAGCGCAGAAATCAATTTTAAAATCTTACAGTTTATATTTCGCAAACTTATCTTTCCGGAAATTGTTTTGTGATTTTAAAACTGCGAATTCCCAAAATGTTCAGCGGTTTTAGGAAAGGTTTTTCCCAATGCAACTGCCCGGTCAAAATTGATTTCTGTGGGTCGTCAGTTATTGCCCTTGACACCGGCAGGAACACTGTCTCTTCACCCGGTTGTGCGGGTGGATTTTATTAATAAAACAGCAGATACGGCAGCTCGTATAGAGTACCGTACCTGCTGTTTTTATTTTTAAAAGTATTTTTCCGATCTATGAAATGATCAGGGTATGACGTAGCCTATTTTCTTCATTACCTTGGAAAGTGTACGCTGTGAGAGCTTGAGTGCAAACTCAGCACTCTTGTGGTACTGCTCAACAAGATAGTCTTTGTTGTTAATATAATCGTTAAAGCGTTCCTGAATAGGACGAACCTCTTCAACAACAGCTTCTCCTACTGCAGTTTTAAAATCACCATAGCCCTTACCTTCAAACTCTATAGCTATTTCATCGGCGGTTTTTCCGGTAACTGCACTCATAATACCGATCAGGTTGTTTATGCCGTCTTTGCCTTCTCCTACTTTTACAACAGCTTCTGAATCTGTTACGGCTCTTTTGAATTTTTTCATAATTACATCCGGTTTGTCGAGTATTGCAACCCACGAATTAGAGTTTTCGTCAGACTTTGACATTTTCTTTGCAGGATCCTGAAGCGACATAATTTTCGCTCCTACCTGAGAAATGTATGGTTCAGGTATTTTAAAGGTGTTTCCGTATATACCGTTAAAACGCTCGGCTATATTTCTGGTAAGTTCAAGGTGCTGCTTCTGGTCAACTCCTACAGGAACAACATCAGCCTGATAAAGAAGAATATCTGCTGCCATAAGTGAAGGATATGTAAAAAGACCTGCATTTACATTGTCTGCGTGCTTCTGGGATTTGTCCTTGAATTGAGTCATTCTTGAAAGCTCACCGAACTGTGTGTAGCAGTTGAGAATCCATGCAAGCTCTGCGTGGGTATGTACGTGACTTTGGATGAAAAACGGACTTTTTTCCGGATCTATCCCGCAGGCAAGAAACAGTGCATATGCATTAAGTATGTTCTGGCGGAAGGACTTTGGATCCTGACGTACCGTTATTGCGTGAAGATCGGCAACCGCAAAAATGCAGTTGTAATCATCCTGAAGCTTTACCCAGTTTCTGAGTGCACCAAGATAGTTTCCCAGGGTTATAGTACCGCTGGGCTGTATTGCACTGAATATTACCTTTTTCTTTTCCTGTACTGTTTCGGGCATATTATAAGATCTCCTTTGCAAGTTCTCCGAGTATTTTTATTCCCTTTTCAAGCTGTTCGTCTGTTGGGGTAGAGAAGTTTATGCGGAATGAGCTGCACTGCTCATTTTCATCTGTGAGGAAGGCGTTTCCGGGAACAACACAAACCTTTCTCAGAACTGCCTGTTTGCAGAAATCATTCATATTAACTCCCTCGGGAAGTTTGCACCATATGAAAAGTCCTCCCTCGATCGGCTGATAGCTTATCTTGTTGGGAACTATATATTTGTCAAGAAGCTCTGTACAGAAGTTTACCTTCTTTCTGTAGATCTCACGGAGGTTGTTAAGATGTCCTTCAAAATCATATTCTGTCATAAATCTGTGTGCAACCATCTGTGCCCATATATTTGTATGTACATCCTCCCCCTGTTTGCATACGACCATCTTCTGAACAATAGCCTTTGGAGCTATAACATAGCCAAGACGCATACCGGGTGAAAGTACCTTAGAGAACGAGCCTGCATAGGCAACAATTCCGTCTTCGTCAAAGGACTTTATCTGAGGAACGTTTTCTCCGCTGATTCTTAACTCACCATAAGGATCGTCCTCAATTATCAGCACGCTGTGTTTTTTTGCAAGTTCATAGATCTTTTTTCTTTTTTCAAGGCTTGTAGTAACGCCCGATGGATTCTGAAAATTCGGGATAATGTATATAAAACGTACATTTTTTTCGGTCTGGAGAGCCTTTTCAAGAGCTTCAATATTCATACCGTCAGATTCAAGAGGAATACCGCAAAGTCTTGCATTATATGAACGGAAGGAATTGAGTGAGCCGATAAAGCTTGGGGCTTCGCATATAACGGTATCGCCTTCGTTGAGAGTAGACTTGGTTATCAGGTCCATAACCTGCTGTGCACCTGAGGTTATTATAAGCTCATCGTTATCTCTGCCTATGTTGTATTTTTTTTTCATACGGTCTGCAACCGCATTTCTCAGGGGAGTATAGCCTTCAGTAACGCTGTACTGGAGGGCTGCTATAGGATCTTCTGTGAGTATTTTATTGGATATTTCTGCGATCTCCTTTGTCGGGAATGCTTCCGGTGCAGGATTTCCTGCTGAAAGCGAAACAACGGTAGGATCTGCTGCATATTTAAAAATTTCTCTGATAGCTGAGGGTTTTAGTGTCTGAACCCTGTCTGAAATGATATATTCCATTTGTAAACATCCTCTTTTCCGATATAATAAGTGCATAAATATTCTAACACATTTAATATCCGTGTGCAAGTCTGCAAGGGTATTTTTTGTGCAGTTATGAAAGCGTATGATCCTGCATATCTATTAGTGTGATAAAGCAGTGCGGCATTTTAGCTTTAACAGGCACGGCGGAAATAGTGGGGTTGCTTTTATGAGATATGAAAACGATGAGTTGTTTGATGAATATGAGCTTGAAAAGAGTGAGCCTGCCCGGGCTGTTGTTGATGAAGAAAACAGCGAATACGGCGTTAAGGATGACGGAGGAAAAATATCGTTTGTAAGGGAACAACTGCTTATGATTGTACAGCTTGGAATATGTATTGCTGTGGTTTCAGGTGCATTGATATTGAAGGCAGTCGGCGGAGAAGTATATGCAAATACTGCAACGTGGTTTTTCGATAATTATAACGACACCATCTTTACAAGTGATGAGCTTGTTCCCTCCATTTTCAGGGATGAAACAGTCATAGCTGAAGAGAGCCTCAAAACCTATTCTGATACGAACGCCGGGGTTATAGCTGAGAGTGTGAAAAAATCAGCAGTGCCGCCGGTTGAAAAGGGTGTGATGACTTCTCCGTTTGGCGAGAGAAAGAACGGAGATTCTACAGAATATCACAAGGGTATTGATATTTCAGCCGATAAGGGGAGTAATATATATTGCGTGCTTGACGGAACAGTATTTTCTGCACAGAAAAATGAAAGCTATGGTAATTATGCGGTTATAGATCACGGAAACGGTCTTAAGACGCTTTATGCACACTGTGACAAGCTGCTTGTTTCTGAAAATGACAGTGTTAAGGCAGGGGATAAAATAGCTGTTGTCGGAGAAACCGGAGACGCACAGGGCATACACCTTCATTTTGAGCTTATAAACGGAAGTGACAACCTTGATCCAAGGCTTTTACTCGGGGATGTGTACGGATGAGCTTTCGCATAGGCAAAATACGTTTTTCTATGAGTTTTCCGCTTGTGGCGGTTATGACTGCCGTTATAATGTTCGACACAACAATGTCTGTGCTTATATGCTTTATTGCAGCGGTTATGCACGAGCTTGGCCATATTACAGTGCTGAAGCATTATCACTCTGTGCCTGAGGAAATAAGACTTACTTTATTTGACATAGCAATAACGGATACGGATAAATACATCAGAAGTGATAAGGCTGAAATGGCGGTTGTGGCAGCAGGTGTTGCAGTGAATTTTATTTCGGCTGCGGCAGGTTTTGCTGTATATTACTTTACAGGCTATGAGCTTGTAAGGGTGTTTTCGTCTGCTCATCTTACTCTTGCAATGTTCAACAGCCTTCCTGTGAGCAATCTTGATGGAGGACAGGCACTTTTTATAGTTCTCTCACGTAAACTTACACCACGCAGGGCTGAACAAGTATTAAAGCTGCTGTCATATATCATACTTGTACCGGTCGCCGCTGCAGGGGTGTATGTTCTTTTTATTACCGGATATAATTTTACACTTTTGCTTACAGCTCTTTATCTGATAGCGGCAGGAGTTTAATATATAAAACCATATGTGAAATTTTGTGAAAAAACACAAGTGTTTTTGTGTTGTAAAAATTTATGAAATATGTTAAAATAATTTCAATAAAAGTGATATGATTTTGTATGCCGCTCAACTGAGTTATATCATTTTTAAAATTTTGAAAGGAGAATAAAATGAAACACAAAAAAATCTTATCGTTTATGCTCTCGGTTGTCAATACAGGCGAAAAAAACACTTATTGCGTTATGGATCTTAAAAAGTGGTTTGAGGGCGCAGGCTACAGCTTTAATGCACAGCTGATTCCCGACAGAGGAGCTATCCCGGAACAGCAGGAGCTTGAAAAAGATTTTATACTGTATGATCAGAAAATGCGTATGATAAGTGATTCAGAACTGCAAGATGCTTCCGCAAGAAGATCCGGCTCTGTTAATATGACAAGAAGCACAGAAATGAATGATGATCCTACAGAGATAGTGGTTCTTTTGCAGGTAAAAGGAAATAATAAATATTATTTCCGTGATGAGGTAGATATTATTGACTCTTTGTCAGAATATGTTTTTACGAATAAAAACAATGCTAAAATGGCTGTTATTCTTTATAATGACAATAGCGCTGTGTTGTTGACTGATAAAAATAATCAAAAATGGTTCACAAAATCATCAATACTCAAAGCCGAACTCAATTCCGTGGAAAGGGAAACGCCGGTCCAGATAGGTGAATTAGGAAATGCGGTTAATAAAATGGTGACCGATTTGCCTCTGACCTCCGGCTACAGAAGATGTATTCTTAATTTTATGATTGCTTCGGTTCACGCGGATGATGAATGTATCAGCAAATTACAGCAGTTAGTTCAGAACGGAGCTGTTTACAGCGAGATTATGACATCCTACAGCACATATACAAATAATACAAACTCAACAGCAATTGAGAATCTGATAAGTGCTCCTCAAGGGTATGACAGACACTATCTTGATTATCACAATGAAGTTGATTTTTACAAGGTGATTTATTCAGAAACACCGTCTCCGCTCATCAGAAACGAGTTTTTTGAATTTGAACTGAACAAATTTGTAACGCTCACATCTTCATTAACAAGAAACGGAACAAATGACAGCGATAATGATGGAGTTTCAGATTGGAACGAGATAAATAAAGAACATTATTTAGTCAGAGAAAGAAGCAATTGTGACATCATTCTGCCGTATGTTGAAGAGTATATCTATAAGTTTTATCCGTTGATGTATGATACGGCAGGCAGTTATGGAATTTGGGATCAGAATGTAAATTGCAGGGTAGTTCCTGTGAAAACAGATTTAAAAAATCCTGATACTGATGGTGACGGATATAGCGACAGTGAAGACCTTAATCCGACTGTGCCTTACAAAAATCCGGTTATACTTTTGCATGGCTGGAATGGAAACAGTAGCTGTTTTGGTATAAAAACATCAATGTGTAGTATGTCAGGCGTTTTCTATAACAATACATATGGTAGGGATTCGTCGACTGATGGAGGTGAATATTCTCAGAGTACTAGCCATATTATTATAAATAATCCTTCTATAAATGTTTCCATTGATGATGGCTTGGGAAAGTATTTAATTGAGAATGGATATAAAGAAAATAAAAACTTATTTGCCTACAACTACGCAAATAAAGATATGGTTGAAATTAATGCGAAGATGTTCAAAAGATATATTGATGATTTGATTTATCGTGCTCAGATTAATGATGTTATGTTTAGCGGTTATCAAATTTGTGATGAAAAATACTTATTTCCAACAGAATTGGAAAAAAATAGTGGAAGTGTTAAGTTTGATCTTGTTGGGTATAGTATGGGGGGATTAATTGCCAGATATTATACCGAGAACTTGGGATATGATTATATGGTTAGAAAAATAATCGAAATAGATACACCTAATTATGGAGCATATACTGCGAAATATTCATATAATCTGAATGAACTAACCAGTATGACTGGATTATTTAATCCTGGTGTTTTTGACCTAGTTGTAGGTAGCTCAATATTCACTGGAATATTCAAAGAAAATGCTATAGGAGGTTGGAGTTCTGGTAATGAAATTAGTTATGCTTTAAAGCATCAGTCAAACAAATTAAATGGTAATCGTAATTTGAAAACCAAATACTATTCTATTTCTGGTATAATTTCAAACGCTCAAAGTAATTTTTATACTTATCAATACTTAAATGCCATATATTCTGGAGTGAATAATGGATTTAGTTTTGATTTTTCTGAATTGCGTAAAATTCCTAATACTACTGTGTTAGAAATAAGTCTGTCATTATCTACAACATTGGATTCTCTCTTGAATATGATAGAAGATAACATAATGAGTAAATACAGGGAATTGTATGAAATTGATAACGATTTCACTACATTTTTTGAATGGGATGATAATGTTGTTGGTTTGGAAAGTCAACTTGGTATACAATTTAATGAACAAGGCATCTTAAAGGACAAGCTAGTGTTTGAAAAACAATGTGTAATAATTGATAATACAGCGGGACATACAGTTCTAAATAATTATCATCAGGATATTTTATCATACGAACATTGTTTTAAAAAGGTTGGTGAATATCTGAATGCTTAAAAATATTATGGCTTGGATAAAAAAACATAAGATCATTGTTTTTATAGTTCTTTTTATAGTTGTTGTTATCGGCATTGACCTGATA
>CADACB010000020.1:71053-93676 GCA_902786345.1 uncultured Ruminococcus sp. | reverse complement strand
AAATGCTGTTTTTGCTCTGTTTTGTATGGATTTAGTGATAAAAATTAGCGTTATAGTGATTTGAATTAGGAATACATTGATTTATTCAGTGTTTCCTTATATATAAGTTAAGTGATGACGGTGAAAAAGAAGAGGCTGTCAGGAATGTGTTTGATATTATGGAAGCTATGCACAGGGAATTTGATATTCTGCCTGTTTGTATGCGCTGTAAGAGAGCTGCACCGTCAAGGGTAGTGTATAGTGATAATAAACTATATACGATATGCGGAATTTGTGATGATGAAAGCAGATTTAAACAGAAAATTCAGCGATATGACGAATATACAAAGATGAAAAGAGAGGGCGGCACGTCTAAGATGAGCTATATAAGGCTTGGTGCAATTGCAGGACTTATCGCTTGTGTGGCAGGTTTGCTTCTTACGATTTTTGATAAAGTTATGCCTTCATCTGTGACGATGGTCTGGCTGTCTGGCGCCTTGGCAGGACATATGATAATGAGCATACCCAGAAAGGCGAATTACTCTTTGGGAGTTGAAGGTGTCATAATTTCATCAATGACTGCACTTCTGATAATGATAGCTATTTCTTTTATTAATGTTTATGCTGTGGATCTAGTTTTTGAAATAGTGCCGTTTGGTATTTATGGTGCAAGTGAAAAACTTAGTACAATTACCGGACTGGCGATAATTAATCTTTCTTTTGGCCTTGGAAGTTTCTTTGCTGTTCAGGCGATTGAAGGATTGTGGTGGACAGGACATAATTAAAGTTTACGAGTGGGGGATATGGTGTTTTTCTATTGTTGATTATGACGAAGAACAAATGATGATAAACACGAAATTAAGCATTCCGTACTGTATAAATTGTTAAAAACTTATAGCAAGTTGCATAAAAATGTAAACGAAAATTCTACTAAAATTACAAAGAAAATTTTTAAAAAGACTTGCAAATAAAGGGAGCTTGTGGTATTATAATGAAGCGTGACTGCGACAGATATGCGAAGAAGCGGGAGGTTGCGGCTGAAAGATGCCGGTTTTTCCGTGGAGTATGTCCGATTTTAAACCGGGCGAAAGAATATATTGAGCATTAAAGGTGCTGCTTGTCAATGTGAGTTGCCTGATAAGCGGAGTTGTGCCTTTTTGTGCTCTGACTTTTCTCACTGACCTTACCCGGATAGACGTATGTCCATCCGGTTTTTAAATAGAGTTGCAGGAAACACCCGGAAGGGTGTAAGGGAATTGAGGAACGCCCGCCAACTACAATAAGGAGGCGATTAACGTGGCAGTCAAGGAAAAAATAAGGATAAGAATAAAGGGGTACGATCATCAGCTGGTTGATCAGTCAGCAGAAAAGATCGTTGCAACAGCCAAGCGTACAGGTGCAAGAGTATCAGGTCCCGTACCGCTCCCGACCGAAAAGCAGGTTGTTACAATCCTTCGTGCTGTTCATAAGTATAAGGACAGCCGTGAGCAGTTTGAAACAAGAACTCACAAAAGACTTATCGACATCCTCAGACCTTCAAACAAAACAGTTGAAGCTCTTACAGGACTCGAACTCCCTGCCGGTGTTGAAATAGAGATAAAGCTCTGATTCAACCAACAAGCAGCCGGGGTCATGTCGGTGAAAAGCCGACCAATAACCTATCAAGGAGGAAATACAAATGCAGAAAGCAATCATCGGCAAAAAGATCGGTATGACACAGATCTTCGATGCAAAGGGCAACGTTCTCCCTGTTACTGTTGTTGAAGCAGGTCCGTGTGTTGTATCACAGATCAAGACAGTAGAAAATGACGGTTACGAAGCAGTTCAGATGGGCTTCGGCGATATAAAGCTGAAGGTTCAGAACGGCAGCGGCAAAGGCAAGAGAGTTCGCAGCGACAAGTTCAAGAATGATCCTGTAAACATCACAAAGCCGCTTCTTGGTCACTTCAAGAAGGCAGATGTTGCACCCAAGAGCACGCTTCGTGAATTCAGAGTAGAAAATCTCGATTCTTACAAAGTCGGCGACATCATCAAGGCTGATACTTTTGCTGAGGGCGATAAGATCGACGTTACAGGCAAGAGTAAGGGTAAGGGATATGCCGGCGTAATCAAGCGTTGGAATTTCCAGCGTCTTAAGGAATCTCACGGTTCAGGTCCTGTTGCAAGACACGGCGGATCAATGGGCGCCTGCTCAACACCTTCAAGGGTATGGAAAGGTAAGAAAATGGCAGGTCACCTCGGTGCAGAGAGAGTTACTGTTCAGAACCTTACTGTAGTAAAGGTCGACAGCGAGAACAACCTCATTGCAATAAAGGGAGCAATTCCCGGACCTAACGGCGGAATCGTAGTGCTCCGCGACAGTGTTAAGGCGTAAGGGAAGGAGGAATTTCAATGGCTAATATAGATGTACTCGATATGACCGGTAATAAGGTTGGCAGTGCAGAGCTTAATGATGCGGTATTCGCAATTGAGCCGAGTGTTGCAGCAATGCATCAGATGGTAGTAAACTATCTTGCAAACAACCGTCAGGGCACACAGTCAGCACTTACCCGAGCTGAAGTAAGAGGCGGCGGCAGAAAGCCCTGGAAGCAGAAGGGCACAGGTCATGCAAGACAGGGCTCAACACGTGCTCCCCAGTGGACACACGGAGGCGTTGTATTTGCACCGAAGCCAAGAAGCTACAGATTTACCGTAAATAAGAAGGTAAGAAGACTTGCAATGAAGTCTGCTTTTTCAAGCAAGCTTGCAGACAGTCAGCTCATTGTTCTCGACAAGATAGCACTTGACGAGTATAAGACAAAGAAAATAGCAGAGATGCTTAAGGCAATCGGTTCAGAAAAGAAGGCACTGATTGTTCTTCCTGAAGTTGATTCAAAGGTAATAGCATCGGCAAGAAATATTCCCGGAGTTAAAACAGCTCAGGTAAATACACTTAATGTTTATGACATCGTAAACGCTGACAAACTTGTTATCGTTAAGGATGCCATCAGCAAGATTGAGGAGGTATACGCATGACAGCTCGTGACATCATCATAAAGCCTATCATCACAGAAAAGAGCATGGCAGGCGTTGCAACAGAAAAGAAATATACCTTCCAGGTTGCAAAAAAGACAACAAAGATCCAGATAGCTAAGGCTGTAGAGGAGATCTTCGGTGTTAAGGTATCAAAGGTAAACACAGTCAATGTAAGAGGACGTCTCCGCCGTCAGGGCAGATATGAGGGCTATACACCTTCATGGAAAAAGGCATACGTTACACTTACAGAGGACAGCAAAACAATAGAGTTCTTTGAAGGCATGATGTAATACTCAGGTGTGTGACACCACACGGCGGTTCGAAGAATTGCCTTATGCCCGAGTATGGGCTTGCTGAAAAAGGCAGGCAGAATGAATGGAGAATGTGCCGTTCTCCGCAAAGCCATCATGAGGAGAGTGAAATAAATGGCAATAAAGGTTTATAAGCCGACCAGTCCTGCAAGACGTAATATGTCGGTTACAGATTATTCAGTCCTTTCAAAGGTTGAGCCTGAGAAGAGCCTTCTTGCTCCGCTCAACAAGAAATCAGGACGTAACAGCTACGGCAGAATCACCGTTCGTCACAGAGGCGGCGGTAACCGTAACAAGTATAGAATCATTGACTTCAAACGCCGTAAGTTTGACGTTGAAGCAACAGTAAAATCACTGGAGTACGATCCGAACCGTTCGGCTCATATCGCACTCATTGAATATACAGACGGCGTAAAGAGCTACATAATTGCTCCCGTTGGTCTGAAGGTAGGCGATAAGGTGGTTTCCGGACCTACAGCAGATATTAAGCCCGGCAACGCACTTCCGCTTGTAAATATTCCTGTCGGTACATTTGTACACAATGTAGAGCTTTATCCCGGCAAGGGCGCACAGCTTGCAAGAAGTGCCGGCAATATGGCTCAGCTTATGGCTAAGGAAAACGGTCTTGCACTTTTAAGACTTCCTTCCGGTGAGCTGAGAAATGTTCCCGAGAGCTGTATGGCAACTATCGGTCAGGTTGGCAATATCGACCACGAAAACGTTAAGATCGGTAAAGCAGGACGTAAACGCAATATGGGTTGGAGACCTACAGTAAGAGGTTCTGTAATGAACCCGAACGATCACCCCCACGGCGGTGGTGAGGGTAAATCCCCAGTTGGACGTCCCGGCCCTGTAACACCTTGGGGCAAGCCTGCACTTGGCTATAAGACAAGAAAGAACACTCGTTCAGACAAGCTTATAGTAAGACGCAGAAACGGTAAATAATATAGGCACGCAGAAAGGAGCTTTGTATTATGAGCAGAAGCATTAAAAAGGGTCCTTATGTGCAGCCTGTGCTGCTTAAAAGGGTTCAGCAGATGAACGAAACCGGAGAGAAGAAGATCCTCAAGACATGGAGCAGATCATCAACAATTTTCCCGGATTTTGTAGGTCATACATTTGCGGTACACGATGGCCGCAAGCACGTTCCGGTATATGTAACAGAGGATATGGTAGGTCATAAGCTCGGCGAGTTTGCACCGACCAGAACTTTTAAAGGTCATGCCGGTTCAAAAACATCAAAGTAAGCCGAAAGGAGTGTATGAACAATGGAAGCAAGGGCAGAGCTTAAATACGCCCGTATTTCACCGCGTAAGGTAAAGATCGTTCTTGACCTTATCCGCAATAAGCCTTGCGAATACGCAATGGCGGTTCTCAAGCACACCCCGAAGGCTGCTTGTGAAGACTTGGAAAAGCTTCTCAAATCAGCAATGGCTAATGCAGAGAACAATCACAATATGGATGTAAACAGACTCTACGTAGCAGAGTGCTTCGTAAGTCAGGGTCCTATCCTCAAGAGAATTCGTCCGAGAGCACAGGGCCGTGCATACAGAATAGATAAGAAAACATCACACGTTACTCTTGTGCTCAAAGAGATGGAATAATCGGTGAGGAGGTAAACTAATGGGCCAGAAAGTAAATCCGCACGGTCTTCGTGTCGGCGTTATTAAAAATTGGGACTCACGTTGGTTTGTAAGCGATAAGGACTTCGGCGATACACTCGTTGAGGACTACAACCTCCGTAAGACTCTTAAAAAACAGCTTTATTCGGCAGGCGTTCCGAAAATCGAGATCGAAAGAGACGCTTCAAGAGTAAGGATTCACATTCACTGTGCAAAGCCCGGTATGGTAATCGGTAAGGGCGGCGCAGAGATAGAGAAGCTTCGCCTTCAGTGCGAGAAGATGCTCGGCAAGCCTGTTGCAATCAATATTGTTGAGGTAAAGAACCCCGATATGGATGCACAGCTCATCGCTGAGAACGTAGCACAGCAGCTTGAGAAGAGAATCTCTTTCAGAAGAGCTATGAAGCAGTCTATCGGACGTGCAATGAGATTCAATGCAAGAGGAATCAAGATTCAGTGTTCAGGTCGTCTTGGCGGTGCTGAGATTGCAAGAGCAGAGCAGTATCATGAGGGTACTATTCCGCTTCAGACACTGAGAGCAGATATTGATTATGGTTTCGCAGAGGCTGCAACCACATATGGCATTATCGGTGTAAAGGTATGGCTGTATAAGGGTGAGGTTCTTCACGATAACCGCAAGCCTCGTAAGGAAGGAGGCAGCAAATAATTATGTTAATGCCTAAGAGAGTTAAATACCGCAGAGTACACAGAGGTCGTATGACCGGTAAGGCGCTTCGCGGTAATAAGGTAACATATGGTGAGTATGGCATTCAGGCACTTGAGCCTGCATGGATCACAGCTAACCAGATTGAAGCAGCCCGTGTTGCTATGACACGTTACTGCAAAAGATTCGGTAAGGTATGGATCAAGATCTTCCCGGATAAGCCTGTAACAAAGAAGCCTGCCGAAGTCCGCATGGGTTCCGGTAAAGGTTCACCTGAGTTTTGGGTAGCAGTAGTAAAGCCCGGCAAGGTTATGTTTGAGCTTGCAGGCGTTCCTGAGGCAACCGCAAGAGAGGCACTCCGCCTTGCTGCAAATAAGCTGCCGATCAAGACAAAGTTTGTAACTAAGGAAGAAACGGAGGCTGACGCATAATGAAGACTTCAGAACTCAGAGAAATGACATCGGCTGAGCTTGAAACAAAGCTTCAGAACCTCAAAGAGGAGCTTTTCAACCTTCGCTTTCAGCTTGCAATAAATCAGCTCGACAACCCGATGCGTATATCAGCAGTAAAGAAAGACATTGCAAGAGTACAGACAATTATTCGTGAGAATGAGCTTTCAGAAAACGCTGAGGCGTAAGGGGAAGGAGGAAATACACTGTGAGTGAAAGAAATCTTAGAAAGACAGAGGTCGGCAAGGTAGTAAGCGACAAGATGGACAAAACAATTGTTGTTGCTATTGAAAACAGTGTAAAGCATCCGCTTTACAACAAGATCATCAAGCGTACAATAAGACTTAAGGTGCACGATGAGAACAATGAGTGCAGCGTAGGCGACCGTGTACGTATAATGGAAACACGTCCGCTCTCCAAGGATAAGAGATGGCGTCTTGTAGAGATTATAGAGAAGGCTAAATAATAAAAGCCACTTTTGGTTAAAAGGAGGAAAGCACTGTGATACAGCAGCAGACCTACCTCAAGGTTGCCGACAATACCGGAGCAAAGGAGCTTATGTGCATCCGCGTTCTTGGTGGTACAGGCAGGAGGTACGCAAATATAGGCGACGTTGTGGTTGCTTCCGTTAAAAAAGCAGCACCCGGCGGCGTTGTTAAAAAAGGCGATGTAGTAAAGGCAGTTATTGTTCGCTCGGCAAGAGGCGTTCGCCGTGAGGACGGCACATACATCAGATTTGATGAGAATGCAGCCGTAATCATAAGAGATGACAAGAACCCGAGAGGAACCCGTATATTCGGCCCGGTAGCAAGAGAGCTTCGTGATAAGGATTACATGAAGATTCTCAGCCTTGCTCCGGAAGTTCTTTAATGGAGGTGCAGTGATTATGAGTAATAAGCTTCATATAAAAACAGGCGACAAGGTAGTTGTTCTGAGCGGCACCGAAAAGGGTAAAAAAGGCAAGGTATTGGCAGTAAGCCCCAAGGAGGGCAAGGTTATTATCGAGAAGGTAAACCTTGTGTCCAAGCACGTAAAGCCCCGCAGAATGGGTGATCAGGGCGGTATTGTAGAAGCAGAAGGCGCAATGTATGCATGCAAGGTACAGGTTGTTTGCCCCCACTGCAATAAGCCTACAAGAGTTGCACACAAGATTCTTGAGGACGGCACCAAAGAGCGCATTTGTAAAAAATGCGGCGAGGCACTTTAAGGAGGTAGACATCAATGACAAGACTTAAAGATCTCTATGTCAAAGAAGCTGCTCCTGCTCTTATGAAGAAGTTTTCATATAAGAGCGTTATGCAGATTCCGAAGCTTGAGAAAATCGTCATCAACGTAGGTGCCGGTGAAGCAAAGGAAAATTCAAAGGCTATAGATGCTATAAGCAGCGATCTTGCAGCAATTACAGGACAGAAGCCTGTGATCTGCCGTGCAAAGAAGTCGGTAGCAAACTTTAAGCTCAGAGAGGGAATGCCTAACGGAGTTAAGGTTACACTCAGAGGCAATAAGATGTATGAGTTTATGGACAGACTTTTTAACATTGCACTCCCAAGAGTTCGTGACTTCCGCGGCATCAATCCTAATTCCTTCGACGGAAGAGGAAACTATAATATGGGTCTTAAAGAACAGCTCATATTCCCGGAAATCGAGTTTGATAAGATCGATAAGATACGCGGTATGGATATATGCTTTGTAACAACAGCAAAAACTGATGAAGAGGCACGTGAGCTGCTCAATCTTATGGGTGCTCCGTTTTCAAAATAAGGAGGGATAATTGTGGCCAAGACATCTATGAAAATTAAACAGCAGAGAGAGCCTAAGTTCTCAACAAGAGCTTATAACAGATGCAAGATCTGTGGCAGGCCGCACGCTTATCTCCGTAAATATGGTGTTTGCCGTATCTGCTTCAGAGAGCTTGCTTACAAGGGCGAAATTCCGGGTGTAAAGAAAGCCAGCTGGTAAGGCAATTACTAAAGGAGGTAACCGAATATGCAGATTACAGATGCAATTGCAGATTTGCTTACAAGAATCCGTAACGCTAATACTGCAAAACACGATACAGTAGAAGTTCCTGCTTCCAATATCAAAAAGGCAATTGTTCAGATTCTTCTTGACGAGGGTTACATCAAGAGCTTTACGGTTGTTGATGACAATAAGCAGGGTATGATAAAGATCGCATTGAAATACGGCGAGGGCAAAACCCCTGTTATTACAGGTCTTAAAAGAGTTTCAAAGCCCGGACTTCGTATTTACAGCGACGTAGAGAATATGCCGAAGGTTATGAAGGGACTTGGTGTTGCTATCATTTCTACTTCAAAGGGTGTAATGACAGACCGTCAGGCACGCAAAGAGAATGTAGGCGGCGAAGTTCTTGCATACGTTTGGTAAGGGGGCACGGATATGTCACGAATTGGAAGAAAACCCATAAATATTCCCGCAGGCGTTGATGTAAAAATCGGCGAAGGCGTTATAACGGTTAAAGGTCCTAAGGGTGAGCTTACAAAGAGCTTTCACAAGAATATGACCGTAAAGCAGGAGGGCACCGAGATCATCGTTACCCGTCCTGATGATAATAAAGAGAACCGTTCACTTCACGGTCTTACACGTTCCAACATCCAGAATATGGTTGATGGTGTTACAAACGGCTTTTCAAAAGAGCTTGATGTTAACGGTGTAGGTTATCGTGTACAGAAGAAGGGCAAGGAGCTGGTTATGAACCTTGGTTATTCACATCAGGTTATCGTTTGCGATACAGATGATATAACAATTGAGGCTCCCACACCCAACAAGATAATCATCCGCGGCATAGATAAGCAGAAGGTTGGTCAGTTTGCCGCAGAAGTCAGAGAAAAACGTCCGCCTGAGCCATATAAGGGCAAGGGCATCAAGTACGTTGACGAGGTTATCCGCCGCAAGGAAGGTAAAGCCGGCAAGGGTAAGAAGTAATTAAGGAGTGAGAAAGCTATGGTTAAAAAGCCTGATACAAACAAGGCGAGAATCAAACGCCACAAGAGAGTTCGCAGCAAGATCAGCGGAACTGCTGAGTGCCCTCGTCTTAACGTCTTTCGCTCCACCAACAACATCTATGCTCAGCTCATCGATGATGTTAAGGGTGTTACTCTTGCATCAGCTTCATCGCTTGACAAAGAGATCGATGTTTACGGCGGAAACAAGGACGCTGCACGCAAGGTCGGCGAGCTTATCGCAAAGAGAGCAGCCGATAAGGGTATTACCGAGGTCGTTTTCGACAGAGGCGGATACATTTTCCACGGCCGTGTCAAGGAACTGGCCGAAGGTGCTCGTGAGGGCGGCCTTAAGTTCTAATGTAAGGAGGAGTAACTTTGGCTATAATTGACGGATCAACTTTAGATTTGAAGGAGCACGTTGTTGCAATCAACCGTGTATCCAAAACAGTTAAGGGCGGTCGTATCTTCAAGTTCGCAGCACTGGTTGTTGTAGGTGACGGTCAGGGAACAGTCGGCTTTGGTATAGGTAAAGCAGGCGAGGTTCCGGACGCTATCCGTAAGGGCATTGAGGATGCAAAGAAAAACCTTAAGAAGATCTCTCTTAAGGGCACAACAATACCTCACGAGGTAATGGGCGAGTTTGGTGCAGGTAAGGTTCTTATGAAGCCTGCTGCTCCCGGTACCGGTGTTATTGCCGGCGGTCCTGTTCGTGCCGTTATTGAGGCAGTTGGAATTAAAGACATCAGAACAAAGGCTCTTCGTTCAAATAATCCCTGCAATGTTGTAAGAGCAACACTGGCAGGTCTTGAGAGCCTTAGAACAGCAGACGAGGTTGCTGCAATTCGCGGCAAGACTGCTAAGGAAATACTGTGATTGGGAGGAAGCAAATATGGCACAGCTTAAAATTACTCTTAAAAAGAGTTTAATTGGAAGACCTAAAGACCAGATTGCAACTGCCAACTCACTTGGTCTTACAAAGCCGGGCAAAACAACTGTTCAACCCGACAACGTACAGACACAGGGCAAGGTGACTAAGATAAGACATCTTGTAGAGGTAACTGAAGCATAAGCAAGGAGGTGCGACAACAATGAATTTGCACGAACTTTCACCTGCTGAGGGTGCTAAGAAGTCATCTAAAAGAATAGGCAGAGGTCACGGCTCAGGCTGGGGCAAAACAGCCGGCAAAGGTCACAAGGGTCAAAAGGCACGTTCGGGCGGAAGCATTCGTCCCGGCTTTGAAGGCGGTCAGATGCCACTTCAGAGACGTATTCCGAAGAGAGGCTTTAACAACATATTCGCAAAAAATATTGTAGCTATCAATGTATCTGCTCTTGAAGCTTTCGACGACGGCGCTGATGTAACAACAGAGGCTATCATCGAAAAGGGTATCGTTAAGAAGTCTTATGATGGAATTAAGATCCTTGGCAACGGAACTCTTACTAAAAAGCTCAATGTAAAGGTTGCTGCTTTTTCGGAATCAGCAAAGCAGAAGATAGAAGCTGCAGGAGGAAAGGCTGAGGTGGTTTGATTTGTTTAAAACAATCGCTAATGCCTGGAAAATTCCTGATCTTCGCAAGAAGATGCTTTTTACGATTTTTATTGTATTCATATTCAGAGTAGGATCGGTTATTCCGGTACCGTTCCTTGATGTAGAAGCACTCAAGACGTTAACGTCAAGCATTAGAGACGGTCAGAATATGCTCGCATATTTCGACCTGTTCTCGGGCGGTGCGTTCTCAAATGCAACTTTGTTTGCAATGTCGGTAACACCGTACATTAACTCTTCAATTATAATGCAGCTTCTGTCTGTTGCCATTCCGCCTCTTGAAAGACTTTCAAAGGAAGGAACAGAAGGCAGAAAGAAGATTGCAACAATTACAAGATACGTAACTGTTGTACTTGGTATTATTCAGGGTACAGCATACTATATCTGGCTGCTCAGATCAAACATCGTGGCTTATAAAGGCTGGAATTTTGAAGGTATATTTACGGCTCTTGTAATCGTACTTGCTTTTACAGCAGGTACAGCACTTATGATGTGGCTTGGTGAGCAGATCAATCAGAAGGGCGTTGGAAATGGTATATCCATCCTTCTCTTCGTTGGTATTATAGCAAGACTGCCGGTAACGCTCGGCACACTCTGGGAAACCTTCCAGGCAGGTCTTGCAGGCGATACAAGCAAAATAATTTTCCCGATCGTTTTTGTGCTGCTCTTCCTCGTTATTATATGGGTAATCGTATTTATGAACGATGCAGAACGCCGTATTCCGGTGCAGTATGCAAAACGAGTTGTTGGAAGAAAAATGTATGGCGGTCAGAGCACATATCTTCCGATAAAAGTAGGTCTTTCGGGCGTAATGCCTATAATCTTTGCAAGCTCTATTCTTTCAATTCCCTCTACAATTCTTCTCTTTATGGGAGCTGCTGATAAGAGCTCAGAGGCATGGACAAATCTTCCCGGTTTCTGGAAGGGCTTCTTTAATGCGTTTGATATGGGCGGTTGGATCTATACGGTACTTTACTTCCTGCTGATTATCGGTTTTGCATATTTCTATGTAACGATTCAGTATAACCCGATCGAAATGGCGAATAACCTTCGTCAGAACAACGGTACTATAAGAGGTATCCGTCCCGGTAAGCCTACAACAGATTTCATAGCAAAAATACTTTCCAAAATAACACTTATAGGAGCTCTCTTCCTTGCGTTTATAGCAATTGTACCTCTGATTTATTCAGATATTACGAATATGAAGGGACTTATGATGGGCGGTACATCCGTAATCATCCTTGTAGGTGTTGCACTTGAGACAATTAAGCAGATTGAATCTCAGATGATGATGCGTCATTATAAGGGATTCCTTGATTAAGGCGTTCTTTCGAAAGGAGTAATACTATGAATATTATTTTACTTGGTGCTCCGGGTGCAGGTAAGGGCACACAGGCAGAGGTGATTTGTGATCGTTTACAGATCCCGACAATTTCAACCGGAAATATAATACGTGAGGCGCTGAAAACCGGTACAGAAATGGGACTCAAGGCAAAGTCTTATATGGAAGCAGGTCAGCTTGTTCCTGATGAGGTAGTTATCGGAATCATCAAGGAAAGACTTGCAAAGGATGACTGTAACAACGGTTTCATTCTGGACGGCTTCCCGAGAACCATTCCTCAGGCCGAGGCTCTGGACAGTATGGGTATCGTTATTGATAAGGTTATTGACATCGAAGTCAAGGACGAGGCTATTGTAAAGAGAATGTCCGGACGCCGTGTCTGCGAAAAGTGCGGTGCAAGCTACCATATTGAATATAAGCAGTCAAAGGTAGAGGGCATATGCGATAAGTGTGCAGGCGCCCTTGTTCAGCGTAAGGATGACCATCCTGATACAGTAAATGCTCGTCTTGAGGTTTACCATAAGGAAACCGAGCCTCTCAAGGATTATTACGAGAAGCAGGGCAAGCTTTCAATAGTTGAAGGACAAGATACTATTGAGCAGACAACAGCTCTTATTCTTAAGGCTATTGAGGCGTAATATATGGTGATCCTGAAAACTACCCGTGAGATCGCTCTTATGCGTGAAGCGGGAAGAATTTCGCAAAGAGCATTGCTTCTTGCAGGAAAGGCTGTTGAACCCGGAGTTTCAACCTTTGAGATCGACAGAATAGTCCGTGAGTATATCGAGAAACAGGGGGCAACCCCTTCCTTTCTCGGCTACGGCGGATTCCCTGCGAGTGCGTGTATCTCAGTAAATAATGTAGTCATCCACGGCATACCGAGCAAAAAGCAGATCCTTAAGGAGGGTGACATTGTCAGCATTGATGTAGGAGCTAAGCTAAACGGATACCACGGCGACAACGCATGGACTTTTCCCTGCGGCAGTGTATTTGAAGAGGCACAGGCTATTATGGATGTGACAAAAGAATCACTTTTTGAGGGTATAAAAAATGCTGTTGCCGGAAACAGAGTCGGCGATATAGGACACGCCGTACAGAAATATGCCGAGGCACGCAGTTACTCGGTGGTAAGAGATTTTGTCGGCCACGGAGTAGGTGCGAAGCTGCATGAAGATCCAAGCGTACCCAATTACGGCACACCGGGCCGTGGTGTTCGCCTGTTGCCGGGCATGGTTATCGCCATTGAGCCTATGATCAATCAGGGTACACACAGAGTTCGGGTGCTTGATGACAACTGGACAACAGTTACCGCCGACGGTAAGCTATCCGCTCATTTTGAGCACACGGTCGCTATAACCTCAAACGGTCCTGTCATACTGACAATGCCGGATTAGCCGGGGCTGCCCTGAGCAATATATCCGTTGTTTTGTGTGAATATAATATTGAGGTGTATGATGCAGATCGTAAATGGTATGGTCGTCAGATCGAAAAAGGGACACGATAAGGGCAAATTCTTTGTTGTGGTAAGTGTTGAAAACAATATTGCTTACCTTGCGGATTACCGCGGACGAACTCCCGATTTTCCCAAAAAGAAGAATCTTATTCATATTGCACCGACAAAAACGGTGTTAGATTCTGAATCTGTAGGTTCTGATGACGAAATTCGTAAGATACTCGCCGGTTTTAACGGCAGAGCAGCTCTTCCTAAGGAGGTTTTGTAATTGTCAAAGCAGGATGTAATTGAGGTAGAGGGTATAGTAAAGGAAGCTCTTCCAAACGCACAGTTTAAAGTAGAGCTTCAGAACGGACACGTTATTCTTGCTCATATTTCCGGAAAGCTCAGAATGAATTTCATTCGTATTCTTCCGGGGGACAAGGTAACAGTCGAGATGTCGCCGTATGACCTGACAAAAGGTCGTATTACATGGCGCAGTAAGTAATTTGACCGGATAAGGTTTATGATACGAAAGGAATGATAACACAATGAAAGTCAGACCTTCAGTAAAGAAAATTTGCGAAAAGTGTAAGGTTATAAAGCGCAAGGGCAAGATCATGGTTATCTGTGAAAACCCGAAGCACAAACAGCGTCAGGGTTAATGACGTAATATCAATAACGGAGGTGCTAAAGAATGGCACGTATTTCAGGTGTGGATTTACCCAGAGATAAAAGAGTCGAGATTGGCTTGACTTATATATACGGTATTGGACGTAAAACTTCCAATGATATTCTCGCAGCAACAGGTGTTGATCCTGATACTCGTGTAAGAGATCTTACAGAGGATGACATCGCTAAGCTCAGAGAGTATATCGACCATAACTGCCGAGTTGAGGGTGACCTCAGACGTGACATCGCATTCGACATCAAAAGACTTATCGAAATCGGATGCTACAGAGGCGTTCGTCACCGTAAGGGTCTTCCTGTAAGAGGTCAGCGTTCAAAGACGAACGCTCGTACAAGAAAAGGCCCCAGAAAGACTATGGCTAATAAGAAGAAATAATCAGGGGAGGAATATCTGATGGCAGTTCAGAAGAGTGCTAAGAAAACTACTGTTCGCAGACGCCGTGAGCGTAAGAACATTGAGAAGGGTGCAGCACACATTCAGTCAACCTTTAACAATACTATTGTTACAATATCAGACGTTCAGGGAAATGCAATTTCCTGGGCAAGTGCCGGAGAGCTTGGCTTCAGAGGCTCAAGAAAATCTACTCCGTTTGCTGCACAGTCGGCTGCTGAGACAGCTGCAAAGGCTGCTATGGAGCACGGAATGAAGAGTGTTGAGGTTTATGTCAAGGGACCGGGTGCAGGACGTGAAGCAGCAATTCGTGCACTTCAGTCTGCAGGTCTTGAAGTAAGTATGATCAAAGACGTAACACCTATTCCGCACAACGGTTGCCGTCCTCCAAAGAGAAGACGTGTATAAATTTCAGGGGGTGCAGTTAAATGGCAGTAAATAGAGATCCTATTCTTAAGAGATGCAGATACCTCGGCATAAGCCCTGCTGTAGTCGGCATTTCTAAATCATCAAACAGAAATCCTAATGCAAATGCAAGAAGAAAGGTTTCTGAGTATGGTATTCAGCTGAAGGAAAAGCAGAAGCTCAAATTCATCTATGGCGTACTTGAGAAGCCCTTTCATCATTATTTCGAGATTGCAACCAAGATGGAAGGTCAGGCTGGTAACAATTTGATCACTATTCTTGAATCGAGACTCGACAATATAGCCTTCAGAATGGGTCTTGCACTTACAAGAAGAGAAGCAAGACAGCTTGTAACTCATGGTCATTTCACAGTAAACGGCAAGAAGGTAGATATTCCTTCCTACAGAGTTAAGGCAGGCGATGTTGTTGCTCTCAGAGATAAGAGCAAGAGCAGTTCAAAGTTCAAGACAATTGTTGAGCAGACAAACGGCAGAGTAATTCCTCTCTGGCTTGAGATGAATAAGGAGCAGCTTTCCGCAAAGATCGTTCGTATGCCCACAATCGAAGATATTGATTATGAGGTTGCACCGCACCTTATCGTTGAGTTGTACTCCAAGTAATCCTATTGATTTTTTGCAGGTTACACACATCATGGCGGCTTTTGCCGCCTAATGTTAAGGAGGTTAGCTGATGATTGAGATTCAAAAGCCAAGAATAGAAACTACTGAATTATCTGAGGATGGCAGATTTGGCAGATTCGTCGTTGAACCGCTTGAGCGAGGCTTCGGTAATACACTCGGAAACAGCCTGAGAAGAGTATTGCTTTCATCGCTTGAGGGTGTGGCTGTTACGTCGATTAAAATTGACGGTGTTCTTCACGAATTCTCAACCGTACCGGGTGTAAAGGAAGATGTTACTGCAATAGTTCTTAATATGAAAGGACTTATCGCAAAGCTTCATACCAATGGACCAAAGACGGTAGAGATCAATGCCGAAGGCCCTTGTATCGTAACGGCGGAATCAATAAAGACTGATTCTGAGGTAGAAATACTTAATCCGGAGATGCACATTGCCACACTTGGCGAAGGTGCTAAGCTCTATATGGAGATTACTCTTAACAAGGGAAGAGGATATATCTCTGCAGAAAGAAACAAGGCTGAAATAGCTGAAAATGCAAGTATCATCGGTGTTTTGCCGATTGATTCGATATATACGCCTGTGCTCAAGGTTAACTATGTTGTTGAGAACACACGTGTTGGACAGATTACAGACTATGACAAGCTTACGCTGGATGTCTGGACAAACGGAGTTATAACAGCACAGGAGGCTGTTTCACTTGCTGCAAAGGTACTCACTGAGCACCTTAACCTCTTTGTAAACCTTTCAGATAAGGGTACAAATACAGAGGTGATGATCGAAAAGAATGATCAGGGCAAGGAAAAGGTTCTTGAGATGACAATTGAAGAGCTTGATCTTTCGGTTCGTTCATTCAACTGTCTGAAACGTGCAGGCATTAATACAGTTGAGGATCTTATCAATAAATCTGAGGATGATATGATGAAGGTCCGCAACCTTGGACGTAAGTCACTTGAGGAGGTTGTTGAAAAACTCAACTCCCTCGGATTCCAACTTCAAACAGATGAGGAATGATCCTCATATTAACCAAAGGTAAAGGAGTGAATATCTATGCCAGGAACAAGAAAACTCGGCAGAGACACTGCTCATAGAACTGCTATGCTCAGAGCAATGGTTACTTTCCTTCTCGAAAACGGAAGAATCGAAACAACCGTTACTCGTGCTAAAGAAGTCAGTGCAATGACAGAAAAGTTTATCACTATAGCTAAGGTAGAGAATCTTCATAATAAGCGTATGGCAATGGCTTTCATTACTAAAGAGGACGTTGTCAATAAGCTCTTCAAGGAGATAGCTCCCAAATATGTTGACAGAAACGGCGGCTATACAAGAATAACAAAGCTTGGTCCCCGCCGCGGCGATGCAGCTGAGATGGCTGTAATTGAGCTTATCTGATCAGCATTCTGCTTTTTATCATAGCTGCTTTTGCAGCGGATATTTAAACAATTTCAGGTACGGTATTCTGTTCGGTTTACCGTACCTGTTTTTTATTAAAATATTTTTTGTATAGGTTTTCTGTGGAAGGCAGTGCAATTATGAGAGTTTATTCGTGGTACAGCAGTTGATTTTCAGGCAGACAAAGTGAGTGTAAGCGAAGGCACCGCGAATTGGGTGCGAGAGCTTGTCGTTATGTGGGTTTGTATTGCTATATGAAATGTTTGTATTGGTATGTGAAATGTTTGTATTGGTATGTGAAATGTTTGTATTGCTGTGTGGAATTTTTGTATTGAACATATCGTTTTTTTTTGGTATGATATTATAGAAGTTTTTTTACTATTATTTTATAAAACAGTATAAACTGGGTGCAGGGGATGCGTCCCTGCCGAGGAATTCAAGTGGCTAGAAGTATCTTGGTGGGTTTCAGGGCGATGCCCTGATATACCTGCATACGAAAGGGTGGTAAAATAATGGACACTCCTCTTGCTGATAGAATAAGACCTAAAATTCTCGATGATATAGCAGGACAGCATCACCTGCTTGATAAGGACAGACCTCTCAGAAGGATAATTGAGTCGGGTAAGATCCCGAATATGGTGTTTTATGGTCCTTCAGGAGTGGGTAAAACTACCCTCGCTTCAATTATAGCCAGACAAACAAATAAAACACTGCGCAAGCTGAATGGTACAACCGCTACAACAGCAGATATTCGGGGGATTGTAGAGGAGCTTTCAGGCTTTAGCGGAGTGAATGGCATATTGCTGTATCTTGATGAGATACAGTATTTTAATAAAAAACAACAGCAAACTCTTCTTGAGTTTATAGAAAACGGTAGTATAACACTTATTGCTTCAACAACTGAAAATCCTTATTTCTATGTTTATAGTGCTATTTTAAGCAGATCTACAGTTTTTGAATTTAAGGCTCTTGACAAGGACGATGTTGCAGCAGCAGTTAGAAGAACACTGAAAATTCTTGGAGAGGAAACAGGTGAGGAAATAGATATTTCCGAAAGTTCTATAGAACATATTGCATATGCCTGCGGAGGAGATGTACGTAAGGCAGTAAACGCCATAGAACTTTCTATACTATCATCTCCGCTTGACGGGAACAAGCGTGTGGTATCATACGAAACTGTTCAGCAGCTTACACAGAAAAGTGCAGTAAAATATGACCGCGAGGGTGATGAACACTATGACCTGCTCTCGGCATTTCAGAAGTCGATGAGAGGCTCAGACCCTGATGCAGCGGTTCACTATCTTGCCCGTATTCTGGCGGCTGATGATCTTCCGTCAGCCTGCAGAAGACTTATGGTTTGTGCGTGTGAGGATGTGGGTCTTGCAAATCCTCAGATTATCCCTATTGTTAAGGCTGCTGTTGATGCAGCAATGATGGTCGGACTTCCGGAAGCAAGGATACCGCTTGCAGACGCTGTTGTGCTTGTAGCTTTGTCCCCAAAGTCTAATTCTGCATATATGGCGATAAATAAGGCAATGGCAGACGTTCAGGAAGGAAAGGGCGGAGGGTTTCCACGTCAGCTGCAAAATAAGCATTATGATGGTGATGATGTAAAAAACAAAGGACAGCATTACATATATCCTCATGATTATCCTGATCACTGGGTATATCAGCAATATCTTCCCGATAGTCTTATGGGAACTGTATATTATGAGCCGGGAGAAAATAAAAATGAGCAGGCATATAGGGAATATTGGAGAAGGATAAAGAAAAAGTCCTGAAAAGATGGAGCGTCATCAATGAAGAATATAGGTAAAAGATATAACGATTTTATACTTGAACTTGGTTTTAGATACAGGAGTGCTGTTTATACGTATGACGGTTTCAGTGAGCTTGTTTTTAATCAAAAATTCGATTTTCTTGAAAAGGGGATCATATATTATTTGATAGTTAATTCAAAAAGACCTATAGATGGCTGTAAATCTATTCAGGTAAAGAATGACGGGGAATTATTTCAAACAGAGGTAATTCTGACATCGGACGGAAAAAATCATGTGTATGCGAAGAATATTGACTCTGCTGAAAATGTGAAGAACATCTTTACGAAATTTCTGAACAATCATAATATACCTGATATTGGGGAGTGGGTGTTTATCGGAGATTTTGATGTATAACACTATTTCTTATTCGGCAGCAGTCAGATTGGTATATGGAGTCAGTTCATTGACGATTTCACTAAAATACATCAAGTTGAGGAAAAGTACCGGGTTTGAATGTTGTTCAAATCGAAAAAGATAAAACTAAGAATATAAAAAATGGTGATAAAATGAAAATAGGAAATGTTGAGATAAACGGCTTTGCTTGTCTTGCACCTATGGCAGGTGTTACCGACAGAGCATTCAGAGAGCTTTGTGTTGATTTTGGTGCGGCTTATGTGGTAGGTGAAATGGTAAGCTCAAAAGGTCTTACATATAATAATGATAAAACCAAGGAGCTTTTAGAGCTTTCTGAAAAGGAACATCCGGCGGCAATTCAGCTGTTTGGCAACGAACCTGATGTTATGGCAGAGGCTGCAAAAATAGCAATGGAATATGGTCCTGACATTATTGATATAAATATGGGCTGCCCTGCTCCGAAGATAGCAATGAACGGAATGGGATCCGCTTTGATGAAAACCCCCGAGTTATGCGGTGAGATAGTTGCAGCGGTGAAGAATGCAGTGAGCGTTCCCGTAACCGTAAAGATACGTAAAGGCTGGGATAAGAACAGTGTAAATGCCGCAGAGGTTGCAGTGGTATGTGAAAGTGCCGGTGCTGACGCAATAGCAGTTCACGGAAGAACCAGAGAACAGCAGTATATGCCGTCGGCTGATTGGGATATTATACGTGAGGTTAAAAGAACGGTGAGTATTCCGGTTATAGGAAACGGAGACGTGACAAGTGCAGAGCTGGCAGCAAGGATGATGGAGCAGACCGGCTGTGATCTTGTTATGATAGGCAGAGGAGCACTGGGCAATCCTTGGATATTCAGGGAAATATCAATGCTTATCGGACACGACAGACCGTCAATGCCTATTTCCAACGCCGAGCGAATATCTGTACTCCTTAAGCATATAAGTAAGCTGTGTGAGTATAAAGGAGAAAAAACAGGAATGAAAGAAGCTAGAAAGCATGCTGCATGGTATTTTAAGGGTGTGCCAGGAGCTGCGTCGCTCAGGAAAAAGGCTGTAGAACTTGATACGTTTGATGACCTTATAGAATTATGTAAGCTGGTAGAGGTATAATGGACATTCTCACGGAAAAGAATTTTAAAAATCTGATAGATGAAATTTTGCAAACTCATTTTTGAGGAGTTGTTTTATGAGCTAAAAACTAAAAAATTCGGAAAATATTCAGTGGTTTTAGGAAAGAGGTATACGGAAAACCCTTTTTATGCTGGAAAAGGTTTTTCCATATATAACTGCCCAACCAAAATTGATTTCCGTATGGCATTATGAGCAGGTGTTGGTATGAAAATAAAAGAAAAATTTAACACGGTAGCTATATTTGTGTTTATAGCAGTGATAATCGGACTTGTTGTATTTCGTACTGTTTACCGTAATGGCAGCCGTAATGCTGTTCCGGAAATAAGAACCCCCATTCAGGAGGAAGCAAGCGGCGGAACACAGCTTTCACTGAATGGGATGAATATAAAAATAAGTTATCTTTACTCTTACGATATAGAAGCACTTGTTGTTAGTACACACGATTATGAGGGTTGGGAAGTCGGAGACAGACTGTCTCCCAGAGATTTTGCACTTGCGTGGGGAACTGTTGCGGAATATAACACACAGATAGATTTTCATTGGCATCAGTTAGGCAGATGGTACTATTGGAAAATAGACAGTCTGGATGAGTTAAAAAGTGTAGGCGGCGAAGGCGGTGTTATAAGCCAATCTGCAAATACTCATATTATACCGTCAACGGATGAAATAAGAAATCAGATTATGGCCGTAAGACGGGGCGATCACATAAGACTTAAGGGTTATCTCGTCAATATTGACGGTAGAAGTGAAGATGGATATTATTTTAACTGGCACACAAGCACTACAAGATTTGACAGCGGTGATGGATCCTGCGAGGTATTTTATGTTACAAGTATTGAATGGATCTGAAAATAGCCTTATGAAAAATGAAAATGTCATTCCGGTGAACTGTGTTCAATTCATCCGAATGACATTTTATTATATTTATTCAAGGTTGAGGGTATGAAACATAACCGCTGAAAGTGCTGCAAGAGGAGCTGTTTCTGCACGAAGAATACGTTTGCCAAGGGTTGCTGTTTGTGCACCGTTTTCGGTGAGACAATCAACCTCACGCTCATCAAAGCCGCCTTCAGGCCCGGTGAAAAGTGCAAGATTTATGTCATCAGGAGTGATAAGCTCTCTGAGAGGTGATCCTCCACCTTCATAAAACAATATAGTTTTGTCGAATTCTCCAAGCATTCCGGCAGCTTTTTTTAAATCCATAAAGCTACATACTTCGGGAATTATCGCACGTCTTGACTGCATTGCTGCCTGCGCTGCTATTTTCTGATAACGCTGATGTTTCTTTTCGGCAGCTTTATTGTCAGGGCGTGAAATGCACCTGTCTGTAAGCACCGGGATGATTCTGTGTACTCCAAGCTCAACCGATTTCTGGATAACGCTTTCCATTTTATCGCCCTTGGTAAGAGCAGCAAAAAGAGTTACTTCAATGCTGGGTTCATTCATACACTCTGACGCCGAAACTTCGCGGACCAATACACCGTCAGGGCTGATACGTTCTATCTTACACAGATGTTCTTTTTTTGTACTGTCACATATTGTGAGCACTTCCCCTACTGACATACGCAAGGATTTTGTAATATGTATGGCGTCCTCACCCGTTATCATATGTTTTTCCTCTATATTTTCGGCAAAAAACCAATCCATAATTCATTACTCCAAAGTACTAAAGTTTATTTAGTATATAAGTCAGAGCCTGAAAGCTCTGTGCTGTTGTCAAGTGCTTTTTCTGTTCTCGTAATCCGTCTTTGCTGCAGCTCAATCTTACGAATAAGTGTTTTTCTGAGTCTTTGCAATCTTAACCGGTTATAACGCTGAATGAATACAAACGGAAGATTTCCAATTAAAAGACATATCGACAGCAAAAATCCCATTGTAAAATTATTAATAATGAGGAGAACTATAAAAAATATACAGTTCATTGTATGGTTCCATTCTCCGCGGCAGGTTTCCATGATAAACTCATCTATATAGTCCAGAGAAATATCGTCAAGATGATCTTTTGAAAAACCGTCCTTGCCGATATGCTGCGGCAAACAATCCTTCCATTTGTTGATTTTCAGGATGTCTGCATAGAATTTTCCGTCCTTTTCCCATTTATGTGGGCGAAACATTTTTAGGTCGGGAGAGAATGATTTTTTATTTTTAAATACACAAAGAAAAAAGGTTGCATAGTGCCATACTGTACCTAAGAGTATGTTTATCAGAAGTGCATTCAGAAATGGTTGCTCGCGAAGCATAAGTTTCCTCCTTAAACAGCATTACAGTTTATTATAAACCTTTTTGTGTGTATAAATGTTAACAAATTATGAACAAAAACTCCATTCCCTGTTTTTTGCAGTTTTAGTGTAAACTTTTATTAGAGATTATCATTTGACACAAAACCCTTCCGAAAGCACGACGCAAGGAGTGCGTGGAGGGGAAAACTGCGATCAGCGTATGTTCGGTTTGAATAAACAGAGTGAGCGTAAGCAAACGCAA
>CADACB010000020.1:0-71044 GCA_902786345.1 uncultured Ruminococcus sp. | reverse complement strand
TTTTATATAACCCTTCCGAAAGCACGACGCAAGGAGTGCGTGGAGGGGAAAACTGCGATCAGCGTATGTTCGGTTTGAATAAACAGAGTGAGCGTAAGCGAACGCAAACGCGAACACGGGTGCGGCGGCTCGCCGCCGCCGACAAAAAATACTTGAAAATGATGCTTAAAATTGATATTTTATAATTGATTATAACAATACAAAAATATAAAAAGAGGCGAATTCTGATAATGAAGAAATTAATTATGCGCGAAGGAATGGTACAGAAGGTGCTTGTAGAAAGGCTCAGGGAGAGAAAACTGAAAATTGCTTCTGCTGAAAGTCTGACAGGAGGACTAATATCAAAAATGATAACGGATGTTTCAGGTGCGTCTGAGGTGTTTGAGTGCGGAGTATGTTCATATTCCAACAGGATAAAGCATGAACTTCTTGGAGTATCACATAAAACGCTTGATGAGTATACCGAATACAGCAGGGAAACAGCCGGTGAAATGGCAGAGGGTATAAGAAGACTTTCGGGTGCGGATATTGGTGTATCTACAACGGGAATAGCTGGTCCAGGAGGAGGTACTGACAAAAAGCCTGTTGGTTTAGTATATGTTGGAATAAGTACAGAAAATTACAAAAATACCTATGAATTGAGGCTTGCTGATAAAATCGATATTGAAAGAGAGTATATAAGACAACAGGCTGCAAGATATGCAGTTTGTGCTGTTCTGGATTATCTTGAAGGTAACGATTGAGAATATGGTCGGACTGTTAATATAAATAAAAAGAAATTTTTGTTTAATTGTTGTTTTTTTGATAAATGTATTTTACGTTTTTTATATTAATTATATAGCTTTTTTATGGTTTCATAATTTTTAGCTATTCATATTGAAATAGATTTGATAAAATTTCTGTAGAATTTTGTGCAAAACTATTGATAAAAAAAAATACTTATGATAAAATATGTAATGAATAATAATTCTTTGTGTGTAAATATCTGCACCTGTTGATGTGCGGAATGCATTAAATAATCTTAGACAGGAGATGATTTCAAAATGGCAAGAAGTGCGGGCATACTTATGCCCATAACAGCATTGCCGTCACCTTACGGTATCGGAACGCTGGGAAAGGAAGCCTATGAGTTTGTCGATTTTCTCAAGGCTTCAGGTCAGAAATACTGGCAGCTTCTGCCGGTAGGACCTACAAGCTATGGTGATTCACCATATCAGTCCTTCTCGACCTATGCCGGAAATCCTTATATGATAGACCTTGATATTCTTTGCGATGAGGGTTTGCTTATAAGAGATGACCTGAGAAAAATTGATTGGGGCAGCAACTCTCAGTATGTTGACTATGAAAAGCTCTATAATGAAAGATTCAAGGTCTTGAGACAGGCTTATGAAAATTTCAAGTCGAGAGATCAGCAGGAATACTGGGACTTTATGCGTGATGAGGACAGATGGCTTACCGATTATGCACTCTATATGGCTGTAAAAAAGCTCTTTGATGACAAGCCGTGGACAGAATGGCCGGATCACCTTATAAAATACAGAAATCCCGATACTATTAGACACTACCTTAATTACCTCTATGAGGATGTAATGTTTTGGAAGTTCGTTCAGTTCCTTTTCTATAAACAGTGGAAGGAACTTAAGGAATATGCAAACGGCAATGGTGTAAAGCTTTTTGGCGATATGCCTATATATGTCGCTATGGATAGTGCTGACACATGGGCAAATCCTGATGTGTTCTGGCTTGACGATGAGAGAAAACCGGTATGTGTTGCAGGATGTCCGCCTGATTATTTTTCGGAGACAGGTCAGCTTTGGGGCAATCCGCTCTATGACTGGATCTATCTCGAGGAAACCGGCTTTGACTGGTGGATAAGACGAGTTGAGGGAGCTGCAAGAATGTTCGATGTTACCAGAATCGATCATTTCAGAGCTTTTGATCAGTTCTATGCTATACCTTATGGTGCAGAAACTGCCGTTGACGGCGAGTGGATAGACGGCCCGAATATGAAGTTCTTCAATAAGATGAAAGAGCGTCTGGGTGATGTTCCGATCATTGCAGAGGATCTTGGCTTTATGACTAAGGGTGTTAAGAAGCTTCTTAAGGAATCGGGTTATCCGGGTATGAAAATACTTGAGTTTGCGTTTGATTCACGCTCAAACAGCGATTATCTGCCGCATAACTATACCCAGAACAGTGTATGCTATACCGGTACACACGATAACGATACAATAATGGGTTGGCTCAAGACAATTTCCAAAAAGGATTTTGATTTTGCCGAGGAATATTGTGGCCTGAATAAAACAGAGGGCTACAACTGGGGCTTCATACGCACAGCTTATGCAAGCGTCAGTGATTATGCCATAGTTCAGATGCAGGATATTCTGGGACTTGGCGGGGAGGCCAGAATGAACGAGCCTTCAACGCTCGGAGGAAACTGGACTTGGAGAATGAAGGCCGGAGCAACAACTCCCAAGCTTTCAAAGAAGCTTTACCACTTGTCAAAAATTTACAGAAGGCTGGAGGATGACAAAAAGATGAAGAAAAATGCCATTATCGACAACCTCATTCTTACTGCTAAGAATGAGTATTGCAAGGAGCTGAAGGAGCTTTCGCCCGCTGAGCTTCACGAAGCACTCGGAAAGGCAATGATGGGTGAAATTTCAGAGAGATGGGCAGAAAGTAAAAAGAACCACGCAGAGCACCGCCGTGCATATTATCTCTCTGCTGAATTCCTTATGGGACGTATGATGTATAATAATCTTTATGCAATGGGTGTTCTTGATCAGACAAAGAAGCTGCTTGCAGATAAGGATATTGACATTAATGTATTTGAAGAAATAGATGATGCCGCACTCGGAAACGGTGGTCTTGGTCGTCTTGCTGCATGTTTCCTCGATTCAGCAGCTACACACGATGTTCCCCTCGATGGCTATGGTATTCGTTATAAGTATGGTCTGTTCAAGCAGGAGATCGTTGACGGATTCCAGGTTGAGGTTGCAGATGACTGGCAGCGTTTCGGAGATCCGTGGTGTATCAGAAGAAATGAGGATACTGTTCTTGTTGAGTTTGCAGACCAGAAGGTAAAGGCAGTTCCGTATGATATGGCAGTTATCGGCTATGGTACAGACAATATTAATACACTTCGTCTGTGGCAGGCAGAGGCTGTTAATGACTTTAATTTCCTTGAGTTTAACGATTGCAAGTATGATGAGGCTGTTAAGGAAAAGAATGCTGCAGAAAATATTTCTAAGGTTCTTTATCCGAATGATAACAGCTATGAGGGTAAGGTGCTCAGACTTAAGCAGCAGTATTTCTTCTCGTCAGCATCTCTCCAGGATATTCTTAAGAGATATAAAGCAAGACACGGCAACGATTTCTCACACTTCGCAGAGGAAACTGTTATTCAGCTTAATGATACACATCCCACAATCTCTATACCTGAGCTTGTAAGACTTCTTACAAATGAAGGCTGTGATTTTGATTGGGCTCTTGGTGTTGCTCAGAAGGCGTTTGCATATACAAACCACACTGTAATGCAGGAGGCTCTTGAAAAGTGGAGCATCGACCTTATGACAAGCATTATTCCTGATGTTTATAACATTATAGTGAGAATCAATGATAAGCTTGTCGGTGAGCTTACAGCAAAGGGTTATGCAGAGCCTACAGAGGAAGCTAAAAAAGCTGCCAAGAAGGGCGAAACTCCTAAGACAAAGCTTGATAATATGAGAATTATTGACGGTCACGTTGTACATATGGCTCGTATGGCAACATATGCTTCAAGCTATGTAAACGGAGTTGCTGCTATACATACTCAGATCCTTAAGGATGATACTCTTAAGGAGTGGTATGAGCTTTATCCGGAACGTTTCCAGAATAAGACAAACGGTGTAACACAGCGTCGTTGGCTTGGTCTTTGCAACCCTGAGCTTTCAGAGTTCATTACTGATCTTATCGGTAAAAAGTGGGTTCGTAATCTTGACGATCTGAAGAAGCTTGAGAAGAAAATCACAGATGAAAATGTTGATAAATTCAACGGTATTAAATATCAGAAGAAGAAAGAACTTTCAGAGTTCATTCAGAAGCACGACAATGTTTACATTGATCCTGACTTTATGTTTGACATTCAGGTTAAGCGTTTGCATGAATATAAGAGACAGCTTATGAATGCGTTCTCAATTATGGCTATTTACTTCCGTCTTAAGGAAGGCAAGCTTCCGAACTTTACTCCGACTGCATTTATCTTCGGTGCTAAGGCTGCTCCTGGTTATGCAAGAGCTAAGGCTATAATTAAATATATCAACGAAATTGCTAACCTTATCAACAATGATCCTGAGGTTAACAACAAGATGAAGGTTGTATTTGTATCGAACTACAACGTTTCATATGCTGAAAAGATTATTCCTGCTGCTGATATTCATGAGCAGATTTCAACCGCAGGTACAGAGGCTTCCGGTACAAGTAATATGAAGTTTATGATAAACGGTGCTGTTACCATCGGTACGTGGGACGGTGCTAATATTGAGATTGCTGAGCAGGCCGGCATAGAGAACGAGTATATCTTTGGCGCAAGAGTTGAAGAAATCAACGAGATAAAGGATACATATGATCCTAAAAAGATATATGATTCAAATGATGAAGTAAAGAGAGTTATAGATACTCTTGTTGACGGACGCTTCAACGACGGTGGCAAGACAGGCGAAGGCTCATTCAAGGAACTTCACGATTCACTTCTTGAGGGTGCAAGCTGGCATCAGGCAGATCATTACTTCATTCTCAGAGATCTTCCTGAATATATTGAAACAAAGCTCAGAGTTAACAATGATTATAAGGACAGACGTGCATTTGCAAGAAAGTGCCTTATGAATACAGCAAATTCAGGTCAGTTCTCATCTGACCGTACAATCCTCCAGTATGCTACAGAGCTTTGGAAGGTTAAGTAATCTTTTGAATACCTTAGAAAATTTCATATAATAACAACAGATACGGTATTCCACATAGGATATACCGTATCTGTTGTTTATATCTATATACACATAAAAACGGATGTATTCCTTTAAAAGGAATACATCCGTTTTTAAGAGTGTAATTATGTTTTAGGCTCTGTTCTTATGGTTATTGTTTCAATAACAGGCTGCTGATCTGTCGGAATAGTTCCGTTGTTGTCGGTTGGTTTAGCATCCTGACAGATTTTATCAACTATCTCTAAGCCTTCAGTTACATATCCAAAGCAGGCATACATTCCGTCAAGTGATGAAGTAACATTGTCACCTTGAACAATGAAAAACTGTGAGCTTGCACTGTTCATATTGTCAGAGCGTCTTGCCATTGAGATTGCACCTTTAGTATGTGAGAGTGTGTTTCCTTCATATCCGTTTGCAGCAAACTCACCGTACAGGTTTTCTTCGGAACCGCCTGTACCATTGCCGAGAGGATCGCCGCCCTGCATCATAAATCCATTCATTATTCTGTGGAAAGTCAGACCGTTATAGAACTTTGCCTGTGCGAGCGATACAAAGTTTTTTACTGTAAGCGGTGCAGCATCATAATTAAGCTCTACTGTTATTTTACCGTAATTCTTGACGTTTATATCTGCATAATATCGTTTTGTGAGGTCAATTACATCAGAAATATCAGTGTCTGGTTTGGATGAATCAGCTGTTGAAACAACAGACTGATCCTGATTCTCTGATGTGCTGCTTGTTGATGTCGGAAAAGAAGATGTCTGTGAAGAATTCTCGTTTTTGGTGCTGCCGTTCTGTAATATCAGTACGATGATGAGAACAACAATGATCACAGCTACCAAAGCTGCTCCTATTGAGCATATGATAATTGTTCTTTTACGCTGCTTTTCGTTCTCAATTTCTTTCTTGCTTTTTTTGTTTTGTGCCATAAATCAGATTCCTTTCTTTATTTTATTAGCAATATAATAATAGCACAAAAACGTGGGATTTTCAATAATTACGGAAATTAAAAGGAATAGTATTAGTCAGAAAAATCGGTGTCTGGCTGTATTGTAATGGTATAATCGGGATAAAGTGTCTTTAGTTTAATGCTTACAGCTTCAATAAGAGCTTTGGGATCAGGAGCGAGAAAGTCTGTTACAAGATCAAAGCGGATTGTTTTATCATTCATACTGCAATAGAAGCCGTGTATCTGGAGTACATATTTTTCTTCCATAACAGCCTCGGTAATTTTAGTCCGCAATGCTTTTACCTCATCATCGGATGTATTCTGTGAGTATACTCCTATTGCTGTGAGCAGAACGTGATGTTTTTCTGCAACTCTGGCGGATATTTCACGGCTTACCAAGTCAATTTTTTCTGCTGTCCATATATCAGGAATTTCAATATGAACAGATGCAAACCACCTGTCAGGACCATAGCTGTTCATTATAAGATCATAAGCGCCGACAACACCCTCGGTTTCGCAGATTGTTTTTTTAACATCCTTTGAAAGCTCACTGTCTACTCTTTCCCCCAGAAGCTTGCTGAGAGTTTCACGTATCATATCAATACCTGCTTTTATGATTATCAGGGAAATGATTATTCCGAGCCACGCTTCAAGACTGATATTAAAGAAGATGAATATAAAAGAAGCCGCAAGTGTTGAAGCGGAGATAAGTGCGTCCTGTAATGCGTCCTGACCTGAATTTTTCAGTGAGTCTGAGTTCAGGCTTTTACCTCTTTTTCTGACATATAATCCCAGAAGTATTTTTACTATTACGGCAACCCCTACGATAACAAGCGAAACAGAAGAGTAGTCAGGTGTATCGGGATGTATGATTGCCTTTATAGATTCAGAAAATGAGGTTACTCCGGCATAAAGTATGATTACCGATATAACAGCGGCACTGATATACTCATATCGTCCGTGACCATATGGATGTTCCTTGTCTGCAGGTTTTCCTGCAAGCTTTGTACCTATAACTGTTATTACAGATGAAAGCACATCGCTGAGATTATTTACAGCATCAAGAACAATTGCGATGGAATGAGATAAAAGACCTATTACAGTTTTAAATCCTGCAAGTATCAGATTAGCGGCAATGCCAATGAAGCTTGTGCGGATAATAGCTTTTTCTCTTGCATTTGTTGACATAAAAACACCTCTTGTTTGTTGTGTTTATAAAGTATGATACAGCAAAAGCATATATTCGTTAATTGAATTTTCTGTAAAAAACCGCAGTACCTTTAATTGTACTGCGGCTGATTTATATTTTGTCTGCTGCCCAAATTACAGAATCATTATTTTGATTCATCAGACTTTTCTTCACTTTCAGCTGTAACAGGTTCTGCGTCTATTGCATCGCTTTCAATAGCAGCTGTGGGATCTGCATAAGCAATCGTAATATCCTGTTCATCCTCTTCTGTATCAGCCTTCTTTTCGGTTGTACACCCCTCTTTTTTGCACTCCGCATCTTCTGGAGTATCTTCAACATCAGTTCCGGCTGACGGAATACCGTATTTGAGTGTGTATTCATATCTTGCACGAGCTTTCTTAAGTCTGAGCTTAGAGTTTTCAATGTTTTCACGCAGCACAGATGTATCTATATCCTCGGATGGTTTGCCTTCAAGTATATTGAGATACTGTTTACCGAGTGCAATATATGCGTTATCGAGAGCTTCAGTTTCGCTTTGTATAATAGCCTTAAGACGATTGAGCTGTGCAGCCTGACGGTTTTTATCAATTATGAAATTGACCGACTGAGAAATTGTATCTCCAACTTTATTGACGATTTTCATATAATTACCTCCGTTATAGATGATAAAATTATTATACAACAATCTTTTATGAATTAATAGTGTTTTACAGAAAATTAAAGATGTTTTTTACACACCTTTGAAGAATGCCTGAGTTTCACCTGTTTCTCCAAGGACTATGAGATAGTCTGTTCGGTTTTTGATTATCCTGAATGCCAGACTTCCCTTTACAGTACCTTCATAATAGTAATTTTCCTGATTAAGTGAAGTAGCCGTAGTACTCCAGTATGATCCGTTATCAAGCTTTATCATTTCACCGTCTGTTCCTGTAATATATGCTGAAATGTCTATAAGCGTACCGCCTTTGTCAACCGGAAAGCCGTCAAGTGAGATCTCGTAGTCGGCTATTGCATATTCTTCGTTTTCATCCGGCTCAAAATAGCTTATAAAGCTTGACTTATCCGCAATTGTCTTGACCTCTGAGGCAACGTCCTTTCCTCTTCTGACAGAGGTTATTTTTATCGGTACATTTACATAATTGTTTTCAGCTGTGCAGTATTTTGCAGCAGTTCCCCATACATCAAGTTCTAGCGGTGAGTCTATTGATGATGAGGCTGTAGTTATTGAAGTACTGTTCTTTTCTGTCCGGACTGACGCATTGCTTTCCTGTTCAGTGTTGTTATCCAATATTTCTGACGAGGATGACGGCAAAGAGTTATTTTCGCTGCTACCTGCGCATGCACATAATGAGAACAGTATTATACAGGAAAGAAATGCTTTAAGCTTGCGTTTCATATTTCCTCCTCAGGGATAAAAATTAATAAAGAACTAAGGTGTTCCCGCATATATGGCAGTTGCATTCGTAGCTTTCATACTTATCCATAATAGGATCATAGATGTAATAGTAGGTATGGTTTTTCTGGCTTTCTTCACTGAACACAGTTCGGTTTGTTACAACATAACGGCTTTCTATGCATGTTATAAAATTACCAAGCTCATTACTGTAAGTAAGCTCTGCCTGACTGTTAACGGCACCGTTTACGCTTGTTCTTTCTTTTCCGCTGCTTACAATAAAGGTTTTGAAGGGCTTTTCCTCGACTATGTATATTGTATCTGCACCCGGAGCTTCAAGATTTGCTTCAACCGTAAGGGTGTTTGCTGAGATGTCAAAGCAGCATATTTTCTCCATACCGCTGCGGAATTCCTTTGCTCTGAAAAATACCTTACAGCCATCTGTTCCCATATATCTGACAAGAGCCTTAATATCAGCGCTTGCAATACATTTCTTGGTAATGCTCTCAAGACCTGACTCTATTTCAGCCTCAAATTCTTCTGCGCGGCACATCCATATGTTATCCCTTATATCAGCATTTATCCATCTCTGCTCTCTGTAGTAATTTTCTTTAATGCTTTCTTCTGCAAAAGGATCAAGAAGGATGAGATATTTTTCACCTTTGATGTTCATAACCTTTATGTTGTCACAGCCAAGCCTTGCAATAAGAGGTACTTTAACAAAATACTTCTGATTTGTTTTTACGTTGTATAGGTAGCACAGACAGTCACAGCCTGTGACCTCCTTATATTTTTTGAACACCTCTGCATTGGCCTGATCCGGAG
Source organism: uncultured Ruminococcus sp. (assembly GCA_902786345.1). GTDB lineage: Bacteria > Bacillota > Clostridia > Oscillospirales > Acutalibacteraceae > UBA1213. The sequence continues at coordinate 61,724 of CADACB010000020.1, read as the reverse complement.
CCATATATATCAGTATATGCTGGCTGTCTATTGCCATACATTCACGGAATGTGCCTGTGCATACAATTTTTCTTCGGTTAAGCTCTCCGCCGCTTTTTTTGTCAATCTCAATCAGCCACATACTGTTTGAACCGTTTTCCAATATAAGCAGTATGTTTTTTTCAAAGGCGAAAATATGATTGACAAAGGTCGGATCTTCAAGTGAATAATTAGTCACCAGTCTTTCCTTGCGTGTGCTTCTGTTATACTCAAGAATAAAAAGATCGTTGTGTCCGTCTTCATTCTTTTCCTCTGTATAATATAAGTGTGATGAATTTACATCTATAAGATCAATGTTTCTGTCTGTAAAAATATTCCTTATATCAATGACAGTCATTTAATTATCCTTCTTTCTTTTCTGTCAGCATTTTCTGTCAACGTTAATTATTTGTTTCATCGGGGTCAGCGTTGCAGGGATCGTTGTGTGCCCCGGGATAGTTCTCAGGCGCATTGAACCGCTGAGGATCGTTCATATTGTAATCCTGCTGCTGATAGCCCTGAGGAGCATTGAACTGCTGAGGATCGTTCATATTGTAATCCTGCTGTTGATAGCTTTGAGGAGCATTGAACTGCTGAGGATCGTTCATATTGTAATCCTGCTGCAGATAACCCTGAGGAGCATTGAACTGCTGAGGATCGTTCATATTGTAATCCTGCTGTTGATAGCCCTGAGGAGCATTGAACTGCTGAGAATAATCCGAAACTGGATGTGCATTGGGGTATTCTCCGCCCTGCATAGTGAATTGTTCGTTATTATTTAAGACAGGGTAGTCCTGTTGTGCTGAACCGGATGTAAAATCAGGATTCTCAGATGAATAATAGTCCGGTGTGCTTTCCTGACCGAAATTATACTGAGGATTTATATCGCCTTCCATTGAAATATTATATTGTGGATTTACAATTTCATCCGGAAATACAGGCTGCTTAGGTTCTTCGGGAATTCCGAATTCCTTGTTGGCCATTGGGTTTTCTTTTTTATTCATTATGTACATCTCCTTGTAATAGTCAATGTTGATATGAGAGTTTATTTGTTTTTCTTAAAAGCCTCAATCTTCTGAGAGGCGTCGCTGCCGAAAATGGAGAAGCATGTTTGTATCTGATCTCCAGATGGTATGGCAGGGTATCTTATACTATAAAGAGGTATATTGTCTGAGCTTTTTCTTCCGCTTGATTTTTGAGAGGTTTTTTTTGTGCCGTCAAGAGGTGGGGCGCTGTCGGGATTATACTCGTCATAATGATCGGCTTCGTTATCGGCAGCTGTGGCAATTGAACTGAAACCGATGTCATTTTTTTCTTCCTGTTGATGTGCAATATCCTCAAGTGAAAAATGTCTTTCTGATATGTGCGGCTTACCCTGAACAGTTTCTGGAGCAGCCTGCCCAGGCTGAGTGTCTGTTGTGAGTTTATTCCCGCATTTAATACAAAACTTGAAGTTATCAGGCAGCATTGTGCCGCATTTCTGACATTTCATAGCTTACAGTCCTTTGCTTAAAAATTGTAGAAGTTAATGTCGTCAGCATCAAGGTTATTTAAAAATGTGCATTGTTTTTACGGCTGATTACAATACTTCATAATAAAGTATATGTTATCCTGAATGGTTTGTCAATTTGAAAAGTGTAACATTTTAAAAAAAATTAACAAAATCCATTGTTTATTTTTACTTTTTCATATATAATCATAATAAACGCACAGATGCGCTATGATGCACAAACACTATACTCTTGTAACAACATATTCAAATTATCAAGGAGGACAATATAAATGAAATTCTATGAGATCTCTGTAAGAGCAATGGAAAAGGTGCTCAGGGATTGCGGAGAGGATTCTTATGCCGATTATATATCCGAGTGTCTGGTCAAATGGACAGCTTCTTCAGATACTGAACATTTTTTAAAGGCATTTTCTAAAGGCGGTAAATTTGATAAATTCAATTTTGACAAAGTGAAATTTGAGTCCGAGGAAAAGAAATACTGGACTTCTCAGTATTTTGGAGGACTTGTTGCAATGGCTATGCAGCTTGCAAAGTTTGAACGTGACGGCAGAAATGTAAGCATAGATTTTATAAAAAGCAACTTTGGACATCAGGCAGAGGTTATCAGCGGCTCTATGTGTGGAAACTGCAAAACAAAATATATAAATATGGCGGATATTGACAGATATGTGACCATTCCTGTTGTTTCGGGCGCTATAATCGAGGGCTTGGAAAAGGGTGATCTTATTGATATAACCGAGCAGGTTATGAACCTCAGTTATAAAAGGTTATCAAAGGAAAGAGACGAGGCAAGGCTGAGAGCAGCAAATACAAATATAGACGTTTCTTCCGGCAGAACGCCCATCAGTATCTGTCTGAAATGTGGCGGAAAGAATATTGGAAAATGCCGATTTCTTAAAAGTCTTAAAAAGAATTCATTTGTTGCACTTACAAGATAGTAGTTTTATTAACAATTATATTAACATTTCAGGAGGAGATTACTTATGAAAAAGAAATTATGTGTTTTATTGGCAGGAATATTAATAGCGGCTGTTTCAGCAGGTTGTTCGGGAAATAATGATTCATCTTCTGCATCATCAGGCAGTTCTGCGGTTTCGTCAGGCAGTGAAGCTTCTGCGAATGCTGATGTATCAGGTGATGCGGCTGCTTCTGAAAAGACGGCTGATTCATCAGAAAACGGTAATACATCAGCTGATAGCAAAACAGAAAGTAATACCGAAGTTTCTGATGCAGTTGAGGAAGGAAATACAGAAGATCCTGATGAGAACACTGAAGATAGTGAAGAAGACAGCGAGGAGTCAGTAATAGATCCTGAGCAGGGGGACAACAGCCTGATAGCTGATGATCCGTTTGTTGACCTTACTTATGCTGCGTTCAGTCTTGACGGGGCGAATATAGGAGCTGATGTAAAGCTGCCGGCATATTATATCATCAAGTCAAAATCGGAACTTTCTGATTTTATTCAGAAATACGGAAATACTTATTCACTTAATAAAAGCTCTGCCTCAGGAAGTCAAACAGACTTTGTGACAAAATCATCTGAATATGGCGATGATTTCTTTGTAGCCCAGGATATTATTTTAGTGGTTGCGGCAAGTGATGCAAATGACGATCCTGATCTCGGAGATATAGTCTATAAGGGCGATAACAATGTGAATATAGGTCTTTGGGGCAATGAGCCAAAGGCTAACAGCAATAAAAAATACGTTTGCTATGCTGTTTCTTATGCAAAAGGATCACTTGACAATCAGACTATAACAATAAGCTATGATGGTATTCTTGAGGAAGGCGAAGAAGCCTGATTTATAAAATTTATAAAAAAATCCGGAGGTAAGCTATGAAAATTACTAACGATATTATTTATGTGGGTGTTAATGACCACAAAATAGATCTCTTTGAAGGACAGTATATTGTACCAAACGGTATGGCATATAACTCTTATGTTATACTTGACGAAAAGGTTGTTGTTATGGATACTGTTGATAGAAACTTCAAGCACGAATGGCTGAATAATCTTGAGGATGCTCTTAACGGACGCAAGCCTGATTATCTTGTAGTTCAGCATATGGAGCCCGATCACAGTGCAAATATAATGAGCTTTATGGAAAATTATCCGGATGCTGTGATCGTTTCAAGCTCTAAGGCATTTACAATGATGAAAAATTTTTTTGGTACACAGTTTGAAGACAGACGCATTGTAATTGCAGAGGGCGATACCCTGGAACTTGGTACACACACGCTGCATTTTGTAGGTGCGCCTATGGTTCATTGGCCAGAGGTTATGGTGACATATGACAGTAAAGATAAGGTGTTGTTTTCGGCTGACGGCTTCGGAAAGTTTGGAGCATTAGATGTTGCAGAAGACTGGGCATGTGAGGCAAGAAGATACTATATCGGAATTGTAGGAAAATATGGTGCACAGGTTCAGGCTCTGCTTAAAAAAGCATCAGCTCTTGACATTGAAATAATATGCCCGCTTCACGGCCCTGTACTTAATGAAAATCTTGGTTATTACATAGGTCTTTATGATACATGGTCAAGTTATTCTACAGAGAGCGAAGGCATTATGATAGCGTATACATCTGTTTACGGCAACACCAAAAAGGCTGTAGAACTTCTTGCCGAAAAGCTAAGAGCAAAGGGCTGTCCGAAGGTTGTTGTAAATGACCTTGCACGTGAGGATATGGCTGAGTGTGTTGAAGATGCCTTTCGTTATGGCAGGATAGTGCTTGCAACAACTACATATAATGCAGAAATATTCCCGTTTATGCGTGAATTTATAAATCACCTCACAGAAAGGAATTTCCGCAATAAAACAATAGGTCTTATTGAAAACGGTTCATGGGCACCGCTTGCTGCAAAGACTATGAAAAAGATGCTTGAGGGTTGTAAAAATATAAGCTTTACCGATACTACTGTTAAGATTATGTCTGCACTCAACGAGGAAAGCAGCAGTCAGCTTGAAGCTCTTGCAAATGAGCTATGTAAGGACTATCTTTCACAGCACGATGAAACTGCCAATAAAAATGATATGACTGCCCTTTTTAATATTGGATATGGACTTTATGTTGTAACATCAAATGATGGCAAAAAGGACAACGGTCTTATCGTAAATGCTATAACTCAGGTGACGGATTCTCCTAACAGGATAGCTGTATGCATAAATAAGCAGAATTATTCTCATCACGTTATAAAGCAGACGGGAAAAATGAATGTGAATTGTCTTTCTGTTGAGGCACCCTTTAAGGTGTTTGAGAGCTTCGGCTTCAGGAGCGGAAGAAATGTCAATAAATTTGAGGGCTGTGAGCCTCTTTATTCTGACAACGGACTTGTATTCCTTCCGAAATATATAAATTCATTTATGTCATTAAAGGTTGAGGAATATGTTGATCTTGAAACCCATGGTATGTTCATATGCAGTGTTACAGAAGCCAGAGTGCTTTCAGACAAGGAAACAATGACATATACATATTATCAAAAAAACGTAAAGCCAAAACCTGAGACAGAAGGCAAAAAGGGCTGGGTATGCAAGGTTTGCGGATATATTTATGAAGGCGATGAACTGCCTGAGGATATTGTTTGTCCTCTTTGCAAACACGGAGCAGCCGATTTTGAGCCTATCAAATAAGCACAAGGCTTAATACTGCGGCGGGTTGCCGCCGGGGAGATCAGAGTATGAATAATAGTATTTATGGTGACAAGCTGGAAGCGTTGAAAAAAACAGAAACTGAGCTTTCAGAAAGCATCTCCGATATTAGAAAAGAAATGTGCGCAAGGATCGGGATGGATCCGGTAGAACATTATCTCACAAGAATCAAGAGTGAGACAAGTATGCGTGAAAAGTGCAGGAGGAAAGGGTTGCCTGAAACACAAGAGTCTGCATTGGGTATCATAAAGGATGCCGTAGGCGCAAGAATAGTGTGTGCTTTTGTTGATGACGTCTATGCAATAAAGGATCAGCTGAAAGTATCAGGAAAATTTCAGGTTGTTGAAGAAAAGGATTATATTAGCCATGCAAAGCCAAACGGCTATAGAAGTTACCATATGATACTGAAAACAACTGACGGTATTTTTGCGGAGATCCAGCTCAGAACAATATCAATGGATACGTGGGCGGCACTTGAACACCACCTTAAATATAAAAAACAGGTCGGAGATAAAAATGAACTTATTGTCAATGAACTGAAACGCTGTGCAGATGAACTTGCCTCTACAGATCTTTCTATGCAGACAATAAGAGATATGATATTTGAGAATTCAAAAAGTCTGAACGAAAAGAGGAAACAGTAATGAAAATACTTCTGGCTGAGGATACAAAAGATCTGAATAATGCTCTTACAGCTGTGCTCAAACACGAAGGCTATACTGTTGATCCGACATTTGACGGGCAGGAGGCAGTTGACAGAATAGACGTTGATTCATATGACTGCATTATACTTGATGTGATGATGCCTAAAAAGGACGGCATTGAGGTTTTGCATATATTGAGAGAAAAGAATATTCTTACTCCTGTTCTTATGCTTACTGCAAAATCAGAGATAGAGGACAGGGTTGTCGGATTGGATGCAGGTGCTGATGATTACCTTACAAAGCCTTTTGCGATTAAAGAGCTTCTTGCAAGGGTGAGAGCGCTGACAAGAAGAAAGACAGACTATGGTACAAAGGAGTTAAGCTATAAGGACATATCCCTGAAATCGGAATCTTTGGAGTTGAGTTCAGAGAATACAGTAAGATTATCTATTAAGGAATTTGAGCTTATGCAAAATCTTATCCTTAATAAAGAACGCTATGTTGATGTGATCCATCTCAAGGAAAGAGTATGGGATAATGCTCCAGAAGTAAAGACTGATACTGTTTATCTGTATATTTCCTACCTGAAAAGAAAACTGAGAGCTGTGGCTTCTGATGTAACAATTGAAGGCAATGCCGACACAGGCTTCAGACTTGCGTGACAATTCTGTTGTGAAGAATAAGGAAGTGTTGTTATGAGTGAGCGGGCAATAAAAAAGCTGAGAAGAAAATTTATATGGTCTGCATTTTTATCTTTTGTTACGGTTATGTTTGTTATGGGCGGTATGATATATATTCTCAACCTTCATAGTACTATGGCATACGCACGTTCAGTCCTTAATTTTATATCGGACAACGGGGGAAATATTCTAGAGTCGGATAATGCCTTTGAAAGAAAAAGCGGAAGACCTATTGATGACTCAGACACAGATCCGTTCACAAACTTCTTGAATGATGTGTTCCATACAGGAATAGATTCATCACCGGAATTCAGATATTCCACAAGATATTTTTCTGTTAAGTTTAATTCGGAGGGCAAGGCGTCCTCTGTTGATACCGGCAGTATTTTTGCCGTAAGCTCAAATCAGGCAATCGAATATGCAAAATCGGCAGTTGAAAAGAAAAGAACTTATGGATCGGTTGGGGATTATTATTATAAATTGACAGAGACCGATGATCAGAAGCTTGTTGTTTTTGTTGACTGCTCTGTTGGTATGTCGAACATAAGAAGACTTTTAAATATAGAGCTGACTCTTATTATTTTTGGCTCAATTATGGCTTATGTGCTTATCAGAGTGCTGTCATCAAAAATGATACGTCCTGAAATAAAAAATGCGGAGCGTCAGAAGCAGTTCATTACAAATGCAGGACATGAGCTTAAAACACCACTTGCTGTTATAAAGGCAAATACAGAGCTTGAAATGATGATCAATGGGGAAAATGAATGGAATCAGTCAACGATGCGCCAGATAGATCATATGACAGAACTTATCAAGGCTCTTATAACAATAGCCCGTTCAGAGGAAAAACCTGATGAAAAAAGTCTGACTGATGTTGATGTTTCCAAAACTGCAAATGAGGTTGCGGACAGTTTTGCATCAGTAGCGGCTAATGACGAGAAAATCCTTGAAAAGAAAATTGCAGATGGTGTTGTGATGAAAGCGGACGAGGGAAAAATACGTCAGCTTATTACAATTCTGACTGACAACGCAATAAAATATTGTGATGATAAGGGTAAGATAAGTATAAAGCTTACAGCAAAGGGAAGAAACATAAGGTTTGCTGTATATAATGATTATGCTAATGGAAATAACGAGGAATGCTCAAAGTATTTTGAAAGATTTTACAGGGCAGATAATTCCCATAATATAGACAAGGGCGGTTATGGTATCGGACTCTCAATAGCCGAGAGCATTGTCAGGAGCTTTAAGGGGAATATCTCAGCAAGCTGGAGTGATGGAGTTATATGCTTTTTGTGTCAGTTCAAGATTTAACAAACGGGTTGCCACATGCAGTTTTGACTGCTGCGGCAACCCGTTTGTTTAATGGAGTTATGCTTCGGCTGTGTTTTCAGTTAAAGCCTCATTGATTTTTTTGAGTTTTGTTATTATAACAAGTATTGCACCTGTGAAACTTTTTGCATCATATGCAACGCTTATAAGTTTGGCTGAAACCCTCATATCTCCTTCGGTATAGTTATCCAATGTTTCATTCTTTCTTGAGGCCATACATTTTTTTGCAGCGAGAATAAAATCCTCTGAGGGCTGACGCTCCCATTTATAGTAATCTCCGTAAATAAGATCGTGGTCAATTCCTATCATTTCAAGGAAATGCTTATAGGCATTATTTGCCTTGAGTATCTTGCAGGAATTACCGTGAAACTCAAGAACAGCCGACGGTGTTCCGCTTGAATCGCCGGAGAATCCATCGGAATCGGGAATTGCAGGAAATCCAAGTCCGGTTGTTTCTATACGGCGGTAATAATCCGAGCGTTTAATATCGTCATATTCCAGATTTTTGAAAACAACTGTTTTGTTATAGAAATACTCACACGGCATTGGCTTGCTGAAAAGATAGCCCTGCACCTTGTCACAGCCGGCGTCTCTGAGAAACCTCAGCTGTTCCTTGGTCTGAACACCCTCCGCTAAAGTATGAACTCCAAGTTTTGAGATCATACTTATGATGTCAGAAAGTATAAGTCGATTTTTTCCGGTCAGACTGAAATTCTTCATAAAACGCATATCAAGCTTTATCAGGTCGAAGGTGTATTCCTGAAGTGTATTGAGAGAGGAATACTCGCTGCCGAAGTCATCCATCCATACGTTAAAGCCTGCTTCTCTGAAACGATTTATTTGGTTTTCAAGGAACTGCTGATTGTTTATAAAAGCACTTTCCGTTATTTCTATTGTTATGAGATTATGTGAAATGTTATATTCGTCTACAATTTCGAGCACCTCATCAACCACATCGCAAAGCTCAAAATTAATACGTGAAAGATTTACAGAAACAGGTACAAGAGGTATGTTCTGCTTTTTTTGTTCATTAAGACTTTCGCATATTTTTTTTAGCATATAGAAGTCGAGTTTGTTTATGAGTCTGTTATCCTCAAGCACAGAGATAAACTGTGAAGGCGGAAGCATACCTTTTTCAGGATCTATCCATCTGGCAAGTGCCTCCATATCGCATATTTTCCCTGTTACTGTTCGTATTATAGGCTGATAATACAGCTTTATATAGCCGTTTTCCAAGGCATCATCAAAATGATTGAGTATATGTCTGCGCCTGTGGTAAATATTATACATTTCACGGTCGAAGACACGGTATTTGATACCATAATCGCCCTTTATGCTTTTGCACGCAAGTCTCGCTCTGTCACAGGCAGAGAATATATCTACATCCTTTTTATCATCAATGTATATTCCTGCACATATCTGAACGGGTATGCCTGTAGGGTTATTGAGTATATCGTTATGAACCTGTTCTATTTTTTGCTCTATTTGTCTTCGTTGTGAAAGAACCACGAAATGATCATCGGAGAACCTTGAGATCGCAGAGTTTCCGAAAATATCCTTAAGCACATATGATATTCCGGTAAGAATACCATTGCCCTTTGAGAAACCATACTTTTCGTTTATAGCCTTCATATCCCTTATGTCAAAATATACAAAGGCAGGTAGTGTTTCTTTTTTTCTCATTTCAAGTCGTTCGTTTTCTGCAAGTATAGCGAAAGCTGACATATTTGGAAGACCTGTGAGCTTGTCAAAATAAGTATTGTTTTTTTCCGCCTTGATGATCTCTGTAACATCGCTGCACCATATAATATACAGATGTTCGCCTGTTTCAGAAAGGAAGCAGTCTCCCTGCAGTCTTATGGACCTCAGATCGCTGCCTGATTTTCTTCGGAAAACAATATCGCATCCGGTTTTATCTGATATAAAGCTGTCGAAGCTGCTGGAAAGCTTTTCCACATCCTCAGGATATATCTCACTGTAAACTTTGTTTTCCATTTTGTATATTATACGTTCTCTGCTCTCGTTAAAAAGAGTGCAGAACCCGTCAGACATAATTACAACACGTGCAGATCCGTTTATTTGCTGAAGTATAACAAATGGGATCAGGGATGTTTTCATTCCCTCTTTCTGACGTCCATAGTATTCATAAAGAGTTTCTGTGTTCACAGGTGTTCCTCCCCCCTTTTTTTTGGGCAGCAGTAAGCCTTTATTCAAGCTTATTATTCTTCTAAGAAATATAATATTTCTTGACAGTTGTTTTGTCAATTCACGAAATAGTAGAATAAATATCTTTTGATGTGGAATATTATGTTCATTTCTTATTAATAAATAGATGCTTACTTCAGTTGTCGGGGTCGATGCTTTCTGATATTTCAAGTATATCCTTGTAAATTTTCCGATACCTTTCGGCAAGATCGGGATTGATTTTTTTAAGTGCAGCAATATGCTCGGTACGCTTTTGTCTGCGTTTTTCATATTCATCGGGATCATTGATATAAAGCTCCCTGGCGGCTGTAAGTCTGTTTTGTCTGAGCCTTTCAAGTGTTTCCGGTGCTGTATTTGTAATTTTTTGTTCTATGATAATTCTTCGTTTTTCAAGAACATCTTCGATTTTTTCCGCTTGATCCGGATGTTTTATGGCTCTGTTAAGTATTCGTGCTTCAAGTCGGTCAAGAAGCTCATCCTCATCAACGAGATTGAAGCGTCCCCAGCGATTAAGATTTTCTATTTTTTCAACGGCTTCTACAGTAAGTGAGCCGCTGTTTTTGATGCTGAGATATATTTCTTCTGTAAGCTGAGATTTAAAGACTTCGGCATCACTGCCAAGAGCCCATTCAAGCTCTGCCTGCATTCCCTTTGGTGATATGTCATATGTTTTTGAAGAGGTGCTGTCTGGAGTTTCAGTTTTATATGGTTTCTTGACTCCGGCATCCCTGAGGGCAAGCTGGATTGTCATACGTACCGCACCGTTTTCTACAAGCTCTCCTGCACCATATTTTCTGAGACAATCGTTTATCTCACCTATGTGCTCGGTGATATAAAGCCGAATGTCTTTTGCCTTAAGCTTGTGATAAAGCATCAAAAGGTGCTGAGCAGCGGCGGAGTCTATACTTCCCACCGCACCTGCATTGATTATAATGATCTTTGTGTGCTCCTTTACGGATTGTTCAATGTCATCAATAAGACTATCAATGTTGGCAAAGAATAAATTTCCGCTGAAACGGTAGATTACAGTGTTTTTGATCGGCAGTGCCTGAGTGCTTCTGTCAAGGGGATAAAAGCCGTCTCTTCCGGGAATAACACCCATAAATGCTTTTGGAGGAGTTACAGCACGTATTATAACTGCAATAAATGAAAGAGTTACTCCTATAATAACTCCATATACAGTTCCGAATATCAGTACGCCGGAAAACGCGGCAGCAAATATATAAAATTCTTTTTTGTCTGTTCTAAAAAAGTGCTTGGCAACGTCAAACTCACAAGCTCCCATAAGCGCGCTTATTACTATCGCTGTCAGTACCGGTACAGGCAGAAGACTTATGAAGCCTGTGCCGAAAAATATAACGGCAAGCATTGTCAGTGAAGCAAAAACGGACATTAACTGTGATTTTACTCCGAACTGCCTTACTATTCCGGTTCTTGACACACTGCCGTTGACAGGACAGCAGCCGGAAAAAGCTGAAGCGAGATTTGCGGCGGAATATGCAAGAAGTTCTCTGTTTGAGTTAAGCTTATATCCGTCTTTCAGTGCATTGCCTCTTGAAGCAAGCAATGATTCCGACAAAATTACTGCGGCAATGCTGAGTGAGGTAAACAAAAGCTCCGAGATCTTATCAAGCTCAATATCCGGCATATGGAAGTTTAAGCCGGGGAAACCGCTTTCTACATCAGGAAGTAGCCTGACTCCAAGCTCATTTATGTTGAAAATTGCAGATACAGCTGCCCCCGATATCATCATAATAACAGACATAGGTATTTTAGGGGTAATGTGTCTGAATACTGTTATTATAACAATTACCGACAAGCCCATGCCAAACGACCACAGGTTGAATTCAGGAGCTTGTTCTATGATATGCTTTATCAGCTCGGGAGCTTCACCATTGCCGGCAGAACCGCCAAAGAGTTTTGGTATCTGCATAAGGATTATGGTGCAGCATATTCCTGATACAAAACCTGCCATTACAGGTTCGGAAATATATTGTACTATTTTTCCTGCCTTAAGAAAATAGAACATCAGCAGCCAGAAGGCAGTAAAAAATGCTGTCAGAGGTACGGCACTTATAGCCTGTTCAGAGCCGGCGGATATTCCCATAGAGGATATTGCCGTTCCGACAAGCGCTGCCGGAGCAGCGTCCACTCCGAATACAAAATCCTTCGAGCTGGTTATAATACCAAAAAGGAATATAGGGATAACTGATCCATACAAGCCGTATTGCATAGGCAGACCCGCAATCTGTGCATAGCCCATTGATATTGGGATTGAAACAAGTGCTGTAATTATTCCGCCGATAATGTCCTTTATATAATCTGATGTTTTTTGGTGTCCAAAGAATTTATATATGAATGCAGCCCTGGCTGCCATGCTATTCACCCCTTTTTTCCACAATAATATAATAACTGAAAAATATAATTATTGCAATGTATTTCAAGAAAATAATTTACATAATTTTTATCTTTTGTTATAATAATATAAGTAAAATTACCTGTAAGATAAAAATATCGGTATCATAATCCTGTTATGCTGTATATGAGTATCGAGAAAGTAGTTAACAGAAAGGGTGAGGTTGTGTGAGTGAAATATTGTTTGTCAATTGTTGTGTCAGAGATGGATCAAGAACAAAAAGGCTTGCCGAGTATGTTTTAAAAAAAATGGGTGGTAATTCAGAAGAGGTGAATATAAGCCTGTCTGATCTGAGACCGCTTGACAAGGCACTGCTTGAGAAGAGAAATGATGATATAGCCAGGGGAGATTATTCTGACCGGATGTATGATCAGGCAAGGCTTTTTTCATCAGCCGATAATATTGTTATAGCGGCACCGTATTGGGATCTTTCGTTTCCGTCATGTCTTAAGGTATATATTGAAAACATTTCTGTTCTTGGACTGACATTTGAATATGGAACAGACGGGAAGCCGAAAGGACTTTGCAAGGCTAATAGATTTATTTATGTTACAACCTCAGGCGGCAGGATAGGTGAATATAACCTGGGATATGATTATATACACGCACTTTTTACTGGTTTATTTGGATTTGAGAAAGGAATATTTATTAAAGCCGAGGAACTTGATATTGATGGCAAAGATCCTGAGCTTATATTGAAAAGTGCTATGAATGATGTTGACAGGATCATTTTGTGAATATACAATTTGTATACAATACACTTATAATACTGTTTGTATAATTGTATGACATAAAAATCCCCATCCGGTTTTGATACGGGATGGGGATTTTTGTATCCTATTTTTATGTATAATTGTGGGTGAGGATCAACCTTAAACGATTATTTCACCTTCCATATCCGGTGTTGCACAGGCAGCATTTGCCTCATCTGTATCGATATGCATTGCCGGAGCAAATTTGGGACTTACTCTTACAACAACGTCACCGAATACAAGCTTTCTGTCTTTGCCGTTGAGTGCAACGCTTACTACCTGTTTGTCCTTAAGACCAAATTCCTCGGCTGTCTTGGGATCAAGATGAATATGTCTTTTGGCAACCATAACGCCTTCTTTAACATCGACTTCTCCCATAGGACCAATGAGCTTACATCCGGGAGTACCTGCAACATCTCCGGATTCTCTTACGGGAGCTGCAATTCCAAGTTTGCGTGCATCGGAGAAGGAAACCTCGATCTGATCGGCAGGTCTTGTAGGACCGAGTATTGATGCAACCATTTCACCCTTAGGTCCGACAATTGTTACCTTTTCAAAACAGGCGAACTGTCCGGGCTGAGAGAGGTCCTTTTTCTTTGTGAGAACTGCATCAGGACCGAAAAGGGTATGCAGTGTTTCCTCGGTTACGTGAACGTGACGGGCAGATGTTTCAACAATAACTTTCATAGTCAGATTTACTCCTTACATTTTGATTTAATCAGCTATAATGCTTTATAAAATCAATTATACAACGCTTTAAAAAAAAAGTAAATAACCATATCAAAAAACAACTTATCCAAAGTTCATCAGCGACAAGCCGGTGTGTGACCGCACAAAACAAACGCCATTAAAATACAGATCTTTAAAGAATCGTCCATTATGATACCTTTACAATATCGGTAAACAAGCATTGAGCACCAGGTATTTTTTTGTTTTTGTGAAGGCTGCCGAAGTACCATTTTTTATAGCTTATGTTACGTGAAAGCTCATCAAAGAAGGTTGCTATGGGGTTTACTGAACATCTTCTGTCAACCAGTGCCATATCCGTCATTGATGGCTGGTGGGTAATTATATAGTCAACCTTTCTTTCAACAGTATCAAGGTTTTCTACGGCATACGACATTTCCTCTATGGTAGGTTGTTCTTCCTTCCACCATGTACCGTTTTCCTGACGAAGGTCCTTGTCGTGGCTTTCACCTCCGCCGAATGTAAAGAAGGTCTTATTTTCTATTGTATATATCTCACCTCTCATCAGGTGATAAATGTTTTTTTCTATTTGCTGAACTCTTCCTCCGTAAAGCTCACTTACCGGATATGAATTCAGCAGGCTGAAATTTTCATGCGTTCCGTCAACAAACAGAGTTTTGAAATGTTTGTCGCTTATTTTTTTTAGTATATGTTTTTCTTTTTCGGAATTATCCCAGACAAAACCAAAATCGCCGCAAACAATCAGACAGTCGTTTTCAGTCAGTTTTTTAAGTTTTTTGTTTTCAAATCTTGAATATTCTCCGTGAATATCCCCGGTAATATATATCATACGATCATCCTGTCAGAGTAAATAATAAAATAATAGCTACAATTATCAGTTTTTACAAGAATAAAATTAAGCATTATTACGTTTGTGTTTTATGGCGAAATAATGTAAAATATCCTTATACAGTTTTTCATTACAATTATATCATTATCGTCAAAAATGAAATTATTCTGTATTTTCAGCGTAATTTACTGTGCTTATGAGGTAAGATGCTTCTTATGTAAACAAATGGCTTTACATTTGATTTTTTAATCTTACCGGTGCGAAAGCAGTATTATTATATCACGGGGGATGATTTTTTTCTATGAAAAAAATAATGACAATTATTATTGCTTCAATGATATTTTTGTCAGCTTTGTTGATTCAGCCTGTTAAGGCAGAGGCAGCTGAGTTTGATATAGACTTTGAAACAAGCAGCAAGTCGCTCTATCTTGAGAACATAGATACAGGCACAGTGGTTTATTCAAAGGAAGCGGATGCAAGAAGGTATCCTGCATCGACTACAAAGATAATGACATACATTATAACCGCTGAGCACATTACTGATTTCAAGAACACATATGTTACAATAAAGGGAAGCATTCTTCATATGCTTGATGGCACGGGAAGTTCTGTTGCCGGACTTGTAGAAAAGGAAAAGCTGAGTATATATCAGCTGCTGAATTGTCTGATGATACCTTCGGGAAATGATGCTGCACTGGTTCTTGCAGATTATGTAGGTGAAGGTGATATTGACAAATTCGTGGATATGATGAACAAAAAAGCAGAGGAACTGGGCTGTGAGAACACACACTTTGCAAATCCGCACGGTTTGAATGACCCTCAGCATTATACGACCGTAAGAGATATGGCAAAGATAACCAAGTATGCTATGACACTTCCTGATTTTGTTGATATAACTGACACGACAACCTCGGATTGTCTGGGTGAAGACAGGTATCTTGTAACAACCAACTTTATGATAGATCCTGTCCGTGGCGGTAATTATTACTATGATTACGCCAAAGGAATAAAAACCGGCTCTACCGGTAATGATTCCGGATATTGTCTTGTTTCTACAGCAACAAAGGGCGGATACACCTATCTTTGTGTTGCGTATGGTGCACCCTATCAAGATGAAGAGGATGAGGAGGGTGAGTTATATGACAATGGTGCTATGATAGATTCAAAAAATCTTTATGAATGGGCTTTTGACAATCTTAGCATAAAGACAATAATTGATAAGAATGACCTTGTAAAGGAGATAGATCTTGATTTTGCGTGGAACAAGGATAAGCTCCAGCTTGCACCTGCAAGCAGCTATTCAACAATACTTCCTGATGATGTTGCAATATCAAGTATTGATAAAACCTTTGAACTTCCTGAAAAAGTTGATGCACCTGTTAAAGAGGGGGATAAAATAGGAACGGTTACTTTAAGCTATGCAAACAGCAAACTTGTAACCATAGATCTTGTGGCTTCGGAAAGCGTTGACCGCAGTGAGCTTCTGACTGCTATTGATGCTGTTAAGGGGGTTGTTACCTCAAGGTGGTTTATTATAGCAGTTTGTATTATTGGTGCACTTGTATTTATTTATATAATAGTAATCGTTGTTTATAGACGAAAAAAGAAAACACAACGTCCTGTAAAGAAATACCGTAAGTTCTGAATATTAACGGCATAGCCCACAAGTTATTTGTATCAGTGGACCGTGCCGTAAATTTTTGTAATAAATGTATTGAAATTTCCGGAAAATTATGATATACTTTCAATGTTATGAGGTATGCCGGCATGGCGAAATAGGCAGACGCAAGGGACTTAAAATCCCTCGGTAGAAATACCGTACCGGTTCAAGTCCGGTTGCCGGCAGCATAATTAACCGTATGGAATGATTAGGATAGTCATTCCATACGGTTAATTTTTGTTCTGAGAAAATTATGAAATTGCATTGATTATAGTTGTGTTATATACTATTTGTATAATATTATATCAATATACAAAATGCAATCTCATCTAATAAACGATACAAGATACTACAAAAAGTATATAATCTAACATATATACAATTTGTAATATTATATTATAAGTATAATAAGATAGAATTATACTAAATGTATATAAATGGTGATGTCATAAATATAATAATAACCACTCAATTTTATATGCAAGTTCAATAAAATATCATTTTATTGACTTCTGGATAAAATTATAATTAATAATTGTATACTTGTACAAAAAAGTTTAGATGTAATAGTGTGGTATTGCTAAAAAAATAATTTGTGTTGAATCTGACTGTGTAAAATATATAATTACAATTTTGTAATTTATCTAAAACAGACAATTTGCTGTGTATGATTAATTTCCTATAGAGAAAAAGAAACTTGAATTGTGGAAAAATGTAGTTAAATTCAATGTTATATTATATTTTTTGCATTATTTTGACAAATAAAAAAGGACGATTTCTCTTGATTTTTTTAAAACAACATAGTATAATATACCCTAATGAAACCTGAAAAGGTATTTCAAAATTTAATTTTTAGGAGGACAAATACAATGAGAAAGTCAAAAGTTCTTGGTATTGCTCTTGCAGCAGCTATGGTAACATCTATTGCAGCTACAGCAGCTATCGGTGCAAGCGCTAAGGTTTCAAAGGACGGTATTGATGGTGAGACAGTTGGTATCACAGGTTCTTTCTGCAACTGGGGCAACGGCGGCGAGGCTGATATTCCTATGACCAACAACAATGGTGTATGGGAAGGCACAATTCAGATCGATAACGTTACTGATGATATGCTCGGCGATGCAATGAAGGATGACGGTACAGGTGCAAAGGTGCTCAGAGATGATATTCAGGGCAAGGCAATTACCTTTAAGGTACGTACAAACGGCGACTGGACAAACAGCTGGGGCGATTATGAGCCTGATTATGACCGTACAAACAACAGCCAGACAGACTGTGCAGTAGCAGCTGAGGCAGGCAAACCTCTCACAATCAAGGTTAAGCTCGACACAACAACAGTTGTTGCTGGTTCATCGATTCCTGCTGATGACGGCGATGCTTGGATGGTATGGCCTGTAACTTATGAAGTAGTTGCTTCTGAAGCAACTGTTGAGGAGTCAAAAGCTGAAGAATCAAAGGCTGAAGAATCAAAAGCTGAAAAGTCAAAGGCTGAAGAATCAAAAGCTGAAAAGTCAAAGGCTGAAGAATCAAAAGCTGAAAAGTCAAAGACTGTAGAGTCAAAGCCTGCTCAGGAGAAAAAAGAGGACACAGCACCTGTTCAGACTGGTGATACAGCATCTGCAGCAGCTCTCGTAGCTGTAGTTCTTGCCTCACTTGGCACAGCAGTTGTAATGACTAAGAAAGCTTCTGCTAAGGACTAATTTTAACAAAAAAATTGAACTTGATTTTTGACTGCTCGTTTATCGGGCAGTCTTTTTTTATTGGAAAATAAGTGTAATTTTATTGAACTACAGGATAAAGAAAATGAATTTAAGGATAATAGATATATGAATGAGAAAGGAATAGTCTTAAGGATAGATGACCTTGGTTCTGTTGCAAGACCTAAGAAGTTCCGTTGCACAGTGAGAATCAGACGTTGTATCTGTCACAAATAATATTGCCTCGCAAATATCAGTTTTGGGTTCTATACAGGATAGTGATACCTGTAGGAGCGGATAATACTGTTTTCAATTTGGGTATTATTAACGAAGATATTAAAAGCGGAACGCAGTCATATCAGACATCAGATATTGTTTTTGACGAAAGTATAAATGCAGGTCAGACATATATGATAGACCTTTCTTGGGAGGAAAAGTATGGCAGAGGTGTTGAAAAGACAAAACACCTATCCGGCAGGATCGTGGGTGGATTATAAAGGCTGAAACACTTCGGCAAAATATATATGGTTTTCTTGAAGTTAAAATTCGATTGAACATTCAGGAATGGTTTAAAAACACCGCGAATGTATATGCGGCTGAGAGTATAAAATAATGAAAGAAAAAACACCGGAGATTCAGATATATGACTGAAATTTCCGGTGTTTTATTTTATGTTGAATTTACGGTTTTTTGAATACGGTTTTGCTTTAAATTTCACTAACGCTTCGGCTCTTCTCATATTTACTGTGTTACACAAGCAAGTTTTTCTTCCTGATCAATTGCAAGAACATATATGATATATGCTCCGGATTTACTGTATGCTGTATACGTAGACTGGCCGTATCCTAAATAATCCTGAATGTAATATTCTTTTCTGTGGCGGAAATAGTATAATATGTAGCCGTAAGGTCAGTGTCTTTTTGGCTTAAATACTCAGATCTATTTTATCTCCTGAAGCAATTGTTGTATAGAGAGTTGTAGCACTAAAGATTTTAATGCTCAATAAACGGCATATGGGTTCGGTTTCAATAGGATATTTATCAAATCAATAAACCAACCAATACCAAACAAGCCAACGGTAAATAAATACAATATACCCATACCTGCTTTTCCTTCATAGAACTTGTGAGCTCCAAGAAATCCTAAGAATAAACACAAACAAAATGATACCCACTTGTTGCACAATTTAACGCCAATTGAACCACTGTTAACATTCGTGTTGGTGTTGGTATTATTGATTATAACTTGAGGAGAAGGTGACCTGTTATCTTTCATCACTTCAACTTGTCTGCCGCAAGATGTACAAACGACAGCATCATATGATATGACAGTCCCACAAAATTTACAATACTTCGTACCTGAGATATGAGACATATTTTCATTTGTATTCATTTGAATCCTCCTTATTAACATGCATTATTAATCTTATGTCTATTAAAATTTCTGAATTTCTTACTTTTACGGCTTAAGTGATACTTTGTTGCTAAATCATAATAAACCGCCTCCAATATGTTATATGTTATGTTATATAATATAACATATATTTGTCACCTTTGCTAAGACATAATGATGGTGATGTGATTGATTTGAGTGAAGAATTGATTATAAAAAAAGCTGAAAGGTGAAGACGGGTTTAAAACATTTTCAATAAGAATCAAAGAAGAGACTGTTTTAAGATTGGATGAGCTTTCAGAAGAAACTAATCGATCAAGAAACGAAATAATCAACATTCTTTTAGATTTTGCAATCGATCATTGTTCTGTCAAATAGACTATTATGGTTTTGCCTGTATATTCCCTCTCAAAATACAAATAATAACTACGAAAAAATATTTGTATCAAAGGAGAATTTGCCATGAACATGAAAGCAACAGGAATAGTCAGAAGAATAGACGACCTTGGTCGTGTTGTAATACCTAAGGAGATACGCCGTACACTGAGAATCAGGGAGGGCGACCCCTCGCAGATAACATTGACACAAGAACACAACTTCATTATGGCGATCAAGGATATTGCAGAAAGATTACATATAGGAGCATAAGGAAAGCCGTCCGGGTGGTGAGTCCGGGCGGCTGTTGACGTTATATCCAGATTTTTTTATGAAACAAGAAAATAATATGTCAGAATTGCTTGAAATCAGAATACATTTGTAGTATAATCTAAAATGAGATAAAGTAAATAAATCCGGCACGATTTGTCGGACGAAAATAACGGAGGTAAGTTTTATGGCTATTCTGAAATGTAAAATGTGCGGAGGCACCCTGAACATAACAGAGGGTATGACCGTCTGTGAATGTGAATACTGCGGCACACAGCAGACTATCACGACTTCACAGGATGAAAATATGCAGGCGCTGTTCAACCGCGCGAATATCCTGCGTATGAAAAGCGAATTCGACAAGGCTGAGCAGCTTTATGAAAAGTTAGTGCAGAATAACCCCGAAGATGCAGAAGCTCACTGGGGACTTATCCTCTGCAAATTCGGCATAGAGTATGTCGAGGACCCCGCCACCTTCAAGCGCATCCCCACCTGTCACCGCACATCGTTTGATTCCATCATCGCCGACGAGGATTACAAGGAGGCTATCCGCTGCGCCGATACCGTTCAGTGCGGTGTTTATGAGCGTGAGGCTAAGGAGATCGACCGTCTGCAGAAGGAGATCCTTGCTCTTTCTGCAAAGGAGGAGCCTTATGACGTTTTCATCTGCTACAAGGAGAGCGACGGCGGCAGCCGCACTCCCGACAGCGTCATCGCAAACGATATCTACCACCAGCTCACAAACGAGGGCTTCAAGGTCTTTTATGCCGCAATAACCCTTGAGGATAAGCTCGGCTCGGCGTATGAGCCATGCATTTTTGCGGCGCTCAACAGCGCAAAGGTCATGCTCGCTATCGGCACAAAGCCGGAATATTTCACCGCCGTATGGGTACGCAACGAATGGAGCCGTTTCCTGAAAATGATGAAGACCGACCGCTCCAAGCTGCTCATCCCCTGCTACAAGGATATGGACGCTTACGAGCTGCCGGAGGAGTTTGCCCACCTGCAGGCGCAGGACATGGGCAAGATCGGTTTTATCAATGACATCGTGCGCGGTATCAAGAAGGTCATTGTCAAGGATGAGCCAAAACCCGTGCAGACGGTTGTAACACAGGTTTCATCCGGCAATGCAAATGTTGATTCACTCCTGAAAAGAGTTTTCATCTTCATTGAGGACGGCGACTGGGCAAGTGCTGACGAATACTGCGAAAAGGTGCTTGACCTTGATCCGGAAAACGGTATGGCTTATCTTGGCAAGCTGATGGCGGAGTTGAAGGTGAAAAAGCGTGAGAGTCTCAAAAACTGCGCACAGCCATTCGACAGCAGCAACAATTATCAGAAAGTTTTGCGGTACGGGAATGATGCGCTTAAAGCCGAAATGGAAAACTGCACTCAGTACATAAAAGACAGAAACCACAAAGCATATCAGGAATCTGTTTATCAAAAGGCTTTGGCTGTTTATCAAAATATGAGTTCGACAAAAGAACAGGTAACAGCAGCAAAGGATCAGTTCAAATCCATTTCAGGTTATAAAGATGCGGATAAATATGTCCGTGAGTACGAGGACAGGATAAAAGAAGTTGATTATCAAATCGCAGTGCGCTTATTTGCTTCAAAAAATCATTCACACAACGATCTGAGAAAAGCTATAAAACTTCTTGAATCAACAAACGGATTCGCTGATTCTGCCGAACAAATAATAAAATGCAGAGAAAGAATGAACTATCTGGATAATCTCGAAACATATGATTCAGCGAACAAAATACTTGATTCTGCAAAGAATAATTATAAGATCGGAAAAAGCAACAATGATTCCGAATTTGTTAAAGAATCAATACAAAAGATATCCGAAGCAAAGGATCTATTTACTCAAATAATAGGCACTGAGGATTCTGCCGACATGATACAGGAATGTGACCGGCTGTCGGAGGAATATGATAAGGAAATAATAAGGATAAACGCAGAAAAACAGGCTGCGGAGATCGCTGCGAAAAAGGCAAAAAAGAAGAAAAAGATCATCGCCGCAGTTATTGCTGCTGTGGTGGCTCTCGGAATAGGGGTTACTGTATTGACAGTTACTGTTATTATTCCCGAGTTAAAGTATAACAGTGCTGTGGAACTGATGAACAGCGGAAAATATGATGAGGCGATAACAGCATTTGAAGCAATGGACGGATATAAGGACAGCGCAGAACAGATCACAAAATGCGAAACGGGCATCAAAGAAAACAAATACAACGCAGCAGTTGAGCTTTACACCGAAGGAAAATACGATGAAGCATACAATGCTTTTTTTGAACTAGATGGATATAAGGATTCATCTGATAAACTTGCTGCAATAATAGCTGAACCGGCATCAAAAAGTGCTAAAAACTCTGCTTTTATTTGGACTGAAAAGGGACGGAACTGTGGTGGCGGTCGGTAATAACGATGACGGTCAATGCGATGTGTCCGGCTGGAGTGATATCATAGCTGTTTCGGCAGGATATTACCACACAGTGGGACTGAAAAGGGACGGAACAGTCGTGGCGGCTGGTAATAACGATTACGGTCAATGCAATGTGTCCGGCTGGAGTGATATCATAGCTGTTTCGGCAGGATGGCATCACACAGTGGGACTGAAAAGGGACGGAACTGTTGTAGCTGTCGGTTATAACAAATATGGTCAATGCGATGTGTCCGGCTGGAGTGATATCATAGCTGTTTCGGCAGGGAGTAAACATACAGTGGGGCTGAAAAAGGACGGAACTGTTGTGGCTGTCGGTTATAACAAATATGGTCAATGCGATGTGTCCGGCTGGAGTGATATCATAGCTGTTTCGGCAGGGGGCGATGGACTGAAAAGGGACGGAACTGTGGTGGCGGTCGGTAATAACGATGACGGTCAATGCGATGTGTCCGGCTGGAGTGATATCATAGCTGTTTCGGCAGGACATTACCACACAGTGGGACTGAAAAGGGACGGAACAGTCGTGGCGGTCGGCAGCAATGAAAATGTTTTAGGAGAAGTTACAGGTCAATGCGATGTGTCCGGCTGGAGTGATATCATAGCTGTTCCGGCAGGAAATGCTCACACAGTGGGGCTGAAAAAGGACGGCACGATGGTGGCGATTGGTTATAATCAATATGGTCAATGCGATGTGTCCGGCTGGGAGCTGAAAACGGTAGAAAAATAAATAACAAGATCGGCGGCTGAATTTCAGCCGCCGAATAATAAGGAGGAAAACAAATGGAAAACGTAAAAAACAATATGGAAAAATATTATAACTACACAACGCTGACGAAGAAATACAAAAAGGCAATGGAGCTTGGATTCTATTACGAAGCAATCTTTATATCCTATGCCATGATGGAGGACAGGCTGATGTCATTTCTTGATAAGGCAGGAGTGGTTACTTTAAAAAATGTAAAGCTGACAAAGCGCGCAGCACCGTTTGCAAAATATCTGCTAAATAAAAAAAGTATAACTATACGAAATATTACAACCAAAATGGAAATTACACAGAAGCTTTTAGAAATGACTTATGAACAAGCAGAAGAACTTGAAAAAAGATATGCCGAAGAAATGAAAACGGATAAAATGAATGGTTATCTGCTTGATCTGTATATGGACATAGACAAAAAGATAAATCGTGAGGGAGTTGCAGAGCATTTTGCAGAAATGAGAAAATGGCTTGATAAACGTAATGCACTTATACACGGTCTGGCGAATAAGAGAACAGATAATTATTTTAGTGACGAGCTGCAGACAACTGCGGAAGAATCGGAAAAACTGTGGAGATTCATAGATGATAACCTTGTAAAGAAAATGAAAAAATCAACCCTGAGAAAAAAGTACAAGATACAATAAAATGAATCCCCTCCACCCGAGGGGATTTACTGTAAAAAGGTGATGCTATGTCTGAACAAGAAAAACCAAAACTGAAAATCACTCCTAAAGCCTACACAGGCGATACATCTGTGATCTCTGCCCGACTGCCGAAGGATATGATCGCCGACCTTGACAAGGCGGCAAAAATGACCGGCAGAACCAGAAACGAGATAATGCAGATGTGCCTTGAATACGCGCTTAAAAATATGGAAGTAACTTTTGAATAACAGGAGGAAAAGAAAATGAGTAAATTTGTAATCGAATGTCCGAATTGCGGTAAATATGCTGAGGCAAGCTCAGGTCTGTTTGGGACGGGTCTGTTCGGCACAAGGAAGATAACCTGCAGCTGCAATTATACCTTTGATGTAAAGACAAATAAGCTGACGAGCAGAAAGTGCGCACACTGCGGAAATGATGTTGTTTTCGACCAGTCGAAGGGAGATACAGCTCTCTGCCCTGTTTGCCATGAGAAGATCAACGAAATGTCGGATAAGACCAAGGTTGCGGAGTTTTCCTGCGCTCAGTGCGGCATAAAGCTTATCGCTGCGAAAAATGCTGCAACATATACCTGTCCCGTCTGTGATTGCGTGAACGATGTTCAGAGCCAGCTTACGCAGGAGCGCATCAAAAAGGACGGGCTGGCGAGCATAATCAAATACGAGGGAGATAACGATACCATTATCTGGAAGCACCCGATCGAGGACTTCAACCTTGGCTCTCAGCTTATCGTACACGAAAGTCAGGAGGCTGTGTTCTTCCGCGACGGTCAGGCGCTGGATACCTTCGGTCCCGGACGCTACACCCTCGAAACCCAGCAGCTCCCGATACTTGAAAAGCTCTACAAGCTGCCGACGGATACGGACGGAACATTCCATTCCGAAGTGTATTTCATAAACAAGACCGTTCAGATGGCGATCAAATGGGGTACACCGGACAAGGTGCGCTTTATTGACCCGCTTACAAGTACACCGCTCGAGCTTGGCGCATCGGGCGAGATGAATATTGCCGTAGATAACGGGCGCAAGCTGCTGATAAAGCTTGTCGGCACGATGAAGGGGATATCATGGGGAGACGGCTCGGGTTTCACAAAGTCCCTGCAGTCCTCATTCCGTCCGCTTATCGTCAATGCCGTCAAGACAAATCTCCCTGCTGTCATAAAGCAGAATGAGATAGATATTTTAGAGATAGACGAGAAGCTTGATCTTATTTCCGAATCACTTTGCGGCAAGATAAGACCCGGCTTCGAGGAATACGGTCTGACTATTCCGCAGTTTTATGTAACAAATGTTGTTCTGCCCGAAAACGACCCGAATTTCAAGCGTATTCGTGAACTGCACACCGTTATCCTGCAAAGCAAGGTATTGCAGGCGCAGGCAACTGTCAAGACTGTCGAAGCACAGACTACTGCACAGTACCGCACCGCCGAGGAAAGAAGCAAAGCACAGATCGAAGCAGCCCGCAGAGAAGCCGTACTCGAACAGCAGACCACCGAAACGGAGATCGCACGTCGTGAAGCCGAGCGCAGAGTGATAGAAGCTCAGGCAAAAGCACAGGAAACACGCCTACAGGGACTTTCCGAAGCAGAGGTTATGAAAGCCAAGGGCTACAGCGAAAAGGACGTTATACAGGCTGATGTGCAGAAGGCTTATGCCGAGGGTATCGGCAATATGGGTCCTGCTATTTCAGCGGGCGGCGGCAGCAGCGTCGTCGGAGATATCATGGGGCTGGGCATCGGTATGGCGGCGGCTTCGGCGGTCGCTCCGCAGATCGGTACTATGTTTACGGGTATGAATCCCGATCAAAACGTATCAGCAAGCCCTTCGGGCTGGGATTGTCCCGCCTGCGGATGTAAGAATATTTCGAGCAGATTCTGCCCCAACTGCGGCGAAAAAAAGCCCGAGCCGAAAAAGGCGGATACATGGGACTGTCCGTGCGGTAACAAGGGAATAATAGGTATCTTCTGCAATATGTGCGGCGCTAAAAGACCGCAGCCCGAAGAAACATGGGACTGCCCGTGCGGAAATAAGGGTATTATCGGCAAATTCTGCAATATGTGCGGCAAGCCGAAGCCCGAAAAGGAGACCTGGGACTGTCCCTGCGGAAACAAGGATATTATCGGCAAATTCTGTAATCTGTGCGGAAGCCCCCGACCTGAGAAGAAGTCTGACACGTGGGATTGCGACTGCGGCAACAAAGGCATAACGGGAATGTTCTGCAACAACTGCGGAAAGAAAAGGAGTGACTGATAATGAGCAAGAATAAGATCAGAGTCATCGCATTTGCGGCGATAGCGTTAGTCGTTTTCAATGTTATAGCCTTCGTGATACCGATACCTAAAAGTGCTGTTTTCTGGGTAGCCTATATCTTCGGTATGTTAGCGATAGCGGCACAGCTATTGTTTATGAATGTCGCCTTTTCGGGGAAAGAGGATATCCGCAGCAAATTCTACGGTTTCCCGATAGCGCGCATCGGCATTATATACGGCGCGTGTCAGCTTCTGCTCAGCTTTGCTGCAATGGCGCTCGAGGCGTTCATCCCCGTGTGGGTGCCGGTCGTTGTGTTTGTTATTATTGCCGCAGCTGCAGGAGTCGGACTTATATCTACTGATATGGTGCGTGAGGAGATAGAAAAGCAAGACGAAAAGCTTGTCAAGGATGTCAGCAGGATGCGCAGCCTCCAGTCAAAGATGAATGTGCTTATCTCTCAGACGGATGCCGGCGGCGAGCTGAAAACGGCTCTCGACAAGCTTGCGGACGAGATAAAATACAGCGACCCCGTCAGCAGCAGCGCAACAGAACAGATCGAGGATGAGCTGAATTTCAATATTGAAGAGTTACAGAAAGCTATAGTGGACGATGACAATGTATCTGCGCTTACCATCTGTAAAAAAACGTCAGGTATTCTTGCCGAGAGAAACAGGCTTTGCAAGCTGAATAAGAATTCAAAATAACGGGAGGAAAACAAAATGGCAGTCCTGAAATGTAAAATGTGCGGCGGCTCTCTTGATATTTCAGAGGGTATGACCGTGTGCGAATGTGAATACTGCGGAACTATGCAGACCATTCCGCAAGTAGATGATGAAAAGAAGATCACTCTTTTCACCAGAGCAAACAGGCTTCGCGCAGCCTGCGAATTCGACAAGGCGGCGGGCATATACGAAAGCATAGTCAGCGAATTCCCCGAAGAGGCTGAGGCTTACTGGGGGCTGATTCTTTGCAAATTCGGCATAGAATATGTTGACGACCCTGCAACGGGAAAGAAGATTCCCACCTGTCACCGAAGTTCTTTTGAGAGTATCATGGACGACAGCGACTTTGAGCAGTGTATGGAAAACGCTGATCCTATCGCCCGGAAGGTCTATCGTGAGGAAGCAAAGACCATTGACGGCATACAGAAGGGCATTCTTGAAATATCCGGCAAGGAAGAACCCTATGACATTTTTATCTGCTACAAGGAAACGGACGACAACGGAGAGCGCACCGTTGACAGCGTTATGGCTCAGGACATCTACGATATGCTCACGGAGAACAAATACCGTGTGTTCTTTGCCCGCATAAGCCTTGAAGACAAGCTCGGCACAGCGTATGAGCCGTATATTTTCGCTGCTCTTAACAGCGCAAGGATAATGCTTGCGGTCGGCACGGATTACGAGTATTACAATGCGGTCTGGGTCAAGAACGAGTGGAGCCGTTTCCTTGCGATGATGAGCAGAGACAAGAAAAAGGTACTTATCCCATGCTATAAGGACATAGACGCTTATGATATTCCAAAGGAGTTCAAGCATCTTCAGGCGCAGGATATGGGCAAGGTCGGCGCTATGCAGGATTTGCTCAGAGGTATCAAGAAGATACTGCCGAAGGAGACTGCACCTGTTGTACAGCAGGTAACTCAGGTCGTTCAATCAGTACAAACCACCTCAGGCGGAGCAAATGTCAATGCCCTTTTGCAGCGCGCGTTTATGTTGCTTGAAGACGGCGACTGGGAGAACGCAGACCAATACTGTGAAAAAGTATTGGATATCGATCCGCAGAACGCAGAGGCTTATCTGGGCAAGCTTATGGCGGAGCAGAAAGTTCACAAGCGTGAAGGCCTGAAAAACTGCGCCCAGCCCTTTGACAACAGCAGCAATTATCAGAAGGTCATGCGGTATGGTGATGACGCTCTTAAAAAGGAACTCGCGGATTGCACGAGCCATATAAAAGAACGCAACGAGAATGCGTTAGATAAATTACGAAAGGAATTAATGAAGGAAAAACACTTAATAGAAAAAAGAAAGTATGAATATAGAAACAAACAAATAGAAAAACTGAATAAAGAATACGATTCAGTCAAAGCTTCCTTAATTAATGAACACCAGTTAATTCGAAATGAGAAAGCAAGCATTGAAAGCGAATTACAGCAAACTCCTGTATATAAAATATTTAAATTATCAAGGATTCGTAGGAGTTTAGAGATAAACACTGAGAAAGAAAATGATATAATAGTTAAGATACGGGAATGTGATGCTTACTATCAGAATCAAAAAAAACAAATAGAACTTTTAGAGCCTGAAGAGACAAAAAAAGAAAAAAGGTTGCTTAATAGAAAATTATTTGAAGCTGGTTTTAATGAAGATGGAACAACAATGGGAAAAATACAGAAAGAAAAAGAGAAATATAAAACACTCATATTGGATTATCTGTACGAAATTGAAGTTGCACGTTCTGTAAGAGATTTACAAGAAGAATGTGCAGAACTGTCCGAACTTTCTAATCAACAGATAATACATTTACTAACTAGTTTAGTAAATAGTGGCAAAGTGACCAAAGAGTATGTGCGTAGTACTCCATATTATAGTGCAATCCTATAAATTGAATAAATACAAAGTACCGCAGAAGAGCCGTAATAAGCTTTGTGCGGTGCTGTTTTTATAGTCTATGAGTAATATTTCTGATTCGGGCTTGCGGGTCTGTCGGGTATCTGCAGCTTTATTAATCCCCTGTCGATCAGCGGCTGGATATAGGTTTTGATCGCATAGGTAGCAGAGGACAGCCCTATAAACTGCGCCAGCTCCTTTCTTGTGCGTGGGGTTTTGCAGAAGTTGATGATTTGTGCTTCACGGCTTTCGGGGGCATCAGCGCCGGAGGATTCATCAGTCAGCCGGAAAATCACGGTGAACTCCCCGTACTGATCTTTAAATTCCGGCTCGGGCATATCGGCTGAAGCTAATTCTCTGCGTATTGTGGGAATACCGGAGTAGCGGTTCTCGGATATGCCCATCACTTCAAGAGCGTTTGCAATGACAGGATTTCTTGTATCCGGCTGGATACGACCGAGAGTATTGAGCGTCAGTCTGCCGTAAAGACCGCCGGGGCTGGACAGCTCAAATCTGTCGGAAAAGATTTTCAGATAAATAGGTGTGCCTTCTGTATGGATGCTGTAATCGCGATGTACCAGTGCGTTGAGTATCGCTTCACGGACGGCATTCTGCGGATAATCGGAACGATCGCGCCTCTTGCCGGTTTCAGGATCTATGATCGTTTTGGTTCGTGTATTCTTGCGGACAAAAGCCAACGCAGCATCAAGCATTTCCGGAATAGTTCCCTCGATTCGCTGATTGTCAATAAAGCGTGAGCCGTCAATATCTGTTTCGCCGATCTCCGTTCCCGGCACGGATACAGCAATTATCCCGAGCTGCATAAAATAAGCCTGGGGATAGGAGCCTAAAAGCAGCTCGGCAGCCAGTGTCGGATGTCCGTTTTTTTCTATGCTCATCAGCTCCATGATCTTTTCATCGTCAAGTCTGGACAGATTTGGCTTATTCAGCTTCAGCCTGAGCAGATATTCCGCCAACTTGTTTTCATCAAGGGAGCTCATCTCAGCACGTTCAACTTCCCGTATTTCGTCCTGATATTTCTTTCTGTAAGCCTCGTAGCTGTAAACCTCATATTCGTTCATAGGGATATCGGCATCGCCCACACGGACATAGGAGCCTTTTATTCTGCCCTTGCCCTTATAAAAACACGGTCTCTCCGTAATCTCGACCGGCGGTATCTCAGCGGCAACGATATTCTTTCCGTCTGTTTCTGTGACAGTAAAAACAGCTCTGACAGGAGGTTCCATCTGCTGGCATTGCTCCATTACTTTTTTCTGCAGAAGCTGCACATCGTCAATACCTGTTATTTCATAATTGCTGCTTTCATCTATCCCGAAGATTATTACACCTCCGTCATCCTGATTGGAAAAGCTCGAAAGTGTATCGAAAAGTCTTTCGGAAACACCATCCTTGCACTTTTTCAGTTCAACATTTTGAAATTCAGCTTTTGCTTTTTTAACTTTATCTATCAAATCCTTTAAATCTTGCTCAAACATTTTAAATTCCACCTCCAACTATTTTAATTATATGCTAAAGATTAAAAAATATCAATACGTTTTTTAAAGGTTAACACAAAGTTTAAATATTACATGATAGATTAAAATTTTACATGAAAAGGTGTATTTACAGTAAGATTTTCTTTTTATGATCGAATAATCCATAATACGCAGGTTTACAAGTATGCCAAATACCCATAATGCGCAGGTAACAACATTTTTACAAAAGAATACAACTTTATTATGGCGATGCAGAGCCTTGCAGAGAGGTTACATATTGGGGCATAAGTCAAGCCGCTCGGATGGAAAGTCCGAACGGCTGTTGTATTCTATATGAAGAAATATCCGTCAATGAGTGTGAATCCCTGTGTACCTTCAAACGCAAATCCCCCTGTGCAGAAAAATCCTACACCTGACACAGTGATGCCTTTGATGTTGTCGAGCTGTTTCTTTTCCTGACTGCATTCCTCAAGGGTCATGGGACGGTCAAAGTATTTGCATTCGTAGAAATCATATTGCTCGCCATGCCGTATAACGCAGTCAAACTCGCCGTTTGTTTTAGTTGCAGGGTCATCGTACCAATAGCTGCCGAAATCGTCAATATCGGGATAAAAGCCCCGCAGAGCGGCTCTATGGAAGTATTGCAGGGCGACACCTTCAAGCCGTCTGCTGATAAATTGATCCAGTACATCCTGAACGTCAAGGCTCTGAATGGTTATTCAGTGAAATATTTTTCAGAAAATGCTGCGGCCGTTTTATGAGTGGTTATGAATAGTATGTCGATATATAGTTCACTTTATTCTGCACAGGGAAAAGATCAGCTATTGAGGCATAAGTTCAGCCGTCCGGGTGTGAGTTCGGACGGCTGTAATACATTTTAAAGCATTTTATTAGAATTTGTCGACATAATATTCTTATAAAATATATTGTCAGTCTGATAAAAGTATAATAAATTATCGGATTGTCCGATAAAAATTCTTTTTATGATCAAATAATCCATTGTTGACAGAGTGAAAGAAAGTATTCCGGCTGGCGGTTAAGCAAAAGACAAATTAGGATAGAATAACAGCAGCCCTTTGTTCGCAAATGACAGAAGGCTGCTGCATTTATTTGTATATTTATTCGATCAATCACTTTGTTTTATACCAAAATAGTCCAGATATTTTCTGAATCTGTCCTGAGCCGTCAGACAGGTGTCACGCAGGTATCCCCTTTCATTTTTCCATTCCTGCAAGCCGCGATAATAAAACTCCTTTATATCATCCTCAATGATAAAGGGTACAATACCGTTGCGCAGACATTCCTTGAAAAGAATAAGTCTGCCGACACGACCATTTCCATCCTGAAACGGATGTATCCGCTCAAAGTCATAATGAAACTGTAAAAGCTCATCGAGGCTTTTTTTCTTTGACTGATTATAGGCTTTCAGAAGTTCTTTCATTTTCTGCGGCACTTCGTCCGGCTTTGCAGTTCGAATACCGCCTACCTCGTTTTCAAGCCTCTTGTAATCTCCTACGGCAAACCATGCCTTGCGACTGTCTGATGTGCCGTTTTTCAGTGTCAGATGCAGCTGTTTTATAAAGCCCTCTGTCAGTACATACTTAGCCTGATCTATCACAAGATCAATACAGCGGAAATGATTTGCTGTTTCGATGATATCATCCACATTGACAGAGCTGTCAGAAACTCCGATAGTGTTTGTTTCAAATATATATCTTGTCTGTTCTTTTGTCAGTCGGCTGCCCTCGATATGATTTGAATTATATGTCAGCTCGATCTGTATTTTATGATATATCCCGCCGGTCATTGCGGTTTCCTTTTCAATTCTGAGCCTTGAAAGAAGATCGTCCGGAACTTTACCACTTCTCTTTTTCCTGTCCGGCTTTTCAGCATTTTCAGGAATAAGCCACGAATGACCATTCAGAACTGCACCGACGATCCGCCCCTGCTGGCAGTAATTCCGGATACTTCTCTCGGATAATCCCCATTTCTCCGCTGCCTGAGATACGCTGATATAGTCCATCAGATAACCTCCGTTCATCTGTGCTCCCGGAAATTATTATACCACTATCGGCAAAATAAAGCAATAATATTAGTACATATATTTCAATTATATTTTGCCGTTATTTTTATACGGAGGTTATCCCTGCAAGGATTTAAGACACAAGTTTTTGCTTGCACAGGAAAGCAATGCAGAATTGTTGACAAAGAATGCTATGCCGGACGGGTTTGAGATCATACCTCTGCCCGGACACTTCTTTGATATGGTTGGTTTCAGAACACCGGATAATATTGTATTCCTTGCTGACTGCTTATCAAGTGCGGAAACTCTTGATAAATATCAGATCGGCTTTATTTATGATGTTGGCGAATATATCAAAACGCTTGA
Source organism: uncultured Ruminococcus sp. (assembly GCA_902786345.1). Lineage (GTDB taxonomy): Bacteria > Bacillota > Clostridia > Oscillospirales > Acutalibacteraceae > UBA1213. The sequence goes on along the minus strand of CADACB010000020.1, from coordinate 28,979 downwards.
ATTTTGAAATCGGAAACTACTATTGTCTATACATAATTGTATTTTTGAAAAAAGTTCTGTCACGGATGGTTCAGAAATGATCAGGAAGAAGATTATAGTAGAACAGATAATAATCGCATCACCACACAAAACTTCTGCTCTAATATAAATAGATGTCAAGACAACGTTATCAGTTGTACTACTTGATAGTGGTGTCATTGTATTTATTTAGGTAAGTAATATTCACATCGACCGATACAATATAAAACATCTTCCTTTATCTATAATCTCAATATTCCACAGCCTGTAGCAGTAGGCTGACAAAATTACTATAGTTATTCTACATCAGCACACACTATTCCATCTCCTATTGATTGCTTAGCAAACATTACGACCTTACTATGAGCAAATACAATGATAAATTTTCCGCAAACTTTTTTCACTGCATCTTATACTACAGCCTCTACCCAAATAAATGTATTTCTCCCTTTCTTTTTCTTCTTATTTTTCATTATAAGATTCTGTTTTGGTTATTTTTAGAGCTTACCCGATGAAAGGCTTTTCGATATTAATGTGTTTCAGGATGGTGCGAGCCTTAATAATATTCTACTTTGATGCAGCAGTCCATCCTTTCTGCTACAATGCATAACCTATCTTTATCAGACAAGTATTGCCGCAATAGTCCACGATTACAAACACCTGCCAATCAAGAACCCTGCACCCCCGCAAAAGATACTTGAAACATAGAAAGGGAAAGATAAAGAGAGATAAAGAACCATTTATTAAAAAATAAGCCCCAATTATTAGCTTTCACAGCAATATTGTTAGCTTTTTATTTTTCCTTTCTTTCTTCAAGTAAGAGCAGTAGTTTCCGGAAGTTAGTGTTTGCATTTTGCTATTATAGCACGAGGAAAAACACTGACATCTGATGTCAGTATTAATAGTCCTGTTCAGCTCACACTCTCTACTGTAACTCGGAATATCAACTCTGTTCTATAACTCCATCAAGCATAATACTATCACAAACATTTCTATGACGGGAGTTTGTTTTTACTCCTCAAAAGATACAGCTTGAAATTATGCTCAGGTGGTGATAGTTTCGTAAGTTGGATTATTTCAAAAGGTACACAATTTGAAATACCGAAAAAACAGTCAAAAAAGTGTTTCAAAAGGTTGACGGCAAGGGTTTTGAAATATGTCATAATCCGATAGACCTTTTGATACAAAAAAGAACGGAGTTGAAAAGAGGATGAGCAGAATAGTCGGTTATGCCCGTGTCAGTTCCAAAGAGCAGAACCTTTCACGGCAAATCGAAGCACTGAAAAACTATGGTGTGCAGGAGGAGAACATCCTGACAGATAAGGCAAGCGGCAAAGACCTGAACCGACCGGCATATACAAGCCTGAAGGTCGGGTTCGGAAAACTTGTCAAGGGTGATACTCTTGTGATCAAATCGCTGGACAGACTCAGCAGGAACAAAAACGATATACAGAATGAGCTGCGCTACTTTCGGCAGGTCGGCATCCGTGTCGTAGTGCTCGACCTTCCCACAACTATGGTAAGCATTGATGAGAAAAACAGTTGGGTGTTGGATATGATCTCAAACATATTGATCGAGGTGATTTCTTCTATCGCAGAGCAGGAGCGTCTGACAATCAAAGCCCGACAGGCAGAGGGTATTGCTGTTATGCCTGTCCGCAACGGTAAGAGGTACAGCAGAAAAACAGGCCGCTACACAGGCAGACCGAGAACAAGGTATCCCGATGATTGGGACGAAGTATATTGCAAATGGCAGTCAAAGGAATTATCGGCAAAGAAGGCTATGGAGTTGCTCGACCTCAAGCCGAATACCTTTTACAGAATGGTATCACACTACAAAGCGAAGGAGTAAAATGATCCCGAATCCTTTTGTGGGTTCGGGATTTTGTTATTATTTAAAGAGAAGGAACGTGCCAACAAACAATATTATACAAAGCAAAATCAATACATTATCAATCATAATATAATTGGTTCTTTTACAAAATTGGAGCGTAAATGTATTGGAGCTAATACAAAATAGGAGTGATACTCTTGGAAAACGTATCAAATAACAATAGTCAAAAAGAAAGCCTCTTCTATTCGCTGTTCTTTTCTTCTGAAGAAGGAACTCAAAACGCAATTGATTTATATGAATCACTAAGCAGAAAACGTGTAAAGAATGCCCGAAAAATCAATATTGAACAAGACAGTTCAAATCAGTTAAGCAATTTCTTTTTCTACAGATTTGACGACAGACTCGTTTGTTTTACAGAACAGCAAGCAATCAGCAGTGATCTGCCTGTCCGTATTTTTATGTCCCTCGGCAGAGCATACGATCAGCTGACAATGAATGATCCGAGAACAAGATATGGGACTAAGCTTTATAAAATCCCATCACCCGAATTTTATGTCCTATACAATGGAGACAGTGAACTGACCACAATACAATTAAGCGATATGTTTATAGAATCCTCAGACTCGCTTCAATTGAAAGCAGAAGTTGTAAACATCCATACCGGCGCACTGAAAAAATCCGGCCTGGACAAGTGTAAGATTTTATACGAATACAGTACTGTTATAGAAAAAGCCAAAGAAATGGGTGCTGAAAATGCTGTCCTCTATTGCATTGGGAATGATATTCTTGCTGATTACCTCCAAAAACACAAAACTGATATTAACTCAATGCTTTTCTACACAATCAAATAATCGAATATAATAACTTATGATATTCGCTCCGATCAGAACCATCCTTGTTTATCAATGCAGGGGTGGTTCTTTTTTTATTAGTATTTAATCCAGTTTCTCCTTTTTTGGAGCTTCTGACTTGGAACGGCAATTAGTACGGCAGGATTTTGAACGTAAAATTCATTTTTATCGTGCATAATAATAGTAGAAGACAATAATAAATCTTTGCAGAGTAACAGACCTCAGATTTATTATTACTTCCGAAAAAAATCTATTACAAGTCAAAAACTGATCCTTGAAATTAATGCAGAAGAAGTACGGGAAATAATATTTTGGGAATTTGACCTTTTGAGGTCGAAAAAATACGTTTTTGGGGGATTAGTGAAGAGGGTATCTCTTCATAACAGAAAGGAGTAAAAAAAATATGGAAAAAAGAATCTTTATTTCAGTGCTTGGCAGTATCTATGATGATAAGTGCTGCATACGCGAAATGACGTTTCGTGAACTGTGTGAAACATTGAAAGTTCCGCAGGTTCTGAAACAGACAGAAGAAGAGTATAATGCGCTGCCAGACGATGAGAAAAGACAGTTGAAGTTCGGAGCGTGTTTCAGTGCCTGCATCCGCAGCGAACAGGGTGACGAGACTCAGGATATAGCATTTATTCTTGCGCTCGATGTTGACCATCCTAATGCGACTTTGCTGGATGACATAAAAACAACGTATCCGGACACAAAGGTGTTTGCATACACCACTTTCCGCAGCCGTGAGGACAGTCCACGCTATCGTATTATTATTCCTCTCAGCAGACCGGTTACAAAAGATGAGTATGCGAAACTGTGCGAAGCGTTTACAGAAAAGCTGAATTGCGAATTTGACAAGCAGTGCTTTAATTTCAGGCAGAAGCTCCAGTTCCCAAGGGTGCTGAAAGGGATAGAGTATCATTTCTGGGAGTGGGGCAGCGAGCCTATTGACGTGGATGCTCTTTTAGGCATTTCACCAAAAACAGACGAACAGGAGAAAGAAACTTCAAGCGGCGGGGTGTCTGATGATGCCGAAGACGTGAAAGAAAAAGAATTGAAACTCGGTCCTATTCAAGCTTTTTGCGAAATCCATCCAATCACGGAGATCATTGAAAGCCTGAGCGATATCTACGAAGCGACCGACACCAAAAACCGTTATAGTCTCATCGGCTCAGACAGCACACCAGGGATGATAATTGATCCTGACAAAAACATAGCTACAAGTTTTCATGCGAATGACCCTGCTCAGGGGACACGCAACAGCTTTGATCTCTACCGTATACATCGTTTCGGCGCTCTTGACAAGGACGTACCAAAAGACACGAAAAAGAAAGACCTTCCGTCCTTTAAAGCGATGATGGATTATGTAAAACGGGACAAAAAGGTCAAGGCTCTGCTTAAAGAATCAAATAAAAAAGTGAAAGCGAAAACAGACACCAAAACAGACGAAATAATGGATAAATTGCAAGTTAACAAATACGGTGAACCAAAAAACAGCACCGCAAATGCAGTGACGATAGTGCTTGAAGACCCTGAGCTTTCGGGAATAATGTATGACAGTTTTAAGCAGCAGTTTATTGCAACAAGTCCCCTTCCGTGGGAAGAAAAAGGTATAGCTCACCCTCGTGTATTTACAGAATTTGACCGCAAAGCTCTTATCGGATATATCAGCAGTACATACCATATCGAAACCGGTAATACCATTGACAATGCGCTTGCAAGGCTGACGTTCTGCCGCAGTATTGATCCCCTGCAGGAGTATTTCAAGGGGCTGACCTGGGACGGAGAAAGCCGTGTTGAGGGACTTCTTACCAAATATTTAGGCTGTGAAGACAGCGAGTACACAAGAGCGGTTATCAGGACGACACTGATCTCCGGTGTAAAGCGTGTTTTTGAGCCGGGCTGCAAGATCGACACGGTGCTGGTACTTATCGGAAAACAGGGCTGCGGAAAATCCACTTTTGTGTCAAGACTCGCTAAGGGCTATTTTACGGATACTATCCGCTGTCCTGACATTGCAACAAAAACAGCAGCCGAAAAGCTCAGAGGAGTATTCATTGCAGAAATTTCCGAGATGGCAGGCTTCAGCAAAACGGAGGTTGAAATGGTAAAGTCGTTCTTTTCCTGTCAGAACGATAACTACCGCGAACCGTATGCCCGCATCGTTACCGAGCATCCCAGAAAGTCGATCATCATCGGAACTTCAAACAGGATATCAGGACTTCTGATCGACGAAACGGGCAACAGACGCTTTCTTCCGGTCTTTACAGGTAAAGAGAGTGAAGCTCACCCGTGGGACATGACCGATGAAGATATAGATCAGATCTGGGCAGAGGCTTACCTGATGTACAAAAACGGAGAAAGCCATGAGATACCCGCTCATCTTGTAGATGAGGTTCTGAAAAAGCAGAACGAAGCCGTTGTCGAGGACATCAGGATGCCGCTTGTAAGCGAATATCTTGACATTTTGCTGCCGGAGAATTGGTACGACCTGAGCATTGAAGACAGACGGGACTACATAAATCACACCGGAAAATATCTTGCCCAACCCTATAACGGAACTCTCCGCCGTGACCTTGTATGTGCAGCCGAGATCGGAATGGAGTTTTTCGGCATGAAAAAGATCGATCTGACTATCCGCTTTTCAAAAGAAATAGCTCTCATGCTCCGCAAGTTAGGCTGGACGGAGTATCCTGCCAACAATGGTCGCAAAAAGATACCAGGATACGGAAAGTGTACTGTGTTCTGCCGACCTTCAAGTGACAGTGGTGACAGTAGTGGGGACAGAAAATAATCGTCATCTGTCACCGTAAAAAATCAGCATTCATGCGGGTCTGCGCATATTGGTGACAGTAGTGACAGTAATTCTTAAAAACAATTACATAAGAGTATATAGAAGTTTCCGAGCTATAATCCGGGCGCTTAGAGTCTGTAATCCGATATGTTATATAAATAAATTTATATGAAATCACTGTCCCCATCTGTCACCTGTCACCGCGGCGGCAAGCTGACGCTCCCTATTTCGCGGCACAGTGCCTGTGCACTCGATTCGCGCTCAACTTTTGAATATGCGAAACTCTCATGCCGCGGCGATAAAGTATCCGATGTGTAAGAAGCAGAACGCGAAATCGTCCAGTGCGGTCACGCACCGCAGGCTCTGCGCCCAACAAGAGAGGAATGATATTATGTCAGATAAGAATTCAATCATTAACGTAAGTACAGAATATTCACTTGACAGGTCGGTAATAAGCATTGCCGACATTATAGAAAAAGCAAAGTCGATGGACGCATCCACCGTGATCGTGACGGAAAGGAACACCCTCCGGTCTGCGGCAGAGGTTCTGACAGAGTGTCGGAAATCTGGTATCCGTGCCGGTGTGGGACTTCGGATAGATTTGCGCTTTCAGGGTCAGATTGGTGAGATCACCCTGATCCCGAAAGACTTTGAAGGCTTCATGGAAATTGTCAGTTTGTCAGGGAAAGCAAATCTCAAATCAGAAAAGGAACCCGTATATATAGAAATAAGAGACCTTGAAGAATTCTTTTCTCCCGATAAAAAAGGACACGATCATGTCATTCTTACTACAAGCGGGTGCGTGACCGCACAGGACGATTCGCGCTCAGGTTCCGAATATGCGAAACTCTCGCGCCGCGGCAAAGCATTATCCGGTGCGGAAGAAGCAGGTTGCGAACACGGGAGCGGCAGCTTGCCGCCGGAGGCACTCAGCCGATTTAAGATGATATTCGGGAGGGATAATGTTTTTGCTGAAATTCAGTATCACGGAGAAGAATCCGAAAGAGAGTTTTATCCCCTTCTTGCGGATATTGCCGACAGCCTTGATATTCCGCTGCTTGCTACAAATGACCCGTACTTTGCGAATCATACAGAAAAGGACAGAATGAAATACAGCGTCATGAAATTCAGGTCTGACTATAAATATACAGAACCTTCCGACGCAGAAAAGGAGCATTATATCAAAACCCCTGACGAGCTGAAAGCCGCGCTTAAAGACATTCTGACGGAAGAACAGTGCGACAGGGCAATAAAAGGCATCGAACTGTTGGCTTCACATTGCAATTTGAAATGCCCTTCATCCATTCATTATCCAAAATTCAAAAGTGATGACGGCACTCCCGCTCCTGATCTTTTGCGTAAGGCAGTTTATGAGAGGATACCTGTCAGAGCAGCCGTGTGGAATCAAGTCTATGAAAAGCGTCTTTGTGAAGAACTGAGTGTTATAACCGAACTGGGCTTTTGTGATTATTTGCTTATTGTTGCGGACATTGTCAGCTTTGCAAAAGCAGAAGCAAAGCTTATATGCAAGTATAATAGTCTGCCTGTGGGACCCGGCAGGGGAAGCGCTGTCGGCTCGCTTGTGTGCTATTTACTGGGTATCACCGATATTGACCCTGTCGCCCACGGACTGATGTTTGAGCGCTTTCTGAACCGTGCAAGAAGGACTATGCCTGATATTGACATTGACCTTGCACCGTTTATCCGTGAACGGGTCTTGCAGTATCTCAGGGACAAATACGGTGCGAATGCCGTTTGCGGTATCATTGAGCCTGTGCGTTATAAGGCTAAAGAAGCGGTCACACTTGCGGCAAAGTACATGTCTGCTCAGACAGGCGACAAGGATTATCTTGCCGTAGGCGAAGCAGTTTCAAAAGCCTGCAAAAGCGGGTCGAGACTTACGGACAACGTAAGCGAGCTGAGTTCTTTTGATTCTGACGACAAGGCAAAGCGCATTATAGATACAGCCAAACTGTGTGACGGAATGGTAAAAACTCTGTCAAAACACCCCTGCGGTATCGTTATCGGCGACACCGGCAAGCTGCCGGTGCCGACTTCGCGCTCAGCTCTTTCCGATGCGAAAATGTCGTGCCGCGGCGATAAAGTAATCGATACGAAAAAAGTCGGTCGTGAAATAGGGTCCAGCGGCACGCTGGTGGATTGTGACAAAAGTTATATAGAAAGCTTTTACGGACTTCTAAAGATCGACCTTCTGTCACTGCGGACTCTCGATGCTGTCTCAAATATGCTTGCGAATATAGAAATGAACGAGAAAACCAAAATCAATTTTTCGGAAATTCCCGAAGAAAAGGAAGTATTCAGCAGTGTGTTCTGGGGCGGGAATACGGATTTTATATTTCAGTTCGGATCAGACGGTATGAAGGACTGGCTGAGAAAGCTCCATCCCCGAAATATCGATGAGCTGACGATGTTAGCGGCTGCTTTCCGTCCGGGTCCGATGCAGTTTCTTCCTGTGATAAGGGATGTTTTGTATGGGAACAAAGAGCCTTGTCTTATTTCTGAGAAACTCAGACCCATACTTAATGATACCTGCGGGTGTATCATTTATCAGGAACAGCTTCTGCGTATCTTTACTGACATTGCCGGTTTTTCCGCTGAGGAAGCTGACCGTATAAGAGCGGCAGTCTGTCATAAAAACAGAGAAGAGATCGAAGCCGTTAAAGATAAATTTCTGGCAGGATGCTGTCACTGCGGATTATCGGAAGAGGAAAGCGAAAGACTGTTTGAGCAGATAGTTTCATTCGGGAGCTATGCGTTCAATAAAAGCCACGCTGCCGCTTACGCTGTGCTTGCATACAGAATGGCTTGGCTGTTTTATCACTATCCCGCTTATTTTTTAGCGTCATCTTTCAGGTATTACGATGACAAGGACGCAGTGATGCTTCTGTACAGAGAGTGCAGTCGGTGTGAGGTCGAGATCCTTCCTCCTGACGTGAATATTTCGGGACTCGATATAACTGCAAAAGGAGATACTGTCAGGGTCGGGTTTTCTATGATAGACTGGTGTAAAGCCGCAGGCAAAAGCATAGCTGCCGACCGAAGAAATAACTCCGGTTATGATTCTTTGTCGGATTTCCTTCTCCGCATACGTCCTGATGAAAAGTCTTTGAAGAATCTTGCCCTGAGCGGAGCTCTTGATTGCTTTAAAATATCAAAGGGAAGCGTCGTACATAACATTGACGAGATAATGAGACAGACGGCTGAGCTTGCAGACCTGACACGTCAGATTGAAAAGACTGACGATACTGTGACAGAGAATTCCATTAAAGATAAGATCGACCTTTGCCGTAAAAGGATAACCTCGCTTTCGGAGGGAACTGAAACAATTCCGCTTAATATGATCGTCAAAGCAGAACAGGAAATAATGGGAATACCGCTGAGTTTTTCAAAGCTCCATGAGGGTGATTCAAGCGGTGCTGCCAGAAGGACGACCAGTATCAAGGGTATGCAAATCGGTAAGCACAGGATATGCGGAATGATATGGGAGTGCCATGAACGCAAGCGCAAAAAGGATAAAGCCCGTTTTCTGAGTGTTCTGTTCAGCGATGGAACGAGTTTTATTGAATGTGTTCTTCCGGTTTGGCGTTACGAAAAATATGAATCTCTTTTCAGCGAAGGCAATTACCTTTGTCTTGAAGGAGAGTGTTCTCCGGACAGCAAATACGAGAACAAGAATGTGTTCTGGATAGATGCTGCTTCCAAGCTTGAACCGATAAATCTTTCATACTATCTTCGGGTTTCGGACTATCCCGAATGGCTGGGCGCACAAAAAGAGATCGAAAAATTTACGGACTATCCCATGGCAAATCTGTATATCTCCATTTCCGACGGAGATTGGACATTGTATCCGCGCAAGGTCTCTCCTGAGATCGTAAAGAGCTTTCCTATGATAGAACCGGGTGAGAGTCGCTGATATCAGCACTAAAAATCTAAAGCAAAAGAGGTACAATACCGACAGCATATTGCACAATTCATTACCCTGAAATTCTACATATCACTTTCCCTTTTCAGCGGTGTTTTATTATTCCGTCAAGCATAATAACTATGAAACCTAATAACCGACATGGAGTTTAATTCTTCAGGTCAGGAGTTATTGGAATAGACGATTACATTTATTAATTCGGGTAATAATACATTCAGAAGGAGCTGATAGTGTGGAAATTTACAGAAAAGAAAGTGACAATTATATTTCGGTATGGATGACAAAGGAAGAACAGCAGCTTTTTGACCGTCAGGAATTGACTGACCTGCTGCTTTCTACTGTCAAAAACAAGAAATGCAAAGTAGCTTACTTCTTGTCGGGCAAGGGAGACTTATACACCAATACTGAAAACCTGATCGTAAGGAATATAGGGTGTGCTTAACGGCACATCCTTTTTTCTGCAAAGATCTATTTACAAATACAAAAATGTATGTTACAATGTTGACAGTAACATGTTTATTATCTATTACAACATTGGTAGAAAGGAGACAGAAATGGACGAAAAATTACGAATAGCCGGATATTGCCGTATTTCCGTAGATGAAGAGCTCGATAAGGACAATACATCTATCGAAAACCAAAAGGCAATAATAGCCGACTATGTGACCAGAATCTTCCCCGATGCACAGCTTGATTTTTATGAAGACCGTGACCGTTCGGGATATACATTTGAACAGCGTGAAAATTATCAGATTCTACGCAAAAAGATGTTCCGCAGGGAATACGATATTATGATCGTCAAGGACTTTTCCCGTTTCTCCCGTCGTACAAGTCGGGGCCTTGTAGAGCTGGAGGACTTGCGTGATATTGGTATGCGTATCATTTCCATCGGTGACGGTATTGATTATCCCACTTCGGACGATTGGACAGCAATACAATTTCGCTTTCTGATAAATGAAATGCCTGTTACCGATACTTCAAAGAAGGTCAAGGCAGTTATCAGGCACCGACAGGAAGAAGGAAAGTGGATCTGTGCCGTACCTTACGGCTATATCATGACTAACACAAAGACAATGAAGTTTGTGGTTGATGAGCCTGCTGCCGAGATCGTAAGGAAAATATTTCAGCTTTATGCTGACGGCTGGGGATATAAGAAAATCGCAAACTATCTGACCGACAATCATATTCCTACACCCAGAAAAACAGAGGAAATGCGTAAAGAAGCCGAAGGAGAAGAATTCGTTGTCAGATCAAAGCAGGAGTGGAGTATCATTACCATAAGCGGTATTCTGTCAAATGACTTCTATATCGGTACGCTTAGGCAAAGAAAATACCGCCGCAAGAAAATCAACGGCGGTGATATGAAGCTGCAGGAAACAGACCATATTGTCATAGCCAATAATCACGAGCCTATTGTTGACTTCAAGCTCTTTTCGGTCGTGCAGGAGCAGATGAAACTGCGTTCCAACTCAAATTATCGTGGGGTAAAGAAGTATGACAATGTTTATACGGGACATTTATTCTGCGGTGACTGCGGCAGTCCGATGTTTTCATTGAGCCGCTCTGATCTGGCACCCGCCTACACCTGCGGAACTTATCACAAGAGAGGTCTGAAAGGCTGCACTTCCCATCACACAAGGGTAGATATGCTTGACAGGCTGCTGAAGGAGTTTGTACAGAAGGTCAAGGACAATTCTGAGGAAATGCTCGAACAGCTTCAATCTTCCATTGACAAGGAGCAGAAGGAAACTTCCTCAAGTAAAAATGTTGTGGAAGTTCTTTTGCAGAGAATCGAGGATACCAAAACAGAAATCAAGCTTCTCAACCGTCAGAGAATAAATGATATTAAAAAGCACCCCGAAAGAGAAGATATGATAGCAGAAGTGTATGATGAGCAGATTGGTGATCTGCTGCGGCAGATAGAGGGCTTTCAGCAGCAGATACAGATAGCAACGGACAAGCACAATGCCATCATTCAGATGAACCGCACAGCCAAAACAGTCATTGAGGTATTTGATGCGATAATAAATAAAAAATCTCTGACAAAGGTAGATGTTGATTTTATCATTGACAGGATAGATGTTTACAAAGACCATATCGACATTAAGCTTAAGTCTGACATTGACGCACTCCTGAGAACAGGTGTCCCTGAAGAATTGCAGGTTGAGCAGGAGGCCGCTGCCGTAAATTTTAATTCAGGCACTAAGAAATCCGAAATACTCACACCATTCGCCCGGGTCGAGGGCGACCCACTTGAGATATATACCGATTCAAACGGAGAGGTAATATTCAAGAAATATTCTCCGATGGGAGAGATGTCAAGCTTTGCAGAACAGTATGCGGAGGTTTTAAGTAAGGTATCGAAGCAGGCTGTGCTGATAAGTGACAGCGATCATATTGTAGCTGCTGCTGGTATGTCCAAAAAGGAGATAATAGACAGAAGAATTTCTCCGACGCTTGAGGAATATATGACCGGCAGGAAAAGCTTTTTTGCTAGTACAGGCGGAGCGGGCAAGCTTTATCCGGTAGAAAATGTTGATCGCAGCGCCTCGATAATGTATCCGATAATCTCGTCAGGAGATGTTACGGGATCGGTTATTATGCTTTTTAACGAGACAGAAACTCTTCCTACAGAAATTGAGAACAAGCTTATTCAAACAGCAGCAGCATTCCTTGGACGGCAGATGGAAGATTGATACTTTGATTGAACTTGGAAGTAGCACCGTATTTTTTTAAATCGTAGTGAGCGTTAGCGAACGCAGTTTCTAACGCGCTCCGCAGGATTGACATAAGCAAGAGTATAGTGGTAAAATTAAGTATAATTAATTTGTGCTGTTGCTGATTAGTTGATTTGTTATGAGGAGCTGTGCAAAAAAATGGAAAATAAAATGTCAAAGCGTCAGATGTCCGAAACCTTTTTGATAGGTGCACTGCTTGCGGTGACGGGGGGATATTTTGACGCATATACATATATATCCCGCGGAGGAGTATTTGCAAATGCACAAACGGGTAATATAGTTCTTTTTGGTATAAGCTTTGTTGAGGGTGACTATCCGAAAATGCTCTCATACCTTATATCAGTACTTGCATTTGTGCTGGGAATATTTACAGCTGAGCTTATAAGAAAAACAGAGGGTAAGAATCCTCTTCATTGGCGACAGATAATTGTAGCTCTGGAAATGCTTGCGGTTGTTATTGCGGCGCTGCTTCCTGTTTCCGAAAGAAATATGTATACATATAATATGACGGTTAACGTAATAATATCGTTTGTTTGTTCTCTTCAGGTGCAAAGCTTCCGAAAAATAAACGGAATTGTTTGTGCAACAACAATGTGTACAGGGAATCTTCGCAGCGGTACAGACTGCCTTGTAAGGTATAAAGAAAACGGCAGCAAGCAAATGCTTTATGACGGACTGAAATATTATGCGATTAATATAATATTTATAATTGGAGCTGTCATAAGTGCATTCGTGACACGAGTGACCGGGGGAGTGTCTGTGATTTTTTGCTTAATTCCATTGTCAGCAGTGTTTGTGCTTATGTTTAAAAGATCGTAAAAGTAATGTAGTGCTTAGTTTTATATTTTGTTTTTGTTGAAAACGGATGCAGATATGACTGCGTTCGTTTTCTTTTTTTCGACATACATAAAATGATATAATTTACACACTGTCCGCTTTGAAAATGATTTTAATATTGATCTGTTATATTATTATATGCGGATTTTTGAATACATTTTAAGATGTGTAATCAGAAATTTTTGACAGACTGACTGTATAAATTTTATTGGATGTGGAGATAGAATAAGATTTGATGTTTGCAGGAAGTGATTAAATATTATAGGGAACTGCCTTTTTTATAAGAGAATTTAATGTGACAGCAAAAAACTCCGGATGTAATTCTTTTAAACTTGTTTATTTAAGCTCGTGGGAAACCAAAAAACAAAATAAAATAATTTAACATTTTTCATAAAAAGAAATGGAAAAAGACTTGAAATTTATCCAAATTTAAGGTATGATATATGTATATAAATAGAATTTCAGAACGAAGGAGTTGTTATATTATGCAGGTTGGCAGTGAAGGAAATGGTCGTTCAGAGCTTGACTTGTTTCATAGCGGTGAGAACTATCATGCCTACAGGTTTCTTGGTGCACACAGAACAAATGTTAACGGTACTGACGGTATAATGTTTAGAACATGGGCACCGAATGCCAAAACTGTTTCGGTTGTCGGTAACTTCAATAACTGGGATAGAAATGTAAACCGAATGAATCGTATATCCGATGGCGGCGTATGGGAATGCTTTATTCCCGAAGGCGTTGATTCATATTCTATATATAAGTATAGCATTGAAACTTATGACGATTCTTGTATTATGAAGTCCGATCCATATGCGTATCACTATGAAACGCGTCCGAACACGGCTTCTGTGTTTGTAGATATAGACGGCTATGAATGGCACGACGAAAAATGGCAGAAACAAAAGGCGGCTCATGAGTCATACAGCAGTCCTATGAATATCTATGAGATACATGCAGGATCTTGGAGAAAATATAAGGACGGCAATTATTTTTCGTATGATAAGCTTGCTGATGAGTTGATACCATATGTAAAAGAAATGGGATATACTCATATAGAAATGATGCCTCTTACGGAATATCCCTTTGACGCATCCTGGGGTTATCAGGTAACGGGCTATTATGCAGTTACTTCTCGATATGGAAGCCCTCATGATTTTATGAGTTTTGTTGACAGGTGCCATCAGGCAGGTATTTCTGTAATTATGGACTGGGTTCCTGCACACTTTCCGAGAGACGCACACGGTCTTGCACGTTTTGACGGCACACCGTGCTATGAATATGCAGATCCGAGAAAGGGTGAGCATAAGGATTGGGGAACTCTCGTTTTTGACTATGGCAGAAATGAGGTTGTAAGCTTCCTGATCTCAAGTGCAATATTCTGGATGGATTATTATCATATTGACGGAATTCGTGTTGATGCGGTTGCTTCAATGCTCTATCTTGACTACAGCAGACGTGACGGTGAATGGGTGCCGAATAAATTTGGCGGTAAAGAGAACCTTGAGGCTGTTGCTTTCCTGCAAAGACTTAATGAGGCTGCTTTCCACTATTATCCCGATGTTCTTATGATAGCAGAAGAATCTACTTCATGGCCGATGGTTTCTCGTCCTACATATTCCGGCGGTCTTGGCTTTAACTATAAATGGAATATGGGCTGGATGAACGATATGCTTCATTATGTTTCACTTGATCCGCTCTACAGACCGTTTAATCACGATAATCTTACCTTTTCGTTCTTCTATGCATTCTCTGAGAACTTTATTCTTCCGATCTCACATGACGAGGTGGTTCACGGAAAGGCTTCGCTTATAAATAAGATGCCCGGAAATTATGAGATGAAGTTTGCCGGTGACAGAACCTTTGTTGCTTATATGATGGCTCACCCGGGTAAAAAGCTTACATTTATGGGCACTGAGCTTGGACAATTCAAAGAGTGGGATTATGCAACAGAGCTTGATTGGCTGCTGCTTGAATATCCGGCACATAATGATATTAAAAATTTCTTCAAGAAGATAAATCATTTCTACATAGAAAACAGTCCGATGTGGGAGATAGACTTCTCGTGGGAAGGTTTCTCGTGGATTTCCAATGACGACTATACCCAGAGTGTTATCAGTTTCCGCAGAATGGATAAAAAGGGCAATGAGATCATTGTTGTTTGTAATTTCCAGCCTGTTCTCAGAGAGGGCTACAGGATCGGTGTTCCAATAGATGGTACATACAGCGAGGTAATGAATACTGAATGGACTGAGTTTGGAGGATCCGGTATCTCGAATGGTACAGCAATTGTTTCCGATGAAGTACCTATGCATGGCTTTGAACAGTCAATCGAATTGACGCTTCCTCCGCTTTCTGTGCTCTATCTGAAATGTGTAAGGAAAAAGCCGAAGAGAAAGCCGAGCAAAAAGGCTGAAACGGCAGAGGGTATGGATAATGCCGAAAAGCCCAAGAAGACAACAAGAAAAAAGACAACTAAAAAAACTGAAACAACAGAAGTTCAGACGGATGCTGCTTCAGAGGAGAAACCCGTAAAGAAAACAATGGCAAGATCAAAAATAAAAAAAGCTGCAGCTGAAAATTCCGAGGAAAAAACGGAGGAATAAGCCGACAGATAATATAACTGTTATTAATAAAAGGAGGAAATAATTATGTATCCAAAGCAGGAAGTAGTTGCCATGCTGCTTGCAGGTGGACAGGGCAGCAGACTTGGGGTACTCACTCAGAAGCTTGCAAAACCTGCAGTTCCGTTTGGCGGCAAATATCGGATAATCGACTTTCCGCTTTCAAACTGCGTAAATTCAGGTATTGAAGCAGTAGGTGTTCTCACACAGTATCAGCCCTTGGTACTCAATGAGTATATCGGAAGCGGTCAGCCGTGGGATCTTGACAGTATGAACAGCGGTGTGCGCATCCTTTCACCATATCAGCAGATAAAGGGTACTGACTGGTATAAGGGTACTGCAAATGCAATATATCAGAATATCAATTACATAGACCGATATAACCCTAACTATGTTGTTATCCTCTCGGGTGACCATATCTATAAGATGGACTACTCCAAGATGATAGCTTTCCATAAGGAAAATAATGCCGATTGTACGATAGCAGTCATTGATGTTCCGCTTGCTGAAGCATCACGCTTTGGTATTATGAATACAAATCCCGATGGCTCTATATATGAGTTTGAGGAGAAGCCTGAACATCCGAAGAGCACTAATGCGTCTATGGGTATCTATGTGTTCAGTTGGGATAAGCTCAGAAAGTATCTTATTGAGGACGAAACTACAGAAGGCTCTGAACATGACTTTGGTAAGGATGTCCTGCCGAAGATGCTTGAAGATGGTCAGAGAATGTTTGCTTATCAGTTCCAGGGCTACTGGAAGGATGTAGGAACAATAGATAGTCTTTGGGAGGCTAATATGGATCTGCTCGATCCTAATGTTCCACTTGATCTGAGTGATGAATCCTGGAAGATATATTCAAGGAATCCGGTTGTTCCTCCGCAGTATATTGCAGACGGAGCTTCTGTACAAAACTCACTTATTGCAGACGGCTGCGACATAAGGGGAACAATAGATTTTTCGGTGCTTTTCTCTAATGTTGTTGTGAAGCCGGGTGCTGTTGTACAGGATTCAATTATAATGCCGGGTTGTGTTATTGAAGAGGGCGCTGTTGTACAATATGCTATCGTTTCGGAAAATACTGTTATCGGAAAGAACGCTGTTATAGGTGCACGCCCCGAGGATATTGAGGATAAAGATAAGTGGGGAATTGCTGTTATAGGTGACACCCTTAATATCGGTGCGGGTGCAAGCGTTGAGCCGAAAGCAATGATTTCTAAGGATATAGAGGAGGTTAAATGATTATGCGTGGAAACAATGTAATGGGAATCATCTTCTCTAATCTTCATGAGAATCTCATCAGTCAGCTTACAGAGTTAAGAACAATGGGGGCTGTGCCTTTTGGCGGCAGATACCGTCTTATTGATTTTCCGCTTTCAAATATGGTAAACTCCGGTATCAATAAAATAGGTGTTATCACCAAGAGTAATTATCAGTCACTTACTGACCATCTTGGTGCAGGTAAGGCGTGGGATCTTTCCAGGCAGCGTAATGGTCTTTTCATCCTTCCGCCGTTTATGGATCCTGCCGATTATGCAAACAGGGTAAAGACATTCAATTCTATTATGCCGTTCCTTAAGAACTCAAGTGAGGAATATGTTGTTATTTCTGACTGTGATGTTATATGCAATATAGATTTTCAGAAAGTTTTTGAGAAGCATGTAGAAAACGGTGCAGATATTACTCTTGTATACAAGAGAGGTCAGCTTCCGGCAAAGCTTCAGAATCCTACAGTTCTTTCTTTTGATTCAAAGGGCAAGGTAATAGATGTGCTTGTTGATCCTTCAATAAACGGCAGCTGTAGTTTCTATATGAATATTATGCTTATCAAGCGTGAGCTTCTTATGGAACTTGTCAATAAATGCATAAGCAAAAATACAATGAGCTTCAAGCGTGACATAATACAAGGCGAATACAAGAACCTGAATGTTTATGGATATGAATTCAAGGGCTTTGCACCTGTTATCACTTCAATGAGTGATTATTTCAATGCAAATATGGCACTCAAGGACGGAGATGTACGCAGTGATCTTTTCAGAGGAGATCGTCCTATCTATACTAAGGTAAGAGATGATATGCCTACAAAATACGGACTTGGCTCTAAGGTGTCCAATTCTCTTATCGGTAACGGATGCAGCATAGAGGGTGAGGTTGAAAACTGTGTCCTCTTTAAGGGCGTTCATATCGGAAAAGGCACAAAGGTGTCAAACTGTGTTATTATGCAGGATACAAAGATCGGCTCAAATTGCAGCCTGAGCTATGTTGTTGTTGACAAGGATGTTGTAATAAGAGATGACAAAACACTTGCCGGTCAGCCGTCATATCCGGTTTATATAAGTAAGCTCAGCGTTGTCTGATCTGATGCTTTAAATTTAGAAAAATGGAGGTGTATATATGAAGTGTCTGTTTGTAACAAGTGAAGCGCAGCCGTTTGCGGCTTCGGGCGGACTTGCAGACGTTTCAGGCTCACTGCCTCACGCACTGCGACAGCGGCTTATTGGATGTCGTATTGTTATGCCGCTTTATGATGAAATACCTCAGAACCTTAAGGATACGATGAGGTTTGTTACAAGCTTTTCTGTGCCTGTGTCATGGAGAAGACAGTATTGCGGTATATTTGAAACACGATATAACGGAGTTATATATTATTTTTTGGATAATCAGTATTATTTCAAGAGACAGGGACTTTATGGTCACTATGATGATGCAGAGAGATTTGCGTTTTTCTCAAGAGCCGTACTTGAAATGCTGCCATATATAGACTTCAAGCCCGATGTAATTCACTGCAATGATTGGCAGACTGCCCTTGTGCCTACATACTACAATCTGTTTTATTCACAGAATGAATGGTATAATGGCATTAAAACCGTCTTTACAATACATAATATTCAATATCAGGGAAAATACGGACAGGAGCTTTATGATGAGGTTGTAGGAATACCTCCCCAGGGACGTTCTATCCTTGATTATGACGGTTGTATCAACTATATGAAGGGTGCTATTGAAACTGCAAACCGAATCACAACAGTAAGTCCGAGTTATTCATGGGAGATTCGTGATCCGTGGTTTTCTCACGGGCTTGATCCCATACTGAATGCAAGAGCGTGGAAAATAAGAGGTATTCTTAACGGCATTGATAACACCTCTTATAATCCGGCAACCGATATACAGCTTTATGAGCACTTCACAGCTGATGATCTTTCAGGTAAGGCGGTAAATAAGCAAAAGCTTCAGGAGCGTCTTGGTCTTGAACAGAATGAAGAAGTTCCCATAATCGCTATGGTAACAAGGCTTGTTGCTCATAAGGGGCTTGATCTTGTGAAATATGCACTTGATCAGCTTATGAGAGAGGAATATGTACAGTTTGTGATACTGGGTTCAGGCGATTGGGAGTATGAAAGCTTTTTCCGCTCTATGCAGGACAGGTATCCGGGAAGACTTTGTGCGTGTCACGGATTTATTCCGGAGCTGTCAAGAAAGATATATGCAGGTGCAGATATGTTCCTTATGCCGTCTAAGGCAGAGCCGTGCGGACTTTCTCAGATGATAGCATTGCGTTATGGTACTATTCCGATTGTCAGAGAGGTAGGCGGGCTTCGCGATTCTATACAGGACAGTGGTACGGGTGACGGAAATGGATTTACCTTCCGTAACTATGATGCGATGGATATGCTTGGCTGCATCCGCAGAGCTATTGCAGGCTACTGGCAGCACGATGGATGGGAGATTCTTGTAAAACGTGCTATGCAGTGCGACAACAGCTGGGCACGTTCAGCTACCGAATATATCAATTTGTATCACGAGGTTATAAACGAGTGATCCTTTTATACGACAGCTGATATAAGCTAATAATTTTCAGGTACGGTATTCCGTAGGGATCTGCCGTACCTGTTTTATTTGCACTTTAAAAAGTTATCTTCTTCGTCTTTTATTAACACCAAGAATGCCTCCCACAGCACCTGAAACTATCATAAGAAGCAGTCTGAGCAGAACTGTTATCCCTAAGACGCCTCCGGACGCAGTGCCAGTCCCTAAGCATAAAACGAACATAACAGTAGCGCAAACAGCCCCCATAGCCATTCCTGATGTTTTATTTATTCTTGCCGTTATATAGCCGCCGATGAAAGCACCTATAACTATTGCGGCAATTACGATGGGAACTATTACTTCATACGGTACCATGCCAAGCTTTACTATAATGGTTGACGCTAATATTATGGCAAACACAGAAACTGCTGATCCAACAATCGAACCTATAATAATTGCCTTAAGTGCTTTTCCTGAAACAAATGTTTTTTTTACACTGTCTTTCTTCATATCAAACGCTCCAATCACGAATTCTGTCCGGATATACTCTTTAAGGCTATTTTATTCATCAGAAAGGACTTATATAACTTATATTCAGTGTAATTTATATTATTTCTGTGTCTGTAATTGTTATCTGAATATTTATTGGATAATCTAAAATACTATTATTCAATAAAACAGTAGAAAGTTAGTGCAGGGACTGCTTTCTTGCCAAGGAATCCAAGGGGCAGTAACTGACAACAAAAGAAGCAAAACCTAAGTTGAACGCTGATTGGCTGTCGAAAGTTATGCGAAATAAAATTCTGTTGAAGTTCCCTGGTGGGTTTCAGAACAAAGCCTTGATATATCTGTTTTTCAAAATGATGATATTATAAAATCAAAGAGCCGGTGAGATTTTTACTCATCGGCTTTTTTGATATTAAATAGTATTTTTTAATAAGTTGATTTTTAAGAAAATTTAAACAATTGTTTTAAGGTAATCGCTTATCTCCTGCTGTGTTGCAAATGACATTGCTTTTGCAGCAACTTCATCTGCACTTTGTTTTGTCCATTCTGATATGTATTTTCTTACTCGGAGGACATTCGGCGCTGAAACACTGAATTCATTTAAGCCAAATGAGATAAGCAGCGGTATCATCATTGGATCAGCGGCTGCTTCACCGCACATACCTACCGGAATATTTCTGTTTCTTCCTGCTTCGATGATCGTTTTTATCATTCTTAATACACTTGGCTGTAGGGCTGAATAAAGATAGGAAACATCACTGTTTCCTCTGTCGGCTGCCATTGTATAGCCTGTCAGGTCGTTAGTTCCAATACTGAAAAAATCAGCTTCCTGTGCAAGAAGATCAGCTATGATAACTGACGCTGCAGTTTCTGTCATAATTCCGATCTTGATGTTTTCGTTAAATGCAGTTTCTTTTTTTTTCAGCTGTTCTTTAATGTGGTTGATCAGTTTTTTCCCTTCGCGTAATTCCTCAACACATGTAATCATTGGAAACATTATACTTATGTTTCCGAATGCACTTGCACGAAGGATCGCCCTGAGCTGTGTTGCGAACAATTCACGGTTTTTTAAACAATATCTTATGGCTCTGAGACCCATAAATGGATTTTCCTCTTTTTTTAGTCCGAGATAAGGTATAGCTTTATCGCCGCCAATATCAAGAGTGCGTATTATGAGGGGCTTGCCTTTTAGCATAAGGGCGGCTTTCTTGTATTCATTGAACTGCTCTTCCTCTGTGGGAGCGGAATTTTTATCCATAAACAGAAATTCTGTTCTAAATAAACCTACTCCTTCGCCGTCGTGTTCCATTGCCTTTATTACATCTTCAGTTTTTCCTATATTACAAACAAGCTTATATTCGATTCCGTCTGCTGAGGTTGTTGGGTTACCGCGAAATTTTTCAAGCTCTTTGTGTTCCTGTATCAGTCTGCTGCATTTTAACTTATATTTTTCAAGCTGTGAAATGTCTGGTGAAAGAATTACGTCACCGGTGATGCCGTCAACAACAGCCGTTTCTCCGTTTTTTGCTGTGATTATAATATCAGGTATACTCATAACGGCAGGTATTTCCATTACCCTTGCAAGAATTGCGCTGTGTGATGTTGTACTGCCTGTTTCAGTGATTATTGCAGAAATATTATGTTTGTTAATGCCTGAAAGCATAGATGGAGTAAGTTCTCTTGCACAAAGTACTGTACCGTGGGGAACATCTGAAAGTCTTATATCGTTTATGCCAAGGAGTATTCTTAAAACTCCGGATTTAACGTCAATTACATCTGTGGCTCTTTGCTGCGTTATTTCATCATCGGCAGATGAAAATATATTAATGAACATATCACATATACTTTCAAAGGCGGCTTCTGCACACTCACCGCTTGAAATAAGCTTATCCGCTTCTTCAAGAAGAATGGGATCTTTTGCAATACCTATGTGACCTTTGAGTATGCCGACTTCTTTTTCTCCGGATGTCTGCTTTAACGCATTTGCCTGATTTTCGGTTTCTTCGCAGAAAATGTTAAGTGCATCGTGTAATCGTTTGATCTCTGCTTTTGTATCCGTTACTTGTTTTTTTGTATACTCAAGCAAAGGCTGGTCTATCAGCAGGATGCTGCCTATGCCGATGCCTCTTGATACTCCTTTTCCTTTAAGCATATTTGTCACCTCATTTTGCTTATATTTGTTCTGAACAACATATATAGAAAATTTGAATTGTGTTATAACCTGCTAAGAATGTCAAGTATTTTTTCTTTTACTGCCATACCATTTGAAAAGGCTGTTGCGTTACCGCAGGCTGTTCCTAATTTGAGAGCATAACCGTAATCCTTATGCTGATCATAACCTGCAATAAAACCTGCTACCATAGAATCTCCTGCACCCACTGTATTGATCACTTTTTCCTTGACAACACCTGAATGAAAGGTTTTTCCGCCCTCTGTAAAAAGTATCGCACCATCTTCACCGAGTGATACAATAACGTTTCTTGCCCCCTGATTTATAAGCTTCCTGGCACAATGCTCGGTTTCTTGTTTACTTGTAATATTCCTTTGAAACAGCTCTGACAATTCCTGACGATTGGGTTTTATCAGAAACGGATGATAGGGAAGACAGTTGATCAGAAGACTTTTTTCTGCATCCACTACAATACGCACCTTTTTATATTTAAGCCGTTGAAGGATCTTTTCATAAGCATCGTCAGATATATTTTTTGGAATACTTCCCGAAAGGACAATGGTATCTCCGTCAGAGATTTTATCTGTTTTCATCAAGAGCTGTTCAAATTCTTCTTCCGAAACAGGCGGTCCCTGACAGTTGATTTCGCTTTCTTGTTCCGCTTTAAGTTTGATATTGATACGGGAGATACCATTTTTTAATCGGATAAAATCTGAACATATGCCAAGCTTACGCAATCCATTTTCTATCTCTTCTCCGGTGAAGCCTGCCGTAAAACCGAGAGCCGTGCTTTTAACATCAAGCTGGGCGAGAATATAGGACACGTTTATTCCTTTTCCGCCTATATAATATTCCTCGCTTGTTGTACGATTCGTAACACCGTTTATGAATTTATCAAGATGAAGAACATAGTCGATAGACGGATTCAGTGTGAGTGTATAGATCATAATATCAACTCCCTGTTACGTTTTAACACGAAAATTAATAGTTATATGGGAAACCCCTTTTTTGGTGCAAAAAGGATTATTTCCCATACCATTTTGATAAAATCGCTAAATTTTAAACTAATGACTATAAACTTGGCAAACAATTTTCAAACGAATGAGTTTTCAGATTTTTAGTTGTCAGATTTTAAAAAATGAATTCTATGAATGTGTACTTATCTTCTATTATATTTTAGCTTATAATATATTCATCGTCAAGAAAAAGAGGTGGAGTGATTTATCAATTTCGTGTGGTGGCGAGCCGCACCCAAAATTGGCGTTTGTAGTTGTTTATGCTCACTATGACCTTTATGATAATACGGTTCAGTGTCTGCGGGATTCATTTCCACATACGTCTTACAATTAACTTTGAAAAGAAATTCTTTGTGATACAATTGTTTTAGTTTGAGGCTGTATTAAATTTACAGATAAGCTTAATAAGAATGCAACAAAATTTCCCCTTATTGCATATGTTTGGGATAAAATTCCGACATTGCATTAAGGGGATTTGTTTCGTTAAAAATTAGATTCTGTCAGTGTTTTTGGTTTATTGATTAGTTACTGTAAATTTAAAATCTTTATTTACTATATTGCAGTTTGCATCTCTAAGTTTAACGCGTATTTCATATGTTACTGCTTCAGTTGGTTGAAACGATACTATATTATTTTGACTGTATTTTTGTAAAGGTATGTAGTCATTGCACCCTGACTTTCTGTAATATACTGCATATTTATATGGTAATGTGCCGTTTTCTCCTGCACAGTTTATGGTTATTTTTTCACCTAAATTTATTTTCTCAGTTGATATAGTTGAATTATTGACGGGTTTGGGATTTACCGTAATAAAAAAATCTTTATTGGATATATTACCACATACATCCTTAAGTTTTACCCTTATCTGATATTTCGTTGCTGCTTTGGGCGATATTTTTACGATGTTATTTTTGTTGTAGCTCTGGGCGCAAGTCCAATTTGATTGTTTTGTTTGCTTATAGAATATAGCATAGGTATATGGGGCTGTACCCATTTTTCCGGCACATTTTACTGTTACACTGTTTCCTTTTGTAATATTATAAGTTGATATTTCAGAGATATTCTTCGGCTTTTTAACTACAATAAGGTTCATATCTTTGTTTTTGATGTTCTCCTGTTCATCCTTCATCTTGACTCTGACAGTATAACTTACAGCAGCTTTTGGTGTAAATGTAACTTTTGGATTTTTATCGTACTTCTGTGCACAGGTCCAGTACTTTTGTGATTTCTGTTTGTAGTATACAGCATATGTATAATTACCAACATAGTCATTGCAGGAGCAGTTAACGGTAACATTTGAACCGATAGTTATTTTTTGAATGTCAAGTGAGGAAGTATTTATGACATTATCTGTAACGGTGAGTTCCATATCTTTATCTGCATCAAGGATTTTTCCATATTTATCCTTTACTTTAACTCTTACAGTGTAATCACCCGGTTCATAAATACGAAATACTGTTGTTTTGTCGGTATTATAATTTTTTGCACAAGTCCACGAATTGTCGTTTGTTTTCTGATAATATACAGCATACTCATAGTCAGAACAAAAGGTATCATTCCATAAAGGAAAACTCCCCTTATACATCATCATTTTTTCGTTAACTGTAATATCATTTCCGCTAAAGACAATGTTATTTTTAAGATAGGAATTATTACATAAATTTGGTGTAAAAGTTTCAATGTTTAAATTATATAATTTTTTTAAGTGGTTTAAAGTTTCCAAATATCCAGTTTTATCATCATTATCATACCAATCATCTGGCATGTAAAGATCAACCAAGCTTCCGAATGAATTGTAATCCAAATCTAACATACGTCGCGCATATACACAATGAAATAAGTAGCAGTTATAAAATGCGTAATTTTCTATACGACGCATGTTTTGCGGAAGAACAACCATTTCAATATCTTCTTTATCTTTAAATGCATATTTGCCTATACACGTTACTTTTTTTTCGTCTATGGTTTCAGGTATAATAATTACACTTTTGCTTCCTATATAACCTGTTATGGTTACTTCATTGTTAGACACAGAATACTTAAAATCACCTGAAATAAACTCTTCTGTTGCTGAAACGTCAATGTTTATACCAATATCTGTTCCATACAGTGTAAAATATATACCTGTTAGCATTAATGCAGACAGTACTATAGTAAAAAAATTTCTTAAAAGTTTGTATTTACGCATAAAAATCACCTATTCTATAACCAAATGATATTATTCAACAAATACTATATAAAGAGTAACATAATAATCTTATTAAGTCAACTTTTTTTGGATAATGATAATAAAGAAAAATTAAAAAAATTGATGGACTTTATAGTATCTGCAAGTAAAAGGGCTACAGTCATCTTAAGTCAGCAATGAATCTGAATATCAGCGGAATATTATGAAAACGGACAAAGATGTCTTAATCTTGAGATGTTCGTAAAATTTTCTGATTATTTCGGGGGTTCAATACACTACCTTATTACGGGCAAAGAATTTACAACTGATAATTAAAGCATTACAGACACATAAAAAATTTCCCCACTGAAATTTAAAATTCAGTGGGGAAAATAATTTTAGTTTTTATTCGTTTCTGCCGCAGCACTTTTTGTATTTCTTGCCGCTGCCGCAGGGACAAGGATCATTTCTGCCGACCTTGACTTTCTTGACTGTACGGTTTACCGGAGCAGCGTCACCTTCAAGATTCAGTGATGTTGGCATTGCAACCTGCTCACGCTTCATAAACTTTCCCGCAGCCTTTTCGATATCATCTTCGGAATACTTATTGTCCTCAGTTTTGTCTTCTTCCGGAGAATTTTCTTTCTCGGTGCTTTTAGTTTCATTTACAGGTGTCTGATCTGTTGTCTGTTCAGTCTTATTGTCAACACTTACAACAGGAGCTGCCTGTAGATCACTTTCAGCTTCCTGTGCAGCCTTTTGTGCGTTAAGAGCGGCAATAGCGGCTGCTCTTGCTCTTCCGCTCGCGGCACGCTTAACTGCAAGCTGACGCATTTCATCCTGTTGCTGAAGACGTTCTGCAACACGCTTCGGGATAACCATAAGCATTTTAATAGTGTCCTCGCGTATGCACTTTATCATATCGTCGAACATATCAAAGCCTTCAATTCTGTATTCAACAACAGGATCGTGCTGACCGTAGGAGCGCAGGCGAATACCTCTTTTAAGTTCCTCCATTGCATCAATATGCTCCATCCAGTAGTTGTCAACATTCCTGAGAAGATATACTCTCTCAAGCTCACGCATTGTATCCTCGGGAATAAGCTTTTCGTTTTCTTCATATTCCTTGGTCGCCATTTCGGTGAGCATATCAACAAGATAGTCCTTTTCAAGTGAATCAAGCTCGTCCTGATCATAAACAAGGGTTTCCTCATCGTCTTCAGGGATAAGCCAGCCTCTGAGTGATTCTTTAAGTCCTGCAAGATTCCAGTCATCCTTCTCGTCAAAGGGCAAGTATTCGGCAACCTTTGCAGAAATTGTATCGGGAATCATTTTAAGAATGGTTTCACGGAGATTTTCTCCGTCAAGCACCTGATCACGCTGTGTATATATGATTTCTCTCTGACGGTTCATAACATCGTCAAAATCAAGCACACTCTTACGGATGTTAAAGTTACGTGCTTCAACTCTAGCCTGTGCGCTTGCTATTGTATTAGAAAGCAGTTTGCTTTCAAGGGCCGTGTCCTCTTCGCCGGGCATTCTGTCCATGATGGATGCTATTCTGTCACCGGCAAAAAGTCTGAGAAGATTATCCTCTGCTGAAAGGTAAAAACGGCTTGCACCCGGATCGCCCTGACGTCCTGCACGACCTCTGAGCTGGTTATCAATACGTCTGGACTCGTGACGTTCTGTGCCCATAATGAACAGACCGCCTGCTTCTCTTACCTTTTCAGCTTCTGCTTCTGTTTCCTCTCTGTATTTTTCAAGCAGCTCTTTATATACTGCTCTTGCATTTATAATTTCCTCATCTGTTGTTTCGGCATAGCCTGTTGCTTCTTCGATAAGCTCCTCAGAGAAATCTCTTCTTCTCATCTCTGCCTTTGCAAGGAACTCATCATTACCGCCAAGCTTAATATCGGTACCACGACCTGCCATATTTGTAGCAATAGTAACCGCACCAAGCTTACCTGCCTGTGCAACGATTTCTGCTTCCTTTGCGTGAAGCTTAGCGTTCAAGACATTATGCTTTATGCCCTTCTTTTTGAGCAGTGCGCTGAGTTCTTCTGATTTATCGATTGAAACCGTACCGACAAGTACAGGCTGACCGTTCTGATTAGCTTCCTGTATATCGTTTATAAGAGCCATAAACTTACCCTTTTCGGTTTTGAATATAGCATCAGGAAGATCAACTCTCTGTATTGGTTTGTTTGTCGGGATCTCAATAACATCAAGTCTGTAGATTTCAGAAAATTCGGTTTCCTCTGTCATAGCAGTACCTGTCATACCCGAAAGCTTTCTGTAAAGACGGAAGAAGTTCTGGAAGGTGATAGTTGCAAGAGTCTTGCTCTCGCGCTGAACGCTTACCCCTTCTTTTGCTTCAATAGCCTGATGAAGCCCTTCGTTATAGCGTCTGCCATACATAAGACGTCCGGTAAATTCGTCAACGATTATAACTTCACCTTTTTCGTTTACAACATATTCAATATCCCTTCTCATAACACCGCGGGCCTTGATAGCCTGATTGATGTGATGTGAGATCGTCATATTTTCAGGATCGGAAAGATTTTCTACATTAAAATAAGCTTCTGTCTTCTTTACACCGGCAGGAGTAAGTGTAGCTGTTTTTGCCTTTTCGTCAACTATGTAGTCTATACCTTCTTCGATATATTCTTCATCGTTATCTACTTTAGTATCGGTTTCTGTAATTCTCTTGCATTTAAGAGTTTTTGCAAGCTCATCTGCTTTTACATAAAGATCTGTTGACTTATCACCCTGACCTGAGATTATAAGCGGAGTTCTTGCTTCATCTATGAGGATGGAGTCAACCTCATCGACAATTGCAAATGCATGGCCTCTCTGAACCTTATTCTCCTTATATACAACCATATTGTCACGAAGGTAGTCAAAACCAAGCTCGTTATTTGTAGCATAGGTAATGTCGGCGTTATAAGCTACTTTACGCTCATCGTTGGTGCAGTCGTGCTGGAGTATGCCGACCGTTAGACCGAGAAAACGGTAAATTTTACCCATCCATTCAGCATCACGCTTTGCAAGGTATTCATTGACGGTTACAACATGAACACCATCACCTGCAAGGGCGTTAAGATATGCGGGAAGAGTTGCAACCAAAGTTTTACCTTCACCTGTTTTCATTTCACTTATACGACCTCTGTGAAGAATGATACCGCCAATAATCTGCACCGGGAAGTGCTTCATTCCAAGTACACGCCACGAAGCCTCACGACACACGGCGAAAGCTTCAGGCAATATTTCATCAAGTATTTCATCCTTACGGTTTTTATCAATGTCTTCTTCATTGAACATAGCTTTAAAGCGGTCTGTTTCAGCACGAAGCTCCGCATCTGAAAAATCCTTATATTTTTCCTCAAGTTCCAGAACCTTATTTACCAAAGGCTGTATTTTTTTCAGCTCTTTACGGCTGTTTCTTCCGTTAAACCACGTTTTAAAACCCATCGGTATACACCCCTTATTTCTTTTTGAAAGAATTTTCATTTATTATACCACACTTTTTTCCACAAATCAACCTGATAAGTATCTTAAACTATTATGGAGTTGTAGGTTTACAATTGATATGTTACAGCTATAAAAAAATAATAGCAAATAGGAAGAATCTGTGTTACAGTTAATTTGCGACAAAAAACAATAACAAAGG
>CADACB010000019.1 GCA_902786345.1 uncultured Ruminococcus sp. | reverse complement strand
AGCTGGAAAAGGGACTTGAACCCTCGACTTCCTCATTACGAGTGAGGTACTCTACCAACTGAGTTATTCCAGCAGTTTACCCGATCATTATACTACAAATAATTATTCTCGTCAATAGCAAACATTTTTATTTTCAAAGCAAAATTTACACAAAATAAATCCGCTGCACAAGCATAAAACAAGACGATGCACAGCGGATTATCTGTGGCTGTATTTTCTCATACAATTCTTTTTTCACGAGGTCACAGCGTTGAAAACATCCGAAATCTTATACCACGTGGGAAAGTTAACGATACCCGTAACCGGCAGATCAAATATTTCCTGAAATGTCCTTACAGCAGCAGATGTACTCTCACCATAAATGCCGTCTTCAATCAGCTTGTTTATAAGAGGATAATTATTTGCTATGGCATTGAGTTGTTCCTGAAGTGCTCTTACGGAATTACCCCTTGAGCCTACATCCAATACTCCCGGAAATGAGATCGGTATTCCTTCAACACGTCTGGCTTCTCTCAATACTATATCGTAACCGTAATAGCTTTTTAAGATCTGCAATGCAGAATATCCCTGCTCGGCAAGAGTTTTTGAACCCCATTGGCTCAGCCACCCGTCACGGATAACACGTATTCCGTCACTGTACTGTGTAAAAAGCGGCTGTGTTATTCCTGCGCGTGATATATAAAGATTGAACACCTCATCAACTATATCCGAAATCTCCTGAAATACATTTCTTCCATAGGTAAATGCCTGATCATAGGCTGTTGAGTTCGTAACAGTAAAATCAAAACCCTTGCTTCTGTACCACTCTGTATAAACCCGATTCATTGTGAACGAGATTATCGCAAGTATATTTGCTTTCAGGGCTTCACGAGGCCAGTTTGCATATATCTCACTGCTTGCAACATTTTTTATATATTCCTTAAAACCCACTGTATATTCTGCTGCTGTTCTGTCCTCAGGCACACCTGCGTGTACAACTATCAGTTCAGGTACAACAGGCTCAGGCAAAACCGAAAGATTAGACGGAAACGGCAGCTTTTTAAGCTCAGATTCAGGTATCTTTGGCGGAAAACTGCCCCATAGAGTAGGATAGGGGATGAATATATTATCATACAGCGGAACAAGCGATATATTCTGTATTGCCGTACTTTCCGGATATATCTGTACATTACGTATGAATGAATTGTCATATCCGTCAAGATATGCGTTTACATCATATTGACTGAACGGTCTTGGCATTGTGCTGCTTTGGGAGTTTTCAAGCGGCGGAGCAGGCAGTCTTATCGGCGGTATCTGACCTTCGCTGTTAGTCAGAAGCTGTTCAACTATTTCTCCGCTTTCGGAGTCTGTTATGGTTACAGTCACGTTTTTGGCAGGATAACCAATATTACTGAGAAAAACATTTACCCTTAGCAAGCCATAATCAGCTTCCGTATTCTGTGTTCCGTTATCTGTCGGCATACGGTGATCTCCTTCTCTCAAAAAATAATATTACGGGTTCAATTCACATCGTAATTGATAACCGTTTCACGCAGTGCAATGAAGGTATTATAAAGATCAAGCTTTCCATATCCCCATTTTATATTTGGATATGATATATTTTCATCTCTGCGGCAGCCGCTTATAAACAGACTTTTTATAAGGTCGCCGTTTATTGTCGGCATATTTTTTTGTATTATGCCCCATTCCATAAGCAAAGCCGCAGCTCCCGTTGTTATGGCTGCAGCCGCGCTCGTCCCTGTCATTGTTCCATAGCCGGTTGGATATATTCCTCTTACATCAACGCCGGGTGCAACAAAGTCAGGCGACATTCTTGGCATTCTTGTTGGTCCCCACGATGACGAAACCGACAGACTTCCGTCGTCTGCACTATATGCGCCGCACGTTATGGAACGCATTGCC
Source organism: uncultured Ruminococcus sp. (assembly GCA_902786345.1). GTDB lineage: Bacteria > Bacillota > Clostridia > Oscillospirales > Acutalibacteraceae > UBA1213. Next base: position 27,600 of record CADACB010000019.1, on the reverse strand, counting down.
GCTGCCGGATAAACAATAGTATATTCCGGAACAGGTCTTAAAAATTCAACTGAACCGCTGACTTGTCCGGTTATCGGCAGCCACGCCCAGTATTGACCGTCAACAATGGAATCTCCGAATATTCTTATATCCCAGATACCCTCTGTGGCATTTTGTATACCCACTATTATATTATTATTTATATCTTTGAAATATTTTATAAATACAGTTGCATCTTCCATCACAAGCTTTTCTGAATATTCAAGACCGGAGCGGAACGGAAGTCTTGGAATAGCCTCGCCTGTGGGAGATACTATACCAAGAGATAGTTTATCAAACGCAGGCCCGAATATTATAACCGAAAAAGAAGTGCCCTGTTCCCCTACCTTAATGCTCATATTTTCAACCATACTGCTTGCCTGAATTTTACCCTGTGTATGGTGACGTGCATTAGACTCGTTTCCTGCTGCCGTAACGAACGCCACACCCGGCCGCTGAGATACAAACGAGATATAGTCCTCAAACATTGTATTGCCGTCGTGTGCACTTGTATTTGAACCCATACCTATGCATATAACAACAGGCATATTATATTCCGCCGATTTATCAAGTATATATTTTATTCCAAGAAGGAAATCCGAGGATTCATAAAGATTGGGATTATCCTGTGAAAGCAGGTAACGGTTGATATAATAAGGTCTTGCACGTCTGAGCTTTACACCGATTATACTCGCCTTAGGAGCTGCACCGATATAATCTCCTGTTTCGTTAGCTGCAGCAACAGAAGCCAAAAAAGTTCCGTGACCATCCTCATCCGTCATCGGGACAATACTATATGGACGGTCGGACGCAAGAGCGTTATTTATTTGTTCATTGCTATAGTCAGAGCCGAAGTATATTCCTGCACTCCTGACACCGTCAATAGTCTGATCCCAAAGATTCAATATTTTGCTTGTACCGTCTTCAAACTGAAAGGCCTTTTTTGTAAAATCAATTCCCGTATCAATTATCCCTATAATAACTCCTCTGCCTGAAAGATTCAGAAACGGCTGGTTAAGCACCTGTGTTATACCGCTTATGTCATTTCCAACACTGTCAAGCGGCGACATAATTTTTGGATAAAACGACAAAAAGTCACTGCCAAGCTCCATAAGCAGTCCCTGAATATATTTTTCATTGGTATATACAATAACATAATTATTGGCAAGCTCTGTACCAAAATGAAGATAAGGCTTATCTCTTGCATATTCCCTGAAGCGTGCCGTATTGATCACCTGAAAATCCACCGTTGTAGAAAGCTTTATATATTCCTCAAGCGGCAGTCTGTCTTCATCTTCTATATTATTCGCCATAGCCGATCTCCTCCCCATTTATATCTTCTCATATATTCAAGTGAATTGGCAAGGCACAGCCTGCCATAGCCGAAGGTAGGGTTGGGATAGCTCAGACCCTGTGTGCGGTTTGCTCCGAGCCTTAAAAACGCCCTTATCCTCTCACCATACATAAACGGTGCATTTCCCTCAACTATGCCCCACTGCATCATCAATGCTGCCGAGCCTGTAACAAACGGTGCGGCAAAGCTTGTACCGGTAAAGGAATCATATCCTCCTCCTGAGCGTGCTGAGATTATGTTTACGGCAGGGGCTGCAACATCAGGCATAAAAAGCGGTTCATCACTTCTGCCCGTTCCCGAAAAGCCGGCTATGCTGCCAAGCCTGTCGTTATAGCCCGACACGCGTATAACCTTATTTGCGGTTGACGGTATTGTCATTGTATTATAGATTGAAGGATCGGTGAAATATGTTTGTGTCCCAACCTCTTCAAGCGTTGGCAGCCATATATCATAATTGCCGTCAACAATAACCGAAGGAATTATCCTCAATCTCCACAATCCGGGTTTTATAGTATCGTTTATGCTTCTTATATCAAAGAAAATCTCCTGATCTATGGAATATCTTCCGGGCTGACCATATATAACAGTAAGTATGGCATTATCATTTCTTACTGTTTTTACCTGACTTTCTATGTTTATTACACCAGAGGAATATCCGTCCGGAAAAATAAGCTCTACCGCAAAGCTGTCTGCAAAATTTTTCCAAAGGGAAAGATAGAAGCGATCCAATCCTGCTGCCGTAAAAAATTCTGTTTCGATGGTATTGTTTGTTGAAAGCCTGCCCGAATGATGATGTCCGGCAGAGCCTTCGTTGCCCGTTGGAACGACAATAGATATTTTCCACTCGTCTGCCATATCCGTAAGATATTCCTCAAACAGCGAATTCCCCTTATGTGAACCGTCATTCATTCCGAAGCTGAGATTAATTGCCGCTGGCATAGCAAGCTCTCTTGACTTATCTATAACATATTTTACCGCCCTCATAAGGTCTGTTGAAAGTGCAAAGGAATCCTCTCCTCTGCCCACCTTAACGGCAATGATAGAAGCCCGGGGTGCAGCTCCGGTATTTTCTCCTGAAGAAGCTCCGCCGTTACCTGCCGCAATCCCTGCCACTGCCGTACCGTGTCCGATAAAGTCACGTGAAGGCACTATAAGAAACGGATCAGGCTCCTGAAGTGCATTATTTATTTCAGACTGTGTATATTCTGTTCCTTCAGCAAAGCCTTCCGGCGGATTGCCAGGTATTGTCTGATCCCACAGGAAAAGTATTCGTGTTGTTCCGTCGTCATTTCTGAAATCGGGATGACTATAATCAATGCCCGAATCAATCACAGCAACAACCACGCCACTGCCGCTGAGCCTATAGCTGTCCTGTACTGTACGTATACACGACGAAGTCAGGTTATATGTTGTTCCAAGGAATAATCTTTTCGGCAATTCTATATCTTCTATTCCTGCATACTCATACAGCATTTCAATATTTTCTCTTGGTATATCAAGTATTGCATAATCCTGTTTCAACAGCTCAACCTGTGCACCTGTTCTTTGTGCTATAGAGTATATATCCCCATTAAACTTGACTATTATCTCCATATTAACTCCCGTTATGTCAGGGCGTTGCCCTGAAACCCACCAAGGGGGCTGCAGCTTCATTACATTTCGCATAACTTCCGACAGCCAATCAGCGTTCGCTTTCAGCTCCGCTTCTTGGGGTGTCAGGTATCGCCCCTTGGAACCCTCGGCAGGGACACAGTCCCTGCACCCGTTTTATCTGTTGTTTTTCAAATAATAGTATTAATGTTTATGACAAATAAAAATCCATTATTACAGATTCAAAAAAAATACACATCCTGTCATTTACAAGATGTGTATGCTTAAGCCTTCAGAAATTTGTTCCAACTCAGAAACAAAGTATTTTATTTGTCAGATTTTTCTGTAATTAACTAACCGTTTAAACAAAACCGCCCATAAGCACGACGCAAGGAGTGTGTTGGGCGGATAGCCGCGATCTGCGTATGTCTGGCTTGAATAATCAGAGTGAGCGTTAGCGAACGCAATCGCGAACATGGGTGCGGCAGCTTGCCGCCTGCCGCTTGCCGCTTTAAGTCTTGTCGGCAAACCTGTTATGTAATACAATTGTTATAATGCCAAGAAGCAGTGCTGACAATAATACAACAATAACCGAAATATACCACATTCCACCGTTGTTGAACTGGTAAAAATCCCACCAGCCCCCATTATCTTTACCAATAATAACAACCTCTGTAAAATATACTGTTCCATATAATGCAGGTGGTATTACGGTAAAAAGGGCATTTTTCAGTTGGAGCTTTTCCGTACCCTCAAGAAATACAAACGAACAAAAAGACATAAGTGGAGCACCTGCGTGCATATGGAAGAATGTCCCTTTAAGCTCATTTTCAAAACCATATATCGGAATAAGCATAAACATAACCACACAAAACGTCAGCATAACACTCACTGTTCCGACAAGCTTAAATATGACTGCATAATAAGGTATGTGATCATTTTTATTTGTCAGAATCTTTATATCATAAAAAAGTACAAAAACAGATGCCAGAGCTGTAAGGACATTTGAGTCTGTAGTAAAAAACTTAAAGCTTTCATATCCGTTGCTGATAAGCTCACCAGGTTCTTCAAAAAAATAAGATACAACTGTTGCTGCCGTAACTATAATAATAATAAAATTTATAACAGCTGAAACAACCGCTTTTCTTTTAGTAAGCATAAGGTATCACCCATAAAAATATAACATAAATTTTATATTTACGCAATAATTTTTATATTCCGGGCGGCGAGTTGCCGCTCCCGTGTTCGCTTTAAGTTTGCCTACGCTCGCTCAGATTTTGAAAGATATAGTGCGGTGTCCGTGGTTTTCCCTTCCACACACTCCTTGCGTTGTGCTTTCGGAGGGGGTTATGTCACAAAATTCACACTGACTGTGCACTAAAAAGAGATATAAGGATTTTTTGAGTATTATCAATAAAAAATCACTGCAAAAATAGTCGAAAATGCTTATTGGTTGAAATCGTATTTTGTAGTATGATAGACATATCTGCGTAAATGCAGGACAGAGAGGTACGGCAGGTTTTCGCATCCAACCCGAAACGTTAAGAACTGAATTTTAACAAGAGAATTTTTCACTTCTTAACCTTTATTCAGGAGTAGAAAATAATACTAAAATCTGATATAAATTTTAAATAGATCTGAGCGGAAAATATTACATAACAAGGCGTATTCAAAAAGCCATAACGCATACAGCAGAACTGTACTTTTGTTATAAGCATACAAAGCCCGCCCCGTAAAAGATAGTTTAACAGGGCATTCAGGATTCCACCCCAATGGGATTCACCGGCAATGTGCAGGAGGAGAGCAGGATGAGATTAAAGGGAATACGGATAGAGCATAAGAAGAATACGGCAGAAAGAAAACCCGTAAGGATGGAAATACCCGAAACGGTTATTGTTCCAATGCAGATGCATATAGGTAAAGCGGCTGAAATTATCGTTAAAAAAGGAGATACCGTCAAGGTAGGACAGCTTATTGGTAAAGCAGCAGACGGACTGTCGGCTGATATACACTCAAGTGTATCGGGTAAGGTGGCTAAAACAGATGAAATAACGGCATCTGACAGTACAAAAGTAGCTTGCGTTGTAATAACCTCTGACGGTAAACAGGAAACAGACGAAACAATAGCTCCGCCTGTTGTAAACAACTTTGAAAGCTTTATTGCCGCAGTTAAAAAAAGCGGTGCAGTTGGACTTGGCGGGGCAGGTTTTCCCAGCTTTGTAAAGCTTAACGTAAACGATCTGACAAAGATAAAATACGTTATAATAAATGCTGCTGAGTGTGAGCCTTATATAACCTCGGATACACGTACAATGATAGATAAGGCGGAGTTCGTGTTCAAGGGTATTGCTGCAATAAGAAAATATATGAATGTAAGACGCTTTATTATAGGCATTGAAAATAATAAACGTGAAGCAATTGAGGTTATGAAAAAATATGCCGCCGATGATAAAGACGTTAAAATAAAAGTTCTTCCTTCACAATATCCTCAGGGAAGCGAAAAGGTATTGGTTCTCAACACTATAAATAAAATCATCCCAAGGGGAGGCTTGCCGCTTGACGTTGGAGCAGTAGTTATAAATGTAACTACGCTTGCGTTTATTGCGGAATATCTTGAAACAGGTATGCCACTGGTTGAAAAGTGTGTCACTGTTGACGGAACAGCTGTAAAAGAGCCTAAAAATATTATTGCACCCATCGGTACATCAATACGTGAGCTGTTTGAAGCGGCAGGGGGCTTGAAATGTGAACCTTCTAAGGTTATTTACGGAGGTCCTATGATGGGTATTGCAGTACCGTCACTTGACGAGCCTGTACTGAAAAACACTAATGCTGTTATTGCTATGGATGAAAAAGAAGCTGCTCTTCCAAAAACAACACCCTGCATAGGCTGCGGTGCTTGTACAATGAACTGTCCGTTAAGGCTTGATCCAAGAGCAATTGCAAAGGCTTATAAGCTTAACGACAAAGAAAGCCTTAAGCTGTTGTGCGTTGATATTTGTATGGAATGCGGATGCTGTTCATATGTCTGTCCTGCCAACCAACCGCTTGTTCAGACAAACAAGCTTGCAAAACGGAAGGCTGCCTCACTTAATTCAAAACCCAGTGCATAATTCATTTCCAAAATCCAAATTTGTTTTAAGGAGACTGAAAAATGAGTAAGCTGATATTAAATGTATCACCTCACATTTCGGGTAAGAGAACAACTCAAAAAATAATGCTTGATGTTATCATCGCACTGATGCCTGCGGCTGTTGCTTCAGTCATTATATTCGGCTGGAGAAGTCTGTTGGTGATTGGTGTATGCGTATGCACGTGTGCTGCTTCTGAATTCTTGTTTGAAAAGCTGTGTAAACGTGAAAATACGGTTTATGATCTGTCGGCTGTGGTAACCGGAATACTTCTTGCCTTTAACCTTCCGGTCAGTATACCGATATGGCAGGCGGTTTTTGGCAGTATTACTGCAATTATAGTTGTAAAACAGCTTTTCGGCGGTATCGGTCAGAACTTTGCAAATCCTGCGATAACAGCACGCATTATAATGATGACTGCATTCTCAGGATCTATGACAGCGTGGACATCACCTCAGACAAGCGACGCTGTTTCATCGGCAACACCTTTGGCTGCTGCTTCAAAAAATATAACTGATTCAATGCCGTCATATACAGATCTGTTGTTGGGAAATCACAGCGGCTGTATCGGCGAAACGTGTGCACTGGCACTGATAGCAGGAGGAATATATCTTATTATAAAACGGGTTATAAGCTGGCAGACACCTGCTGCATTCATCGCAACTGTAGCCGTAATGTCATTGATATGCGGCAGAGATGTTATATATCAGCTGCTTTCGGGAGGACTTCTTCTGGGTGCGGTATTTATGGCAACAGACTATGCAACAACTCCACCCACCCCATTCGGCAAAGCTGTTTTTGGTATTGGATGCGGCATAGTTACAATACTTATAAGATTCTGGGGAAATCTTCCGGAGGGTGTGTCCTTCTCTATTCTTCTTATGAATATACTTACACCCTATATCTCAAAAATAACACGCAGTAAGCCTCTTACAGGAGGTGCTGAAGCATGAAGGATATTATAAAACCTGTTGTTGTTCTTGCGGCAATATGTCTGATTGTTACAGCTATGCTTGCATATGTGAATATGATGACAAAGCCCGTTATAAAGGCTGCCGAAGAAAAGACCGCTGCACAGGCACGCTCTGAGGTGCTGAGTGAAGCAGAAAGCTTTGAAAGACTTGATGGAATAAAGCTTCCCGAAGGCATAACCGAAATCTACAGGGGCAGTGACAACACAGGATATGTAATAATGATGCAGGCTAAGGGCTATGGCGGAGATATTAAACTTATCTGCGGAATTCATCCCGACGGAAGTATTGAAGCAGTAAAAACTCTCTCTCACAGTGAAACAAGCGGAATAGGCTCTAAGGTTGTTGATAACGGTTCTGCATATCGTCAACAATACAAGGGTAAAGATCACAGCAGCTATAAGGATGTTGACGCGGTTACCGGTGCAACCATTTCTTCAACAGCATATAAAAAGGCTGTTGGTCTTGCATTCAAGGCGTTTTTGGCAGTAAAGGAGGCGGAAGAATGAACACTCTGCATAATTTCTCAAAAGGAATTATAAAAGAGAATCCCGTACTTGTACTTGTGCTTGGAACGTGTCCTACCCTTGCAACGTCAACAAGCGTTATCAACGCACTGGGTATGGGAGCAGCGGCAACACTTGTGCTGATATGTTCAAACATAGTCATCTCCGCACTCAGAAAAGTAATTCCCGACAAGGTTCGTATTCCGTGTTATATAGTTCTTATTGCAGGTCTTGTAACATCTGTACAAATGCTTGTAAAGGCTTATACACCTGCATTGAACGACGCTCTTGGCATTTATCTGCCGCTGATTGTTGTAAACTGTATAATCCTTGGCAGAGCAGAAATGTTTGCAAGCAAGAACAAGGTTATTGATTCTGCCGCTGACGGCTTCGGAATGGGTATCGGCTTTACACTGGCTCTGTTTCTTATGGCTTCAATACGCGAAGTATTCGGAAACGGAACCTTCTGCGGAATTGAAATACCTGTACTTAATGATAATCACGTATCAATACTTACGATGGCTCCCGGCGGATTTTTTGTTTTCGGACTTCTGATAGCCTGTGTAAACAAGTTCGGTAAGCACAAACCGAAAAGCAATAATTCAGGCTGTGAGAGCTGTCCTCAGGCAGAACTTTGTTCAAAAAAGGGCGGCAGCACTTTGGTGAAAGGAGCTAACACTGATGACTAAGCTTGTTATTATTTTGCTGTCGGCAGTATTTGTAAACAACTATGTATTATCAAGATTTCTTGGAATATGTCCGTTTCTGGGTGTTTCAAAAAAGCTTGATTCTGCAACAGGAATGAGCATAGCTGTAATTTTTGTAATGCTTATGTCAACTGCCGTAACATATCCCATACAGAAATATCTTCTTGAGCCGAACGACCTCGGATATTTACAGACTATAGTTTTTATACTTGTTATTGCCGCATTGGTACAGCTTGTTGAGATCGTTCTGAAAAAATACGCACCATCACTTCACAAATCATTAGGAGTATATCTGCCGCTGATCACAACAAATTGTGCTGTATTAGGCGTTACAATTCTGAACATAGACGAAGGCTATACATTTATTGAAGCAATGGTCAACGCACTCGGCAGCGGACTCGGATTCTTTCTTGCCATGGTTATGTTCTCAGGTGTACGCTCTGCAATTGAAGGCAATGATGTTCCTGAAAACTTCAGGGGCTTGCCGATAACACTTATTGCAGCCGCAATAACCTCGCTGTCCTTTCTGGGCTTCGGGGGCGTTGTAGAAAATCTGTTTTCATAAGGGGTTCTGAAAAATGGAAGAAATTTTAACTGCGGTAATACCCGTTGTTATAATAAGTATCATCTGCGGCACAGTTCTGGTAATAGCCTCAAAGCTTATGGCTGTAAAAGAGGACGAGCGTTTTCCGAAGGTAAGAGAGTGTCTTCCGGGTGCAAACTGCGGTGCCTGCGGATTTGCAGGCTGTGACGGCTACGCAAAGGCTCTGTGTGAGAATCCCGACACTCCGTCAAATCTTTGTACACCGGGAGCGTATGCCGTTTCAAAGAAGCTCAGCGAGATTCTTGGCACAAAGTTCACTGATGTTGCCGAAAAAGTTGCTGTTGTACACTGTGGAGGCGATTGCAGCAAAACGCAGGACAAAGCCATATATTCCGGCATACAGAGCTGCAAAGCCGCAAAACTCACATATGGTGGCAAAGGCAGCTGTACATATGGCTGTCTGGGACTTGGCGACTGTATGAATGTCTGTCCTCAGAACGCGATATATATAAAGGACGGCATTGCCAAAATAAATATGTATGAATGCATCGGCTGCGGAATTTGCACTCGTGCTTGTCCGAACGGACTTATTTCTCTCATTCCCAAAAGCGAGAATGTAATTGTAACGTGCAGCAGCAAAGACAAGGGAGCATCCGTCAGAAAGATATGCTCTAACGGATGCATAGGCTGCAAAAAATGCGAAAGAGTATGTCCGCAAGGTGCAATAAAAGTAACCGACAATCTTGCCTCAATAAACTACGAAAAATGCCGCAGCTGTCCTGACTTTGGTATCTGTGCAGAATCCTGCACCACAAGCTGCATAGCTCGGGGCTTTGCCCCAAACCCCACAAGGGCTGCTCGCCCTTGACCTCGGCAGGAGCGCAGCCCCTGCACCCGTATTTTGTTAAGAATGTGAACTTTGCTTGAATGTTATTATTGCATACAATAACCCCATTAATGTATACCAAAATCCACAAAAGTTATGAAAAGAAAAATAAAGTGTGTGTTCGCCTCAGCTTTGCCGAAATTTCACACTCAGTTCACTGCCATACACACAATATCGGTACTTTGCACCACCAACACACAAGAACTAATTATTGTAAACCAATTTCGGAATCTTATGCCTCGGCACAGCAACTGATTTTCCAACAATCAAAGTAAGCGTAAGCGAACGAAACGCGGATTGGGTGCGGCAGCTTGCCGCCAGCCCCTGCACCCATATTTATTCAAAAACCGTCCTCTTTTAAAGGACGGTTTTTGAGTAAACGAATAGAATATTTTTGTTATGTCATTCCAAATACAGCAAATAATCCTTAAGATACTTCACTCAGGATTACATGCCTTATAACACACAAATTTATTTAAATTACTACAATATAAAACTTGATTTTTGATCCATAACTATTTTTTCTATAACTATTTTTTCTATAACTATTTTTTCTATAACCATTTTTTCTATAACCATTTTATCTATAACTAACTGAATAAACCTTGCCTTATACTAAGGAATCGCTGAATTCTGATAATAAGGTTTTTAAAATGAAATTTGCCGGGTTATTGTATGCATAAATTCAACATGAATGGCATTATTGCATACAATAACCCGGTTAATGTATACCATAATCCCCCAAAGTAAAGTAAAGAAAAGAAAAGTAAAGAAAAGTAAAGTGTGTGTTCGCCGCAGCTCTGCCGAAAATTCACATTCAGCTCACTGCACGGACACACACTTACGTCAGATAATATTTTTATTTTGATAAATTGGTATTATCCCTATGGCTTTACTCTGTCAGTCTGAAAACAAAGGTGTTGAAAGATAACGGTCACCTGTATCAGGAAGTAGCGCCACAATAAGCTTGCCCTTATTTTCAGGACGCTTCGCAAGCAATGATGCGGCATATACTGCTGCTCCCGAAGATATTCCAACAAGCACTCCTTCACATCTTGCAATAGCTCTTCCTGTTTTGAATGCGTCTTCATTCTCTACCGCTATTATCTCGTCATATATTTCTGTGTTCAGCGTATCAGGCACAAAGCCTGCTCCTATTCCCTGTATCTTATGAGGACCTGCAACTCCCTTGGAAAGTACAGGTGAACCTGCCGGCTCTACTGCAACGATCTTTATATCCGGATTCTTGCTTTTCAGATATTCGCCTACTCCCGATACCGTTCCGCCTGTACCTACACCTGCAACAAATATGTCAATCTTACCGTCTGTGTCATTCCAGATCTCCGGTCCTGTAGAGGATATATGCGCCTTTGGGTTAGCCGGATTTGTAAACTGGCTAGGAATAAAGCTGTGAGGATTCTCTGCTGCAAGCTCCTCTGCCTTCTCAATAGCACCCTTCATACCCTTACCTCCGTCTGTCAGTACAAGCTCTGCTCCATATGCCTTAAGCAGATTACGTCTTTCAATACTCATCGTTTCGGGCATTGTAAGAATTATTCGATAGCCTCTTGACGCTGCAACGGCTGCAAGTCCGATTCCTGTGTTTCCGCTTGTCGGCTCAATTATAACCGATTCGGCTGTAATCAGTCCCCTTTCCTCTGCCTCATCAAGCATTGCCTTTGCAATTCTGTCCTTAACACTTCCTGCTGGATTCAGGTATTCAAGCTTGCCTACTACCTTTGCTCCAAGCTCTTCTTTCTTTTCATAGTTTGTAAGCTCTAAAAGCGGTGTGCCACCTATAAGTTCTGTGATCTGCTGGTGAATTCTCATTGTGATTACTCCTTATTTATATATTTTTTTAAATACTGTTTCATTTTAAAAAGTGTATACTTCTTAAAATGCTTGCTCTGTTTCAGCTCGGCTGCTATAATTCAACCCGTCAACATCGTTTTTGCGGTTTTATCTGCTTCATTTTATTTGCCTCTTTTCAATGCTTAGTAAACCTACAAAGTTGATAGGCTTATTATATCACCTGTTATATTATATGTCAATACCCTTTTTAAATATTTTCTGTAATTATAGAAATTATAAAAACACCCGGCGTCTGTGTGCCGTTTCAACTACACATATCTGGCAGTTATAAACTTTAACCGTAATATAAGTCTTCACTGCTATAAGATAATACATTTATCCGATGCCGTCATATTAGTGTAAATTTCTTATCGCAGTTTTAACTTATTAATTTCTATCCGTTCACACAGACCCTTTCATCACACGATAATACAGAATATTTTATTTACCTGCTAACACAGAAAAAACACTCCTGCCTGTTAATACAGAAACTCTTATCTATCTGCTTACACATAATCTCTTCCCAAGGCGTGTGTGGAAGGGAAAACTTCGATCGGCGTATGGTCGGTTTGGACAAACAGAGTAAGCGTAAGCAAACGCAGTTGCGAATTGTCCTGTACGGTCACGCACCGTCAGCTTGCCGCCACGAGTCGTTGATTTGTTGACAATGAGGATTTGAGGGGATATAATATTTTTAATGAGAGGAGAAATTTATGTGTTTGTAATAGATTGTCACGATCATATATATAATAAAAGACTGGCAGAACGTGCCGTTGCAAGCGTAGGTGAATTTTATGAGGTAAAAATGAGCTGCGGAGGACTCGCTGATGAACTTGTAAGTATCTCTGAAAACTCACCCATTAAAAAATTTGTGGTCAACTCGGTTGCACTTAACCCAAGACACGTTAGTAAGCTTAATGATTTTACCGCAGCTGAATGTAACAAGCATAAGGAACTTGTCGGACTTGGAACTCTCCATCCCGATATGGATAATGCAGATGAGGAAATAGAAAGAATAATCTCTCTTGGACTTAAGGGCATTAAGCTGCATCCAGATACACAAAAATTCAACGCCGACTGCGAAAAGGCAATGAAACTATATGAAAAAATAGAAGGCAGACTTCCGCTGCTTATTCATAGCGGTGATCATAGATATGATTATTCACATCCAAGAAGAATAGCAAATATTACAGATACATTCCCGAAGCTGACTCTCGTTGCAGCTCATTTAGGGGGCTGGTCAATATATGATCAGGCAGTGCCGTATATGAAAGACAGAAGCTGCTATATGGATATTTCCAGCGTTATGCCGTTTATAGAGCCAGAAAAGGTTCTTGAATATATAAAACTCTATGGGGCTGACAGACTTATGTTCGGCTCGGATTTTCCGATGTTCGATCCTGTAAAAGAGCTTGATACCTTTATGAAACTTCAGCTTACCGAAGATGAACGGAATAAAATACTGTGGAAGAATGCAGCTAAGGTCTTTAACATAGATTGTGCAGATCTTACAAAATAATTTCCTGAATTTCTTTAAAACTTTTTTTGAAAATTCGACCTAAACAGGTCGAATTTTTTTATTTTTGTGGGGATTTATAGAGGGCAGTAAAACGTTGTGCCATATATCTTCAAATGCTCTGTTACCCTCAATATCTTTCAGGCTCGGCGGATTACTGTCCTTCTTAAATTATTCTGAAGGAGGAAAATAAAATGGATAATAAGCTTTATGTGTTTCAGAACAGAATCTTGAAAACTGCTTTGAAGATAAAAAACGGAGATGAAAATTATTATCTCAGTAATGACGAAAAGCTTATATTCGGTATCAAAAAGTATGCCTATAACAGCGAGTATATAATTCGCAGAGAGATTACCAGCGGTGACTATGACAGTGAACTGGACGCATATCCGATAACTCTCTCAAGTGATGAAACGAATATCTCACCCGGCACATATTATTATGACGCTGCACTTCAGAGGAACAACGGTCAGCTTGAAAAAATCATAGGCTGCACAGAGCTTGAAATTGTAAGATCTGTTGTAAGGAGTGATAGCGAATGATAACAGGTAAAATTGAAAAGATAAAAATGCTTGACGGCAGACTTGTTCCGCCTGTGCCCGAATACGTTGAATGTGATCACGAGAATACAGAAATACGTTTGGTAAACAGAGACAACATTATCAATGTAAGAAAAGAGATGTTGGGTATTGGAGCACGCAGCAAGCTTGTATTTGACGGTACAAAGTATGTTGAAACTGATTTCAGACCTACAAATAACAGCCGTATTGAGATCGACTTTATGCGTACTGCTGCGACAAGTCAGCTGTTTGTGTTTGGCTGCCGTTCAGGAAGAACAGGAAGTGACGGTTTTGCGATGGCGTGCAGCTCGGTCGATGTTTATCCGATTTTCGGAGCTGCATATTCAAGCATAAGAAATGTTGTACCGGTTGATGTGAGGCATACTGCGGTAATTGGTCAGGACGGATATTTTCTTGACGGTGAGCTTCTTAAAAGCTATGACAATATGGATTTTGCGTCAGAGCTGGATCTTTATATAGGAGGTCTGAACCAGAACAACAGTCTTGACAGCAGACTTTTCAAGGGTGAAATTTACAGTGTCAGATTATTTGAGGATAATGTGCTTGCAGCAGAGCTGATGCCTGCCATACAGACAAACGGTAATATCAACGGCTTTTATGAGCTTTGCTCAGGCAGGTTTTATCCTCAGCTGACTAACGAATAATTATTAACGGAGGAATTTTATGAGCTATACAAAAAGATTTGTTTCTATGAAAACAGACGAAAAAACCTTTATCAAGACCTTTATTTCAAGGCTGACATCAGCCGACGAGAGAATAACGTGCATAACACCTATGTCAGAAATTGATGAACAATTCAGCACCGGTGTGGGACAGCCAAGCTTTACCATAGACATTGACGGACAGTGTCAGATAACCTTCAGGCGTACAACTGCAATTTCAGCAAATGCAACAAGCTATAGCGTAACTATGCCGTTCAATAATTCTGTCATATCCCTCAACTTTACCATAACACCATATGCACACACTGCTGAAGAAGTAAGAACGCTTAAATTTGCTGTTGCCAAAAATGAAAATGTGCTGTGCCTTTACATAGGCAACTATGAGGACAATCCGTGTGAGATCTCTGTTGTATGTATTGATGACGGCTTTAAGGCTTATGCAGGGGCATATTCGGTGAACGGAAGCGTCAGGGCTATAAAAAGAAAATTCTTAACCTCTGACGACAATTCTGTTTTCAAAACAGACAGACTGAATTACACTTATGATCCAAACAACAGCACAAACGTAGAAGTAATAAAAAGCAAGGTATTCCTGACGGACAATTCTTCTATAAGAACAGCTGCGGTTGAAAGTATATATGATATTTCTGCAGTTCCTGCGGAAACCATCGTCAATATCGGAGGGAAAACTTATTTCAGTATTGATGAGCATACTATTATGGAGGTGTAAAATGTGAAAAGCTTTGAAGCAAGATCCATACAAACTATTATGGCAGCAGCGTTTACAATGCTTATGTACTATCTTGGTATTGTTGCCGTACCTGTTATAATTTTGTGTATGGTAATGATGATCGACTATGCTACGGGAATGATTTCGGCTTGGAAAAATTCAGAGCTTTCAAGTAAAAAGGGGATTTTGGGAATAATCAAAAAGGTCTGCTATCTTGCAATGATATGTGTGGGAATGGGCGTTGACTGGCTGATATACAGCGGAATAACTCAGATAGGGATAGAAGCTGAGCATACTGTATTTTTCGGAGTTCTTGTGACTGTGTGGCTAATTATAAATGAACTTATCAGCATACTTGAAAATCTGAGGAATATAGGTGTGCCGCTGCCAAAATTCCTTGTAACTATTGTTAAAAGACTTAAGGTTTCGGTAGAAAATAAATTTGAAGGTGAGGACGATAAAAATGATTAAGGGAATTGATGTTTCATATGCTAACGGCTCTGTTGACTGGAGCTACGCAAAAAAAGATATTGATTTTGCAATTATAAGAAGCTCCTTCGGTTCTGATATTCCAAGTCAGATTGATAACTACTTTTATCAGAATGCTTCGGGATGTATAAAGAATAATATTCCGTTTGGTACATATCACTTCGCATATTTCACTAATGTCAGAAAAGCAATAGAAGAAGCCGACTTTGCGATAAGGCTTGCAAGGGAATTTAAAGACTATGTAAAGTTTATTGCACTTGACATTGAAGAAGACAGTGAACGCTATGCAAATTCAAGAGGGGCAAAGCCTGACTGGACGGAATGTGCTGTTGTTTTTCTTGAACGCGTAAAGGCGGCAGGCTTTGTACCGGTGATCTATACGAATCAGTCGTGGATGCTGAATAAGCTTAACTGGTCAAAGCTCAGCGACTATAAGCTTTGGTATGCAGCTCCGGGTGCGTCTTCCCCGAAATACAGCTGTGCGGTGTGGCAATATTCTTGGAACGGCAGAATAAACGGTATAGCGGGTAATGTTGATATGAATTACTGCTATGACGAAAGCATTATAAGGGGCAAATCATACGAAAAAGCAAATAATACAGAAAATAATACTGCGATACGGAGCACTAAAAATAATAAAAACGGCATAGACCAGCTTACATCATCACAGAAGGTGGATTTTACCGTTAAGGTTACTTCAAAAAACGGTATCAATATTCGCAGCGGTGCTGCAATAAGCTATAAAAAGATTGGAGCTGTTCCGTTTGGTACACAGCTTAAGGTGACAAGACAAACTGCGGGAGGCGGATATTACTGGGGACTTATAAACTATAACGGAACGTGCGGATGGATCGCACTCAACTATACATCAAAAATCAGCAAGAGTATTGATACTATTGCAGAGGAAGTTATACGCGGTCTATGGGGAAGCGGTGAAGAACGAAAAACACGGCTTACAAATGCAGGTTATGATTACAGCAAAATTCAGGCAAGGGTCAATGAACTAATGAAATAAGCCGACAGGATAAAAAAAGGCACAAGCTGCTTAACCGGCAGCTTATGCCTTTTTCAGATATAAATGTTTATTATAATATAGCGTTGCCTAAAGAAATTACTTCTTTACGTTGAATGCAGCCATACCCGGATATACAGCAGCCTCGCCAAGCTCTTCTTCTATGCGGAGAAGCTGATTATATTTTGCAACTCTTTCAGATCTTGAAGGAGCACCTGTCTTAATCTGGCAAGTATTAAGAGCAACTGCAAGGTCAGCAATTGTAGTATCAGCTGTTTCACCTGAACGGTGTGAAGATATAGCCGTATAGCCTGCCTTGTGTGCCATTTTTATAGCCTCAAGTGTCTCAGATACGGAACCGATCTGGTTGAGCTTGATAAGAATGGAGTTGCCGCAGCCGTTTGCAATACCCTTTGCAAGTCTTTCTGTATTTGTAACGAAAAGATCGTCACCTACAAGCTGAACCTTACCGCCAAGCTTTGCTGTGAGCTTCTTCCAGCCTTCCCAGTCCTCTTCATCAAGAGCGTCCTCAATGGAGATTATCGGATATTTGTCAACAAGGCTTGCCCAGTGCTCAATAAGCTCGTCTGAAGTAAAGTCCTTACCAGACTTGGGCTGATGATAGAAGCCCTTGCCCTTTTCGCTCTTCCACTCTGATGAAGCAGCGTCCATAGCGATCATAAAGTCCTTGCCCGGCTCATAACCGGCAGCCTTTACAGCCTCAAGTATTGTTTCGATTGTTTCCTCATCAGATGCGAGGTTAGGAGCAAAACCACCCTCATCGCCTACTGATGTTGCAAGTCCCTTAGCCTTAAGGATCTTTGCAAGGTTGTGGAATACTTCTGCACACCATCTGAGTGCTTCCTTGAATGAAGGTGCACCAACAGGCATAATCATAAATTCCTGTGTATCAACAGTATTTGTGGCGTGTGCACCACCGTTAAGAATGTTCATCATTGGTACAGGGAGCTTTGTGCCCTGAACACCGCCGAGGAATCTGTAAAGCGGAAGTCCGTATGATGTTGCAGCAGCTCTTGCAGCAGCTATTGATACAGCAAGAATTGCATTTGCGCCAAGCTTTGATTTATCCTTGGTGCCGTCTGCCTTAATCATTGCACCGTCAACAGCATATGTATCAGCAGCGTCAACACCTACGAGTACGTCATTGATAACTGTATTGATGTTTTCAACAGCCTTTGAAACGCCCTTGCCAAGGTATCTTGCCTTGTCGCCGTCACGAAGCTCAAGAGCCTCAAATTCGCCTGTTGAAGCACCGCTGGGAGCTGTACCTCTGCCTATTGTACCGTCAGCAAGATATACCTCAGCTTCAACTGTAGGATTTCCTCTTGAATCAAGAATCTCTCTGCCAACAACCTTTTCAATTTCTGTTAAACTTACCATTGTTATCTTCTCCCTTCGGAAAATTTTTATATTTACAGCTTCACAGAGGTCTCAAAAACCTCCTGCAATTTAGCAGCCGAAGCTATAAGACTGGATTTTTCTTCCTCGTTAAGTTCAATCGGAACAAGCCCTTCAACGCCGTTCTTACCTACGATGGCAGGCATACTCAGAGCAATGCCGCTTATGCCGAAATTACCCTTCTGTATGCTTGATACGGGAAGTATGGATTTTTCATCTCTGACTACCGCCTCACATATACGCTTGACGGACATCGCAATACCGTAATAGGTTGCCTTCTTTTTCTCAATTATTTCGTATGCACTGTTTTTAACATCATCGGCAATTTTCTTCATAGACTCCTCATGAGAGAAATAGCCTCTCATTTCACAGAATTTGCTCAAAGGTATACCGGAAACATTTGCACTGCTCCATGCAGCAAGCTCACTGTCGCCGTGTTCACCGATGATAAATGCGTGTACGCTTCGGCTGTCAACTCCAAGGTGTTCACCAAGAAGATATTTCAGTCTTGCACTGTCAAGAACTGTTCCTGAGCCGAACACTCTGTTTTCAGGAAAGCCGCTCAGCTTAGCCGCAGCATATGTGAGTATATCAACAGGGTTTGCAACAACAAGAATAATTCCGCTTTTATTATATTTGGCTATTTCGGGAATGATACTCTTAAAAATACCTACGTTTTTTCTGACAAGATCCAGTCTTGTTTCACCGGGCTTCTGTCCTGCGCCTGCGGTAACAATAACTATAGACGCATCCGAAATATCCTGATATGTTCCGGAATATATCTGCATCGGCTTTGAAAACGGCAGTCCGTGGCTTATATCAAGTGCCTCACCATATGCCTTATCCGCATCCGCATCTATAAGTACGATCTCAGAAAAAAGTCCGCTCTGCATAAGTGCAAACGCTGATGCCGAGCCTACAAAACCGCAGCCCACTATTGCTGCTTTTCTGCTGTTTATTTCAACCATTTAAAAGCACTCTCCCGTTAATTATATAGATATGATTTACTTCAAGGGACGAAATTATTCAATAAATCATCAAACCGGAAATTCAAACCATTACCATAAGTAAATATATCATAAATCAGAATAAATTTCAATACGTTTATAAAGCAATTTACACATAATTTTACTTTTGTATATTCAACTCAATAAAACAGCCCCGACAGGTTATCCTGCCGGGGCTGCCATATATGGAGATACAAAAATGATAGAGTCTGATTAAAAATCCAGATTATAAACTTACCATTGGAATCATTCCCGCATTTTATTGATATAACAGACCTGCAAACGCAAGCCGCAAAATACCGGATATTACATTGGACTCAATCCTCATTTTAAATTTTATATTCAAACTGCACACAGTCTTTATCCTATCCTCAACCGGAACGCATTCAGCAAAAGATTTTAACCACCAATTGCCCTCAGACAATGTCCTTAATACACTACTCTTAAAATCCGATCATTATATCGGACCACAATATATCAAACGATCATCAATATAAAGCGGAGTTTCCGGTCTAAGACGGAGCAACATTCTGTTCAGCCTGCAAACACTATTCTCTTCATCACATAAAGAGCCATCCCCGTGTGTTATACGGTTGTGGTGAAGAAACAGCACACTATATTATAAAGAAGAAAGAACCGCCGTTCACACCCTTTATTAAATTGTGAGCTTATAAAGTCAAATACCCTTGCCGCAATACTTTAACACTATACTGAAACCAGCGGCACGACCGTCATCGTCAGGGCTTCTTCATACGATTCAAAAACCTTTATGAACTCACAGCCAAAACAGCTAATTAAAGTTTATTCGGTCAGTGCTGTCATATGATCGGGATAGCCGAAGCAAAACCTTCAAAAAAACGTTCTTAATCAGTCTTTTCCTCGTTGAAGACATCACACCAAGAGGCGTGAAAAGAAATTTGACTAACTGGTTCTATTTCGCCCATCGGAGCTTGCCTCCCTTCGTGGATTAGATCAAGAAAGAGCCGATCCTTGCAGTCAAGCGGATTCAAACAGCTTTACAAATTCTCTTGTACCTTGCCTTGCTCTTTTCTTATCTTGATTACATTATAACACATCTTTTCAAAAAGTCAATAGTTTTTTTCAATTTTTTTTAAAAAAATTATTGATACTGTTAATAAGTATTGACTTATAAAGTATTTTATCGTAAAATTAACATACAATGATTTTACTCTGAAAAGGAGCGTTTTAAATGAGCAATAATATCGAAAATGAAGAAATGTTTGACGCCGACCTTATCTCCCTTATTGATGAGGAAGGTAATGAATACGAATTTGAGATAATCGATGAAATCGACTATAAGGACGGTCACTATTATGCACTTATGCCTTTGTTCGATCTTCCGGAAGAGGGTATCGACTCTCAGAGCACCTATATGATCTTTGAGGCTGTTGAGGATGAAAACGGTGAACCTCAGCTCGCTGAAATAGATGACGATGTACTTCTTGATGAGGTTGCTGAAATTTTTGAGGCTAATTTCGATGATAATGAAATTGTGCAATAATTTTGAAATTTACTCTTGATTTTTGCCTCGTTATGTTATATAATAAGGTTGAACAAAAAATTCTTTCTTTGTTTACAATTTCTGCCCGATTCGTTAAATGCGTCTATATAACCCTACAACATTCATTCAGGGAGCTTGTCTCCTGCGGCGGACTTCAGACCTCCCGCTCTGGCGGACGAAGGGAGTATGAAACCACAGGGAGGGCACCCACCTGCTTTACCTTCGTAGGCAGGTTATTATTGACGCAAACGGTTGGGCGGATTTTTATTTACCGGGCTTTGTCCCGGCTTTTTTCATATATTTCAGAAAATTTCCTGAAGTGTTACAATATTGTAGTTGCAAACAGCAATGCAAACTTGTATAATATATTTGTCTTTCAGAGTAATTTTTTGTATTAAAGTGTGGTGAGAGGTTTGGAACATAAAACAAAAAAGAGAAATATAATACTGACAATAATAATCTTACTGATAATTACAGGCATTGCCGTTGTTC
The DNA here is from genome assembly GCA_902786345.1 of uncultured Ruminococcus sp. Lineage (GTDB taxonomy): Bacteria > Bacillota > Clostridia > Oscillospirales > Acutalibacteraceae > UBA1213. Next base: position 6,612 of record CADACB010000019.1, on the reverse strand, counting down.
TGATCATATTATCTCCGGGAATACAGAAAAAAGGCAAGGCAAACAATACCTCTCTTACCGCAGATGAGGTTGTTACAGGTGTTATCAAAAAAATGAACTATCAGAATCTTACACCTATCTCAAAGGAGAATATCTCCAGATATTATGAAATTCCGAAAAATATCACAGTTGATTATGCAATGTATATCTCAGCAAGAGCAGGGACTGAAACCGAACTTGCCTGTTTTAAAATAAAGGACGATAACGATGAACAGGCAATCGTGAGCTGTGTTAATGATTATCTCGCTTCAAAAACAAAATCGTCTGCCGAACAGAATTCTGTACAAAGCAACTTGTCTGCTGTTTCGGCTCACTATCCATACGTTTTCGCAGTTGTCGCTCCTGACAGCACCAATGCAGTAAGATCCTTTGAAATACTTATTAATGAAACTCCCAAAAAACAGCAGTCTTCGGCTGACTGAAAAACGATCTATAAAATTTGATTGAATTTATGAAATGATAAACCAATATAAACAGGCACGGTAAGCTTAAATACCGTGCCTGTTGTTTTTTCAGAAATTAATTCATACTATCAGTTTTGGTGATAATATACACAGTGCAATATGAATTGGACAATACTGTATAATTCTGAATATTTTATTCTCTTATAAGGGTTTTTCCGCCCATTTCCTCGGGCTGTGAAAGGCCAAGAAGCTGGAGCATTGTGGGCGCAATATCAGCAAGTCTGCCACCGTCACGAAGTATACAGGGATGGTTGACAATACAGAAGGGTACAAGATTAGTTGTATGTGCCGTGAAGGGCTTTCCGTCTTCGTCAATCATTCTGTCTGCATTGCCGTGGTCGGCTGTGATAAGCGCAACGCCGTCCATCTTAACAATCGCATTGACTACCTGTCCTACACAATCATCAACTGCTTCAACTGCCTTTACCGCTGCCTCAAACACACCTGTATGTCCAACCATATCACAGTTTGCAAAGTTCAGAATGATAACATCATACTTGCCGCTTTCAATTCTTTCAACAGCATTCTTTGTTACCTCATATGCACTCATTTCAGGCTGGAGATCATAGGTTGCTACCTTTGGTGAAGGTATGAGACATCTGTCCTCACCCTCGGATACCTTTTCAACTCCTCCGTTAAAGAAGAAGGTTACGTGAGCATATTTTTCTGTTTCAGCAATTCTGAGCTGTGTGAGTCCCTTTGAGGATATATAATCACCAAACATATTTGTAAGAGACTGGGGCTTAAAAGCAATTTCAACATTCGGCATTGTTGCGTCATACTGCGTCATACATACATAGTTGAGAGGGAAAAATCCGTTTTTACGCTCAAAGCCGTTGAAATCGGGATCAACAAGTGTACGCGTGATCTCTCTTGCTCTGTCCGGACGGAAGTTGCAGAAGATAACGGAATCACCTGATTTTATGGTTGCATTCTCTGCACAAACAACAGGAACTACAAACTCATCTGTAACACCGTTTGCATATGAATCAGCAACCGCCTGTACCGGATCGTCTGCCTTTACACCCTCGCCATAAACCAGTGCGGCATATGCCTTTTCAACTCTGTCCCAGTTTGTATCACGGTCCATTGCATAATAACGTCCCGACACTGTCGCAATCTTGCCAACGCCTATTTCTTCAAGCTTTGCCTTAGCCTCTGCCATATAATCCTTGGCACTTGAGGGCGGCACATCTCTGCCGTCAAGGAAGGTGTGAAGATATACATTTTTAACGCCCATCTTCTTTGCCATCTCTATCACACCATAGATATGTGTGATGTGGCTATGAACACCGCCGGGTGACAGCAGTCCCATAACGTGAAGAGCCTTGCCGTTTTCTTTGGCATTGTTCATAGCCTTGACAAGAACCTCATTTTCAAACATAGAGCCGTCCTTGATAGCCTTGCTTATTCTTGTAAGCTCCTGATAGACAACCCTGCCTGCGCCCATATTTGTATGTCCTACCTCACTGTTGCCCATCTGACCGTCAGGAAGACCAACGTCCATTCCGGACGCTGCTATAAGTGTAGTAGGGTTGGTGGAGAATATCTTCTCCAGATTAGGTTTATTGGCTTCTCTTATGGCATTGCCGTAGTTTGTGCCGATACCGAAGCCGTCAAGTATCATCAATATTAAAGGTTTTTTCATACTTTAACTCCATTCTGCCAACTTATTTTCGTCATTCTTTTATTAACAATTCTGTTATTTATAAAGCATCAGACCATCATTTTCAGATAGGGAATCTTGCTTTACCCATTTTATTTCCGGAGCAGAGAGAATATGTGAGAAATTCCTTACACCAGTAACCGGATCCTCTACTAATTTGACCTCTACTGTACATTCAAGTTTTTCAAGTTCATTTGAACTCAATTTCCATCTTTGTCCGCTGCTTCTATAATTATGATAATACGGTTTGCTGCTTTTATCAACATCAATAGCATTCCAACCTAAATATTCGTTCGGATCAGCAAAATAAACATAATCTCCAAGTACAGACATTGAATCTTTATAACGTGATATACTTCCCTTTCTAAACAACTGCCTTTCAGTGCTGCTTTCGAGATCTTTGGATATGAATGTATAAAATGTCTCAAGTTCATAAGACTTTCCCTCGAAATAATAGAGCGTCTTTGTCTGAGTATCAATATAATAATTAGCACAGCTCTTTTCCGTCACCTTTTCCGGTGTACCGCCGTCAAGTCCGACTTTATAAAGACATCCTTTTCCGTCTTCGCTGTTGTTGATATAATACAGTGAATTATTAATAACACTCATATGTGTTATTGTGTTATGTGTCTTTGAAATATCGCCATCATAACTGCCTTCAATAAGCTTTATTCCAGAAACAAGCTGCTTCTTTTCACTGCCGTCTGTCCTGCATTTATAAATACCCGACTTGCTGCTGTCAACGCTGACATCACTTTTACCATCGCTTGTATACTTTCCGGTATAGCCGCTGTCGAAATAATAAAGCCATCCGTCACTTGCTGTCATTGAACATGCACGTATGTCATCAACAAATTCTATTTTGCTGCCGTCCTTTGCAAAACGGCATACACTAAAATTAAAAGCAGCCAATTTTTTAGCAGTTTCAATATTAGAACCCAATGACATATAGCAATAACCATCACCGCCGTCAATAACTTTATCGAATACTCCAATATCTGCAGCGTTTACCTTACTGAGTTCTTCACTGTCATCAGATAGACCAAGAGACTCAAGCTTTGTTTTTGCAGCAGCTTCCATCACATCTTCACTATAAAGCAGCCTTTTTTTAACAGCATTAAGATCAGTTAAATCCCAATGATAAATTTGGAAATCATCAAAGCATAATCCATAAACATCAGAACCATCGACAACCACCTGCTCGCTACCAAAACCAGTATTATGCGTTTTATGTTCGTTTTCACTGACATTCTTTTCGGGGTCTTCTTCAAGAAGGCAGAATTCAAAGGTATTATCATCTTTTATTGCAAACAAGGTAACTCCGCTGCTATAAACCTTTGTTCCGTTTACGTCAAAAATGACCTGATCATTATTTGATGAAGCCGCCGAAGGCTTGCTGTCACCTGAAGCGTCCTGTGACCCATTCGGGCTGCTTGTACTGCTGCCGGAAGCTGCATTGCCGTCATTTTTTTCGTTGCTTCCGCCGGAGTTACAGCCGGACATTACCGCAGACGCAAGCGCGCAGGAAAGCAAAACAATTAATATTTTTTCATATTAAAAACCTTTCTTTAATTAGAGTTCAGGAGCCGCTATATCCTTGAAGATCTGCGGCTCCTGACGGCAAGCTGCCGGTGCGTGACCGCACTGGACAATTCGCGGCGGCAAGCTGCCGCACCCGTGTTCGCGCTTCGCTTCACTGCGTTACGCTTTGATTATCCAAACCGGAACATACGCTGATCGCCATTTACCCTTCCCCACACGCCTAACGGTGCGCTTTCGAAAGGGGTGATGTATAACAGACAGTTAATCACAGAAAAATCCCATAATTATTTTGCACTGATCCAGTTCCTGCTTCGTCTTATAAATTATTTGCTTGCAGCCTCAAGAAGTACACCGAAATCAGCAGCCTTAAGAGACGCACCGCCGATAAGACCTCCGTCAACATCGGGCTGAGCAACAAGCTCTGCTGCATTCTTCGGGTTCATAGAACCGCCGTACTGGATTGTAACAGAATCTGCAACGTCCTGTCCGTAAAGCTTTGCAAGAGTTGCACGGATGAATGCACAAACCTCCTGTGCCTGCTCTGCTGTTGCTGTCTTGCCTGTTCCGATAGCCCATACAGGCTCATATGCGATAACTGTCTTTTTAACGTCGTCTGCTGATACATCATAAAGATCAAGCTTTATCTGACGTGCAATAACCTCTTCTGTGATATTGCACTCACGCTCCCAAAGAAGCTCGCCTACGCAAACAATAGGCTTAAGGCCTGCTGCAAGAGCTGCCTTTGTTCTCTTGTTTACGGTTTCGTCTGTTTCGCCAAAATACTGTCTTCTCTCGCTGTGACCGATAATAACATATTCAACACCGATCTCCGTAAGCATATCAGCTGAAATCTCGCCTGTAAATGCGCCGCTCTTTTCAAAGTGTACGTTTTCTGCGCCAACCTTGATATTTGTGCCCTTTGTAAGCTCTACAGCTGTTTCAAGATTAGTATATGGTACGCAAATAACAACACCACAGCTTGCATTTGCAGCAATGGGCTTAAGCTCTTCAATAAGTGCCTTTGCCTCGGGACGTGTCTTGTTCATCTTCCAGTTGCCGGCAATAATTGCCTGTCTGAGTTCTTTATTCATTTTAATAATCTCCTTTTAATTTGTTTTTTATGATTAAAAAAGGGGTGAAGCATTGCACCACCCCTTCGTCCTTTAAATAATTAACTTTTAAAAACAGCAGCAATTATTTCTCGTTAAGGCAAGCAATGCCAGGAAGAACCTTACCCTCAAGGAACTCAAGTGAAGCGCCGCCGCCTGTTGAGATATGTGTCATTCTGTCTGCATAACCGAGCTTCTCAACGGCTGCTGCCGAGTCTCCGCCGCCGATGATTGAAATTGCACCGCTCTCAGCAACTGCTTTTGCAACTGCAATAGTACCCTGTGCAAAGTTCTCCCACTCAGAAACACCCATAGGACCATTCCATACTACTGTACCTGCACCCTTAAGAGCGTTTGCGAACTTTTCTCTTGTCTTAGGTCCAATGTCAAGACCCATCCAATCGTCCTCAATCTTATCTGAAGGAACAATCTTATATTCAGCGTCTGCCTTATATTCCTGAGCAACTACTGTATCCTCGGGAATAAGGAAGTTTACGCCCTTATCCTTTGCCTTTGCCATAATGTCTTTAGCAAGCTCTACCTTATCAAGCTCACAGATGGATGTACCTGTAGAATAACCAAGAGCCTTCATAAAGGTGTATGCCATACCGCCGCCGATGATGAGTGTATCAACCTTGTCAAGAAGGTTTGTGATAACACCGATCTTATCTGAAACCTTAGCGCCGCCGAGAATAGCAACGAACGGTCTTTTAGGATCTGCAAGTGCACCGCCCATAACGCTGATCTCCTTCTGAATGAGATAACCGCAAACAGCCGGGAGATAATCAGCAACACCTGCTGTTGAAGCGTGTGCTCTGTGAGCTGTACCGAATGCATCGTTTACATAGATTTCAGCAAGGGAAGCAAGCTCTTTTGAGAATTCAGGATCGTTCTTTTCCTCTTCCTTATGGAAACGAACGTTTTCTATAAGTTCAACCTCACCATCCTGAAGTGAAGCAGCAATGCTCTTTGCACTTTCGCCTACAACATCCTTAGCCATTTTAACCTCAAAGCCGAGAGCCTTTGAAAGATAAGCTGCAACAGGTGCAAGAGAATATTTCATATTGAACTCGCCCTTAGGACGGCCAAGATGTGAGCAGAGAATAACCTTTGCCTTGTGATCAACAAGATACTTGATAGTCTTAAGAGCCTCATCAATACGCTTAGGGTCAGATATATTGCCCTCACCGTCAAACGGAACGTTGAAATCGCAGCGTACAAGAACCTTCTTGCCGGCTACATCAATGTCTTCTACTGTCTTTTTGTTAAGATAGTTCATTAAAATAACATCCTTTCAGATATTTTTAGCTGTTTATCAGCTTTCTTTCATATCACGGCTATCAACCGTTATATACCATTTTATAACATTTATCCTGATTTTTCAATAGCTAAAAGAAATTTAATGTGAAATTTGAAAAAACCGGCAAGTTTCAAAACGCCGCTGCCTTTGGAATACGCAAGCCTTTGTAAAGGCTTGACCGAAACTTTATTCATTATGAGCACCAATAGTTTATTTTTAAAATTAACTGCATGTTTAAGCAAAACCCTTCCGCGAGCGCGCCGTAAGGCGTGTGGGGAAGGGTAAATCGCGATCAGCGTATGTTTTGTTTGGATAATCAGAGTGAGCGTTAGCGAACGCAGTCGCGAATTGGGCGCGGCAGCTTGCCGCAGCGAATTATCCAGTGCGGTCACACACCGGCAGAAGGGGACGCCCTCTCTTTCAGGGCTTCCCCTCTCCAAAAATAGTCCACAGGACTGTTTTTGGATTCACCCCTTGCCGAGCGCACGTTGT
>CADACB010000018.1 GCA_902786345.1 uncultured Ruminococcus sp. | reverse complement strand
TGACACATTCACAGCTCTTGGTTATTCATGATAACTGAGCAGTCTTTGTAAAAGCTACATAGGCTTAAAACAAAAATAGGAAGCCCGGAATTAAGTTTCCGGGCTTTTTGTTTTTGTAAAAAACAAACAAAAAGGTCCGTTTCCTTTTGTAAGTAAAAACAAAATTAAAGTATTATTGCATAAATACAGAGTTCAAAATATTACTATATGCACAAAATATATCATTTTATAAAATAATTATTGAAATATTGTATTTTTTGTGATAAAATAACAAAAAGAATATTATAACTGTCAGTATGCTTGTACAAAAACAACGCATAAAACAGTTCTGATATTTATGTAAACCGAATAACACAGAAAAATTTTTAAGAGTGTGGTGTATTTATGAAAACGGTAGCAACTGTAATGCAGTTAACGCGAGGACTTCTTATTCTTACTCCTGCCGAGTATGATAAGCCCGAGGGCGGTCTTTCGATCAATAAAAAAAGATCGGGAGGCATGCCGACAAATTTCAGTGTTCCCCAGATTTTTGAGCTGAACGATTCCCTCAAAGAGCGTCCGTTTGAAAAGTCGGACGAACTTGCAGCATTTGTTAAGCGCTGTGCAGAAAGCGTAAGTATGGAACTTGGAGATATATTCCTTTGCATTGAGGACGAGGATATACTTATCACAAAGGAATATAAACACGCGGTTTCAAAGGATAAGCTTCTTCTGACATATGCACGTGTTGAGGCTGAGTCTGTACTTCATCAGGATGTAGATAAATATACGATCCTGAACTTTGAGTATGGTCAGCAGTATGGCAAGGCTAACAAATCAGAGGACGTATCAGCTTCTCTTTTTGCTATGAATACCGGTATGCTTACCGATATCAGATCTAATTTCTCACAGGCAGGTCTTAAAATTGTAAAGATCACTCCTCCGATAGCAGGTATGCTTTATACCTCCAAGGCGGACTTTAACTCAGCAACAAGGGCTATAGCTGTAATTAGTATGGACTTTGCGGCTACCCGTCTTGTGGTTCTTCATAACGGTGCACCTGTGTTCCAGCAATCATTCTCAAGCGTACTTGAGGATATTGCTGAGCTGTTTATGCTTGAGTTCGGTATAAGCAAGCTTGGTGCTATAGATCTTATCCGTCAGGAAGGTCTTGGTGTATGTAATAAGTGTAATTCTGCTTCAACAAGAAAGCAGACAATGACAATGCTTGATAATGCAGCAGGTGAAATTCTCAGAAACCTTAGAATGGTTATTTCAACTCTGCGTCTTGATATTGATCAGATCGTTCTTTGTGACGCTTTGGCAAAGCTGCCTAATATTTCAGCTTATTGCCGTCAGGTTGGACTTACTGCCCCGATGGAGAATGTAATGAACCTCTTCTCAGGCGGTTCTCAGCCGCCTACAGCAACGCAGGCAGCTGTTCAGAAGGGCTTTGACCCTGTTTCGTTTATCACTCTTAACGGTGTTCTTACAATGCCTATGGGTGAGGCTAACCTTCTTCAGGGTGAGTCAAACATCCTCTCTGCTATGGCAAAAGAGGGCAGCTCTAAGCTTGGTAATCTTGTTGCCGGAATACTTGGAGTTGCAGCTGCGGTATGGATCATTGGTGTAACAGGCTGGTGGATAGTTCTTGAGGTTCAGAAAAACGGAGATGCTTCATCGCTCGAAAATCCTGAATTCAAAAAGGCTCAGACACTTATAGACGATGAGAAAACGTGGAGCAACAAAACCAAGAATCTTGACGCCGACCTTATGACGCTTCCGCAGACGGAGTATAAATCATCTGTAATAGTTAAACACGTGTTTGATGAGGTTATCAGAAAGTCGGAGGGCTTCAATGAATTCAAGATCACTAATACACAGGTAGTGACTACGGTTAAAAAGCCCGCTGCGAATGCAAATAACTCAAATGACTCAAACAACTCAAACGCCTCAAACGCCTCAAACAACAATAAGGCTGCAGCAAACACAACTACTGTACAATATAGTTCATCAACCAAGCTCTCGTTCAATACGGAGTCATATAAGAAATTCAACGAACTGAGAAATGAAGTAATCAGTGCAGGTTTCTTCTCTGTAGCTGAAGGTCTTTCTTCTGACCGTGTGGATGAAACAGCAAGCACAACTTCAAAAACATACTATAAGAACAGCATTACTCTTGAGCTTACTGATAAGGCAAAGGAAGAGGCTGCTCTTACAGAAGAGGAACGCCAGGCAAGAGAAGCTCTCAACACTAAAAATAAAGCTGAGGCAAATGATAACAAAGCAAATGATAACAAAGCAAATGATAACAAAGCAAGTGATAACAAAGCAAGTGATAACAAAGCAAGTGATAACAAAGCAAACAATACTCCTGCAGCTAATGTTGTTGAGATCCCGACAGATGCAGCTAAGGATGAAAAAGTTGTCGGAACCTGGGAGTACAGCCAGGATGGATTGACAATGAGCTTTGAATTTAAGAGTGACGGTACAGGAACAGGTACAGCTCTTGGATCTCCGACACCTATCAAATGGGGTACAAAAGACGGCGTAATCTATATCTCCGGATCGTCATCCACTGGTAATGGCGGTACAGCAAGTGTTCAAGGTGAAGGTAAATACAGTGTTGACGGAAATACTCTTACCATGGAAATGAGCGGACAGAGTATGAAGTTCAATAAAAAGTAAGCCTGATGATTTTTGAGCATTGAATATGTAAAGCCGTTGATACGGACTATATACTGACGGAGGTTAACAGTAATGGACAAAAAACAGATCAATATTCCAAAGTATCTTTGGGTAATTATAGCTATATTGCTGATATGCATTATCTTCATATTTACCGTGCAGATCCGGTTTGCACAAGAACAGCCTAAATATGTAAGAGATCACGAATCGGCAACCAGCCAGATAAATATGTATAATGACTATCTTGCAAGAGCAAGTGAGGTTTCAACTAAAAATGAAACACTCAAAAAGCAGTATGAAGCTAACAGCCGTAAGCTTTTTGCGAATGCTGCAATGTCACCTGATGACATTAAAGAGGCTCTTGAAAGATTTGATTATGAAATGGTTTCTTTGACTATTAATACAGGTGTTGTTGACACATCGGGCAGAACAGCCGTTGCCGGTGAACCGCTTTATTCTACATCTGTTAAGTACAAGTTTATCGGAACAGAGGATAATATCCGTTCAACACTTGACTATCTTGAGACACAGTCAGAGGGTGCGTATTTCATTAACGACATTGAAATCGGTCTTCCGATGACTGCTGAGACTTCAGCGCCGACAACAGGTACAAATGTTGAATACGAAGTAACTCTTAATATGAACCTTTATTACTTCAACGATACTGTAGCACCTGTTAAACCATCAAGCAGCTCAGCTTCGTCAAAAAAATCTTGATTCTATAAGCTAAAGGACAGACCTTATGCAGCCCTTAAATTATTTACAGACAACAGGCGGTATAATATGGACTGCCGCCTGTGTCCTGCTTGGCTTTGTTTTTACATGGCTTGCTTTTTATATAATCAACAAGATACCTGCGAGTTGGTTGTGTGACTATAACGAAACACCATCGGAGGAATTGCTGACGGGTAAGCGTGTGAATTATGCCGGAGCAGGAATAATTATGTCCATAATTGCAGCTGCGAGTCTTGTATTTTGCAGACTTCAGTTCAATAAAGGATTTGATATTTATTTTATAGTTTTTGCACTTATCATTATGATAACACTGATGATAGCTGTGTGTGATATAAAGTACACAATCATTCCCGATCAGTTTACGATTGCGGTTGCACTTCTCAGCTTGCTTATCAGTGTGTATGACCTGATCAGGGGGTTTGATATTCTCCATACCGTATGGTGGTCACCGATTGCAGGCGCTGCTATTGGTGCAGGCGTGATGATACTCATTGATGTCATAGGAATGATAGTTTACAAAAAAGACGGTATGGGCTTTGGTGATGTAAAGCTGTTTGCTGCTATCGGACTTTTGACGGGTTTTCCCGGTACTATCTATGCCTTTGTGGTCTCGCTTATTACTGCACTTATTGGTTTTTGTATTATAATTATAGCAGTAAGGGTGATTGGCAGCCGTTCAGACAGGAGTTATCAATCGAACAGCGCTGAATCTGAGGAGCTTGAAGAGCCAGCTGATAATACTGAAAATGAAAGTGCAGAAAATGATGAAGAGAATGAAGATACTACCGAGGCGGAGGATTACCGAAGCGGAGGTTCATATCTTGCGTTCGGACCATATATTGCGATCTCTCTTATTTGCTATATAGTTTTTTACGATTTTATACATCATATAGTAAATCTCTATTTAAGCCTTTTCTAAAATGTAACAAGGAGCTGAAATCATGAAAGCAGGCAACTTAAAAATCGGACAGATTCTTATTAATTCCGGTGATATAACGGAGGAGCAGCTTGAGGCGGTGCTTCAGAAGCAAAAAGAGTCGGATACCAAAAAGCGTATTGCCGACCTTCTTGTTGAGGATGGCATCGTAACCGAGCAGCAGGTTTGCAAAGCGCTTGAAAAACAGCTCTTTATGCCTTATGTTGATCTTGATACAATAACAATACCTGATAACCTTGGCGGTGTTATCCCTGAGGAGCTTGCTCAGAAAAATATGGTTATTCCTATTGAGCAGGACGGTCGTTTTTTGACTGTTGCAATAGGCGATCCACTTAACTATAAGGGATTGAAGGATCTTTCAATTACAACAAAAATGAAGATTATGCCTGTTATTGCAGAGCCTTCAAAGATAGCCGGCAAGCTTCGTGAAATGTATGCTGCTCAGAAGGCAATCGACGATGCAAAAGAGTTCCTTGAGTCAAAGGGCGGTATGAGCAGGGCTCAGCAGGAGGCGGAGGAAGCTGCAAAAGATGCAAATGCCAATGATCAGCCTATTATTCGTTTCGTAAATGCGATGATAGAAGAGGCAATATTCTCAAAGTGCTCCGATATTCATATTGAGCCAATGGAGAAGTGTTTGAGAATTCGTTTCCGTATTGATGGTAAACTCCAGATATATATGGAGACAAGCCCTGAACTTATTCCTTCGGTAACATCGCGTATTAAGTTCATAGGCAATATGAACATCGCAGAAAAACGTATTCCTCAGGACGGTCGTATCAACTACCGTGTGGGAGGAAGAGACATTGACTTCCGTATTTCTGTTCTTCCGAGTGTATACGGTGAGAAGATAGTTATGCGTATTACAACCTCTCTGGGTATGGAGCTAAAAAAAGAAAGTATAGGTTTCCTTCCGGAGAATCTTGAAAAATTCAATCATCTTATAAAAAGTAACCGTGGAATTATTCTTGTAACAGGTGCTACAGGTTCCGGTAAATCAACAACTCTTTATACTGCTCTTAACGAGGTAAAGAGTGAGGATATTAACATAATTACCGTTGAAGACCCTGTCGAAATGCTACAGGAGGGAATAACACAGGTTCAGACAAACGAAAAAGCAGGTATGACCTTTGCGGCAGCTCTGCGAAGCATTCTTCGTCAGGACCCTGATATTATAATGGTCGGTGAGATTCGTGACGGTGAAACAGCAGCAATCGCAGTTCAGGCGGCTATTACAGGTCACTTGGTGCTTTCAACACTTCATACCTATGATGCTCCAAGCTCTGTTGCACGTCTTGTTGATATGGGTATCGAGCCATACATGGTATCATCCGCTCTTCTGGGTATTATCGCTCAGAAGCTTGCACGCCGTCTTTGCGTTGATTGTAAGGAGGCATACAGTCCTGACCTGAATGAAAGAATTTCTCTTAACCTTGATCAGAATGAGCCGATCACTCTTTATCGTAAGTGCGGCTGTGAGAAATGTAACAAGAAGGGCTATAAAGGACGTATTGCGGTTCACGAAATTATGCTTCTTACAACAACACTCAAAAGAGCGATAACCGAAGGAAAGAGTACTGATGAGATTCGTGCTCTTGCAGTTAAAGAGGGTATGATCCCTATGAAGGAAAATGTGAGAATAGATGTTCTTCAGGGACTTACTTCGTTTGAAGAGTATATTGATATGACTATCAACAATGAATAAGCTTTATAAATATAAAATAAAAATATGAATGGGGTAGATTTTTGTGGATTTTTACAGCCTTGTAAAAGAAGCCGTTACCAAGGGCGCATCCGACGTGCATATTGCATCGGGTAACCATCCTGCATACCGTCTGCACGGTAACGTGTTCTTTACCAATGATCCTGCACTCAATGAGGCAGAGGTAACAGCTATTATTAAAGCGGTGCTTAACAAGTCGAGATTTGAAACCTTTCTTCAGACCGGTGAGGCAGACGCCGCAGTTGAGATAGGTGAATGCGGACGTTTCAGAGCCAATGCTTTCAGACAGCGTAACGGTACTGCACTCGTTCTTCGTGTAATCAACAGCGTTGTTCCTGAATTGTCAACACTCAACCTTCCTAACTCAATCAGAAAGACTCTTGATCTTAACTCGGGTTTGGTGCTTATGTGCGGACCTACAGGTTCGGGTAAATCAACAACACTTGCAGCTCTTATCAATGAGATAAACAAATATAAGAGCAAGCATATTATAACGATCGAGGACCCTGTTGAGTTTCTTCATACACCTAAACGCTGCATAATCAACCAGAGAGAGATTGGACTTGACAGCCGTTCCTATCCTATGGCTCTTCGTGCTGCGATGCGTGAAGACCCTGATATAATCCTCGTAGGTGAGATGCGTGACCGTGAGTCTATCCAGATCGCACTTACCGCAACAGAAACAGGTCACTTGGTTTTCTCAACTGTTCATACAGAGGGTGCTGCGAAAACGATCGACCGTCTTGTCGATATTTTCCCGCCGGATCAGCAGCAGCAGATCAGAGTACAGCTTTCAACTTCTCTTAAGGCTGTTATCTCACAAAGACTTCTTCCTCGTGCAACAGGCGGACGTGTTGCAGCGTTTGAAATAATGTTCGTTACAACCGCTATCAGTAACCTTATTCGTGAAAATAAGGTGGCTAATATCCAACAGTCCATCCAGCTCGGTCAGCAGTATGGTATGATCACTATGAGCAAGAGCATTGATAATCTTCTTGCACAGGGTCTCATCACTGAACAGATTGCCAAGGCTTGGAACTTTGATATTGGTGATACTGACGCAAGAAGATAAGGGAGTGAACAGTATTGAAGTATAAATATGTGGCACTGAATGCCAGAAACCAGAAAAAAGAAGGTGCTGTAGAAGCTGAAACACAGTCGGAGGCTATTAACATACTTCGTGAAAAAGGTCTTATTGTACAGGATCTTACAGAGCTTGGCAGCAGCAGCGATGAGCCTACAAGTATATGGCAGATGGATCTAGGAGGAGATATACATTCCAAAAAGATTAAGCCTAAAAAGCTTCTCATGATAATGAGCCAGCTTGGTATGATGATGAAGGCCGGTATTAACCTCTCGCTTTCAATGCAGATTATGATTGACTCCGAGAAGGATGTCAGTATGAGGAAGATACTGAGAGAAATGAATGAAAACCTGTATAGTGGTTTTACATTGTCACAGTCTATGAAAAACTTCGCAGGCTTTCCGCCAATATATATAAGCATTGTTGAAGCCGGTGAAGCCAACGGTCGTCTTGATGATGCGTTTGAGCAGTGTGCTCTTATCTGTAAGAAGGATATGGCTCTTTCGAGTAAGATCAGAGGTGCTCTTGGTTATCCTATCTTCCTTATGGTTCTTGTTGTAGCCGTTGTTATCATACTTACTGTATTCGTTCTTCCGACATTTAAGGATGTTTACAGCAGCTTTGATGCGGAATTGCCGGGGCTTACTCAGGCAATGATGGGTCTCTCTGATTTTCTTATAGGCTATTGGTGGTTGCTTATAATCATAGTTGTCGGACTTGTATTCGGTTTCAGAACCCTGAAAAAATCAAATGCCGACTTCGCTATGATGTGGGCAAAGTTTATGTTAAAAATACCGCTTGTCGGTCCTATCATCCGCCAGAGTTCACTTGCACGTTTCTGTCGTCTTATGTCAACACTTACAGACGCAGGTATTCCTATTCACAGAGCAATGGGACTTGCAAGAGATGTTGTTCCGAATATATTTGTACGTGAAAAGGTACAGGCAGTTCTTGACGATGTTCAGATAGGTGTTACCATTCACGATGCAATGGCTAAACATCCGGTATTTGATCCTATCCTCGTTTCGATGATACGAGTTGGTGAGGAATCAGGTATGCTTGGTGATTCACTTCATAAGATGGCTGATCTTTTTGAAAATCAGACTGACGAATCTACCCAGAGACTTACAGATGCAATGACGCCTATTATGACGGTTATCATAGGTGTTGTTGTTGCAACACTTGTAATCTCAATGATCCTTCCGATGTTCGGTATGTACGATATTGTCGGCAGTTCTTCAAATTCTAAACCAAAATAATATATCAGCAGATTACAAAACAAGCAGCAGAAATAAACCTGCTGCTTGTTTTTTTGCAGTCTTTAAAAGGGCTGCTTTGAAAACCTGAATATACATATAGAAAAAAATTTTAGTTTGCCGTGTTAGATGTATTTATTCAGTTGTGACTTACCGTTGCATAGAAATTTAAAAGTAAAATGACAAAAAACTATTTACAAAATACAAAAATAAAGTATAATATGAGTTAGAGTATGTAATAATTAGGAATTTGTAAAATAAAGTAGAGGTATGTTATGAAAAAACCCGGATTTATAATAACAGAAACAATATTTTCTATCGTTCTTGCGGCTTCTGTTGCTGCGGTTGCAGTGCTTGCTGTGGATCTCAAAACCAATCAGTTCGGGCTTGATAAATATAATCCGTTTGTGCAAAGCTTTTCTTCACAGAAAAGCGGCTCAAATAAGGAGACAGAGAAAAAGGCTCCCGAAAAAGCAACCGCTGAAACTGATGTTTCAGAGAATGTGTCGGAAGTTCAGTCTGAGGCTGCAACTGAAAGCAGCGAAGACAAAGTTGTATCTCAAGCAGATGTATCTGAGGCGGAGTCTTCAAAGCGGGAGGCCTCTGAGAAGGTGCAGGAAAACAGCAGTGCTGTTGAAACTATCAAGCTGGTTAGTGAGCCTAAGAACCTGAAAGCACAGCCAAAAGAGCTTGTAGACAGAATGAATTACTACGGATATTCACTTGATAATATTATCAGCGGAAACAGGATAATAATGATAGATACAAACGGAGTTAAGGAAAAATCCAAGGCAAAGGTGTATTGTTATCAGAAATCTGAAAGTTCAAAGTATTGGTGGAATGTTGCCGGTGACGGAAAAGCACTGACAGAAGAGGCTTATACCGGTGAAAACGGCATAGACTATAATGTTGAAGCAGGCTCTAAGAAAACTCCGGGCGGTATTATGCTGCTTGGTGACGGTTTCTATATAAATGATAAGCCAAAAACCGAATATCCTCTTTTTAAGATAACAGAGGATACATATTGGGTAACAGATCCTAAGTCTAAATTTTACAATCAGCACGTTGAGGGTACTTCAAAGAAGGACTGGAGCAGTGCCGAACATATGATAACGGCAGAAAATTCCTATAAATACGGTTTGGTTATAAATTTCAACACTGATAATGTGGATGCAAAAAAAGCTTCGGCTATATTTATGCACTGCGGAAACGGTCCCACAGAGGGCTGTATTGCTGTTCCGGAAGACGTTATGAAAACAATATTGGAGTGGCTTGACAAAGACAGCGGTGCAGCTATATTCATAACGGTATAACGGACAAAAGGGATGTTTGTGTACATTTTAATAATAAAAATAATGACCGTGTCTATACATGAGTATAACACGGTCATTTAGCTTGGAGATGAAATTAGTGGAAGAAATAATAAACCTGATTTTTTATATTGCAACAGGCATTTCAGTTCTTGCCTGCATATTTATATGGCTTGGAGAGATAAAGCTTAGTGAACATCGTTTTATATGGTATTACTATATTCCGTCCGCTGTTATAAATGCCGGACTTGGTGGAATAGCACCTTATCTTTACTTAAACGGCTTGTTAAGCATTTCAATAGGGGAAGCCGTATCCGTATACATCTTTTTCATCATACTTCATATTGTTGCTTTAATCGGAAGTAATATTACCTTTATGCTGTTGTTCCGGGACAAGGATAATTTCAGCAGCAGCTTTTACTGGTGTTTGTCTATGACTGCACTTTTTATAATTCCGTACTGGATAATAAAGCTTTTTGGAATATAGGGTTACATTGTGGATTATAGTTAAATAACGGCGATGAAGGTCTGAAACATAAGAACAATGTCATAAAAGAAGTTGAATTTTTTAATGTATTCAAGATTATAAGGCATTTTCTGAGGCAGAACAGTATTGACATATACATCGTCAGTGTTTTCTGCACCATTCAGGAGCTTTTCTTCATCCTTGAATTTAATGCTTGCAAGTGAAGTTATTCCTGCCGGCATTAAAAGTGTAGCATACATTTCATCGGTATATCGGTCTACATAACGCTGAACCTCGGGCCTTGTACCCACAAAGCTCATATCTCCTTTCAGAACGTTGAATAGCTGCGGAAGCTCGTCAAGCCGACACTTTCTCAGAAACCTTCCGGCTTTGGTCACTCGGCTGTCGTTTTTGACTGTTACCTGTGTTCCAAGCTTTTCGGCATCCGATACCATCGTTCTGAATTTTATTATATTGAATACCCTGCCATATTTCGTTACTCTCTTCTGTAAGAAAAAAATACTTCCCCTTGAATCAAGCTTTATCCATATGGCTATTATCAGCATAAACGGCAAAACGATTATTGTGAGTATCAACCCGACAATTATGTCAAATATTCTTTTTAATATAAGACTTCCCGTTTTATGACATAAAATATCGTAATATGGTTTTACGGAATCGTTCCGGAATTGTTCGGGCAGCTTATCCCATTTTTTCATAGATAACACCTTTATACTGTAGCTTCTGTTTTTTTGATCGGTTTTACTTTTATCGGAGTCGGTTTTGTGTTTTTGCCGGCTTCATTGGTTGATTCGGATTTATTAAGATTTTCCTTGGCAACGGCAAGCATAAGCTTGATGCGGTTTTCCTGATTCACCCTTGGAGCACCGGGGTCATAGTCGATAGCAACAATATTTGCACGGTCATCGTGCTGTTTTATCTTTCTTATCATACCCTTACCGTTAATGTGATTAGGAAGGCAGCCAAAGGGCTGTGTGCAGACAATGTTCTCAAAGCCGCATTCAACAAGTTCCAGCATTTCTCCTGTAAGCAGCCAGCCCTCGCCCATCTTGCTTCCGTAGCCGACAATTCCTTTGACAAGGGATTTTGTGTGTTCATAACGGGTGATAGGTCTGAATCCGTATTTTACCTGACTGTTTATTACAAGTGTTTCAAGGTCTGTCAGATAATCCATCAGTTTTTTAACGACTATATACTTGGCTTTGCTGCCGCCATAGAGCTTATAGTCCTCCAGTCTGTTGTCAACCTTGAACATTGCAAATCCTAGTATTCCCGGAAGATTTACCTCACAGTCCTGATCATAAAGAAATTTTTCAAGATCGTTATTGCCCAGACTTGAATATTTTACGTATATCTCACCCACAATGCCTACCTTGACCTTTGGGGTGCGTTTTATTTTTATTTCAGAATAGTCCTTAGCAATGCTGTCAAGATTTTCTGCAAGCTCTTTTCTTGTAAAGCCGTGACCGCTTGCAAGAATGTCTGTGAGCTTGTTTGTCCATTTTTCTATGAGTGCAGCGCTGTCTCCTTTGTTGATCTCATAAGGCTTCACCTGATTATCAAGATTCATTATAAGATCTCCGTAAAGACCTCCGGCAGCAATTCTTCTCAGCATAGGTATAGTGATCTTGAAGCCGCTGTTTTTTTCAAGTCCGGACATATTAAGGGATATTACCGGCACTTTTTCAAAGCCTGCCTTAACAAGAGCCTTTCTGAGAAGGTGTATGTAGTTTGAGGCTCTGCATCCGCCGCCTGTCTGGGTGATCATAAGAGCGGTATGCTCAACATCATATTTTCCGCTTTGCAGGGCGTGAATAAACTGACCTATTGCCAGAATTGCCGGATAACAGGTGTCGTTGTGAACATATTTAAGACCAACCTGTGCAATTTCAGGACCTTCGGTTTCAAGCAGTTCAGCCTTATAGCCATAATGGAGAAATACATTCTTGATTATTGTAAAATGTATTTTAGCCATCATAGGCAGCAGGATTGTATATTCCTTTTTCATTTCCTTTGTAAACAGAAGTCTTCCTGTTTTATCATATACCAATTCAGCCATAAAATACCTCCTGCTATATTTTAATAAATGGAATCAATTTTTATGGGGCAGTTACATGTGGAAAACCCTTTTCCGGCGGAAAAATGGTTATTCCCCATACCCCTTTCCTAAAACCGCTGAATATTTTTATTGTTGGTTATAAACTTAAAAAACATTTTCCGGAAGGATGAGTTTATTGAATTTCAGCTGTCGGATTTTAAAAATTGATTTCCGTGTATTTTCAGTACGGCAGCAAGCTGCCGTACCCAATTCGCTGTGCAGTGTATGTACACCCGATACTGGTGCGTAAGTTATCTGTTTTTGCTTTCCATTGTGGCAAGCAGACTGCGAAGTCTGATTTTTACTGCACCAAGATTTGTGATCTCATCTATTTTTATCTGTGTATATATCCGTCCGTTGCGTTCAAGAATAGCACGAACCTCATCTGTTGTTATAGCGTCAACTCCACAACCGAAGGAAACAAGCTGTACAAGGTTCATATTGTTATGACGGCTTACATATTCCGCAGCGGCATACATACGCGAATGGTATGTCCACTGATTAAGTACGCCTGTGTTTACCTTGCTTTCATAACGGCTGACAACATCCTCTGATACGATAGCAACGTCAAAGCTTGTAATCAGCTTGTCTATGCCGTGGTTGATTTCCGGGTCGGCGTGATATGGACGTCCTGCCAGTACGATAATATTTTTTCCCTGCTTTTCAGCTTTTTCGATTATCTCGTCGCCAAAGGCTCGTATCTTTGCAAGATATTCGTCATATTCTTTATATGCAGCCTTAGAAGCTTCCTTTACCTCTTTAAGGGTTATATCGCTGTAGTATTTTTGTAGTTCGGCACACATCTTTTTAGGAAAATCCTTGGGGCGGTGTACTCCTGCAAATTCGTGGAAGAATTTGATGTTTTCAATTTCCTTGACATTTGCGAATATGACCTCTGGATAATAGGCAACAACGGGACAGTTGTAGTGATTGTCACCGAGATGTTCGTCAAAGTTATATGACATACACGGATAAAAAATATTTTTCAAACCGTTGTCAAGCAGCCATTGCACGTGTCCGTGCATAAGCTTTGCAGGGAAGCATACGGTGTCTGATGGTATTGTATGCTGACCATGCAGATAGAGTTTTCTGTTTGAAAACGGCGATACGACAACCTCGAAGCCAAGTTTTGTGAGGAATGTGTGCCAGAAAGGCAGCATCTCAAACATATTAAGTCCGAGCGGTATGCCGATCCTTCCGCGTTTGCCCTTTTCGGCTTTATAGTCTTTAAGGAGCTTGAGCTTATACTGATATATATTAAGACTGTCGTCGGGGGATTTTTTAGTTACAGGACGTTCACAGCGGTTGCCTGCAATGAATTTTCTGCCGTCGCTGAAGGTATTTACTGTAAGACGGCAGTTGTTGCTGCATCCTCCGCAGTTGACCGAACGTATTTCGTGCCTGAAGCTTTCAAGCTGCTTCATATCAAGTATTGTTGACTTGTTACCCTTACACATCTGCTTAGCATAAAGTGCCGCACCATATGCACCCATAAGTCCCGAGATTTCAGGACGTATTACATCTGTACCCATTTCCTGTTCAAAAGCACGAAGAACAGCATCATTGAGGAATGTGCCGCCCTGAACTACTATCTTTTTTCCAAGTTCTGACGGACTTGCAACACGAATGACCTTATACAGTGCGTTTTTGACAACACTAAGACACAGTCCGGAAGAGATGTCCTCAATTGTTGCACCGTCTTTCTGAGCCTGTTTTACAGATGAATTCATAAATACGGTACAGCGTGATCCAAGATCAACAGGCTGTTTTGCCAAAAGACCAAGCTCTGCAAATTGTTCCGAGGTATAGCCCAGCGCATTTGCAAAGGTCTGAAGAAACGATCCGCAGCCTGAAGAACAGGCTTCATTAAGAAATATATTATCAATTACTCCGTTCCTTATTTTAAAGCATTTTATATCCTGACCGCCAATATCAATTATAAATTCAACATCCGGCATAAAGCTTTTTGCCGCAGTAAGATGGGCGATGGTTTCAACAACACCTATGTCAACGCTGAATGCGTTTTTTATAATCTCCTCGCCATAGCCGGTTACGGCTGAACCTGCAATTTTTATATCGGGATTGATCCGGTAAATATGTGTGAGGAAGTCTTTGACAATTGGCACGGGATTTCCGCTGTTAGGCAAATATTCAGAATAGAGAAGTGTACCGTCCTTTGCCGCAGCAACACCTTTGACTGTTGTTGAGCCTGCATCAATGCCTATGTAAACTTCGTTTTTATAATCTTTAAGTTCACCTTTTTTTACGGTTGCACGTGAATGACGCTGACGAAATTCGTCAAGTTCTTGTTTATTTCTGAACAAAGGCTTGTTGAAGGCAAAGTTGCCTGAACCCTTGTATGTGGATATTTTTTCTATTACCTTGTCAAGATCCACTGATTTTTCCGCACATAATGCTGCACCCATAGAAACATAGTAAAGTGAGTTTTCAGGACAAATACCGGTTGTTTTAAGTACCTTGTCAAATCCGAGTCTGAGCTGAGGTATAAATGTCAGAGGCCCGCCAAGATAAACTATATTTCCTTTTATTTCCCTGCCTTGGGCAAGGCCTGCTATAGTCTGATTTACAACAGCCATAAATATACTTGCAGCAATATCGGTTTTTTTAGCACCCTGATTGAGCAGCGGTTGTATATCTGTTTTAGCAAATACACCGCAGCGTGAAGCGATAGTATATATTTTTTCGTGCTGAGCCGCAAGTCCGTCAAGCTCTTCTATGGGAACATTCAGAAGGGTTGCCATCTGATCTATGAATGCGCCTGTACCGCCTGCACAAGAGCCGTTCATACGAACTTCCATTCCGCCTGAGAGGAAGAGGATTTTTGCATCTTCACCGCCAAGC
The DNA here is from genome assembly GCA_902786345.1 of uncultured Ruminococcus sp. Classification (GTDB taxonomy): domain Bacteria; phylum Bacillota; class Clostridia; order Oscillospirales; family Acutalibacteraceae; genus UBA1213. The sequence goes on along the minus strand of CADACB010000018.1, from coordinate 14,705 downwards.
TCAATGACAACATCTGTATTTGGTATAAATGTATTTGCAGCAACTCTTGTTGCATAAACCTCCTGAATGAAGTCAATTCCGCACGCGTCGGCAATGCCCATACCTGCCGAACCTGACATAGCAACAAGAGCACTGTCAGCCTGCGGCAGCTCACGCCTTACTTTTTGTAAAAGCTCAGAGATCTTGCTTGTGATCTGAGAGAAATGTCTTTCATAGGTTTTGTAAAGTATGTTGTTGTTTTCGTCAAGAGCAACGCATTTAACGGTTGTTGAGCCAATATCAAGACCTATTCTTATCATACAGGTATTCACCCTTTCCTGCATATTTATCCTCTGAACAAAGGAATAAAAAACAATAATTATATTTAATTACACTCTACTAATTATAACTATTATTTTTTTGCTATGATTCTTTTATAGAAAAATAACCCTGAAATCTTATCCATTATACACGTACTGTGTGACGCGACGTTAAATAATAAAAAACAAACAAATTTGATGGTGTAATTCCGGGACATTATGGTACAGCAATGGGACGGTTTATAATAACTTGATAACGAATTGGAATTGGCGGCTTGTCGGAAGATTACGGAAATCTATTTTTAAAATCTGACAGATTAAATTATGCAAACTTATCTTTTTGTGAGCCTACAACTACAAATAAAAAAATATTCTTCGGTTTTTAGGAAAGGGAAATGGGGAATAACCATTTTTGCCAGAAAAGTTTTAACTGCCCAACCAAAAATGATTTATGTGCCGGAAGGAAAATTTTAATGTATTGACGTAAGCTTATTTAAATGGTAATATCGAATCATATGTATTCGGTAATTTAACAAGGAGATGAAAAAAAATGTATAAGAAAATGCTGATTTTTGCGGCAGTTGGTATTGTGGCTGTAGGTTTGTTTTCAGGTTGTAATAATAATACAGACAGCTCAAAGAATGTAAGCACTGCAAAAACTGAAAGTTCAGTTCGTGTGGATGAAAGTCGGATTGAGGTTTCTAAGAGAGTATCGACAGCTTCGGATTTAAGTGATTCATCAACAATGCGTATGATAGAATTACCCATTGATGACGAAGATGACGAAAGCGAAATATCTGATTCATCTGATAAGGGATTTTCAGAGGATGAACTTAAAAAAATGTCAGAGTTGGATGCTAAAATTCAGGAGCTTATTAAAAGTGATGAATTTGAGAGTGCCTCATTAGATGAAAGACATATTATGGCTGAAAGTTTTCTGAATAACTGCGAGAGCGAGGGGCTTGTAAAAAAAGGCTCTATCATCGCCGGCGATGACTCTGTAAGTTTTCAATATGAGAGTGGGGTATTAGGCGGAATAAGTATCAAGGATTTTGATCCTTATATGAACTGAATGTCAAAAGGCTGCCGCACCTTATGGGTGTGACAGCCTGATTTACTGTTTATTCCGGAAAACCACTTTCTATAAGTTCTTTGGCTTTTTGAGCGGCTTCTGCTTCATCGCTTCCGCTGCATTCAACAATGATCTCATCACCGCATTTAATGCAGGCGGTCATAATATTAAGAAGGCTTTTTGCGTTGACTTTTGAATCACGGATTATGATTGTTACATCACATTCAAATTTCATCATTTCACCTGCAAAAACCGCAGCAGGGCGCATATGAAGTCCTACCGCATTCGTTATAAGCAGTTTCTGAGAGATCATTTTTTTCATCCTTCCGTTTTGTAAAATCATTGTTTGTTCTGATAACAATTATTATTATACTCTAAGTTTATTTAAAATCAAGTAAATTATTATTGTTTTATGTTGCATTAATCAAAAAAAAGGTTTACAATAGTGTGTAACCAAACGGCAGGCCGAATATCTGTGTTGATAACAGATCAGGGTGTGGCTTGTATTTTCGTGGTTGCCTATAGTATGTCAACAGTGCTTATGGGGTTTATGTACTGTTAACTATAAATCGGTTTTAATTTGAACCTAAAGTACACGCGGATTTAACTTTGGTTTGCTTATCGGCTGAATAAATATGTTCTGCCGTAAATGAAATAATAAAAACGGAGTGAAGAAAATGGCTACAATATTTGATAAGATAAACGGAGATGACCCGATCTTTAAAAATGCCGAGTATTTATCGGATTCGGTTATTTTTAATTCTATTGAGTCTGCAAGAAGCGACGAGGATTATAATATCTATACTGATCATAAGAATGTGATCATATCCACACCTAAAAACGGTTTGAGAGTATGGATATGGACTTCATCATCAATAAAAAACGATACTTCAAAGCTCGTTGATATATGCAGATTTCTGCGTGATTGCAGCATACCCAAGGTGGAAATATACGTTAAGCAGGAGGTATCAGGAAATCTTTCTGATCTTTATGCAATAACCTCTCTTGAACTTGATTATGTTGTAAAAGATGAATTTTCTCTTGCCGCATTTACCTATAAGGGTGAAAGAAAGACGGATGAAAACGATGAGGGTATTATTCGTGTTGATAAAAGCAATCCCGCACACGTAAAGCTGGTAACAGATTTTTATAGGGAATGTATGGATGAGTTTCGCTGGAATGATAAGTTTGACCGTAAAGTGAATGAGTATCTTAATATGGAGCTTTATGCGTATGTGAAAAACGGCAAAATGCTTGCCAATGCGGCAATAGGCAGTCACACGGATGAATATGTCCGTATCAAATCAGTGGCGGTTTTAAAGAATGAAAGACGCAATGGTATCGGCTACAAGATGTGTGTGTTTGCCGTTAATAAAATATTGGATTACGACAGAATCCCGATGCTCTATTCACACGTGGGGAATGCTGCTGCTATGGCATTGTGGAAAAAGGTTGGTTTCAAACTTCACGACAAGCTGTTTCTGCTTAAAATAGAAGACAGCAACTAAGTGAAATATCTGCCGCGAAAACATTTTTGTGCTCAGCATTTAGCTGGGCACTTTTTATATGCCGGTGGGAACGCAATTATTAATAATCGCAGCGTTACTTCCGCATTATTCAATTATACTTTTCAGATTTACATTTTTGAATTAAACGGACTGTGTCGTTAAGCAGGGCACTGCAGTTTGCCGCCGGTAACGGAACAGTAACACTAAAGTGGCATAATAGTAACGCTGTAGGTGCTATAATTTTGAATAAGTGTTTATAATAATGGCAGGTAATGTGATGCTTTACTTGTGCTTCGGGAGATGAAGGATTTGGAGAGTGCGACAAAGTTTGAAGACTTGCATAAAAATTGTAACGAGAGCTTCATTGTGCTTGAAATAAACAGGAATGGATTAACTTATAATTTCTGTGTAGATAAAAATTATGCTAAAGTGAAAAAAACAATCAATATGGCGAATATGGATGATGATGTAAGATGTGCCGGTAAAGATTTTCTTGACCATCTGATGAGATATTCTGAAAAAACCGAAGACGGAGACAGTGTTGTTCTTTTTGAAAAGCAGGACATAAACGGCTGTGAAGAAATATATAAAATTCAAATAAGAAATAGTTTTCCGATTATGTATATAAAGGTAAATAGATCTGATATATTTTCTTATAAAAGAAGTGCCAGTGACAGAGCGGATGCTATATTTTTATTTGATGTGTATGAAGATCGTTTTGAGTTCAGATGCTGCGATGATAATGGAGAAAGGTTACTGACGTTTTGGGGTATCAGCAGAACTGAGGATGTATATGTTGACGTAAGAAATGATTTTCTTGCAGGTATTATGCCAAAGCTAAAGCACTGTGCAGAAACAGGAAAGCAGCTGCATTATTTTGAAAGCGCAGCAATAAATAATGAAATAAAAAATATATTTGTTGTTCTGAAACCGTTAGTATATGGAAAACCACGTTTGGTCATAGCTGAATTGTACTATATAAAAAATACTGAGAAGCATACATATAAATGTCCGTATATGCACGAGATGGATGTTATTATGGAAAATACAGCAGCGGTGGGCAGTATAATGATTAATTCGGATGGGAAAGAGTTTTTCAATTATATAAACTTATCCTTGGCAGAACTGATAGAAGATGATAAAGTATCGCTTGAGGATATGGTAGGTTCAAAGTTGTTTTCTGCGGCTTTCAGGAGCAGGCATTCTATTTGCGGAAAGCTGGTCCACATTTCATCAGATAATAAAAGTCATAAATTTATAATGAAGTGCATTCCGTTGATCAAGTTGGGAGAGGTTGAGCAGATAATGGTTTCTATTATGTGTATAAATGCATGGGTTTCGGATGAGAACGATCAGCTTAATAAGCTTACTCCAAGAGAAAAAGAAATAATAAAGCTTGTAGCAGGCGGAATGACTAACAAATATATAGCCAACCGTTTGAGTATCAGTGAAGGAACTGTAAAGAAGAATATCTATAACAGCTATAAAAAGCTTGATGTTTGTTCAAGATTTGATGTTATCAGAATGATAGGCCCGGGACTAAAAGACAGCTGACATGTATATCTGTCGGTTATGCAGGTGTAAAATTTTTATGAAAGCTTCGGGTTTGTGTACGAAATTATCGTTTTGCATAGCCCACTTCCTTAAGCAAATCGTAAGGAGTGCGTGGAAGGAAAATTGCGGACACTGAACAGGGGTGTTACGAAGTAAGAGTGAGTGTAAGCGAACGCAATTGTTAATTGGGTGCAGCAGCTTGACGCCGAATGTAATCGCAAATTGAGATTGCAGGCACTGCATTTGCCAACTATAGTGGTATTGAAAATATCAGGACAGTGTAATATAATGTTTGCTGTGATTTACTTATAGTATATATTTAAAATATTATACGAGAGGTTTATTGTTATGTTGGACTGTCGTAATGAAGATTTATCCGGTGATATTTATAAATGCGTTATTACGTTATCCAGAGAGTATATAGAAGAAACAGGCTATATTAACACTTATGGTATTGATTTGTATAACGCTGATCCGTTTTTGGCAGCAAGAAGAAACGAAAGCTGCCGGATAGACTGTATTTCCGAAGACTTTGAAAAAATTATGCATCTGAAAAAACTGATTGATGAGCTTGGACTCTATCCTGTACATCTTAGAGATGTGGTGGAGGATTTTTTGACATAACTGTGAATATCAGCAGATTGAAATATAAATGTGTTTTGAGAACTATTGACAAATTGCTTCTGAGAATATATAATCACAAATATAGTGAATACGAATAAAGGAAAGTGATATAGTGATAGTAGTAATATATGATAAGAAAATGTATGAAAATAAAAAGCTTATCAGGACACTTGCCTGTGATTCGTGTAAGGAATTGCATACCTTTACGTTTGTTGGTGATTGTCTGGATTTTATGAAACGTGTAAGAACTGATATACTGTTTGTGTCACTTTGTTCGGGAGAAGAGGAGTATATTCCTTTGATTGAATTTGTGAAAAATAGTAACCTAAAGACGGTTGTGTGTCTGATCGGAAACAGTGAGGAACAGATATTGGACGTTTATAAGTATAAATGTGATTATTTTCTTCAAAAAACCTATGAAGACCGTGAACTGACAAGGTGCATAGAAACACTTGATCTGCTTGTTGGCAGAATAAAACATATAAAAATTATTACCTTCGGGAATTTTGAAGTGTTCATAAATGATGTTCCTGTTGTTTTTCATAATGCTAAAGCAAAAGAGCTTTTTGCATTATGTGTTGATCATCACGGCGGATTGGTTAGTATTTTTGAAGCATCAGACAAGCTATGGCCGCACAAGTTGTTTGATGAAAAAGTAAAAAGGCTTTATAGAAAAGCTGTTATGGCAATAAACAGGACATTGAAGGAATATGGTGCAGAAAATATTTTTGAAAGTGTAAGAGGCGGGTGTCGGGTGAATCCTACTTCGATAAAATGTGATTACTATTCATTTTTGAAGAATCCCGAACAAAATATAATGCTGCTTAACGGCAAATATATGTATGAATATGAATGGGCTGAGGATACACTTGCAAGTATAATAAGGCTTGCACAGAGCATCAGCGGAGATAAGATATTGGATTTTTTATATTGAAATTTTTTCACTGCGGATAGTTTCTGTCTGTGTATGTGTAAAATTATTATGGGAGTTTTCGTATTGTCACTGAAACTTTCGTTTTATATATATTCTCTTGCGTAAGCGTGCCGCCGATAAAAATGTTGGAAATAACTGTAATAGTTGAGGTTGAATTATAAATAAAAGATGGTATAATATATAAGATGAATCTTATTGGTGTTCTGCGGCGGTGTCTGCCGCCGGACTTGGAACAAACGAGGGGGAAATAAAAATGCAGAAGCATAACGGTGAAAAATATTATATTACAACACCTATCTATTATCCGTCGGGAAATCCTCATATTGGACATTGCTATACTACAACGGCCTGTGATTCCATTGCAAGATACAGACGTATGCAGGGCTATGATGTAATGTTTCTTACAGGTACGGATGAACACGGACAGAAAATAGAACAGAAGGCTGCAGAAATGGGTGTAACACCTAAACAATATGTAGATGACATTGTTCTTGTTTTCAAGAAGCTTTGGAGCTTTATGAATATAAGCTATGACAGATATATCCGGACAACTGATGATTACCATATAGCGTCTGTTCAGAGTATATTCAAAAAGCTTTATGATAAGGGATATATCTATAAGGGTGAATATAAAGGTAAATACTGTACTCCTTGTGAGAGCTTCTGGACAGAATCTCAGCTTGTTGACGGTAAGTGCCCTGAATGCGGCAGAGCAGTTGTTGAAGCAAAAGAAGAAGCTTATTTCTTTAAAATGTCACCCTTTGCAGACAGAATAGAAAAGCTTCTTACCGAAACTGATTATTTACAGCCAAAAACCAGAGCTGTTGAGCTTGTAAACAATTTTATTAAACCGGGACTTGAAGACCTGTGTGTATCAAGAACAAGCTTTAAGTGGGGTATACCGGTAACGTTTGATACAAACCACGTTGTTTATGTATGGATAGACGCGCTTTCAAACTATATTACAGCACTTGGCTATGATAACGATAAATATAATGATTATGATAAATTCTGGCCTGCAAACGTGCATATGGTTGCAAAGGATATTATGCGTTTTCACGCTATTATCTGGCCGGCAATGCTTATGGCGCTGGAGCTTCCGCTTCCGGAGCATCTTGCTGTTCACGGCTGGATAACATTTAATGGTCAGAAGATGAGCAAATCACTTGGCAATGTTGTTGATCCGTTTATACTTGGCGAGCGTTATGGTGCGGACGCTATAAGATACCATATTTTAAGAGAGATGGCACTTGGTGCAGACAGTTCTTTTTCTAATGAAATTATGATCAACAGAATAAATTCCGATCTTGCAAACGGATTGGGAAATCTTGTTTCAAGAACAGTTGCAATGGCAGTAAAATATTTTGGCGGCACACTTCCTGAGGAACAGGAAAGCGGTGAATTCGACGATGACCTTATCGCACAGGCAACTGCACTTACATCAAAGGTCGATGAATATATCGACAAAACTCAGATCAATAATGCGCTTGCTGAAATATTCAAGGTTATTTCACGTGCAAATAAATATATAGATGAAACAGCGCCGTGGATACTTGCCAAGGACGAAAGCAAGAAACCCAGACTTGCGCGGGTACTTTATAATCTTCTTGAAACGATAAGAATAGCGTCAACACTGCTTTCTGCATTTATGCCCACAACGATGCCCGAGGTATGGAATCAGATAGGTGCGTCAAAGGATGATACAGAATATGAAAAGACAGCAGAATTCGGAATACTTCCAAGGAACGTAACAGTGCACAAGGGAGAGATCATATTCCCGAGAATAGACGTAGAGAAAGAGATAGAAGAGCTTAACAAGATAATAGGCTCACAAAAACAAGATGATGATAATGCGGCTGACAAAAAAAGCAGCCATAATAAGCCCGAGGGTTTAGCTATGATAGGAATTGATGATTTTGCCAAAGTAGAGCTTAGGGCAGCAAAAATCATAGCCTGTGAACCTGTCAAGAAGGCAAAGAAGCTTTTGAAGCTCACACTTGATGATGGAGCAGGAGAAAGAGTTGTTGCCAGCGGTATTGCGAAATATTATAAGCCTGAGGAACTTACAGGAAAAACAGTTATTCTTGTAGCCAACCTTAAGCCAGCTGTGCTCTGTGGTGTTGAAAGCAATGGTATGATACTTGCTGCCGACAGCGGTGATGATGTAAAGGTCATTTTCCTTGATGACATAGCTCCCGGTTCAAAAATTCGCTGACGTATTTTATTTACTAAAGATGCCAGTAAGATGATTTTATGCGATCATCAATATTTAGTATGTATCCGGTGTGTTAACGCATCTCACATATGACTAAACGGCAGATATAACAATCTTTTTGAGTTAGGTTGTCTTACGGTGGGCTATATACTAATTGTATAATTGATATAAAGAAAAGTTATATATATTTAATATTTATACGTTCTGTATATTAATAGAGCTATATAATCATGCTTAACAATTTGACTAATATACTATTTGTTATATTTATACTAATAGTATATTAGTTCTTGAATTACCGGCAGAGCGTGGGATAAAATCAGAAAATAAGTTACTGTATACGTACTTACCGCTATGTAAAAAGTGCTCAGCCGTAAGCTGAGCACAAATATAGTCTGTAGGTACGGCGGCTCGCCGAAAGGGAGATGAGAATGATATGACAAAAAAATTAATGGGTATAGCAGCAATATTGCTTGTGATGTCGTTGGGAGCATGTGCTTCGGCTGAAACTTCAAAGCGGCCTGCTGCTGAAGGGTCTGTCGGAACAGCTGATGTGTCGGCTCAGACCTATTGCCTTGATGAAAGCAGTAAAGATAACGCTCAAGGCAAGAATTCTTCAACGACGAAAACCAACTCTGAGTCACAGACTTTGGCTGATGAGTCAGTTAAGGAAAGTGAGGAAACAAAGGCTGCTAAGAAAAAGGCTGAACAGATATTAAACGGAGAGCTTAAGGAAAAGTCACATACTGTTGATGTGCAGTTTATAAGTCAGACCCCTGAGCTTCCTACAGGATGTGAGTCGGTCGCTCTGGTTATGGCACTGAATGCGATTGGATATAAAACTGAAAAAACGGAAATTGCTGATAACTATATGCCTATCGGCGACAGCTATGTTACAACATTTCTTGGAGATCCTCATAAAAATGATGGTGCAGGGATATATCCGCCGGGACTGGTTATAACTGCACAAAACTATATTGATGCCAAAAAGCTTAAGGCAGGACCTGTTGATCTTACGGACACGGATTTTAAAAATCTCTATAAGATTATTGAAAAAGGGTATCCTATAGTATTCTGGTATACTATTAATCTTAATGAACCATGTCACTATGAAAAGGATGATTACACAGAGGTGTATAACGGCAGGGAATATCCATGGATAACAAATATACACTGTGTAGTAATGAACGGATATGATCTTGATGCAGGAACTGTGACCTTTACCGATCCAATATCGGGAACATTGGTATATGATGCGGAAAGAGTAGAATACATATATGACAGGGTCGGAAGAATGGCAATGACTGTGATAAACTGAAAAAAACACGAGTGCAGAGTTTGCTGTACTCGTGTTTTTTATAACTTCAAACTATAATATGTCTTTGATCTGATCTATAACACCTTTTATCATTTCAGCACGGTTGAAGGGGGTTATGAAATAAAAGCCGTCAACATAAGGACGAAGTTTTGCAGCGGTTTCGGCTGCAATGGCGATTCCTGTTTCAGCTGCTTCGTCACGTGTCATATCAGGTCGGAATTTATTGACTATTTCATCGGGAATATTCATACCGGGAACTTCGTTTTTCATAAAGCAAGCATTCCTGTAGCTAACCATAGGCATAATTCCGGCAAGTACCTTTATTCCTTTTTCGCGTGCAAGGTTTATGGAATTTATTGCTTCATCAGAAAAAACCGGCTGAGTCAATACAAAGCCTGCACCGCATGCAAGCTTTTTTTCAACCCGTCTGACAGAGTATTCGGTTTTTTTGGGAGCAGGATCGTAAGCGCCGCCTATAATGATGGGTGAGTCGGCAAATATATCATCATTAAGTTGGGTTATCAGCTGCATAAGACGTGTTGAATCTATGTTGAATACCGGCTTTATTACACCCCTGTCGGTTTCGGCTATGGGATCACCGGTTACGGCAAGCACAGCCCGTATTCCTTCGCAGTGTGCACCGAGTAGAGTTGAACGCAGAGAGTTAATGTTTCTGTCACGGCAGCATATGTGAGGAAGAACCTCTATTCCGATCTCGCGCTTAATTTTTGATGAGCATAAAACCGGATCCATTTTTGCGTGTCCGAGAGGTGAATCAGAAACGGTAATGATATTTACTCCGCAGTTTTTAAGTATTTCAGCGGCTTTTAAAAGCTTTGAAATATCCGAAGTGTTGGGAGGATCAAGTTCAGCGGCAATAACGAAATTATTATTGTGAAGCTGTGAGGAGAAGGGAGCTTTTTCAGGTCTGGGCTTTATATATGGGACGATTTTTGCAGAGGCTTTGTCCGCAGAATCAATATAAGTGCCGAGCATACGTATATAATCCGGGGCAGTACCGCAGCAGCCGCCTGCAACGGCTACGCCGTATGGCAGAAAGCGTGCGGTCTGTTCGGCAAAATATTCGGGAGTTGAAGTGAAGACAGTGCGGTGGTTTTCAATAGTGGGATAGCCTGCATTAGGCATAACAGACGTGAATAAATTTGTATTGGAGTGAATATAAGAGAAGAAGGGAGCGGCATGAGGGAGAAGCTGAGGTGCACTGCATCCGCAGTTTAGCCCTACCATACAGAGCTTTGAGGAGTTTTGATCAATGCAGTTAATGATTGCGTTCAGAGGTGTGCCGGAGCGTGTTTTTCCATCAGGCAGAATGGTGAAGGATACTATTATTTCTGCATCAGGTCTTACGGAAAGAATATAATCTATTGCAGGCATTACAGTCTGAAGATCAGGCAGCGTCTCAAAGATAAAGGTTTTCGCTCCAAGACTGATGAAGGTGTCTGTTATGAATTTATATTCAGACAGGATCTCGTCCGGAGTAAGATCTGTGTTATAGATCGCACTGACATCTGCACATACAACAGCCTTATCTGCGGCGCATTGCGAGGCAAGCTTATATCCGTTTTCAAGAATATTATTTAATTCATTATGGGATATGTTAAGTGTAAATGAATTTGCAGAAAATGTGTTTGTACGGATAAGTTTTGCACCTGACTTTATATAATCGGTATGTATCTTTTTTATTATATCGGGAGATATGACGTTATATTTCTCACAAAGTGCGGAATTAAGTCCGGTAAGCTGTGAAAAATATGTGCCCATTGCACCGTCGGCAAGTATTGTTGTGTTTTTTTTGAGTAAGCTTTTCAGATTCATAAAATCACCGTTAAATAATATTGTTACATTAAGAGTAATACAAAATCAATTATTTTTCAATAATTAACAATAACAAATTACTGATTTTAATTATATGATTATATTATAACAATCAATTTCTAAAGTGTATCTCACACAGCAGTTGGAAAGTTGATGAGAGTTTAATTATTAAACAAACTGGCTGCGCTATAAGCTGGGTGCAGCGGCTCGCTGCCGGAAAATTATATGCCCACACAGCAGTGAGAACGTTGATGAAAGTTCAATTATTAAACAAACTGGCTGCGTATAAGCTGGGTGCAGCGGCTCGCTGCCGGTTTGCGGTAGGTAAAGAAAACACCTTATGTGATGTGCATAAGGCGTTGAAATTACTGAGTTAATTTGATTTCAGGTCGTTCAAACAGGAAGTACAGATATTCTTTCCTTTATAAGTTGTTATGTCGTCCGCAGAACCGCAGAAAATACAGGCAGGACGGTATTTTTTAATTATTACACTGTCATTGTCAATGAAAAATTCTACAAAGTCTTCGCCGTCGGTTATGTTCAGTGACTTTCTAATGTCTGCCGGAAGAACAAGTCTTCCTAACTTATCTATCTGTCTTACGCAGCCGATAGCTTTCATTCCATTTTACCTCCTTCTATAAATTTTGCTGAAAAAAATCGTTCTTTGTATTTATATACTACTATCTGTTGATGAAAAAGTCAATAGATTATGTCAATTATAATACTATTTTTTTGAATTATTGTGTTTTTTGTGATGAAGCTGTCGAATGTTATCAAAATATGTAGAATGACAAAAACGCTTACATTAAACGGTGTTCCGACATATTTCGACAAATTTAAGACTGGAGAGGAAAAATTAATTAATTGTACTATTGTAACATACGATAATTGCAATGTCTGACAGCAGGGGGATAGAAGGATGCTAAATTATATATGGTTCGGGATGATAGTTATAAGTGTTATTTGTGCGGTTTTAACCGGAAGGACAGAAGATCTGTCAAAAGCAGCAGTTGGCGGCGCTGATAAGGCAATACAGCTTATCATATCTATGGCAGGAGTTATGTGCCTGTGGACGGGAATTCTGAAAATTGCCGAAAAGAGCGGAATTACAAACGCTATAGCAAGGCTGCTTACTCCGGTGCTGTCGCTTATTATGCCTGAATATAAGAACGATCCTGATGTTATGGGAGCAGTCAGTGCTAACGTTACCGCTAATATTCTCGGGCTGGGAAATGCAGCCACACCGCTCGGTTTAAAGGCAATGCAAAGAATGCAGCGTCATAACACGTTAAATACATCTCCGAATAACAGTATGGTGATGTTTGTTGTGATCAATACGGCGTCGCTTCAGATCATTCCTTCAACCATAGGAGCGTTAAGACAGGCGGCAGGAAGCCAGCAGCCGTTTTCGGTTTTGCCGTATATATGGGTAACTTCGGTGCTGACTTTGATCACAGGCGTTATGCTTGCTAAAATTTTTTCAGTGCGGAGTTGATATTACGGATAAGATCGGTATTTATGCTGTTCCGGCGGTTATTGTAATTGTAGTTTTGATAGGAGCTTTCAAAAAGGTGGAGCTTTTCGGCAGCTTTACGGAGGGGGCGAAGGAGGGCGTAGGATCGGTGATGTCGATAGCACCGTCTTTGATAGGGTTGATAGTTGCTGTTACTATGCTTGAGGCGTCCGGCTTTTTTGATGTTATAACAAGGCTGCTTGGACCTGCCTGCAGCACTGTGGGAATACCGCCGGAGGTTTTGCCGCTGGGACTTATGCGTCCTGTAACCGGCAGCGGTTCGTTTGCAATGCTCAGTTCTATACTTGAAAAATATGGTCCTGACAGTATTATAGGAAAGACGGCTTCTGTAATGGCAGGCTCAACTGAAACGACCTTTTATGCTATTACAGTTTATTATGGTGCGGCAGGCATAAAGAAAACAAGACATACGGTTCCGGCGGCTCTGTGCGCGGATATGGCAGGAATGCTGATTGCGTGTCTTTCTGTAAAAATGCTTTGAAATAAATGTGAAATGTGGTAAAATCTGATAGGGTGATGTTTATGCTTACGGAGAAAGAAAAGATGCAGAGGGCAAGAATGTATATGTGGAAGCTCAAAAACGGAATAGATCCCATAAGCAACAGGCAGATTGGAGAGGATTCTGTTCTCAGCAATGAAAGATTAAGAAGGTGCTTTCAATATGTATTTGATGTGCTGGGACGTGATATTGAGGTGACGGATGCAAAAGAAAAAAATGATGATCATAAAATAAGGAAAAAGAAAAAAGCAGGCAAGGCTAAATTTTATATTACCCCTGAAGAGGTTTCAAGAATAACGCTTGACGGGGGCACGTGTGTTATTTCAGATTTTGTTGAGGCTTTGAACAATGCTGTTAATGACATCGGGAGAAAAAAGCTTCTGGCAAGGAATATCAATGACTGGCTTGTTTATAAGGGCTACCTCAGAAACAGTGAGGATGATAAAGGGAAAGTCCGCAGAGAGCTTAGTGAGAGATCCGGCGAGATAGGAATAAGTTCAAAAAAAGGGCTTGGTGCTTATGGCGTATATACCATAATTTTATATGGTAGTGAGGCACGTCAGTTTATACTGGATAATATTGATGAGATTGTTGAATTTGCAGAGGGGGATAATTGAATGTATAGGGTAAAGGAAATTATAGAGCCGGATTTCGGATGTGAGGGTGTGCCGGAGGGAGAAGAAATATGTTGTGAAGTTATATTAGAGGATATTGAAACCGGAATTACAAGAATGGTAAAGATACCGGATGCGGAACTCTATAGAAAATGTATCACAACAGGCAGTCTGACAGAATATACTGACAATGTGCTTGAAAAGGTCGGATGAGTGGATGGTATAAAACACCCTGACAGGTACGGATGCGTTTTTTTGATGGAACAGATGTGTTGGAGTTTTACAAACAGTATAAATTTGCTGCAGCAAGAAGTGAAAAGTGATTAAAAACGCACTGAAAATATACAATTTGTAGAAGAGAGAAAAAAATCGAAAAAAGGTGTTGACAAAAGGAAGAGAAGGTGGTATTATAACAAAGCTGTCGCACGGAGCGGCTTTAGAAAAAAGAGTGGAAACAGGCTTGAACAAAGGACTTGAGGCACGAAAGCGGACTTGAATGAAACCGGCGGTCTTGAGGAAAGATAAAAAAGTTTGAAAAAACTCTTGACAAAAGCTAAAGAGTGTGATAAGATAAATAAGTCGCCAAACGAAAGAAAAATCTGAGTGAAGCGACGAAAAGGACCTTGAAAATTAAACAACGTAAAGACAAACAATAACCTGTAATTACTTTGAGAAGTAGTACTTTTCAAATTATAAAT
>CADACB010000017.1 GCA_902786345.1 uncultured Ruminococcus sp. | reverse complement strand
ATTATGAGGTAGTTTCTCTTTCATTTTTAGCGATACCCTGAATTGTTCAGCTTCCGGGTAATCAAAAAATTCAACAGTTTTGTCGTAATTCTTGCGAACAACCTGTTTGATTTCTTCCAGTGTAACATTAAAAAATTCTCTTCTTTGGTTTACCATATTAACTTTTCTGTTTTCAAAAGCTTTATGCAGTGCATTTTCGAGTCTTGGCGCATCATCTGTAAAAATCATAGCATGAACATCAAATTCAAACGGAACTGACGCATCACCAAGTTCGTCAACTCTTTCTTGAGGATCTAGACGTCGTGTCATACCTATTTTGTAGACATTTTCTCCAAAAGCTCCTATGTTTGAAATAACATATACATAACCGGCTCTTTTATTAGCTTCACGATAGTCTACGTCTTTGATTGCCTTATTAGTATCCGCAATTTTGTTTTCTAACTCAAGCTTTTTATCAAGCAGTTCTTGGGAATCGGGCGTTCCTTCAAGCTGCTTGATAATTTTTGTTAATGCGTTTTGGTAATGAGATTGTTCCTTTTCTAATTTTTTTCTTGCTTCTTCAATTTCCTTTTGCAGTTTGGCTTCTTCTCTCATGCGGGCACGAAGTTCTTTTTCCTTTTCTTTTTCCTCCTGCTTTTTCTGGGCATATTCAAATGCCAAAGTCAATTCCGAAAGCTTTAGTTGTTTGTATGTATTTGAAATAGCTACACCCATCATTGATCCAAGCTTACTTATGGCATCTGCAGAAGAATTAATACGTTTAACAGAAGCATCATAGTTGTTATATTTCACTCTATCCACCAACTCATCACACTCACTGTTAAATGCTCGGAGCAACAGCTTCTGCATATCTTTTACCATTTTTTTGCCCTGAGTTAAACTTCCGTTTACAGTCCAGTTGTTGTATCCAGTGACTGCGGTACCTTGTTTAATTGTCTCTTTTTGTTTCGCACGAATTTTATTAAGTTCCGACTTGTATGCTTCAGCATTTGCAAAAATGTACTTTGGCTTATATAAACCGAATGATTCAAACATGATAGTTTCATCAAGAGAGAATATTTCCGATCTTTTTTTCATTATTTCGTTTTCCAACTGTTTTTTATTAAAATTATATTGATTGATATCCGCAATAAGACTATTTATTTGTTGCTCTTTTGACTGTACAACGGATTGAAGCTCATTGATCTGTTTGTTTAGTTTTTCAATTTCCTTTTGTTCTGGAGACATCATAGTTTCAAGCTGAGCGATTCGTTCTTTAAGCTGTTTATTCTCATTTGACTTAAATACGTCCATTAAGCCCATTATTAACACCTTCCCTTTTAATTATTTACATATTTTAGTATCTTTGTCAGGCTATCAGCATATTCAACCATTTTCTGCTTTTCTTCTATTTTAATAATGAAATATCATCCAGAATATATTTCGGGATGATAAAAATGAATTATAATCAACACGCTGACGTCCGTAACACAGCACGGAAAACACTTAGTGTGAATCAATTATATATTAATAATCTACAATTATCAACGTTCTTTACTTATTTATTAATCAATTTTCCACAGAATTAAAAAATATTGTTAATACTCTATTGCGTTTTGTTGCAGATTAGTGTAAGAAGATAGGCGTATAATCAACTGATTATATAACCGTACAGATATAAAGAAAGATTACTCCAACGATAGTACGCTCAATCACCTTGTATCTCAAATTTTGACAGAAAAAATTCTATAATCAATTGACTTATTGCAAATTTTGCTCTATAATTAAAGCGTATCGCATATAATGAGAATACAAAATTTAATATGGAGGCAATGAAAATGAAAAGAGTTTACAATTTTTCCGCAGGTCCTTCTATTCTCCCCGAGCCAGTGCTGAAAAAGGCAGCAGAGGAAATGTTCGACTATCAGGGAAGCGGTCAGTCCGTTATGGAAATGTCACACCGTTCAAAGGTGTTTGAGGGCATTATCAACGGTGCTGAAAGCCTTCTCCGTGAAATTATGAATATTCCGGATAACTATAAGGTTCTGTTTTTACAGGGCGGTGCTTCAACACAGTTTACGGCTATTCCTATGAACCTCGGAACAAAAAGCGGCAAGGCTGACTATGTTCTTACAGGTCAGTGGGCAACAAAGGCTTATAAAGAGGCTGCAAGATACATAAACGCAAATGTAGTTGCATCTTCAAAGGATAAGACCTTCTCATATATTCCGAAGCTTGATCCCGATACCTTTACAAAGGATGCTGATTATTTCTACATCTGTATGAACAATACAATTTACGGTACTGTTTATCACGAGCTTCCCCAGACAGGTGATGTGCCGCTGGTAGCAGATATTTCTTCCTGCATTCTCTCAGAGCCTATCGATGTCTCCAAGTTCGGCATTCTCTATGCAGGCGCTCAGAAGAATATGGCTCCCGCAGGTCTTGTTGTTGCTATCATCCGTGAGGATCTTATCGGCAATGCTATGGACATCTGCCCGACAATGCTCAACTTTAAAACTCATGCAGATAACGGCTCAATGTTCAATACTCCTCCCTGCTGGACTATCTATATAGCTAAGCTTGTTCTTGAGTGGATCAAGAATGACATCGGCGGTCTTGAAAATATGAAGAAGATCAACGAAAAGAAAGCTTCAATACTCTATAATTTTCTTGATAACTCAAATATGTTCAAGGGTACCGTTGTTCCTGAGGATCGTTCTCTTATGAATGTTCCGTTCATCACAGGCAACGAAGAGCTTGACGCTAAATTTGTTAAGGAAGCTACAGCTAATGATTTTGTTAACATCAAGGGTCACCGTACAGTTGGCGGTATGAGAGCTTCCATCTATAACGCAATGCCGGTTGAGGGTGTTGAAAAGCTTGTTAAGTTTATGGGTGAGTTTGAAGCTGCAAACAGCTAATTGACTTTACTTGAATAATTTTCATCTGTATGTGCCGCAGCTCAGAGCATGAGGCACATGCAGAAAATATATCTATAAAGGGTGAAAAAAATGTATAAAATACAGACGCTCAATAAGATCTCGAAAATCGGTCTTTCACGTCTGGGCGATAATTACAGTATTTCGGATGACGCTCAGAATCCCGATGCAATTCTTGTACGTTCGGCTTCGATGCACGATATGGATATGCCGGAGAGCCTTCTTGCAATTGCAAGAGCAGGTGCAGGAGTAAATAATATTCCGCTTGATAAGTGCAGCGAAAAGGGTATTGTTGTATTCAACACACCCGGTGCAAATGCAAATGCAGTTAAAGAGCTTGTTCTTACAGGTCTTCTTATCAGCTCAAGAAAGGTCGTTGACGGTATTGAGTGGGCAAAAACACTCAAGGGTAACGGCGATGCTGTTGGCAAGATGGTAGAAAAGGGCAAGAGCCAGTTTGTAGGTCCTGAAATAAAGGGCAAAACTCTTGGTGTTATAGGTCTTGGTGCAATAGGTATACTTGTTGCAAATGCAGCCGCAGCTCTTGGTATGGATGTTGTGGGCTATGATCCTTTCCTTTCTGTAAAGAACGCCCTCAATATCTCTACAAACGTTAAATATGTTAATACTCTTGATGAGATCTTTGCTGTCAGTGACTATATCACTGTTCACGTTCCGCTTACTCCCGATACAAAGGGCGTTATCAATGCAGATAACATCGCAAAAATGAAGGATGGCGTACGTATACTCAACTTCTCAAGAGCTGACCTTGCAGTTTCCACAGATGTACTCAAGGCACTTGCCGACAAGAAGGTTGCTGCATATGTAACCGATTTTGCAACAGATGATATTCTTGGCGAGGACGGTGTTATTGCAATTCCTCATCTTGGTGCATCAACTCCTGAATCAGAGGATAACTGTGCAAGAATGGCAGCCGACGAGATCAAGGACTTCCTTGAAAATGGCAATATCACAAACTCTGTTACACTTCCTAATGTGTCAATGGCAAGATCAGGCGCTGCAAGAGTATGTGTAATCCATAAGAACATTCCTGATATGATTAGCTCGATCTCAGGAAAAATTTCTGAAAGCGGCAATAATATTGAGTCTATGGCTAACCAGTCCAAAAAGGATTATTCATATACTATCATTGATACAGCTAACGCTGTTTCAGATGCGGCTGTTGAAGCAATTAAAGCTGTTGACGGTGTTATCAAAGTAAGGGTTATAAAGTAATTCACAGTTTCAAATAAACTAATAATAATTTAAAAAGACGCAGGTATATCAATCAGATATTACCTGCGTCTTTTTTATGAGCCCTCAAAATTGAAACTTTAACACTGGCAACCGTTTTTAGCATAATTATTAATCAGATCAAAACAATAAGCACATTTTATATCTCAACATCACTATACAACTTAACGGTACCTTTTGTTGAAAGGTTGAGCACTCAGTCATTTGTTATCTTTGTTTTTGAGACTCATCAATTTTTTTCTGTAGTTCCTGTTTTTAACATACAGAATATTGTAATAGAGATTCAGCATATTTTTTGCAAAGGCTTCATTACCGAAAAGTGCTGAACGCTCAAGTGCCTTTTCTGACATCTGTTTCCTCAGTGATTCGTTATTCAGAAGCTTCAACATTTTTTCTACAAATTCATCTTTATCATCATAGATGTAACCATTTACACCGTCATCCAAAACACCCTTAAGGCAAAGATCATTCCTGCAAACGAGCGGAAGTCCACATGCCAAAGCCTCAAGATAAGTAAGGCTGTGCATTTCAAATGTAGAAGCACTGAGAAACGCAATACCAAGCTTGTAGTAGAGATATGTATCCTCAGGCTGTACAAATCCAGTAAAGGTAACATTATCGTCTATACCAAGCTTTGAAGACAAACTCTCCAGACGTTCTTTATCCGGACCTATTCCTGCTATAAGAAGATGAAGCTTTGGATCGTGCTTAAGAAGCTCAGGAAAATATTCAAGCAGCTCTCCTATATTCTTCTCAGGACTGAGACGTGCCAATATTACAAGTATTTTTTTATCCTCAGCTATATTGTATTTTTCCCTAAGAGCCTTCTTTTCCTCATCTGTTACATCACGGTAGAATTTGTCAAGTGATATACCGTTAGGAATTATGGTATTCGGAAACTTAACACTATAACCGTCAAGTAATTTTTTGGCCTTGAATGAAGGAACAGTTATCATACAAGCTCCGTGATAAGCTATCTTCATAAGCTCTCTTGCGGCAAACTCCACTGCTGCAAGAGAATGATATTCGTGAAAAGCAAATTTTGCATAATCCGTATGCCAAGTCATTATTATAGGAGCATTAGTTGATTTTGCCACAGATTTTGCAAGTATTGACGCTGACGCCTCAGAATGGATATGAACAATATCCGGCTTCCACTCCTTCAAAATTTTAAGATATGGATGACCATGAGCTATACTTATACGAAAATCAGGATATATCGGGAGATTATAAGATGGAAGGTAATATACACCATTCTCACAGTGTGACTTACAATCTCCTGATATTGTGAGAACTCTGACATCGTGTCCCATTTTACGGTACGACTCTGAAAGTGTAGAAACAACCATAGCAACGCCGTTCATCAAATGTGAATATGCATCTGTCACAAGTAAAATTTTCATATTAATTATCCTTCCTAAAAAATTCTTTTATAATATAATACAACTTATAATCAATTCTGTCAATGTGACAGCAGCGGCCGTGGCTGCGTAATTGCGGCGAAACATCTTCACAGCTGCGTTCGTTTACACACTCTCTGAGTTTATTCAACTTTTCACTTTACAAATTCAAATTTTTTCATATTTATGCATCAAAATCACAGGCACGATCTTACTGATAAAGCTAAGACCGTGCCCTGTTTTTCATATTATTTTTTTGCTGCATCTTCATCAATATGCCTGATGTGTGCACGCTTTATTTTACCGCTGAATGTCTTCGGAAGTTCGTCAACAAATTCAATAACTCTCGGATATTTATATGGAGCTGTTGTTTTTTTCACGTGATCCTGAAGCTCCTTTTTAAGCTCATCACTTGGTTCATAGCCTTTTTTCAGAACTATAGTTGCCTTTACAACCTGACCTCTTACCGGATCGGGCGCACCTGTTATTGCACATTCAACAACAGCATCGTGCTCAATAAGTGCACTCTCCACCTCAAACGGTCCGATACGATAGCCGGAGCATTTAATTACATCATCATTTCTTCCAACAAACCAATAATAACCGTCACTGTCACACCATGCCATATCACACGTATTATAATATTTTCCGAGAAGCTTTTCCTCTGTCATCTCAGGATTAAGATAATATCCCGTAAACAGCCCTGCCGGTGGATTGTTTTTAACATCCATAACACAGATAGATCCTTCTTCCCCTACTTCAACCTCATTCCCATCATTATCCAGAAGTTTAATATCATAAAGCGGAGAAGGTTTTCCCGAAGAACCAATCTTTATTGGATCCCATTGGAAATCTGCCAAAAGCACAGGTCCTTCAGACTGTCCAAAACCCTGATATATATTATGTCCGGTAAGCTTATGCCATTTTGTATTCACCTCAGGATTAAGAGGCTCACCTGCTGTTGCCCAGTGCTGTATTGACGAAAGATCATAGCTTGCAACATCCTCAAGCAGCATAAACCGATACATTGTGGGCGGTGCACAGAAGGTTGTCAGCTTATAATGCTCCATTTTCTCAAGAAGCTTTGCTGGTACGAATTTATCCATATCATATCCAAAAACCACCGCACCGCATATCCACTGTCCATATATTTTACCCCATCCGAACTTTGCCCAGCCCGAATCACTCACGCTCATATGCAACTTATCTTCCTGAACCTGCTGCCAATATTTAGCAGTTATAATGTGACCAAGCGGATGTATAAAATTATGTTGTATCATCTTTGGCATACCTTCTGTACCCGAAGTAAAATACACAAGCATTACGTCATCTTTTGTTGTTGCCTGATCACCTGCAGGACGTTCAAATACATCCTCACAATGCTCGATCTCCTTTTCAAAGAATTGCCATCCGTCACGAGGCTGTCCAACAACAATACGATTTTTCAGAGTGGGAATTTCAGGCATAGCTTTTTCAACCTGATCAATAACAAAATCATCATTCACACAAACAATCGACATAACCTTAGCAGCATTGCCTCTGTATACTATATCCTTTTTGGTGAGCTGAAGCGTACTCGGAATTATTACCGCACCAAGCTTATGCAGTGCCACGGCACATACCCAATATTCCCATCGCCTTCTGAGTATCATCATTACAACATCGCCTTTTTTTATACCGATGCTTCTGAAATAATTTGCTGCTTTATTCGATAGAAGACTTATATCCTTAAAAGTAAATATTTTTTCTTCATCGTGATCATTACACCACACAAGCGCCTTCTTATTTTCGTCTTGTTTAGCCCATTCATCAACGATGTCATAACCGAAGTTAAAGTTATCGGGAATATTAAGCTTATAATTTTTCTTGAAGTCCTCGTATGAATCGAATTCGATGCGCGGTAAATATCTGTCAAGCAGCATTTTTCTATTCTCCTTTTCATTTTTTTAAGTCAACACTCATAAGATAGCATTATTATGTATATATTAATACAATAATGCTGCACAATTGCAAAATAATGGTTTTATCAAGCTGAGTGATATATTAACATAAGTTGAATTCAATGTCAAGATTATTATAATACCATAATAAGGCATAATAATATTATATTTTAATAATAAATGTATATTATTCAGCACTATTCAGTGAAGCAATTTTTCCATTAAAATCAGAGCTGCTTATATCACCGCCAATAAAATGATCATCGCATACCAATATAGTCATTATGCTATCATCACTTTTATCATCGCTCAAAATCTTAACAGAATACTTCACACATTCCCTTCCCATATAATCTGAAAGATCACAGCCGATATTTTTTTGAAGCCTGTTATAAGCCTCATATATTTGGTTAAATTTCTTAGGCAGAACAATTTTTTCACTACTGACATTTGATTCATTGATTTTGATATTAAAATAACCCGATATTCTTACAATATCCTCATTACACTTAACGACTGTATTAAGTCTTTTTCCGTCTATCGTATCATAATCTTTTGATTTTATTCCGTAAATTACAACAAATGTCAGAATAAAAACAAATAAAACAGAAAATAATAATAAAGCCGTTTTTTTATTTTTTAGCTTAGTTTTATCAAGCGTCAAAACAAACAAAGTTTTCACACTCCCGATATGATAAATATATAACCGTACAATAATGCTGTGGGTCGGTATAAACTCGGCTTTTTCGCACATATAATAACTGAGTAAGGACGAAAGCCCCATAAGTTTTTTCATTCTTACGATAAAAAAATGAGGTGACGCAGATGAAGCATAATGACAAGGCACTCTATGAACATGAAAATCACGAAACAGGCACTCCATTCTCTCCGTTCAATTCTACGGAACGTACAGCAATTGCCAGAGGCAGAGTGATGCCCTCGCCGTTTTCTTATTTTGCACTTCCTATCGGTTGTACGTTCATAAGAAATCTTGACATTGATGATGATACTTTATCCATCTGACACTATTAAAAAAACAGAAATAAACCCTCAGGATATGCTATCCATAGCCTATCCCATACTGTTTGTCTGCAAATGAAAAGCAATACAACAAATCTGTTAATTCTTTACAGAAAACAGTATGAGCGTTTCGCCGTGTACTCTCTTTGCGTACACGGCTTTATTTCATTAATATGGTGGTTTAAAAAAAATATTCTCTTTTTTAAAAAAAATCGCAAAAAACTATTGACAATTGCCTGTTTGTGTGTTATTATAATGAAGTCGTCGGGAGATGACAGAAAATAAGATAAGCTGGTGTAGCTCAGTTGGTAGAGCAGCTGATTTGTAATCAGCAGGTCGGGGGTTCAAGTCCGTCCACCAGCTCCACAAATAAGCCTACTTTTCGTAGGCTTTATGATTCGGGAGAGTTCCAGAGCGGTCAAATGGGGCAGACTGTAAATCTGTTGCTTCGGCTTCGGTGGTTCGAATCCACCCTCTCCCACCAGAACCCCCTCACTTATGAGGGGGTTAAATATTTAAAAATAAAGAATAAATAATAAATTAGAAAGAGTTCGATTTGACGTTTCTTTTTTATTTATTTTTTTATCCTATATTCTTTAAAAAACAGCTCTGTGTCAATGGGCGAGGGTAAAATTGTAAGACAAGCGGCAGAAAAGAATCTGTCGCTTTTTTATTTCTTTAATTATAACAAATATAATAGTTTAAAGCTCATCTCTTATTGCTTGGCTAAAAATTCCGCAAAACTGTAATCGTGAGGATAAGTAAGCTTTATGTTAGTAATATCCCCATCAATCAATTTTACGTTATATCCGTTGGAACTATATAGCCTACAAACATCTGTAGCAAGTTTTTTTTCATTGGCAGATAAAGTTTCATAAACACTATTAAAGCTGCCTATACGAAGAGCCTGAGGAGTTTGTACACGAAAAACACTACTCCTGTCAGGAAAGCTTTCTGCATAGCCTCCGTCCTTAGATACTACAACCGTATCCGTTTCAGGGATAACTGCTGTACAAATATCGCAGCTGCTCATAGCTTCAATGCAGTCAGAAATAATTCTCGAGGTCACGAACGGTCTGACGGCATCATGTGTAAGAATAACATCATTTTCTGCACAGCCAAGAACACGCTGTGCAAAACGAATTATAAGACTTACAGTTTCGTTTCGGTCCGATCCACCGTTTGTAAGAAATATATTTTTACAGCAAGGCAGGTGCTTATTTATAAGTTCACGTGCATATTCTTCCCATTCCGGATTTATACCAATAATTACTGCATTTATACCCCCGTGGTTTAAAAACCGCTCTGCGGTATATATCAATACGGGCTTTCCGTTAAGCTCATAGAATTGTTTCGGGATATTCCCGCCCATCCTAGTTCCTGAACCTCCTGCAACAATACCTGCAATAACCATAGTACCCTCCGTTATTCGTCATCTGACAAAAGTCCCTCATCCTTCTCTTTTTGTCTTAAGAAGCGTTTATAGGAAATCATAAACATCATAACAATAAGAAATACAATTATCGTTTCAAGTAATATAATTATCCAGCTGAAGGTGTTACTGTTAGCCTGAGTAACTGTAACCTGACAGGACTTGGAAATTTTTCCGTCAGCAGAAGTAAATACTATTTTAGCTGTACCCTCTGATACACCTGTGATCCTTCCGTCAACGTCTACAGTTGCAACATCCGCATTGCTTGATTTTCCGCTTATAACAGGCAACGCAGCCCCTGACGGTACTACCTTGAAACTCATATCATACGCTTTTCCTACTTCAATGCTGAGTGTTGACTTTTCAAGATTAAAGTCACGTGCCTTTTCGGTGCTTGTATTTTCATCCTGATAAAGAAGCACAAGCTCTTTATCGTTAAGTATACAGGTTACAGACATATTATAAGAGCCTACTGTAAGCTGACCTGAAGCAATAGTTTTTTTACTGTCATTGTTTGAGTATACTGAGAGCGTGTATGTACCCTGAACAATATCATCAAAATAAAATTTACCGTTGGAATCTGTTGTAGTTTCAAGAGATTCCCTGCTGTTACTCAGCCCCACAAGCATATTGACTTTTTTCTCTCCGGCTATGGAATACAGCGTACCATTGATGTCAACACTGAAGCTGTTTCTGCCTGACTTTGATGATACCTTAACTATACATTTCCCTGAAACTGCGGCACTTGCAGACTCAGCTGTAATAACTGCAACACCAGGCTTCACTGCCTTGATATATCCGTTTTTATCAACTCTTGCAACGCTTTCATCAGAGCTTGAATAGTATATTCTGTTGTCATACACGTTTTCAGGTATGACTGTTGCATTAAGAGTGAATGATTCTCCCTCGGTAAGTGATATACTTTGCTTATCAATCCGGACACCTGTAGGAGATTCTCCATTTATAACATTAACGCTGCAATGAGCCTCATTTCCTTTGCCGTCTGAAGCAGTGATAACAGACGAGCCAAGAGAAAGTGCGCTTATAAGACCGCCTGGATTAACAGAGACAATATTAGGGTCTGACGAGCTGTAAGTTACACCTACAGAATTATCACTAAGCTCCAGCTGATAGCTTTGTCCAATAAACAAATCAAGGCTTTCTCTTGTAAAGCTAACCTTCTCCTGTACGGCTGCAGCCCCCACTGAGAAAATACATATAAGCATTGTCACAAGTACAGCAGCACTCATCAATCTTTTCTTCATTTAATTGCTCCTTCCTCAGCTTCAACATTTGCAGATGGCATATAATCCTTATCAAGAATGCCGAGCAATGCAGGCTCAGTGTTTTCTATAAAATACCTCTCATCAAGAAAGGCGGTATTTTTCATTTTATTATAAAGCTTCTCATCTGACAATACTCTGCTTATACACTCGCAAACAGAGCTTATATCATTCTTAAAAAGAACTGAAAAACTTTTATTTTTCAACAAGTCACGGTGTCCTTTAATATCAGATGCTGCAACGGGCACCCCACAATAAAGTGCCTCCATTACATTGAAAGGCAGTCCCTCCATTTTTGAACACGCTACAAGCAGATCACTGCTTCTGTATAGCTCGTTTATATTTTCAGTCTGCCCAAGAAATTTTACACATTTCTCAAGCTCCAGCTGCTCAACAATAAGTCTGCATTTATTTTCGGTTTTTCCGCTTCCTGCAAATGCAAGTACAGTATTTTTATGCTGCTTATGAATTTTTTCAAATGCTCTTATAAGCAACTCCTGATTTTTTCTTTCAGAGAATTCTCCTACACACAAAAGCAGCTTTATACTTTCGTCTGCTCCTGCTCTTTCCCTTACCTCAGCCCTTAGTTCATCAGATATTTGTGGAAATTTTTCTGTACACAAACCCATCCCGTATATATAATGAAGGTTTTTCCCAAGTTTATATTTTTTTGCCAGGTAATAATCCTCCTGATTCATCACAACAAGTGCGTCAGAAGCAGATGAAGTCATTTTTTCAACTGTCCTGTATATTGCCGACTTTGCTCCGTTTACTCCAAACATATAGCCATGTGATATATGTACAAAATACGGTCTTCCTTTTCCCAGCTGCATAACCGCCATTTTAGCAGCAGCACCTGCCAATGTGGAATTTGAATAAACAACCGTATATTCATTTTCTTTCATAAGCTTTTTAAGCCTTGAAACTGTTCTGAGGTTTTCTGCCGAGAGCGGATTCTTAACAAATCTCATATCATAACAATTATCTATCAGATCATCATTCGTCACGCCCTCTGAGGCAACATCAACGATATAACCCTGTTCCTTAAAATATTTGAGGTAAGGTAAATGGAAATTGATCACGTGTGATATACGTGAGGCACATACAAGTATTCTTTTCATAACAGCTCACCTGTATTCTCCGGTTAAGCTTACACCATATACGTCTATACTCAAAAGCAGAACCGGGCTGACAACACTATACTATCGTTCTATTTTTGAACGGCCTAAACGGGATTCGGAACCTGACTCAACAGCAAGCTTACGAGGTTTGGATGGAGTTGATTTTATATATTGATTATAGTGATCACATATTTCCTCTGCCGTTCCTGTTTCCAGAACCTTACCTTTTTCAAGCCATATTGCTTTTTTGCATATTTTTTTAACTTGAGCTGTGCTGTGTGACACAAAAAGTATTGTCGTACCTCCGCTGAGCATTTCAGAAATCCTTTTTTCACACTTCATACGGAATTTTGCATCACCAACCGACAAAACCTCATCGGCAATTATAATATCTGCATTTACACAGGTTGCAACTGCAAAGCCAAGTCTTGATACCATTCCAGAGGAATAATTCTTTAGAGGAACATCAATAAATTTTTCTATCTCGGCAAAGTCTACAATTTCGTCAAAACGTTTTTTCATATACTTTTTAGTGTGACCATGCATTGCACCCGAAAGATAGATGTTTTCGCGTGCGGAAAGAGAGCGGTCGAATCCACCGCTTATCTCAATAAGCGGTGCAATAGTTCCATTCACCTTAATAGTTCCTCTGGTAGGATTTATGATCCCTGCAATGGTCTTAAGCAAAGTGGATTTTCCTGAACCGTTTCTTCCGATAAGGGCAAGCGAATCTCCCTTTTTCACCTGCAGGCTTATGTTTCTCAGTGCCCAGAATTCCTTATACCCCACCTTGCCCTTGAGCATATTGATAATATATTCCTTGACTCCCTCTTCACGGTTTTTACTGAGGTTAAACATTACCGAAATGTCGTTAACGTCAATACAGATGTCACTGTTTGCAAATCTGTTATTATTTTTTTCAAGCATATTGGCACCTCATTATATATATAGGAAAAAGCGTTCTTCTTTTTCCTTAAAGGTTACTGCACCCAATCCAAGCATAAGCAATGAATAGCAGGTACCGACTATAAGCATTTTTTCAGAAGGCATAGTACCCTTTATTGCCAAGTCACGGAAAATGTTTATATATACATATACAGGATTTAGATCCCACAGAAATCTGAACTCTGACGGAATTATATCGATCGGATAAAAAATAGGAGTTATATAGATCCAGACTCTTCTGACAACGTGATAGAGATAGTTAAGATCCCTGAGAAATGTGCCATATGCACAAAGAAACATGCCAAGACCAAGCGTAAATATGTATGACATAAATATCGGTACAGGAAGCAGCAGCATATGCATATTCATAGGAACTCCTATCACAAACGATACTGCAACATAAGGTATCAGTGAAAACATCATAGTGATAAAATGCTGAGTCACAGCTGATATACAAAAGAAATAATTAGGAATCTTCATTTTCTTGATAAGTGAAGCATTGTGTATCATACTGTTCATAGCTGCGGCAGAGCCGTCAAAAACAAAACAGAATATAAGGTTGCCGCTGAACCAATATGCAGGATAATGAGGAATAGTTCTTCTGAACAGGGTTGAGAAGACTATTGTAATAACTATCATCATCAGCAGCGGGCTGAGCATTGACCACGCAACACCAAGTACTGATTTATAATATTTCTTCTTAAAGTCACGTTTTATAATTTCCTTCAAAAAAGGAAAATAATTCATAAATTCATAAATTCCCTTTTTCATAAGATCGTCCTTTCCGAAAAAGTCAAAGCCGGAAAGCAGGTTCTGAATAAACTTCCGACACAGATATATATAACATATAATGTAAGGTTTTGCAAATCAAGAAAAAGTACGCAGACCGCGTGATCGTAGCAGAGCGTGTTCGCTACGGCAAGTTGCCGCACCCATGTTCGCGATTGCGTTCGGCGGCAAGCTGCCGCACCCATGTTCGCGATTGCGTTCGGCGGCAAGCTGCCGCAACCCGTGTTCGCGATTGCGTTCGGCGGCAAGCTGCCGCACCCGTGTTCGCGATTGCGTTCGGCGGCAAGCTGCCGCACCCGTGTTCGCGATTGCGTTCGCTTACGCTCACTCTGAATATTCAAACAAAACATACGCTGATCGCGGTTTTCCCTTCCACACACTCCTTACGTCGTGCTTATGGGAAGGGTTCTATAAAAACAGGCAGTTAATTTTAATAGTCTCCCATAATTATTTTACTAACAATCAATACGCAAGGCAAAGCTATCACTAGAAGTGCTGGTGGTCAAATATAATCAGCACAAGCTCAGGATAAGCAAGCTGCACACAGCCATACATATTTATTATAACACTGCAATCGAATCTTGTCTATCATATTTTTTCATATATGTACTGTGAAATTATTACATAAATATATAAATTTTGCAGATTTTATACACAGCAGAACATTTTACACATTAAAAAAGCATTGACTAAGTTCATTCAATATATTACAATAAAACAATATAAGGACAAAAATCTTGGTATATATGGTTTTCGCACTCTGCGAAGTGACGCCAAAGACTATGCCTTTGTAAAGGTGTGTGCGAACCTTTATTCATTATGAAATTTGTAAGTAAAGCTGAATACCGCTATAGACTTAGCGCTTAGCAGAAATTGGAATCAGCTCAAAACTCAAAGTTATATGCAACACATAATTTACAGCACTGAACGAAATATAGAAAGTAAATTTACAAAGTAATGCTGAATTCCACAAAAAGTGTAAGCAATCATTAATTATTAATTTAATCTGCTGACTGTTTGAACATAACCCTTCCCACAAGCACAACGTAAGAAGTTCAAAGAAGGAATAACCACGATCAACGTATTTTCGGTTTGGATAAACAGCAGCAAACGCAAACGCGTGTTGTCCAATGCGGCCTCGCACCGAGAATTGTCCCGTGCGGTCACGCACCGCGAGTTGTCCCGTGCGGCCTCGCACCGCGAATTGAATCCAACAGATTGCCGGGAGGTGATGGAGTGATAAGACAAAATCAGAATAAGTTGAATGCGGTGCATATTATAATGGATGTGCTGATAAGCTGTATAGGATGTATTATCTCGTATTTTATGATGATTTGGATGTTTGAGGTCGATCTGCTGACAGAGTTTGACTATAGCCTGAGAGTTATACTGACAGTGCCTCTGGGAATTGCGTTTTTACAGGTGATATGTAACAGGGCTTGCGATCTTTATAGGTCTTACCGCTCAACAGCTTTTATGTTTGAGGTCACAAATATACTGAAATCCGGTTTAGCGGTGTTTGCTGTTCTTATTCTTCTCGTTATAGCATTGTCAAGGCTGTATCAGTACCAGATAGCAATTATGTTTTACTTCTTCGCAAGCTCTATAGCATCTATGCTATATAGATTCTTGCTGAGAAGATTTCTAAGATACGTGAGAAGAAAGGGCTATAATAAAAAGTATATAGTCCTGCTGGGTGTCAATAACTGTACAGAACGGTTTATCAGAAAAATAAAATCATCACCGACCCTTGGATATGAGATCACCGGATATTTCGATACAGCTCCTCATTCTAAGCTCGGTCTTCCCTACCTTGGCAGCTTTAAAAAAGTATCTGATTTTTTAGGGAAGGTTCATCCCGATGAAGCATTGATAATGCTGTCGGACAAGTCACAGCCATATATGGAACACCTTATTGCAATATGCGATAACAGAGGTATTAAATTCTCAATCATACCAAATATGTTTTCAAGCTTCTCTTCACGTATATATATTTCAAGCTTTGACGGTATTCCCGTTATGAGTATGAGAAAGGTACCTCTTGACAGAACTCATAATAAACTCCTGAAAAGAATTCTGGATATTGTGGTTTCACTTATAATGCTTATTGTTCTTTCACCGATTATGCTCGTTACAGCGGTGATAATCAAGCTGACTTCACCGGGCAAAATCATATTCCGTCAGCAAAGAGTGGGTATGAATCAGAAGCCATTTACTATGTATAAGTTCCGGTCAATGAGAGAAGAAACCGAAAATGATATTTCCGGAACAGAAAAAAATGACTCAAGATGTACAAAATTCGGTTTGTTCATACGTAAATTCAGTATTGATGAGTTGCCTCAGCTTTTTAATGTGTTAAAAGGAAATATGAGCCTTGTAGGGCCTCGGCCCGAAATACCATATTATGTTAAGGAATACAGAAAATCTGTACCTCTATATATGGTAAAGCATTATGTAAAGCCCGGTATAACCGGGTGGGCACAAGTCAACGACCTTAGGGGAAATGATACATCTATTGAAGAAAGAATAAAGCTTGATATATATTATATTGAGCATTGGTCTGTGGCATTTGATATAAAAATATTATTCAAAACAGTCACTAAGGTTTTTTTCTCAAAAAATGCACGCTGAACTTGCATAAAAAATTGACAGGAGATGTTAAGCTTTGTTATTCTATACCATAAACAATCTTGTGCTGCTTGTGTGGGCAGCATTGTTCTGTTTCCGAAAGCCGTCAAAGATTAAAAACCTGGTATTCGTAATGATTGCGTTTACACAGCTGTTCATAATAATGGCATTCAGAAAACAGATAGGCTATGATTATAATATGTATGCAATGGGCTTCAGAAATATGGCACGTGACGGATTTGAGGTTCTGAGCTATAAAGACTGGGAATCAGGCTTTGTTGTATTTACAAAGCTTCTGGGTATGATAAACATAATGGATTACCAATGGTATATGGTTATATTATCTATCATAGCTATAGTTCCGGCGGCCTTGTTTATTTACAAAAATTCCGAAGCACCATGGATCTCAACAATATTATATGTGAATATGTTCCTGTTCTTTATGTCAATGAACTTCCTGCGTCAGATGATAGCATTGTCACTGCTTATGCTTGCGTGGCATTTTATGAAAAGGAATAAGTTTATATTGTATGCGGTGATAATAATAATAGCGTCATTCTTCCACCAGACCGTTCTTATTATGCTACCAGTCTATTTTCTCGTTAAAATGAAGCCGGGATTAAAGGAACTGCTTGTATATGGATTCATACTGCTGTGGTTCTATACGGCTTCAACAAACCTCATAGATCTTATAACAAGTTTCTATCACGAGGAATACAGCAATTCAATATTCGTTCGTCAGGGTGTTGCTGTTGCATATTCAATATTACCTGTATTTATAACCGCAGTGGCCTTTATTCTTGTGAAAACAGGAACAATAAATATTACAAACGAAAATAAATATCTGATAAACCTTGCGTTTATCGGAACAATAATGATGATCACAATGTCCAAACACAGTATTATTGAGAGACTTTCATATTATTTCATACCTGCAATGATACTGGTTGCTCCTATGATATTCAAGTCACTGCAGGCAAAAGGACTGAAATATACCTTTGCAAGCGAAAGAACGATAGATCTGACTTCAAAGAAAAGCAGAATAATTTTATCTACGGTTTTTGTTATAGTTCTGCTCGGACTTTCATATTTCCACTTCTATTACGGACTTAATGAAAATGCCCACGGTGCAAAAGAATACATTAGCTGGGTAAGTTTTCTGACATTCCGGTAAGAATTTCACACTTTTATTATTTTGTCAAGATAAAAATTGACGGAAAAAAAGATAAAATGCACTGCAAATTTATGTTTAATTTGTAATTTTTTTAAAAATGCCATTTTACTATTGACACAGAGGTAACAAGTATGTTATTATTACGTTGTCAAAAAGCAAATATTCAAATTTTTTAAGGAGGATGTTTATCATGAACATTAAGAAAAGCTTTTTGGTTGCTCTCGCAACAGTAACAGCTGCTTCAGTTTCTGCTTTTGCAGTAAGCGCTGCTAACCTTGGTCTTACATTCGAGGATAAGACAGTTGTAGTAACAGCCGGTCAGGAAACAGTTGAGACATTCAACCTCGATGGTGGTCTTAAGGTAACAGTTGCTATTCCTGCTGATTCAGTTAAGGAAGGCGAGTATACACTCCACACAGCTGTTGTAGCTGATGCTCAGGTTGAGGCTGGTTTTGATGCAGTATGCACAAACGACTACAAGGATGTTCTTGAAGTTGCTCTCAAGGGTGAAGAAGATGTAGCTACTAACGTAAAGGTAACAGTTGCTGCTGATAAGGGCTACGATGTTGCTTATCTTGTAAACGTTGACGGTACATTCGAGCAGATCCAGACAGCTAACGATGAGAATGGTATGTCTTTCACAGTTGCTAACGGTTCTAAGGTTGTTGTTGCTAAGAAGACTGCTGACCAGAAAAACGATGACAAGAAAGACGATAGCAATGGTAATAACAATACCAACAACAATGGCAACAATAACACAAACAACAACACAAACAACAATGGCAGCAATGGCAGCAATGGCAACAATGCTAACAACGGTAAGGGCAACTCAATCGCTACAGGCGACAATGGTGCAGCTACAGCTACTGTATTTGCAGTAATGGGCGTTGTTGCACTTGGCACAGCTGTTGCAGCTACAAAGATGAAGAAAGCTGAGAAATAATTCTCGCTTGATTAAATCTTGATTGTTACATAAAGACACTGCTTAAGCAGTGTCTTTATTTTTTCTTAAAAGATATACAGATAAATAATATAATTCATTCACATCTGTACCGTATAACACAATTTACCAAAGACAGAATCACCTGCAATGTAATAATAACAAAAGGAGCAAATTATGACACAAAATGAAGAAAATGCATTAAAACTCGAAAATCAGCTGTGTTTTCCGCTTTACGCGACATCCAGAAAGGTTATTTCCCTTTATGCACCTTATCTTAAAACGCTGGGAATTACATATACACAATATATTGTTTTTATGGCATTGTGGGAAAAAGACGGTGTGTCTATAAGTGAACTCGGAAAAAGGCTGTATCTCGATAACGGTACACTTACCCCACTTCTCAAAAAAATGGAGAATAAAGGCTATCTTACAAGAACAAGAAGTAAGGATGACGAACGAATTGTACTCATTAACCTTACTAAAAATGGAAAAAATATGAAGGAAAAATGTAAATCATTTCCATTTTCAGTCGGAAACTTTATGAAACTAGAAAAAGAAAAAGCTAAAACACTTTATATTCTCCTGTATGAAATATTGGAATCTCTGCAGTAAGACTAAACTAAATACGGCAGTATAAAATATCAATAATCATTTAAATGGTGATGGATTTGAAAAGATTGTTATCATTTGCCATTGCAGCTATTATGCTCCTGCTATGCAGCTGCTCAGAAAACATAGATAATTCCGAAAAAGAATATAAAAAAGATATATTTGCAATGGATACATATATGACGCTCAAGCTCTATGGCGAAAACGGAAAAAAAGCCGCTACCCTTTCACAAGATGAAATTATGCGTCTTGAAAAGTTGTTCAGCGTTACGGATGAACAGAGTGACATCGCAAAAATAAACAACAGCAGCGGTAATGGTGCTGTTGTTTCAGACGACACTATCAAAGTTGCAACTAAGGCTCTTGATATTGCCTCAGATACTGACGGTGCACTTGATATAAGTATATATCCCGTTCTGAAAGAATGGGGTTTTACAACCGAAAACTATAAGGTTCCTGACAGCACTTCACTGTCTGCTCTCCTCCAAAATGTTGACTATAAGAATATCTCAATTAATCAGAAGGAAAATAAAATTACTGTACCAAATGGGTATATGTTGGATTTCGGGTCTGTAGCCAAAGGATATACAAGCGACAGAATATGTGAGATCATTCGTGAGAACGGTGTAAGCTCTGCACTTGTAAATCTTGGAGGAAATGTACAGGCTGTCGGCAAAAAAAACGACGGTTCATTGTGGAAGGTTGCTATAGAACATCCAAAGGATAAATCAGATACAATATGTAAATTATCCATAGATAACAAGGCTGTAGTGACTTCGGGCAATTACGAGCGTTTCTTTGAGGCTGAGGACGGAAAAAAATATTGGCATATAATTGATCCTAAAACAGGATTTCCTGCCGATAATGGGCTAATATCGGCCTCCGTGATAGGCAGCAGCGGTCTTGAATGCGACGCACTGTCTACAGCCCTGTTTGTCATGGGTACTAACAGGGCAATAGAATTCTGTAGTAAACATACGGATATAGATGCAGTATTGATAGATAAAGAAATGAACATTTATATAACTGATGGGCTCAGGGAAAGCATCACTGTTTCATCGGGTTATAATTTTACTTTTATAGACAGGCTGAAATAAAATGAACGTTTATTTAAAAAAACTTGCAGTTCCCCTTTGTATCACCATGGTTATTGCAGGCTGTATAATCTGGATAATTTTACAAAATTTATATAAAAATAAGGGCAGCATCGCAGAGGTAAGGGTTTCAGGGGAGACAATAATGCGACTTGATCTAAGTGAAAATACACGCATAAAGCTCAACGGTGAAGAAGGCATTGACATTATTATAGTGGTGGAAAACGGAGGCATATATGTTGAGCACTCCGACTGTCCTGATAAAATCTGCGAAAAAAAAGGCAGGATAACTGACACAGGCGATTCAATCGTATGTCTTCCTGCGCATACCGTTATTGAGGTAATAAAAAAATAACCATAAAACAATCCCTCACATTGAACTTAATCAATGTGAGGGATAATTTAATTCATATATATCCTTTTAGCCAACCAGATTATTTATTGTTGATTGCAGCCTGTGCAGCAGCAAGACGAGCAATCGGTACTCTGAACGGTGAGCAAGATACATAATCAAGACCGATCTTATGGCAGAACTCAACAGAAGACGGATCGCCGCCATGCTCACCACAAATACCGCAGTGAAGCTCAGGACGCTGTGCTTTACCAAGTTTAATTGCCATTTCCATAAGCTTGCCAACACCTGTCTGATCAAGTTTAGCAAACGGATCGTTCTCAAAGATCTTAGCATCATAATAAGCATTGAGGAACTTACCTGAATCATCACGGCTGAAACCGAAAGTCATCTGAGTAAGGTCATTAGTACCGAAGCAGAAGAACTCAGCCTCTGTAGCGATTTCGTCAGCTGTAAGAGCAGCTCTCGGTATCTCGATCATTGTACCAACCTCATACTTAAGATCGGCACCGGCAGCAGCGATTTCAGCATCAGCTGTCTCAACTACAACCTTCTTAACATACTTAAGCTCCTTAACATCACCAACGAGCGGAATCATAATTTCAGGCTCAACCTTCCAATCAGGATGGTTCTTCTGAACATTGATAGCAGCACGAATAACAGCAGATGTCTGCATCTTTGCAATTTCAGGATATGTAACAGCCAGACGGCATCCACGGTGACCCATCATCGGGTTGAACTCGTGGAGAGAATCAATGATAGCCTTAATCTGCTCAACTGTTTTGCCTTGAGCATCAGCAAGCTTCTTAATGTCAGCTTCCTCTGTAGGAACGAACTCGTGAAGCGGAGGATCAAGGAAACGAATTGTAACAGGGTTACCCTCAAGAGCCTCATAAAGAGCCTCGAAGTCAGCCTGCTGTACGGGAAGAATCTTAGCAAGAGCTGCTTCTCTCTCTTCAACTGTATCAGCACAGATCATCTCTCTGAATGCATCAATTCTGTCGCCCTCGAAGAACATATGCTCAGTACGGCAAAGACCGATACCCTCAGCGCCAAGCTCACGAGCCTTTTTAGCATCAGCAGGTGTATCAGCGTTTGTTCTAACCTTAAGCTTTCTGTATTTGTCAGCCCAAGCCATAACTCTGCCGAACTCGCCAGCGATCTGAGCATCAACTGTGGGGATAATACCGTCATAAATGTTACCTGTTGAACCGTCTATAGAAATGAAGTCGCCCTCTTTGAACTCTTTGCCGCCGAGTGTAAACTTCTTATTAGCCTCGTCCATAACAATCTCAGAGCAGCCTGATACACAGCAAGAACCCATACCACGAGCAACAACGGCGGCGTGTGATGTCATACCTCCGCGAACAGTAAGTATACCCTGTGAAGCCTTCATACCTGTAATATCTTCAGGTGATGTTTCAAGTCTTACAAGAACAACCTTCTTACCGTCTGCATTCCAAGCCTCTGCATCTTCAGCTGTAAATACGATCTGACCGCAAGCAGCACCCGGAGAAGCGCCAAGTCCCTTACCGATAGGTGTTGCAGCCTTAAGAGCAGCAGCATCAAACTGGGGATGGAGAAGTGTATCAAGGTTACGCGGGTCAATCATTGCAACAGCTTCTTCTTCTGTTCTCATACCCTCATCAACGAGATCACAAGCAATCTTAAGAGCTGCTTTAGCTGTTCTCTTACCGTTTCTTGTCTGGAGCATATAAAGCTTACCGTGTTCAACAGTAAACTCCATATCCTGCATATCTCTGTAATGGTTTTCAAGAGTTGCACAAACCTCATTGAACTGTTTGAAAGCCTCAGGGAACTTATCAGCCATTTCCTGAATCTTCATAGGAGTACGAACGCCCGCAACAACGTCTTCACCCTGTGCATTTGTAAGGAACTCACCAAAGAGGCCCTTCTCACCTGTAGCAGGATCACGTGTGAAAGCAACGCCTGTACCACAGTCGTCACCCATATTACCGAATGCCATTGACTGAACGTTAACAGCAGTACCCCATGAGTAAGGAATATCGTTATCACGGCGATAAACGTTAGCTCTCGGGTTATCCCATGAACGGAATACAGCCTTGATAGCCTCCATAAGCTGAACCTTAGGATCAGATGGGAAGTCTTCACCGATCTTAGCCTTATACTCAGCCTTGAACTGACCAGCAAGTTCCTTAAGATCTTCAGCTGTAAGCTCAACATCCTGAGTAACGCCTTTCTTTTCCTTCATCTCATCAATAAGCTGTTCGAAGTATTTTTTACCAACTTCCATAACAACGTCGGAGAACATCTGAATAAATCTTCTGTAGCAGTCCCAAGCCCAACGGGGATTACCTGACTGTGCAGCGATAACCTCAACAACCTCTTCATTAAGACCGAGGTTAAGGATAGTATCCATCATACCGGGCATAGAAGCTCTTGCACCGGAACGAACAGAAACGAGGAGCGGATTTTCCTTATCGCCAAACTTTTTACCGGTGATCTCCTCCATCTTTGTGATGTATTCCATTATCTGAGCCTGAATCTCATCGTTAATTTTTTTGCCGTCCTCATAATACTGAGTACAAGCCTCTGTTGAAATTGTAAAGCCCTGTGGAACAGGAAGACCTATTGAGGTCATCTCAGCAAGGTTAGCACCCTTACCGCCGAGAAGCTCACGCATGTTAGCGTTGCCTTCGCTAAAAAGATATACCCATTTTTTAGCCATTGGAATTACCTCCTAAGATAATAATAAATTTATTCGACCGACACCAAATCTGTGACATAACAATGCTTTGACTTATCGGTGTCAGACCGCTTTGATATATTATAACACAGTCTTAAGGAAATTTCTATTGTTTTTTGCAAAAAAAATAAATTTTAAGAAAAATTTTACATAAAAATTATACAACTGTTTACAATATTAAAACCAATAATTATTACTATAATTTTTTAATCAGAGTTTTTATAACGTCTGAGGGCCTCCTTAGCCCAAGAGCGGTCGATATTGAGAAAGCCGGTATGTTTTTTGTCAATATCAGGAAAATACTCCTTAACGATAGCCATAGATCTGTTATAGACATCAAATCTTGTTGATTGCAGATAAGAACGTCTGTCACCGCCTATAAAAAACTGAAAACTCAGAGTATTTTCACTCTTATCAATTTCTGTGCAATAACCGTCATACACGTTCTGCCCCGTACTTTTAGCAACCACCTCAGAAACCGCAAGCTTAGCAAGTTCTACTGCGGCATCATTATAATAATTTTCCAAAAGAATTATTTTTTCTTTAAACGCATTAAAATCAGCCACAAGGCGTTTTTTTATGTAAGAAAGCTCAGCAAACTCTTTTTCAAGCTTTTCATCTGAAATACGGCTTCTTTCTACCTTAGGAATATAATAAACCATAAACTTATTTTTTATATCGTTATAAAGCAGCGGATGCATAAGCTTGGACTGAAATCCGCACTTTTTGCATTTCCATTTAAAGAAACCTTCGTCAAAGACCAGCTCACGAGCATCAGGTTCACTTTCTGTATTAATACTGCAAAGCAGTTCAACTGTACTTTGCTGTTGACACTTCGGGCAGGCAATATACTTACTGATAAGCTCAGACATCATTCTTCCTCCTCACTAATAATCAACAACATTATACCATACATTTTCTGATTTGTCACAAGAATCCTGTAATATTATATTTAATTCATAATTTTATTATAGAATACTAACATATAGCTTAGTGTCAAAAAATATGAACACAATTATTAATTGTTATTTAAATCTGTTGCCACGATCGGTGTATATTTGGTTCGGATAACCAGAGTGAGCATTAGCGAACACTGTCGCGAATTTATAGCGGCAGTTTGCCGACGAATTGTTCTGTGCGGTCACACACCGCTGCCTTGAAATTAAAAAGGAAGTGTGTTATAATGAACGAAGACAGGAAAGAAGGAAGGGACAAATGTGCCGATCAAAATACAAAATGGATTGCCAGCACAAAAGGTTCTGGAAACAGAAAATATATTTGTGATGACAGATGATAGGGCAAGTACACAGGACATCAGACCACTAAAAATAATTATTCTGAATCTTATGCCAAATAAAATAGAAACAGAAACACAGCTTCTAAGATTGCTTGGAAATTCTCCGCTTCAAGTGGATGTTGAATTGATGCAAATGGCTACACATACCTCAAAAAATACTCCGGCAGATCATCTCACAACCTTCTATAAAATTTTCGATGATGTTAAGGATCAATATTTTGACGGTATGATAATTACAGGTGCTCCTGTGGAAAAACTGCCGTTTGAACAGGTAGATTATTGGGATGAGCTTTGTACTATTATGGATTGGTCTGTTAATCACGTTTATAGTACAATGCATATATGCTGGGGTGCTCAAGCCGCTATATATCACCATTATAATGTACCAAAATATGAACTTGATGAAAAACTTTCGGGCGTCTATGTTCATAGGGTTATGGATATTTTTCATCCACTCATGAGAGGCTGTGATGATAAAATATTGCTGCCGCATTCAAGATATACCGGTATTCACCGCTCGGATGTGAGAGAACATCAGGAGCTTGAAATACTTGCTTCGTCAAATATTGCAGGAGTTGCAATCGTTGCAAATAAAAACGGAAGACAATTCTTTGTTTTCGGTCACGCTGAATATGACAGAAATACGTTGGCAAATGAATATTTCCGTGACAGTAATAAGGGGCTTAAGCCTCAGCTGCCTTATAATTATTTCCCCGGCAACGACCCAAGAGCCTTGCCTGCACTAACGTGGAGAAGCTATGCAACTATACTGTATTCTAACTGGCTTAATTATTTTGTCTATCAGCAGACACCCTATGACCTTTCAAAGCTTAAAGAGATGAATTGATCTATAATATTTTCCGATGTTTTGCAAATAATCATATTGAGGACATTCTAAAAGTCTGATCCTCATATAGCTTTTGCGAAGGAAGGGAAATGTTTTGAAACGTAAAAGAAAAAAACGTAACGATTATGACGGGCTTTATATTTTTGATGGCTCAGGTATCTCTTTGGATAATGAGGAATATGGTGTCGATAACTATATGAGCTTCGTTTCTAACGGTATGACTAATAATGAACGGATTGACGCCGTTGATTATTATGATGAATTTCTTGATGAGAATAATATCTTCGATGATGAATATTGAGCAAATTGTATCATTTTTTATTCATATGAGGAAAATAAACGTACCGGCTGTCGGATAATTCCGACAGCCTTTTATATAATTTGAAAGACTTGTCTGACTTTATTTGACACAACATTTTTTTAACAATATAATAATTATATTCTTTGAGCATAGTATTATCAATAAGGATAACTGACTGGACAAGGAGTGAAAGTATGACTGTTGAAAAAAATTCTGATGAAAATAAACAAACAGAAGCTATGCTTTCTAATCAGGAGCAAGAACATCTTACATATCTTGCCGTATATGAAAAGTATAATGAATATAAACAGAAAAGAATCTCATACAAACGATATGGTATGCTGTTTATAATCATATCAGGACTGGCATTTCTTGTGTTGATGTTCAGCCTTGAAAGCAAGATCGCCTTTCTTTGCCTTTGGATAATATCAGTAATTTTTTGTATTGTTCTTATGATCAGAGCTGACTATATATATAATGAATATAAAGAAATGCTCGGTCTTAGAGATGAATTCGACGAGGATTTTTCAAGCGACGATGAATCCTCTGAAA
Source organism: uncultured Ruminococcus sp. (assembly GCA_902786345.1). GTDB lineage: Bacteria > Bacillota > Clostridia > Oscillospirales > Acutalibacteraceae > UBA1213. The sequence goes on along the minus strand of CADACB010000017.1, from coordinate 47,861 downwards.
AACCACCCGAAAATGAATACAATGAAAATCAATCATCTGAATAAAAAGAAAGAAGTGAGCTTTAATGAAAACAATATTCAAAATATTCGGCAGTGACATTAAAACAATCGGACGCAATATAATTGCGTTTATCGTTATCATAGGAATATCAATATTGCCTGCACTTTATTCATGGTTCAATATAGCCTCAAACTGGGATCCATATTCTGCAACAGGAGGAATTATGTTTGCAGTATGTAGCAAGGACGAGGGTTATACCTATAAATCCATTAACGTAAACGCAGGTGAACAGATAATAGAAAATCTCAAGTCAAACGATAAAATGGGTTGGGATTTTGTTGACGAAAAAGAAGCCATAGACGGTGTTGATAGTGGTAAATATTATGCCGCAGTTGTTATTCCGAAATCCTTCAGTGAAAATCTCTGCTCCATCATAACAGGTGAATTCAAGCAATCCAAGCTTGATTACTATGTAAACGAAAAGAAAAATGCAATAGCTCCAAAAATCACCAACAGCGGTATGACAACAATAATTGGTGAAGTAAAGTCAGCTTATGTAGGAACAGTCACAAATATTATAGCCACAACCCTAAATCTTACAACCAACGAACTTGACAGCAATAAAAACGACATCATTGACAAGGTTGTAGATAATCTTAAATCGGTTTCTGATGAGATAGATAACTTCAACTCAGGAATAGATGTTTTCTGCAACACAATAGATACACTCAACCAACTGCTTAAAGCCAACAAGGAACTTGTTCCTAAAATTTCTGATACACTTTCAGGCTCAGGCACGATAACTTCGGATGTAAAAAATGCAATTGACACATCCCGCAGTGCTGCCTCAAAGGTTACTGATTCCATTGAAAGCGTAATATCATCCGCAGATGATATGCAGGACAGCGTAAGCAAACGTGTTTCGGTTGTTTTTGATAGACTCAGAACAGACGCTTCGGGTGCTGCTGATGAGCTTGTAAGCATTACCGGACTTAATCAGAAAATAATCTCAATAAACAACCATATTCTCGGAATACTCGAGGATATACAAAATACATTTGGACTTGAACTTTCATCCATCACAAACAAGCTCAGGGATTCAAACACTCACCAGCAGCTTATAATTGACAAGCTTTTATCTGCAGCTGACACCCTCAGACAAACCGGCGATTTACCTACAGAAATACAGCAGGACATTTCCAATTCTATCAGTACAGGAAAAACCGAGCTCTCCTCAATCAAGACATCATTCTCAAATGTTAAAAACAGCATTAACAAGGTTATTGATGATCTTTATAATACCCTACAGAACGCATCCGACCTTTTGGAGATTATCAACGGAGATGTTCCAAAGCTTGAAAAAACTATTGACAGCACCATAACAACGCTTGACGAAATGAAGAAAACCTTTGAAAGCGTCAAAACGATGATGACAAATTCAAAAAAGTCCATTGACGAGCTTATTACCAAGGCAAGCGACATTAAAGACGAAAGTAAAATTATGGAATTTGTCAAGGGGATAATTGGAGATCCGGAAGGGCTGAGCAATTTTATAGCAGAACCTGTTGACACAGAAACTCACCGCATACACGAGGTTGAGAATTATGGTTCAGGAATGTCACCCTTTTACACCTCACTTGGTATCTGGGTAGGCGGCATTGTCCTCATTGCCATAGTGCGAACCGAGCTTACCAAAAAGCAGCTAATAGGTTTGAAGAAACCTCGTCAGAGTCAGTTATTTTTCGGACGTTATCTGATATTCTTCCTGATAGGTCAGATACAGGCGATAATAATATCACTTGGCGATCTGTATTTTCTTGGCATACAATGCAACAATCATTTTCTATTTGTACTTGGATGTATGATCTCAGCATTTGTATATACATTAATAATTTACTCACTGACTATTACCTTCAATGTTATCGGCAAGGCATTATCCGTTATCATACTTGTCTTACAGGTTGCAGGTTCAGGCGGCACATTTCCTGTTGAAGTTTTACCTGCCCCATTCCAAAGCATTGTCCCATATCTTCCGTTCAGATATGGCAACGACATTTTACGTGAAGCAATTGCAGGTCCGGACATCTCATCATACTGGAGAAACGTCTTACTTCTACTTGCATTTGTCCCCGTTTCTCTCATCATCGGACTTCTTCTCAGAAAGCCATGCATAAAGCTTATGCACTTCCTTGACAAACGCATCCATCAAAGCGACCTTATCATTTAGCGGACTACTTACCATATCAATAACAAAAACAGCAGTTACAGTCACTCCTTTAAGAGTGATCGTAACTGCTGTTTTAATTCAAAGTCTAAATTCAGGAAATTTTATCTTGTTACACTAAGTGTAAAATCTTTATTTTTTATAGTTCCGCTCTTGTCCTTGGCTTTTATTCTGATGTCATACGCTACTGCTGCCTTGGGCGTAATGTTAATAATTTTATTTTCTTTATAGTTCTGAGCACAAGTCCACCTTGTCTGTGCTTTCTGTTTATAGAAAACTGCATACTGAGTATTACCCATACCGCCTTCCGAGTTGCAATTTACGGTAACAGAACTACCCTTTTTAATTGTTGTTTCAGCAATGGAAGAGGTATTTTTAAGAGGTTTATTAGCGGTAAGAGTAAAATCTTTATTAGTTATTTTTCCGAAAGTGTCTTTAGCCTTTATACGCACATTATATGTTGTTGATGCTTTTGGAGTTATATTAACTGTAGTATTAAGAGAATAATTCTGTGCGCAAGTCCACCTTGTCTGTGCTTTCTGTTTATAGAAAACTGCATATTGAGTTTCTCCTATACCGCCTTGTGAATTGCAGCTGACAGTAACCGAGCTGCCCTTTATTATAGCTTTTTCAGAGATGGAAGAGGTATTCTTAAGTGGTTTATATTCAGCAAAAGAAATATTATTATCATTTGCATACTGATGTGCTGCATTTCCCGATGAGCCGTAAATTGTAAGGAGATTACAATCTTTAAAAGTGTCTTTACCTAAATCAGTCACTGTATCAGGTATTATGATAGCTGATAATGAACTGCAGTTTTCAAAGGCTTCATCTTCGATGTTTTTTACACTGCCTGGAATTTCCATCTTTTCCAAAGCAGTACATTTTGAAAATGCATAATCTTCAATTTCAGTAACCTTGTTAGGAATGGTAAACTCCTTTAAGGATTCGCAGTTTGCTAAAACAAATTGTTCAATTTTAGTAACCTTATCAGGAAAAACTATACCTGACAGCGAACTGCATCTTGCAAAGGCCGCTCCCCCTATACGTTCAACACCTTCAGGAATGTCGATAGAAGTAAGTCCTGAGCAATTATGAAAAGCATTTATTCCAATTTCAGTCAGACCGTCCGGAAGGTCTATATGCGTAAGAGAACGGCAGTTCGAAAAGCTATGCGGACCTATCACCTTGACTGATGAAGGGATAGTCACGCTTTTTAAATTATAGCAGTTGTCCAGAACACCGTAAGATGTGCTTTCAAGCCCTTCGGGAAATGTAAATTCGGTAAACCCGGAACAGCCTTCAAAAGCATTAGTTCCTATAACTGCAACACTATCGGGAATAGAAATCTCACTTAAGTGTGTACAACTTCGGAATGCGGAGATTCCAATTGTTTCAAGGTTTTCAGGGAGCTTAACGCTTTTAAGATTCCAGCAGCCTAAAAAAGAGGATTCACCAATATAAGTAACACTATCGGGAATAACAACGCTTGTAATTGATCTATTAGCGGCAAAGCAGCGATAAAACAGACTTGTTACCGGATAACCTCCAAGAGTTGAGGGAATCACAACATCACCGCCGCTGCCTACATAGCCTCTAAGATCGGCTTCGCCATCGAAAATGCAGTATTGGAAATCTCCTTCCGTATAAACGTCTACAGCCGAAACAGAAATATTCGTGCCGATCGAATTACCTATTTCTGTGAATCCTGCTCCCATCAGCACAAGTGCCGAAAGTGAGAAGACACCAATTTTTTTCAGTAGTTTTGTTTTTTTCATTTGTGTTTTCTCCTCTTTAATTTTATTATCATCCGGCATCCACAATGCTGTTATTCCAACAATCTTTCGTTGACATCAATAAGCATTGCTATATAGGATTGTCGCACTCTGCGGAGTGCGACAAGGGACCTGTCCCTTGACCCCGCAAGCCTTTGTAAAGGCTTGACCGAAACTTTATTTATTGTGAAGTGCGGAAGTATTGTTGAATTCTGTAAAAAATGTGAGTGCAATTATCAATTATTAATTATAATGGATTTTATCTTGGATTCTGCTGCTACTGCATCTGCTTTACCGCGGCTGTTCTTCATAACAAAACCAACAAGTGCTTTAATAGCTTTCTCTTTGCCATTTTTGTAATCATTGACAGCATTCGGATTTGATTCTACTGCCTGCTTGCAAAGTTCTGTGAGTGCACTTTCGTCAAGCATCGCCATATCACTCTCAGATATAAGCTCGCTGGGTTTCTTGCCTGTTTCAAGCATCTTGTCAAGTGTTGATTTAGCAAGATTCATTCTCACCTTACCGCCGTCAATCAGCTTTATAAGCTCATTGAGATTCTCTGCACTTACATTTACATCGAATTTTTCTTTCTCTGATTCATTCTCAACTGTGCGGAAAATTTGTCCGATTATGAAATTAGCGGCTGTTTTGGCATTTTTTGTACCATCTGATGCCTTTTCAAAATATTCGGCTACCTTTCTGTATTTTACAAGAAGCTGTGCGTCTTTCTCCGGCAAACCAAGATCATTAACATATCTTTCAAGCTTCTGTGCAGGAAGCTCGGGAAGTTCTGTGGCTATCTCTTTAACCCTGCTCTTCGGGACATTTATTGTAACAAGGTCAGGATCACGGAAATAACGATAATCGTTTGCATCCTCCTTGCCTCTCATACTTGATGTGGTGTTTGTAACATCATCATATCTGAGCGTCTCCTGAACAACCTTTTCCCCACTTTCAATAAGATCAACCTGACGGTTAAACTCATACTCCATCGCCTTCGCAATGAAGTTTATGGAATTCATATTCTTGATCTCTGTTCTTGTTCCAAGCTTTTCGCTGCCCTCGGGACGAACGGAAATGTTGACGTCACATCTCATTGAACCCTCCTGCATCTTGCAGTCAGATACACCAATATAACGCATAATAAGCTGGAGCTTCTCAACATACTCACGTGCTTCGTCAATGGAACGTATGTCAGGTTCTGACACTATCTCTATAAGAGGAACACCGCCTCTGTTATAGTCAACCATCGTGCTGCCATGGCTGTGAACAAGCTTGCCTGCATCTTCTTCTATATGTATTCTTAGAATGCGTATCTTTCTGCCGTTTGAAAGCTCTATATATCCGTGATTACAAAGCGGCATATCAAACTGAGAGATCTGATAAGCCTTTGGAAGGTCCGGATAACAGTAATTTTTTCTGTCCATTTTTGAAATTTCGGCTATCTCACAGTTTGTTGCAAGACCTGCCTTTATTGCATATTCAACTACCTTCTTATTTAGCTTTGGCAAAGTACCGGGAAGTCCTATGCATACAGGACAGCAATGAGTATTAGGCTCACCGCCGAATTGCGTAGTACACGAGCAGAATATCTTTGTATTTGTAGCAAGCTCAACGTGTGTTTCAAAACCTGCAACCAATTCGTATTTCATATATTTCAGTCCTTTCTCACACTTGTCGGCGGTTTACAGCTTAACGCCGAAATCCGAAGACTTATAGATATTTGCCGCATTTTCATACTGCCATGCGGCATTAAGTATCTTTGCTTCTTCAAAGGTATTTCCGATAAGCTGCATTCCTATCGGCATACCATTGGCATTATAACCGCAGGGAACTGATATGCCGGGCAAGCCTGCAATATTAACAGGTACTGTACATATATCCGTAAGATAGGTTTCTACAGGGTCGCTTACTGCGTGTCCGTTTTCAAAAGCCGTCATAGGAACTGTAGGAGCAAGTATGACGTCACATACCTTAAACGCATTCTTGAACGAATTTACGATCGTACCTCTGAGATTTTGCGCCTTTTTATAATAAGCGTCATAATATCCTGAACTGAGCACATATGTTCCGAGAAGTATTCTTTTCTTTACCTCATCACCAAAGCCTGTACTTCTTGTTTTTTTGATCATATCATTGACGTCTCTGTAGCTTTCAGCCTTATAGCCATAACGTATACCGTCATATCTTCCAAGGTTTGAGGAAGCCTCTGCACACGCAAGTATATAGTAAACAGGCAAAGCATATTTAAGAGCGGGAAGGTCAAAATATACTATCTCTGCACCAAGTGACTTATATATCTCTGCTGCCTGCTCAACAGACTGTCTTACATCATCACGAACGCCGTCAAGATATTCTCTTGCGAGCCCTATCTTCATACCCTTTATATCATTTTTAAGGGTATCGCATACCGGAGCACCCTTTCTGCCCTGTGAGGTTGAATCCATCTTGTCATATTTTGATATTACATCATAAACAATTGCGGCGTCCTCAACGCTTGTTGTTATAGGACCTATCTGATCAAAACTTGAAGCATATGCAATAAGTCCATAACGTGATATTGCACCGTAAGTCGGCTTCATACCTACAATACCGCAGAAGCTTGCAGGTTGACGGATAGATCCTCCTGTATCAGAACCAAGACCGTATACTGCAATATTTCCTCCAACAGCCGAAGCAACACCGCCCGAGCTGCCGCCTGCAACGTGTTCAATATTATGCGGATTTTTTGCGCCGCCAAAATACGAATTTTCACAGGACGACCCCATTGCAAACTCATCCATATTTGTTTTGCCTAAAAGTACAGCATTCTGACTTTTCAATATTTTCCAGACGGTGGCATCATATATCGGAACATAATCTTCAAGAATCTTAGAACAGCAGGTCGTTCGTATGCCGTCAGTTGAAATATTATCCTTGAGCGTCATAGGAATACCCTCAAGTATATCTATTTTTTCTCCCTTGGCTATTTTCTCGTCTACCTTATCTGCTGCTTCAAGTGCAGCTTCGGGAGTTGTTGTAACATAAGCATTAAGCTGTGCGTTATCCTTCTGTAATGCATCTATATATCTCTGTGTAAGCTCTTTGCAGGAGATTTCTTTCTCCTCAAGCATTTTGTGGAGCTTTACAATCTTACTCTCGATCATTTTCCTTCACCTCTGCTTGTTTTACTTCATAATGTTCTTGACAAGGAAACAGCCCTCGTCACTGTCCTTGGCATTTGCAAGTATTTTCTCTCTGTCATATGAGGCAACTACTTCATCCTCACGCAATACATTTGAAAGATTATTGATATTATCAAAATCAGTTCCCTCGTCTGCCGCATTATTGATTGTATCGGCAAAGGCGATTATTTCTCCCATATCCTTTGTAAGACTGTCGATCTCATCATCAGCAACAAAAAGCTTTGACAAGATTGCTACCTTCATTATTTCTTCCTTGGATACCATTGATAGCCCTCCTTATCAACATATTTCATATTCGGCAGCCGGATATTTCCGACTGCCGATCTTCAATTTGATTTATTATATTTTTCAGTTATCATCAGCAAAACCGCTGCCAAAGGCATCATTATCCGAGTTGATGTTGCCTTCTCCTGCAAAGCCGCTGCCGAAAGTATCATCATCTGACTTGATTCCGTCACCGAAGGTATCATCGTCAGCCTTGATGCCGGATACATCATCCGAAGTTGAACTTTCTTCAGTACCAACTGCAAATGGATCTTCCTTGCCTTTTCTTATAAGCTTTTCAAGAGATTCATCAGTCTTATACGCTTCGCTGCTCTTGTTGAATGCATCCTCCGGTCCTTTCTTTATAAGTGACTCAAGGCTTCCGTGTTCAACAAGCTTTATCTTTACATAGTCCGGGTCAGTAGGCTTAGGCTGTTCCTTTGCCATTTCAATAGGCGGTGCTTTAGGCTTGGGTCTGTCGCTGTAATCAGGCTGTGCCTCCTGCTCCTCTGCATCACGAATACTGAGTGCACGAGGTCCTTTACTATGCTTATTCACAACCACAAGTATTACAACCACAACTCCTGCCGCAAGTAATATTACACCAATTATCAATATTGCAGTAAATGGAGAAATCGAGTTTTAATTTTCAGAAACAGAAGTTTGTCCATCTGATTTGCCGCTTACATTAAGATATCCGTTGTCTGATTTGCTTGTCTGAACAAACTCTCTGACGGCAACATTTGCAATACGGCTTTCCTTTGTAAATTTATCAGATTTAGCTGTTGTCTGTATACGATATACGTCAACCTCTTTGGGTGTAAAATCTCCCTTATATACACCATCAGTATCTTTTGTAAGAGGAATCTCAAGCTTTGTACCGCTGTTCTTTCCCGTTACAGTAGTAGTCATAGTAATTGTATCAAGAAGATCCTCGTCTTTAACAACCCCTTCTCTGTCATTCATTGAAGCAATGATCTCTACCTTTGAGTTAATAGCTGCTTCCTTTGGAAGCGTCTGACCTATGTATACAGAATAGAAATCGAGCTGAGTAACCTGACAATTTTCGTTATTGGCATTTTTCAGTGAAATTTTCCACGTTCCGGATTTAGGATATATCATCTTAATAAGCGTATATGTACCGGCTGACGTAACTTTTATTGACTCAGCTTCATTTTTTCCGGTAATATTCATTATATCCTCCGACACAGGAATTGTTTCTCCTCTGGGAGTAGTGATCTTTGGATCAAGCTGACTTCTTGTAAATCTGCTCTTTACAATAACATTAACATAAAAAACACTGCTGTCCTTTACATTTATAGTAACAATGCCGTTTACAATTTCCTTGTCCTCACCATCAAGGTTATAAACCTTTCCGAATATATCAGACGCTATGCCTGTGAGATTAGCGGAACTTTTGATTTCAAAAGATCTACCATTAGTACTACTTGATATTTTCTCTGATTCCTTTTTATCAAGCGTACCGTCATAATTAAGACCTATTGAATAAACAGGTATATCTTTACTTTTAAGTTCTTTAAGAGTTTGTTCCATTTCCTTCTGGGATTCAGCAACAGTTCTTGTACTTCCGATAAGGTGAGTGTTACCATCGCTAAGAAGAACGATTATCTTTTTTCTTTTGGAATCCGACTTTGTTTTATCGTGCATCTGCATAGCCTTAGTTAGACCGAGAGCTATATCTGTATCGCCGTTAGGATCATACTGTATATTGGAGATCTTGTTTTTCATTGTGTCAAGATTTTTCTTGTTGCTTATGGGAACAAGATCACTTGAATCCTTTATTTTTTCGGTATATACAACATAACCCACACTACAGGTTTCGTCACAGAGGTCAACAAAAAGATTGAAGGCATCGAGAGCAACCTTATTCGGATCAGATTCAAGCATAGAGCCACTGGCATCCAGGACAAAAATAACATCCAGATTCATTTCAGCATCCTCGCTGTACAGCTCTGACTCACTGTCATTTACAGCAGACGCCGCCATTGGCAGTATAAAAATTGCAACCATAACAACTGTCATAAATAATGCAAAAAAATTTCGTGGCATTCTCTTGATCTTACTTATTTTCATTTTTTGATCTCCTTATCGGCAAGCTGCCGCTCCGGAAATAAGTTTGTGGTTTCACTAATTTTTTATACGAACACGTGTACAACGGCTTGCGCAAAACTTTGCTCATTGTGAAATGCGAAAGTAATACCAAATACTGCAAAAAAGTGTGAGCAATTATTAACTGTTTAAGCAGAACCCTTCCGCAAGCACGACTTTAGGAGTGTGGGGAAGGGAAAACCGCGATCGGCGTATGGTTGGTTTGGATAAACAGAGTGAGCGTTAGCGAACTCAATCGCGAATTGTCCTGTGCGGTCACGCACCGCGAATTGTCCTGTGCGGTCACGCACCGCGAATTGTCCTGCGCGGTCACGCACCGCCAACACGGGCGTGCAGGTTTTGTAAAGAGATTATCTGATTTTTATGTGAACCTCACGAAGCTGCTGTTCGGTTACTTCGGTAGGTGAGCCAAGAAGTAGATCCTGAGCGTTGCTGTTCATCGGAAAAGCTATTACTTCACGTATGTTCTCTTCCTCGGCAAGAAGCATAAGCATTCTGTCAACGCCCGGCGCCATTCCTGCATGAGGCGGTGCTCCATATTTAAACGCATTGTAAAGCGACTTGAATTTTGACTTAAGCTCGTCTTCACTGTAACCGGCAATCTCAAATGCCTTGATCATAATGTCAAGGTCGTGGTTTCTTACTGCACCTGAAGAAAGCTCTACTCCGTTGCATACAATATCATATTGGTATGCAAGAACCTCTGTTGGGTCTTTTTCAAGCAATGCCTGCATTCCGCCCTGAGGCATAGAGAACGGATTGTGTGTAAATATAACCTTGCCTGTTTCTTCGTCGATCTCATACATCGGAAAGTCAGTTATAAAGCAAAGCTCAAAACGGCTTTCATCAATCAAACTCAGTCTCTTTGCAACCTCTGTTCTGATCTGCCCTGCAAGCTTCGGTGCTGCATCTTTGCTGTCAGCTATAAAATAAATAACATCTCCGGCTTTTGAACCGTTTATTTCAATAAGTTTCTCTCTGTCGCCTTCCTTTAGGAACTTATCAATAGGTCCGTCAAAAGTCATATCCTCTCTTACTTTTACATAACCTAAGCCCTTCATACCAATAGAAAGTGCAAATTCTTCCATATTCTTAAACCATTTCTTTGACTGTGAAGACGCACCAGGAACATTTATGCTGCGAACCGTCTTTTTTCTGAACGGAGCAAAATCGGTTTCCTCAAACATCGGGCTTATATCCTTTATAAGAAGCGGATTTCTCAGATCGGGCTTGTCTGTACCATAAGTAAGCATAGCCTCTGCAAAAGGAATCCTTCTGAACGGTGGCTTTGATACTTCTTTATTGCTGAATTTTTTAAAAGTCTCATAAAGTATCTCTTCGGCTGCTGCAAACACATCGTCCTGTTCGGCAAACGCCATCTCAAAATCAAGCTGATAAAACTCGCCGGGTGAACGGTCTGCTCTCGCATCCTCGTCACGGAAACATGGTGCGATCTGAAAATAACGATCAAAGCCCGATACCATAAGAAGCTGCTTGAATATCTGAGGAGCCTGGGGAAGTGCATAGAACATACCTTTGTGCTTTCTGCTGGGAATAAGATAATCTCTTGCACCCTCAGGGGACGAACAAGATAAAATAGGCGTTTGTATCTCAAGAAAACCCATTTCTGTCATTTTGCTGCGAAGGAATGAGATCAGCTCTGAACGCATTACTATATTATTGTGTACCTTTTTGTTTCTGAGATCGAGGAAACGATATTTAAGTCTTACGTCCTCTTTCACCTCTGTTGAGGTCTGTATCTCAAACGGAAGATTCTGCATAGACTTTCCGAGAACGATAATATTTTCGGAATGTATCTCAACCGTACCTGTAGCAATCTTGGGGTTGATAGTGTCCTCGTCACGCTTTGTAACACTGCCGCTGACTGTAACTGTACACTCCTTGTTAATATTTTCAAGAAGCTTATCATCATGTACAACAACCTGAACAACACCATAGTGGTCACGTATGTCAAGAAACATAACGCCGCCGTGGTCACGTATGTTTTCTACCCAGCCTGCAACTCTGACGCTGCTGCCAATATCGGATTCTCTCAGCTCACCGCAATAGTGGGTGCGGTATTTGTTTTCTCTAAGCATTGTATTCTTTCCTTTCGGGAGACTTCCGCAGCATTGCGGTATGCTCCATAATATGTATAATAAAACGGTCTTAACTGTAATATTATACCAATAAAACCGCTGTATTTCAATATAATAATAAATATTTTAACGGCTGTCTGCCAACAAAAACCGACAGACAGCCATCTTTGATGAAAACACCGACGGTGCATGACCGCCGTGAATAATATCCGGAACTTATGCCTCGTCACAGTGACGAAAGTTCATACAAACAAGCGGAACTCATCGGAGCGTCCCGGAAATTTTAGTGTGGCAGCTTGTTGCCTCACTATTTCAGCTTATCTTTTTTGTTGTAGTAATCAAAATCTGATACATCAATGTGCTCGTCCTTATTAAGATTGTCATCACTGTTTTTAAACATACCACTCCCAATGGTATAACTATGATTTGCATTCCTCATTCCAAGTATAACCGCAACAACTACTACTGCGAGCAGTATAAACCAACCCCACACAACAATTCCTCCTTTTCAGAAATTCACTGTAATTATGGACAAAACCGGTTTTTTTAATCATAGTCCTTAAAATACTCCATAAGCTTCACAAAAGATTCAGCAGCCATTTCATCTGTTGAATTATAATAGAGTATAAGACTTGCTTCATCCTCAGGATCACGAAGATTTTCAGGAATAGTGAAGTTTACAGTGGCAAGATACTTCTCCCAGTTTGCAAGCTTCCATGTGTCACGGTCGGAATTTCTGTCAATCATACGCTGGTGGCAGACCTCGGGATCAGTTACTATCCAGATAACCGTAAGCTTTGCGTCCGCCTGAGCAAGCTTATCTCTCAATGATCTTATGTATTCATCATCACGTATTTCTCTTGTGAAGGGTGCATTTACCATTACAAGATCCTCATACTTAAGTGCTTCGAAAGCAAGGTCCATAATGACGTCATATTCATAATTACGTATCTCTTTCTCGAAAAATTCCGAGCTTCTGTTATACTCCTCACCTGCAACTGCAAATATCTGTTTAGACAGCGGAATTAGCGTATCCTTATCAAGATAAACCACGTGCTTCAGCTCTGTAGCAAATTTCTTGGAAAGCTTGGTTTTGCCGCAGGCAGGTGGTGAAGTTACAAAAATAAGTCTTTTTTCCATATTAAAAACTCCCTTTTTCAATAATATGTATGATCCGCAGGTCTGCTGCGGAGAAAATTTCAGGAACGCGACTTGCTGCTTTATACAGCCGTCTGAACATTCTATATTATAATAACATATTTCTTCCGGAAAATCCACACATTTTTTAAATTTAACTCCAAATTTGCAAAACATTTTTATTAAGGCTGCATACAGACCCAAAACAAATATTAAGTCTGTATTCAAAAACAAATATCATAACATTACACTATTGAAAAAGGACCTTATATTATGTTAAAATATTTATGATAAATTCAAAAGCGGTGAGATAATGTCAAAAGAGAATAAAACAAACGCAATGCGTAAGCTCGACAGTATGAAGATAGAATATAAAGAGCACTATTATACAAATACAGGAGCCGTTAACGGAGTTGATGTTGCTCAAACTCTCGGTCAGAATCCGGAACAGGTATTCAAAACGCTTGTTACTGTAGGAAAATCAGGCAGCCATTACGTATTTCTTGTGCCTGTGGCAAAAGAGCTTGATCTTAAAAAAGCTGCTGCGACAGTCGGTGAAAAGGCTGTGGCAATGGTTAAATCAAAGGAGCTTCTCGGTCTTACCGGATATATTCACGGAGGCTGTTCTCCCATAGGAATGAAAAAAATGTTCCATACAACTGTTCACAAAACAGCTCAGAATTTTGAAACTATCCTTTTTAGTGGAGGCAAAATAGGCTTTCAGATTGAGCTTTCCGCAGATATACTCAAAACAGTAGTACCTTTTGAATTTGCAGACATAATAAGAGACTGATGAGCGACTTTTCATATTAAGGAATTTTTTACATCATACAATATATACAACGGGGTGGTAATTTGGAAGTATCAGCTAATGTAATAAAAGCACACAGCGTGCTTAATGAGATCAACCGTGTTGTTCTTGGAAAAAAGGACGAAATTATGGAAATTATGACAGCATTTCTTGCCGACGGTCATGTTCTGCTTGAAGACATCCCCGGTGTAGGCAAAACTACACTCGCTCTTGCTTTTGATGAAGAAAAATTCGTATATCAGGAAGGCAGTGTCTTTTGTAATCTTCTTCTTGCAGATGAAATAAACCGTACTTCTCCTAAAACACAATCCGCTCTGCTTGAGGTTATGGAGGAAAGAAAGATCTCTGTTGAGGGCGTTACAAGACCTGCACCTTCTCCCTTTCTTGTAATCGCAACACAGAATCCGTCAGGTTCAGCGGGAACACAGCTTCTGCCAGAAGCACAGATAGACCGCTTTATGATAACGCTTTCTCTTGGATATCCGGATTACAGCAGTGAGCTTGAAATTGCAAGAACAGCAGGTATAAAGGCACGAACAGAAGACGTTGAACCTGTTATCTCAAAAGAAAATTTTCTTCAAATGCAGCAGGAAATCCATTCAATTTATATTAAAGATGTTATTTATGATTATATTCTTAAGCTGGTAACTGCAACAAGAGGCAATCCGTATATTGAAAGAGGAGCAAGCCCCCGTGCAACAATAGCATTGGTGAAATGTTCAAAGGCTTATGCGTGGCTTCAGGGAAGACATTATGTCGTACCGTCTGATGTACTTTCTCAGCTGCCGTTTGTTATGCACCACAGAATAATGCTGAACACATCTGCTAAAATGAGCGGTATAAGCAAACAGCAGGCTCTTCACGAGATAGTTATGAGCATACCCTCGCCATATATGGGAGCAAGAAAATGAAAAAAATTACAGCAGTGCTGATACTCGCCGTTGTGTGGTATTTTGCAGGAATGTTCCGTCAGCCTGCGGTTATGGCTCTGACGATCTGCGGCATCCTGCTCATTCTGGTGCTTATAATAATGTCCATTTATCAGAAACACCACATGAGCATTGAGTTGCCCAAGGCTCAGATAATTGGATTTAAGAATATACAGAAACCTATAAAACTTTATGCTGAAAATAAAAGCTTTCTTCCTGTAAACCGTTTTAAGGTTGTTCTCAGAACAGGCTATGCAAACGATAAAAAAACCGTTAAAAGAAAATTCAACGGTTCTGCTCTCGGAAGAAATGCCAATAACGATAATGTTTCTGAATTCTATATAACCGCACCATACTGCGGAATTATAAATATTGATCTTAAAAAAATAAAAGTATATGATAACCTTGCAATGTTCTCCTCTTCAAAACGGGTAAACAGTCAGGCAAAGCTGCTGATTTATCCTGTTCCAAAGGAAATGAACATTATTATACCTTTTTTCGGGAGCTATGATAATTCCCCTGTCACAGAATCCATATCAGACAAAACGGGTGATGATTACAGCGAAATCAAGCTTATCAGAGAATACCGCCCCGGCGACCTTTACAGACATATACACCATAATCACTCCGCAAAAACCGGTAATATATGGGTGAAGGAATACAAAAAGGAAAATGATCTTATTTTCGACCTTTTGATAGATACATCCTCAGACAGTCCCCTTACTCCGGAGGTTTATGATGCTCTTTATGAAATAGTTTATTCCGTTACCACATCTCTTGTCAAAAAGGAAATACTTCTCAAGGTACACTGGTTCGACAACAGACTTGGCGGACTTACAGAAATGCTCGTTGAAAACGAGGAGCAGGCAAACGAAATGCTTGCTGCACTTTATAACACCGACAAAAGCTGTAACAGGCTGCGCTTTTCCGGTGCTGCATCTCAGCTGCCGCCGGAAGCCATGATAATAAACAGCTCGCTTGAATGGTATTTTGGCGGAAAACCTGTTTACAGATTCAGCCTGAACAACTTTGAAAAAGAGCTTTATTCTATAATATTTACCTTAAACAACTAATAAAAATTCTTATTTACTCTCTTATTTAAAAGGCAGGTGAGCAACATAAACAAGATCAAAAAAATCACCGTTAAAGCCACTAAAAGCTACAGGACAAAGGCTCAGAAGCAAGAGGATGAAAAAAAGCGTAAGCTTTTGGACAAATCTCCGGCAGTTCTTGCACTGTATATCTGCGGAATTCTCGGTATAGTTCTCTGTGCCGGAGAAGCTATAGGTCTTTCTTTACCGCTTTATTTTATCCTTATAGGAGTTACATCCCTGATTACAACCGGTTTATGGTATCTGTATTTTTACAGAAGCAGACTGTTTATAATAGCATCAATTATATTAATATCTGCATCCTGTTTTGTTCTTATCCCTCAAATATACAGCATCTCCCGATATTTAAGATATATGATCGCAAATAATTTTCCCATAAGCAATCTTCTGCTTAATTCCGGATTTATGATAGCACTTTCGCTTCTTATTATATATCTTTTGTTTGCATTAGAGTTTGTCCTGAGAAATCACTCAATAATGTTCTCGGTAGGTCTCGCAATACTTATAGCTGTTCCTGTGGCAGGCTATGAGATAGGAATATTTCCGTTGATATTGCTGATGATATTTGAAACTGGCTTCTTTGTTCTGAATATGACAGAAAGACGAAGACTGCGCGATAGCCTTGTGATGGATAAAAAATCACGCGCCGGTATGCTTAGTGCCATACTAACCGCGGCTATAATTACTGCTGTTTTCGTACCCGCCTTTGTTCTGGAGAAAGCAAACGAAGAACCCATATTCCGTTCTGTTTATCACGCTGACGGTTATATAAAGGATATTATGGCAAAACTATTCAACACTGGTATTGAAGATGTTTCAGGCGGCAAGCTGAACAGGGGCAACCTTTACAGGACAGGACAGCAGATGCTTGAAGTAAACACAGACAACCAGCCCTCAGACAGGATTTATCTTCAAAGCTTTCACGGAAAAGAATATACCGACAGCGAATGGACCCCTGCATTTGAAATGATTTACTATGATCTGGCAGGCGAAGACGAAGAGCCTTTTGAAGAAAATGAATATGAGTATTACGACCGGTATCAGACGGTATATCAGGAACCCTTTATGTATGATCTTATCAATAATTTTTTAAAGAATCACTCATCCAATGCAGAAAGCTTAAAATCAAGCTATCAGGAATTCAGCCGGTCATATATGTGTCTTACAAATCTTACAAGCGACCCGATCTCTGAAATGTACTTTATGCTTGCTGACAACAGCTCAATTAATACCAGACACTTGCAAATTGTAGAAGATATTTATGATGCATACCGCAATTATATTGAATTTTATCCTGCTGACTCCGACTACCGCCATTATATGGAATTTTATCCCACTGACTCCGACACATTTACCAACCCTGATGCTGTTAATCTTAATATAAAGCATACGAGTGAGGACTATTCAACTGCACTTTTTATTCCCTATTATTCATCAAAAAGTGTGGGCAGGATATGGAGCACAAACGACATAACCCGTGAGAACGGATATACAGTTCCGTTTCTGACAACATCACAGATAGATATGTCGGAAAAATGGGATACATCTCCCTCAACTAAAACCTATGAACAATTTACAGACGCATACATCAGAAAAACAAAAGAAGAATACCTTTCATATCCCGAAGAAACACTGTCACGTCTTAAAAATTACTGCAATGATACACCCCTGACAGATGTTGATGAGATCACCACCTATATTCTTGTAACTCTGCAAAACAAGGCTGAATATTCCACAACTCCCGGAACAACTCCATATAACAAAGACGTTGTTGATTATTTTCTTTTTGAAAACGGTATGGGATATTGTGTACACTTTGCATCAACAGCCGCTCTTATGTACAGGATGTATGGCATACCTGCAAGATATGTAACAGGATTTGTTGTTGAACCCGAGCTGTTCAAGCCTGATTCAAACGGCAATTATACCGCCGCAATAACTGACGAATATGCACACGCGTGGGTTGAAATATTCCTTAAAGATTATGGTTGGGTGCCTGTTGAAGTTACTCCTACACAATCAGGTTCGATGATAGCATCATATCCCGGTTACAATACACTGAAAATGAGATCTATAATGGAAAAGCACGGATGGACATTCCGTAACTCAGACAAATCTGACGCTGACGGCGGAGGATTTGGCGGCAATTTCCAAGTCAACGGATTTGTAGGTATTATACTGCTGTCTGTTCCATTTGCAGCCATTCTTGGCTTAATTGTATTTATTATTTTGAGAAACATTATTTACAGAAAAAGGCTCTCAATATTCAATTGCCGCAAGCTTTTTGATCTGACGATAAAAGCCCTCCATTTCAGCGGAATCATGAAGGATATGAATGGTTCCGAACGTGATTTTCCGGAAAAGCTCAGGAAACACATAAGCTGTCTTACTGACGAAGACATTGAGCGGTTTATGCTGACGATACAAGCTGAAAACTATTCCGATAAAGATGTAAGTAAGCCCGACCGTGATCATATGGAGAAATGCTACAGGCTTATCGCGACTGAGCTTTATTCTAACCTCAACCTCATCAAAAAGCTCATCTTCCGCTATCTCCTATTCCCCCATGCAGTGTGACACTGCACCTTTGTCACACTGCTGTTCACAAACGCTCACTTTATACGTTATAAACTTTACAATACAGTATCACTTATATACGAACAGCTCAACACATGCTGCTATTACAGAAAAAACAGCAGGTATGGTCACTTTATCCAAGTAGCCATACCTGCTGTTTTATTTAATTGATAATATATATTCACACAATTTTGAAATAGATACCAAAATTTTCAGAAAACCAACCGTAAAACAGCCCGGCGGCTTACTGTTAACTACATTGATGTAATGTCGGATTCTTTTAGTAGATTGATACCGTTTTCAATCAGGATTTTTTCGGCAGCCTCATTGTCAGCAACACGCAGAACAACAGAAGCATTCTTTTTAGAAACGGTAATAAATGCATACATATATTCAATGTTTATGTTGTAACGGGCAAGAATGTTTACAACCTTAGCAAGTGAACCCGGCTCGTCAGGAATCGAAACACCAACAACCTGTGTTATAGAAACAAAACAGCCGGATGATTCCAGTGCTTCTTTCGCCTTCTCTGGATCAGTAACAATCAAACGAAAAATACCAAACTCCTGAGTGTCAGCAACACTCATAGCACGAATGTCAATGCCTGCCTTTGCAATAGAGTCTGTAATCGTTACAAGCTTGCCTTCCTTGTTCTCTACAAAAATTGATAACTGCTTTACAGCCATATCTGATTCCTCCTTTGTTAAATGTTTATTCCAAGACGCTTGCGGTTGTCAATTACTCTGACAGCTTTGCCTTCGGATCTTGCAATACTCTTTGGTGCAACAAGATGTATCTTCGGGTTTATGCCAAGCATAGCCTTCATAGCAGACTGCAATTCCTTCTCCTTGCTTGTAATTCCCTTTGGTGTATCAGAAAAATCTTCCGGCTTCATTTCAACATTGATGTCAAAGGTATCGGTATTGTTTACTCTGTCAACAATGATCTGGTAATTTGGTGCATATCCGCAGTTGAGAAGTACGGCTTCAATCTGGCTGGGGAAGACGTTTACACCACGTATTATCATCATATCGTCAGAACGTCCGAGCGGCTTTGTCATCTTGATAAAGGTACGTCCGCAAGAACATTTTTCCCGGGAAAGTACACAAATATCCCTTGTGCGGTAACGCAAAAGCGGAAATGCCTCTTTGTCGAGTGAAGTAAACACAAGCTCACCCTTTGAGCCCACAGGAAGTACCTCTCCCGTATTAGGGTCGATAACCTCTGCGATAAAGTGATCCTCATTTATGTGCATTCCTAACTGCTCCTCGCATTCAAATGCAACACCCGGACCGCTAAGCTCGGTAAGTCCGTAAATATCATAAGCCTTAATGCCAAGTGAATTTTCAATATCACGTCGCATCTCATCTGTCCACGGCTCAGCTCCAAAGATGCCTGCCTTAAGCTTGTTGTCCTCAGGCTTATAACCTTTTTCTTTAAGAGTTTCACCTATATAAGCAGCATAAGAGGGAGTACAGCAGAGAATTGTTGAATTAAGGTCCATCATAAACTGAATTTGTCTGTCGGTGTTTCCGCTTGACATAGGAAGAGTAAGACTGCCAACCTTATGAGAGCCGCCGTGAAGACCTGCACCACCTGTAAAAAGTCCATAGCCATAGCAGACCTGACAAACATCCTCATTTGTTCCGCCTGCCGCAACAATTGCACGTGCACAGCATTCTTCCCACATATCAACATCATTCTGTGTATAGAAAGCTACAACACGCTTGCCTGTTGTGCCTGAGGTTGAATGTATCCTCACACAGTTTTTAATATCTGTCGCAAGAAGTCCGTATGGATAAGCCTCTCTGAGATCATCCTTCTTGATAAAGGGCAACTTGTGAAGATCATCAACACTCTTGATGTCCTCAGGCTTAACACCCTTTTCATCCATAAGATCACGATAATATTTTACATTGTCATATACATACTTTACCTGCTTTACAAGCTTTTCACTTTGCAGCTTTCTGATGTCCTCAACAGGCATTGTTTCAAACTCCTGCTGAAAATAATTCTTCTGCATTTTATATCACTCTTTCGTATATATTTAGTTGTTATAACCCAGACTGAAAGCCTTTTTGTTAATCTCTATGAAATTAGGCTTAACACATTTTTCAATAGCTTCTTCCCATTTTTCGTAAGGAATATCAAAATACTTTGCAAGTCTGCCCATAAGAACAATATTACAAGCCTTTGAAGAACCAGCCTGTGAAGCAAGTGAAAGAGCATCTATATCATCAACGTGTACACCCTTTGATTTCATCTCCTCAAGAATGCCTTCGGGATATACCTCATTGCCGATTATTACAGGCATAGGATCTATCTGCTGTGTGTTAACAATAACAGTGCCGCCCTTTTTGAGATCCTTTATATACCTTGCAGCTTCAAGCTTTTCAAAACTGACAATAAAATCAGCCTCACCCTCTTCTATTATCGGAGAATAAACTTTATCACCGAATCTTACATAAGTAACTACAGATCCGCCGCGCTGACTCATTCCGTGAACTTCACTAACCTTAACGTCATAGCCCTCATCAACGAGAAGTCTGCCCAAAAGCTTTGAAGCAAGCAGAGACCCCTGACCGCCAACACCAACGATCATTATATTTTTTGTTTCCATATTACTCTACCTCACTTTCAAAAGCATCAAACGGACAAAGACCTGCACATACACCACAGCCGATACAAAGTGTACTATCAACAACAGCGTGCTTATCTCTGAAGGAGATTGCAGGACAGCCAAATTTCATACATCTCTTACAGCCTCTGCACTTATCGGGATTGACACGAAGCGGCTTTTTCGGCTTTACGTATTTAAGAAGAACACAAGGTCTGCGGGAAATGATAACAGAAGGCTCATTCTTTGAAAGCTCTTCTTTCACAACTCTTTCACATTCCTCAAGATTATATGGATCAACAACTCTCACGGAATTAATTCCTACAGACTTACACAGGCTTTCAAGATCAACCTTACCTGCAGGGTCGCCCTTGATATTATATCCTGTTGTGGGGTTCTGCTGATGTCCTGTCATACCGGTGATGGAGTTATCAAGAATGATAACTGTAGAATTTGACTGGTTATATGCAATATTTATGAGTCCGGTAACTCCGGAATGCATAAATGTAGAATCGCCTATCACACAAACCGTCTTATCCTCTGTTTCACTCTGACCCGCTTTATTATATCCGTGAAGACCTGACACTGAAGCTCCCATACAAAGCGTCATATCAAGTGCATTTAGCGGCGGCATTGAACCGAGTGTATAACAGCCTATATCACCAAGAACGGTTATCTTGTTCTTTGCAAGTACATAATACATTCCTCTGTGAGGACAGCCTGCACACATCATGGGCGGTCTTACAGGAACGCTTGTTTCCAAACAGACATTTTCCTTATCTTCACGTCCGAATGCCTTTGCTATAGTTTTCTGTGAAAATTCACCCAGAATTGAGAATTTATCCTTACCTACAACATCAACACCAATATATTTACAGTGTGTTTCTATGATCGGATCAAGCTCCTCAATAACATATACTTTGCCAACCTTTGCAGCAAAATCCTTTATCAGCTTAACCGGAAGAGGATTCACCATACCAAGCTTAAGAACACTTACACTATCACCAAAAACCTCTTTTACATACTCATAAGAGGTTGAGGATGTGATTATGCCAAAGTCATATTCGCCATTGCCCTCCTCTATTTTGTTAAGAGGAGATGTTTCTGCATATTCAGTCAGTTTTCTGGTTCTCTCTTCAACAAAGGGATGACGTGCAATTGCATTTGCAGGAGCCATTATATATTTTCTCGGATTCTTTACGTATTCCTTTGTAACCTCAACACGTTCGCCCTTTTCAACAATGCTCTGAGAATGAGCAACACGAGTACACATTTTTATAAACACAGGTGTATCAAACTGCTCAGAAATCTCATATGCCGCCTTAGCAAAGTCAAGTGCCTCCTGAGAGTCTGACGGTTCAAGCATGGGAACCTTTGCAGCTATTGCATAGTGACGGGAATCCTGTTCATTTTGAGAAGAATGCATACCGGGATCGTCAGCAACACAGATAACCATACCTGCATTAACTCCTGTATATGACATTGTAAAAAGCGGATCGGCAGCAACATTAAGTCCTACGTGCTTCATACAGCAGGCTGAACGTTTTCCCCTGAGTGATGCACCGAAGGCTGCTTCTGTTGCTACCTTTTCATTCGGTGCCCACTCGCAGTAGACATCATTAAATTTAGCAAACTCCTCGGTTATTTCCGTACTCGGAGTACCGGGATAGCTTGAAATCACCGAACAGCCGGCTTCATAAAGTCCTCTTGCCAGGGCTGCATTACCTATCATTAATTCTTTCATAAAACTATCACCTCATATTTTGATGTTAATTACTGGTTTCTAAGATCTACTATTCTCTTTGCTTTTCCCTGGAAACGTTCTATAGTCTTGGGTGCAACAAGAGTAACCTTTGTGCGTAATCCAAGAATAGACTGCATTTTTGATTCTATATGCTTTTTAAGATCGCTTAGACGCTGATAGTTTTCAAGTAGCTCAGCATTGTCAAGTTCTACCTTAATTTCAAGATTATCCTTAAAATGTTCACGGGTGATTATTAGCATATAGTGGGGAGCAATATCCTTTATATTGATGAGTATATTCTCAATCTGGGTCGGGAAAACGTTAACGCCCTTTATAATGAGCATATCGTCTGTTCTGCCCATAGTCTTTGCCATTCTTGCATGAGTTCTTCCACACGAACAAGGCTCATAGCTAATCTTGGTTATATCCTTTGTCCTGTATCTGAGAACCGGCATACCTCTTCTTGTAAGGGTTGTGATGACTAGCTCACCAACCTCTCCCTCAGGCAGCCTTTTACCTGTGTCTGTATCTATTATCTCAGGCAGAAAATGGTCCTCTGCAAAATGCATACCGTTTCTTGCCTCACAGTCACCTGCTACGCCCGGACCGCCAAGTTCTGTCATACCGTAGTTATCAGAAACACGTATATTGAAGTTGGATTCAATCTGAGATCTCATTGCCGGAGTACAAGGCTCTGAGCCGAGAATACCAAGTCTGAGTGAATAATCGGAAAGCGGATAGCCTGCCTCCTTCACAGCCTCTGAAAGATAAAGTGCATATGAAGGTGTTGCAACAAGTCCCGTAACACCATAGTCGCGCATCATCATAAGCTGCTTTTCCGTATTACCTGATGACGCCGGTATTACTGTTGCACCGATATTTTCAAGACCATAGTGCAGACCAAGAGCACCTGTGAAAAGTCCGTATCCGAAGCTTATTTGTACAACATCCTCAGCGGTAACTCCGCCTGCAACAGCCACACGCGCTACAATATCAGCCCAGATCTTAATATCCTCTTTGGTATAAACACCTACAGTTGGTTTACCCGTTGTACCGGAAGATGCATGTATGCGGACAATATCCTTCATCGGAACAGCCATCATTCCAAAGGGATAATTATCACGGAAGTCGTCCTTTGTTGTGAAAGGGATATATTCAATATCCGAAAGTGTTTTTATCTTTGATCCGTCACCTACTCCGCAGTCAGTCAGACGCTTATGATAAAGAGGAATATTGTCATAACAATATTTAACTGTTTCCTTAAGACGTTCAAGCTGTATTTTTTCAATTTGTTCTCTTGGCAGAGTTTCAATATCCTTTTGAAACATCATTTTAATCATTTCCTTTTTGTTTTATTTTTTGTTTTTTTACTATTGCCTGACTTGACAGTCTTTTTAACTAGTGAAGATGTATCTTCTGTTTCATCCTCATCTATTGACTTCTTTGATGAAACAGTCACCTTCTTATAATAGCAGGCAAATATATTGTTGACCCTGTCGTTGTCCTTTGCAGGAACTATAAGGGTTATTATCGGAGTGAGAACTATTCCGACAAGCATTGCAAGCATACCTGCATTTATCGGAGATTTGAAGTATTCAAGAACTGCGTTGTCAAACTTGATGCCTGACATATTACAGATGAATGATGCAATCGAAATACCGATGCCGAGTGCAAAATTTATCCATACTGCAATCTTAGGCACTCTTTTCATATACAAACCGTACATAAACGGTGCAAGGAAAGCGCCTGCCAGCGCACCCCAGGAAACACCCATCATCTGCGATATGAACATTACAGGAGAGCTTGCCTGTATAATGGCTATCAGCGCAGAAACAATTATGAAGAAAACAATGAACACTCTCATCCAGAGTACCTTGCGTTTTTCAGCCATTTTCTCTTTTCTGCAGAAAACAGGATCAATAAAGTCTATTGTGAGAACCGAGCTTGATGTAAGCACCAGACTTGAAAGAGTGCTCATTGAAGCTGAAAGCACAAGTATTACTACAATACCTATGAGTATCGGAGAAAGCTGCTCAAGCATTTTCGGGATAACGGAATCATAACCGCCTACGGGCTTTCCGTCTGCACCCATCTCTCCGAAAAGTCTGCCAAAGCCGCCCAGAAAATAACAGCCGCCTGCAACTATAATTGCAAATACTGTCGATACAATTGTACCGGTGCTTATGGATTTCTCAGACTTTATCGCATAAAACTTCTGTACCATCTGAGGAAGTCCCCATGTTCCGAGTGAAGTTAGTATTACAACACCTATCAGAGCAAAAATATCAGGTCCGAAGAATGATGTATATGCTCCTTGAAATTCAGTTCCAGAAGCAGTTGTTACAGTCTGTTGAGAAAGCTTTGCTATCGTTTCGGTAAGACCACCATTTACCTGCAATACAGCAGCAATTACAGCTACAATACCAACAAGCATAATAATGCCCTGAATAAAGTCATTTATAGCTGTTGCCATATATCCGCCAAGCACTACATATATACCGGTAAGAACAGCCATTGCAACAACACAGTATGTATATGGTATTCCGAACGCCATTTCAAACAGTCTTGAAAGTCCGTTATAAAGCGAGGCAGTATAAGGTATCAGGAATATAAAGATAATGACAGAAGCTGCAATTTTCAGTGCTTTGGAGTTATATCTCTTTGCAAAGAAATCCGGCATTGTCGCTGAATCAAGATGCTGCGTCATAACACGCGTACGCCTGCCCAGAACATTCCATGCAAGCAAAGATCCGATAAAGGCATTGCCAAGGCCTATCCACGTTGACGCAAGTCCGAACCTCCAGCCGAACTGTCCTGCATATCCTACGAAAATAACCGCAGAAAAGTATGATGTACCGAACGCGAATGCCGTAAGCCACGGACCCACCGAACGGTTGCCCAGAACAAAACCATTAACATCGGTTGTTTGTCTGCGGCAGTAGACGCCTACTCCTATCATTATCGCAAAGAAAACGACAAGAAACAGGACTTTGATGAACATATCCATTTGGTTTGTCTCCTCCATTTTTCCCTTATGGAAATATTATTTAAATAATATGTGTTATATTTTAGTCAACACATATCATTCCAGACTAAAAAATTGAGGTAATATTATGGTAATTGATTTTCATACACACGTTTATCCGGAAAAAATAGCAGCCCGTACAATAGATACACTGATGGCTTCTGCACCGGACGTTGCCGTTCACACTAAGGGAACGCTTGACGCACTCCTTCAGAGTATGAAAAAATCCGGCATTGATAAATC
Source organism: uncultured Ruminococcus sp. (assembly GCA_902786345.1). GTDB lineage: Bacteria > Bacillota > Clostridia > Oscillospirales > Acutalibacteraceae > UBA1213. Next base: position 21,986 of record CADACB010000017.1, on the reverse strand, counting down.
TGTCATCCTTCCCGTGGCAACACGTAAAGGACAGTTTGATACCATAAACAAATTTGCAAAACATATAAATGAAACTCACGATGATCTTATTTCCTTCGGTGGAATACACCCCGATGACGACGACCCAGAAGATAGGCTTCAGCTTCTGAAAACACAAGGCTTTAAAGGAATAAAGATACATCCCGATTACACCGACACGTTTATTGACGATGAAAGATACATAAAAATAATAACTGCCTGTGCCAGACTGGAGCTTCTGATCGTTACTCATGCAGGAGCAGATCCTGCATTCAATGTCATTCACTGTCCACCTGTTAAAGCAAGAGCAGTTCTTGACGTTGTATCAAAAGCTACCGGTGTTAACAAACCTTTTATGGTCCTTGCACACCTTGGCGGAATATATGTTCATAAAGAAGTAGAAAAATATCTTATAGGAACAAACTGTTATATTGACATAAGCTGTTCATTTGCTTCCCTCGGAAGCTACTGCGACACAAGCGATGAAGATGTAATCAAAGTTATCAAGGCACACGGTGCAGATAAAATACTTTTCGCAACCGACAGCCCGTGGAACGATCAAAAAGCGTATCTGGAGCACTTCAGGTCACTCAAGGGAATTACTGACAAAGAAAAAGAACTTATACTCCATAAAAATGCCGAAGTCTTGCTTGCATAGATTACAAAAATATTCAAAAAAACATTCTTACCCTTATACAAATCACTTATATATTATATCACTTTACAGCGTTAAAGTCAATTGTATTTTATTCCATTGCATTAAACATATTCTACAAATTTTGACATACTAATTTGTGCAAAAAGAAAGAGAAGCGGATAAACTATAAGCACGCATGATGATTCTGAGAGAACAGAAGGCTATATTACAAAGGCACTCTTTATTCTGTTGAAAGAGAAGTCGTACGATAAAATAAATGTAACAGATATTGCAAAAAAGCAGGTATCTGAAAAGTCACTTTCTATCGTCACTTCACATCAAAAAATGTACTGGTTAAATATTTCTACAAAAAACAACCTAATTCATAGCTTTTATTCCGAAATTTCCAAAAACAAAAAACGATCATTACGAAGTGATTTTTACGGTTTTCCCTTTTTGCATAAAAAAATAATGTTATCCAACTCATAATGGATGCAGGACTTGAAATGCTCTGCCTTGATTTTCTCAACGAACAACTTATGTAAAGATATCGAAGCAGTTTGAGGTAAAAAAATCTACCTATTATGCGGCTGGCTGTATTTTTAATGTATCCCTACAATGGATAAAGAATGATAGTCAGGAATCCGTTAAGCATATTACTGGTACATACTATACTCTGTTCAGCAGCAAGGAATAAACTTCCCATATTTGCATTGAAAGAAATAGAGAAAAAAGCCGGACATACCGCCTGAGCAGCTATCATTCAGATCAGTTTAATATCATTATACCAAGCCTCGTCTTTATGCGGTGCTTTTTGTTTTGTAAAAATGCAAAAGAGGGTAGTCGTGATCTGGGCGGGTGTGGTATAATGAGATCAGTCGGGATTTAAGGAGGAACAACAATTGCGATTTTAACAATTTTTCTTTCTATAGTAGTTTGTGGGGCTGTGTCGCTCATGATGATATCAGGCATAGCGTTTATTCAAGATATAAAAATGTTTTCTTCAGCACCTAAAGAAGCAAGGGACGTGCTGATTCCCAGAGACAAGGAATTGTTTTACAGTGCAAGAACAATTGGATGGGTACTCATGATATTCAGCATTTTAATGATTCTTGGCTCTTTAGCAATTGCCATCTGGGATGGCTTTAGAAGCGAATTTACATTCTGGCAGTTTTTTACAAGACTTGTAATCATGTTCTCTACATACAAGATTTATGACATGATTTTTTTCGACTACTTTTTGCTTGTGAAGTTTCATTTTTTCCAGCATTATTATCCTGAAATCGAAAGTGTGTTTGAAAGCAGAAAATATGGATTTAATATCAAAAGTCAATTATTAAAGCTTTTCGTTGTATTTCCGATATTATCTGCACTTGTTGCATGGATATGTACATTGCTTAAGTAAAGAGTTAAACAAATTCTGATTTTTCTTATTAAACCGAAAACCCCTAGTAATAATCCACTCTCCATTTTACTACTAACGATAAAATGAATAAATGGGGATGTAAATCTTATAATTACAGAAAAAGTCAGCCGTGCAGTTCAAAAATGAACTGCACGGCTTTTGTCGAACTATTACCCTTTTTATATTGATTTTCCTGTATAGAACGCTTCATTCATAGCTTTTGTTCCTTCTACCTCGCCTTTCTGCCATACTCCTTCACCCCAAATAATTCCTTTGACATTGTTTCCAAGCTCCCGGAATATCTTTGTCAGTTCCTTACCAACAAGTGCAAGCCCTTCTTTGGTATCATGTCCCGTAATGATCAGATACACATCATGACCGCCAAGTTTCTGCCATTCAGGAAGAAAACGATCTATTGTGTTTTTCAGCATACCATTCATTGTCATAAAATAAGTTGGTGTTGCTATTACGATAAAATCACAGGTATGAATTTTTTCAAGAATATCTGCCATGTCATCCTGCATTACACACTTTCCTGTTTTGAAGCAAGCATAACAAGCATGACAAAATCCGATCTTTTTGCCATACAGATAAATTTGTTCAACTTCATGTCCGGCTTCTTCTGCCCCTTTTTAAACTGTTGACAAAGTATATCGGAATTTCCGTTTTTTCTCGGACTTGCCGAGAGAATAAGTACCTTTTTCATTTACAGACTCCTTCCCAGCTTGTATGCCTCTTTCGGATATTTGCTCCGGATTGTCATGGAAGGTGTACCGCAACCGTACCCGAGAATCATACCCTTATCCTCAAAATTTATATACCTTACCAATGTTTTATAATGTGCTTCAAGTGCATCAAATGTCCAATCGTTACTGTTCCATGCAGCCGTAAGTAAAGCTGATTTCAGATGGCGGTTGTTCAGACTGCTATTATAGGCACAGAAACGGTCAACAACTTTCTTTAGCTGTACGCTCATTCCGTAGTAATACAAAGGCGTTGCAAAAACCACCATATCACAGGAAAACAGCTTGCTTTTTATGATCGTGTTGTCATCCTTCTGTACACACGGACCTTCATAACCGCAGGCAACACAGCCTGTACAAGGATTGATATTCATTCGTGTTACGTCAAGGGTTTCGATAGTATGTCCTGCCTCTTCTGCACCTTTTGCAAAGTTTTCTGTCAGGATATTTGTAGAACCATCTCTGTTCGGACTTCCCATAAGTATCATAATCTTTATTTTTCTGCCCCTTTTTATTCAACTCTATTTGTTTTGAGCCATGCTGACACATCATCCGGCAAAGATGAACCACCGGAATAATGAACGGATAGCCCCTCTCCGATTTCCGCATTGGGAGTCAGCTTTGCGATTGCCGTCAGGCTCTGTCCGAATCTTCCTCCGCCATGCGAACAGAAGGGGATGATCTTCTTTCCGGAGAAATTGTATTCCTCCAGAAAAGATGCAATCGGCATTGGGATAGATGCCCACCAGTTCGGATAACCAAGCAGAATTATATCGTAGCTTTCCATATTGGTCACATGGTCATTAAGTTCCGGTCTTGCCTGGTTGTGCTGATCCTCCTGAGCCTCCATCAGAACAGTATTATAGTCTGAAGAATAGGTTTTGACAGGACTGATTTCAAAGATATCAGCTTCGGTCTGTTTTTTTATTTCCTGTGCAATTCCTCTTGTGTTGCCTCCCCAGGAAAAGTAAGCAATCAGAATGTTTCCGCCGGATCCGGTTTTTATTACGACTTCTTCGGCTTTTATAACCCCTGTTAAAATGTTATCTGCACTTCTGACCAGACGCACTCCGAGATTATAGCTGTGCATATCAGCCTGACCTGCAGCACGGTAAGCACTCCGCATATTCTTGGCAAAGTCATTCCATCCGCCGCCGCGATATATATGCCGTGTCCCGTTTTTTGCTCCGGCAGGATCAGCATCTACCGAAATATCATACTCCGCGTAATAATCCCAACACCACTCATTGACATTTCCGTGACAGTCATAAAGTCCCCAACCATTCGGAGCAAAGCTGCCGACTTTAATCGTTGTATGACGGTATTCTCCCGGTCTTTCTTCAAGAACAGAATCGTTGAAGTAGTTTCCCTCGATTTCATATGGATAACGTCCATAGAAGTTCGCCTGTGTTGCATCAAGGGATTTTTGCGTATTAAATGGAGTTGAAGTCCCTGCACGGCAGGCATACTCCCACTCTGCCTCTGTAGGAAGACGATATCCATTCGCACTCCTGTCCCAGCTAATTCCATCAGTCGCTACCGTATAAGCCGGTGTGAGTCCTTCTGACCTGCTCTTTGTGTTCGCAAAAAGCACAGCGTCCGTCCACGAAATATCATCTACAGGTAAATCTTCCCCCTTAAATGTGCTAGGGTTTGTACCCATCAAAGATTCGTATTCCTTTTGCGTAGTTTCGCAAGGATCAATATAAAATGACGATACTGTCACCTTGTGTTGAGTTTCATCATCTATCCTCCAATTTTCAGTTTCCGGACTACCCATCATGAAGTTGCCTCCCTTGATAAGAACATAATTGTCCTTAACCTCTGTACTGTTCAGTACAAAACTATTTTCCGTTTTTGTCTCTGAATTTTCAGCTTTTGATGTTTGTGGAGTATTGATCGTGGGAGCACCCCAACCGGATGTGTCATTGTCACTGCTGCCGGATATAACAAAATGCAGCAAAGCTCCCATGCCAATAATCACAACAATACCCACAGCATACAAAGCAGTTACAATAACTTTTTTACCCTTGTCATTGTTCTGTTTTTTAGCTGTGAGTGATCTTACGAACAGTAACAGCAAATATGCCATAAATGCCCATGTTATCAGCATTGCAAGATTCTCAACTATCACTAACCATGCCGCTTTTCTGTAATCAAGAAAAACAAAATGCGTTTGCATGAACATATAATCGAAGGTGTTTGAATCAAGAAACAGCATAAAGCCCCAAACAGAAACGCCGGTCATAATCACAGCTAATATTATCCGAAAAACACCCTTCGGAAGCTTTGTGGTAATAAGTCCTAAATGCAGACCAATATGCACTCCCATCAGTACAAACGACCAGTAAGAAAATGCCATATGCAGTTTTCTGGCGTCAGAGGCTTTCATCAGTCCGTTCATAAAAGGTGTTGCATAGCGGCTCATTACCATGCCGGAAACAGCAGTTGTTACAAATGAAAGAAACAGCAAAACGCTGATCAGAAACTGAAACACCCTGAGAAAGCTATACTTTCCCTTGAATATCGTCTTGTAGTATTTGTAGTTCAGAATATGATGTACGATAAACAGCACCGTCATTGCAATGCCGATCCATTCATGTGCGAATTGCTGTGTAACCTGCAAAGCCATCAAAAACAACAGATTGCCTGTCATTATCAGGTCAGTTGTCCGCATAATAATTTTTTTGGATTTCATGCTGTCACCGCCTTTATTTCAGACCGTTTACCCAATCCTGCAATTCCGATTCAGAAATATCTGCATTCAATCTGGCACCTTCGACCCAGTTACCGTTACCGGCATTATCTCTTAGGTTGTCACCGCTGCTGCCGATACCGCTGCCGCCTGAGGTACAGAAGGGTATCATAGTTTTTCCGCTGAAATCATAGCTTTCTACAAAGGTATCCATAATGCGAGGTTCCTCGCCCCACCATATCGGATAGCCGATATATACGGTTGTATAGCCGTCAAGGGATAATTTATCGCCGGAAATTCCGGGACGAACACTTTTGTCATCCTGTTCGTGAGTAGTGCGGCTATCACTGTCGTGCCAGTTTAGGTCAGCTTCTGTATAAGGTTCCGTTGGTACGATCTCATATATATCTGCACCTGTCACACCGGCTAATTTTTCCGCTACACCTTTAGTTGTCCCTGTTGCGGAGAAATATACAACAAGAACATCTGCACCGGTCTTTTCGAGATTCTCAGATGGCTGAGATTCATTCTTGTTATCCGATACAGAACCTGACGCATCAGATATTTTTGCTTCTGTTGATTCTGATATGTTCCCTGATTCTTCCTCTGTAACCACCTGAGAGCTTTCCGGAGCCGCGGCACTGTTATTCACAGCAGCACCGGTACCGTCTGCATTTCCACAAGCTGTAAGTCCAAAAGTTAGCAAAACTAATATCAGAATTGGAATAATTTTTTTCATAAGCTGACTCCTCTTACATTTTTCCACCAAACACCGGGAAAAAGCCATGTTCACCATAATCCTTGATATGCTCTACATTCTTAAGGATTTCCATATCCTCATCCGAGATCACAAAGTCTACATCCGCATTGGTTCTCATATGTTCGGGATTAACTGTCTTCGGCAGTACGATCATTCCGAGTTGGATATCATAACGAATACAAAGCTGCGGAACCGAAACACCGTATTTGTCTGCCATCCCCGCTATTTTGACGTTTTTCAGTGCCTCGCCGTGTGCCACAGGTGAATACGCTTCCATCACGATCCCTTTATCCCGGCAATACTCTATCAGGTCAAGCGGGGTATTGGAGATATGACAAAGAACCTGATTTACCATCGGTTTCACATTTGCATTATTCAGAATATTTTCTATATCTTCCTTCAGGAAATTTGACACTCCTATCGCACGGAGCTTGCCTGCCTTGTATGCATCTGTCAGTGCTCTCCATGCTTCGAGATTTCCCTCAAAGTATCTGTCATCCGATTGATTTACCTTTATCCACGGCTGCGGGCTGTGAATGATCATCATATCAATGTAATCAAGTCCCATAGCCTTAAGTGATCCGTCAATGCCTGCCATTGCAGAATGGTAGTCCTTATGCTCCGCAGCTACTTTTGTAGTGACAAAAAGCTGCTCTCTTGCCACACCGCTGCTTCTGATTCCATCACCCACACCTGCTTCATTCATATAAGCCTGTGCCGTGTCTATATGTCTGTATCCAATCTCAATCGCTGCTTTTACTGCATCTGCCGCTTTGTAGTTATCAATAAGCCACGTTCCAAGCGCAAGCTGAGGAACTATAACGCCGTTTGATAAAGTAATCGTATTATTAAACATACTGCCATCCTCCTTAATTCAGCTTCCTGTAGTCCTCATCAAACACAGGCTCCTGCCACTCTGTTTTCCCTTCTTTGCCAGGAACCTCCACGGCAATATGAGAAAACCATGAATCAGGTGCTGCACCGTGCCAATGCTTGACATTTGCCGGAATATTGATGACCGTTCCGGGGGTCATTTCTAAAGCATCCTTACCCCATTCCTGATAGTAGCCTCTGCCGCCGACACAGATCAGCATCTGACCGCCTCCGCTTGCGGCATGATGTGTATGCCAATTATTGCGGCAGCCTGGCTCAAAGGTTACGTTGAACATCGGTACCTGCTCCGTAGAAATGGGAGCAAGATAGCTTTGTCCGACAAAATAGTCGCCGTAAGGATTCGGCTCGCCGATAGGAAAGAAGATTGTATTCTGATATTTGTCCTTGTCCGTAAGCTCAGGTTCTGCCTCGTTCCATATTTCCTTTGCCAAACGGAATACTGCCCAGCCCTTCGGCCAGCCTACATACATTGTCGCATGAGTAATGATCGCCGCTATTTCTTCCTTCGTTACTCCGTTTTTCTTTGCATTCATCAGGTGATACCCCAGTGATGAATCTGTAATTCCGGATGCCATCAGCGACACAACAGTAATAATACACTTTGTCTTTATGCTTATCTCTTCCTCGTTCCACACCTCTCCGAAAAGCACATCATCATTAAGGTGTGCAAACATTGGTGCAAAATCTCCAATCTGATCCCGTCCGGCTGTCTGTACGATTTTATCACTCATTTTTCTTTTCCTCCTGCTCTCTGATATATTTTTTGTCGAAGTCCGGTATTCCGTCTTTATCTGACAGATACCGTTCTGCTCTCATTGTAAGATCATATTTTTTCCGAAAGGCAGCTATCATACCCATCATTTCGGAAGCATGATGGACATCCAATGCCTGCTGATTCTTCCAGCTGTCGATAAGAAGGACAGTTTCAGGGTCAGCCATAGAAATGAAATACTCGTATCGTAGGTTACCATCTTCCTTGCGGATAGCATCGGCAGTGCCTGAGTTTTCCATTTCTTCGACAAATTTTCTTGCATTGCCGTTGTTTCCTTTATAATACAAATTCATTGTAATGCTCATGATACACTTATGCCTCCAAGCACCTCACCTATCCACTTTTTGATCTCGTTTTCCTTCGGTCGGTTGATTTGTTTTCCCTTTGCCCATTTTACTTCACTACGAACGTTCTTATGCAGTGCCGTGTCGCTTCTGCCAACGCCGCTGCCGCCTGAGGTACAAAAAGGAATGATCGTTTTGCCGCTGAGATCATAGCTTTCCAGGAAGGTTTCAATAATTCTGGGTGCAACTCCCCACCATATCGGAAAACCTACTATGACCACATCATAAGAAGCCATATCAGCAACCGTCCCTGCAATTTCCGGTCTGGAGGATGGATCATTCATCTCCAGAGTACTGCGGCTTTGTTTGTTCATCCAGTTAAGATCTGCGGAAGTATAGATATCCTTCGGTACGATCTCAAAGACATCTCCGCCTGAGATACGGGCAATCTCATCCCCGACCTTCTTTGTACCCCCGCTTGCTGAAAAATACGCTACTAAAATTTTTGGTTTCATTTTACTGCACATCCTTTCCGATCACTGATGATAGCACGGATAGTCTATGGTATTACAACCACAGGCTTATACGTTTATTTATCAATTCATCTTTGCACAATTACCGATCTTATCACCGGTTACAAAATATTCATAAGTCGGGAACTCAAACAACACCGGCTTGAATACATGATAGTCGATCTTTCCTTTTTCATTCAGAACACTTTCATCAGCATAGGTTGCAAGGATCTTGCAGATAAAATTGTCAAAGTTTTCCAATTCGTAATTACCATCCATTTCACATTCAATAGACACTTTTGCTGCGTTAATAATAGGAGCACCGTTTTCTCCGAACGTATATTCAAAAGCGTTTGATTTATCTTCTTTATTTCCGCTTATCACACCCATGTGGTCTGCTTCCTTAAGCCATGACTCATCTACAATATTTACCGAAAGCATCTTGTTTTCAAGAATACCTTTGTTGATATAATGGGCGTGTACAAGTGATACCATCAGGTGACTGTGTGCAACAGTTCCGGCGTGTGCAACCAAAGTCCATGTTGGCTTACCATCCACCATAGCCCCGACAACAATTACTGGACATGGATATAGGGCAAGCTTTGCACCAATATTCTTTTTCATATTATTTCATCTCCTTTTCCCAAAAACGAATAACATTCAGTTTGAGGCTGTCAGCAACCCTTTCAAGTTCAGCAACTTCATCTGCTGTCAGATACACATTGCAGGTTTTGACAGCATCCTCTACCTGATTTTCCTTTGTTACACCGATAATCGGCAGAGTTCCCTTAGCAATAGCCCATGAAACAGGAATCTGTGCTGTACCTACATTGTATTTCTCTGCCAGTTTCTTTAATTCAGCATTCAGAATTTCCAGCCTATCAAGAACAGGATTGTAAGTCTCGGCTCTTGCAGAACCCTCCGGCATCGGATGAGCTGTATCATACTTACCTGAAAGTGCCCCTTGCTCAAGCACCATATAAGCAAAGAAATAGATTCCGTTTTCATTACAGTATTCAAGAATGCCGGAATCCTCAGAGGAACGGTTGATAAGGCTATAATGGTTCTGTACTGCGGATAATTTCAAGCCGTGTGCTTTCAGAATTTCATCAGCCTGCTTTATCTCTGCAAGATTGTGATTGGACACACCAAGAAGCGGAACATTGTCCTTACCCTCAAAATACTTTGCCAGCTCCTCTGTCCAGTTCGGAGCGTTCCAGACATTGTGTATCCAGTAAATATCAAAGCGGTCAAGCTCCATAAGTGCAAGCTGCATTTCGATCATGTCCTTCATTGCTGTGGACGAGGATACATCGGCACACTGGGGAGTGAATTTGTCCGAAACAAGATAGCTGTCCCTGGGTAAACCTTTCAGAAAGCCTGCTAAAACTTTTTCAGATGTTCCCATACCATAAGCATAGGCTGTATCCCACAGGTTAAGTCCGTTCTTCATTGCCGTGTCAAAAATCGGGCGAAGAGAATCCGCTGTGAAATTGTTTCCGAAAGTGCCGTCATTGCCCCATGCCCATGCACCAAGTGCAATCTTAGGTAGATTTGTCATTGTTCTGATCTCCTTTATAGTAAATTTTGTTTTATTCCGCATCGAGCAAACCGAGAATACAATTCAAGGTCAGCTCATAAACGGATAGATAGACGTAATCTAAACCTGCTTCTTCCATAGCAGCCCTCTGTTTATCCGTCACATATGTGTAGGGATAAATGCCAAACATAAACGGGAAAAAGCGATAAATGAAATTCTGCTTCTGTGTGGCGCTCATTTCAGGCACAAATTTATCCAGAAGTTTGCAAATATTTCCCATGGAAGCACCATACGATCTCTTGAATGATACTAAAAATTTCTGACGGCTGTTTGCTTCCATATCGAAATGGTTTGTGGAAAGAAGCTTGAGAAGCTGTCCTCGCTCATTCAGTGACTCCGCTATTTTTTCTGCCAATTCTCTCCTCGAAAGCTGCTCGTTTTCCACTAAAACAGATGTAAGACTTTCATTCCATCGGTCATATTCACGCTCAAACAGCGCAAGGAATATCTCTTCCTTCGTTTGAAAGTAATTATATATAGATGTTCGAGTGAATGACGTTACTGCCCCAATCTCTTTCAGGGTTATTTCCTTGAAGCTCATGGTCTTGTAAAGCTCCTCACAGGCATTGATGATTTCTTCTTTTCTTGCCGCTATTAACTCCGGCGATCCTTTTGGCATGGTTTCACTTCTTTCTATTATTCATTCTGACACCGTGTCATTAATATTATTATACACATATTCTGACACAATGTCAATATGTTTTATAGTGCGTTGACACTAACTAGACCATTTTACAATGCTGGCAAATTGAATAAATGATAAATACATGAAATCAAGCTTATCATATCAAGTAAGGACTTTCCGAAACACTTTGAGCCATCGAAATAATCTTTCTATGATGTTTCTTAGTTCATAAATTTCAACATCATATTTCCAAGAATCTAAACAACTTTTCTTTGGTTGAACAACAGGTCCATGTCCGTAATTAATGGCAAGCTTACGTGTTTTATCCACTTCATATGCCTTATCCATCAAGTATGTTATACCTTGATACTCATTTCCTATTTTTTCAATCGAAGATCGATCTTCCGGAGCGTCGTGTTTATCTACTCAGGATAAGTGTATTTCAATTATTATCTTGTCATCTTCGGATACAACCTGAAGCTTGATATTCCAACCGTCTTTTAATTTTCTGATAAACTGGTTTTCATGTTTTTAAACAGCCGTGTCCATACCGGGTATACTTTACCTGAGGTATTGTTTAACACCAATACATCAACTTATCCTGCTGCAAAGGTGTGAAATTTCTCTGTATTACATCGTTATTTACCCATTAAAATGCTTGATATACTATTCCAGTTGCTATACTCCTTTGGCAGTATTCTCCATTTGCACTCATTCTCGGCTATATACAGTATTGTGTTAACAAAATCGTAGTTATTAATTTTTACGTATTTTCGATTTTAAACCGCAAATGCTTTTGGATCCTTTGGAATTTGAGTTGGATGAAGAAAAATACAAATATTATATTTTACTGAATTAATTGTTTTAAAATGTTGAATCTTCTATTTATAAGCCTCGCCCCGTGCGGGCCTTATTTTTGTTTTGTAAAAATGCGAAAAAGGGTAGCCGTGGGCGGGGTGGGTGTGGTATAATGGTAAAAATTAGAATCAAGGGGAGTAAAATAATATGATAACTTCACCTGTAACAAAAGAACAATTAGATCACTGGAAACAGTTATGGAAAGAAAATGCACCTTCCATTAAACCTAATCGTATTACCGGAATGGAACTAAATAATTACTTTCAAGATAAATATTTTCCAACATCATTTGAAAATAGTGATTTTCAAGAAGTTGTGACATTCAATCTTCTGCAGAGATATAATGACAAAACAGATATCTCTCCAAGGATTATTTGCTATTTGGTTGATACAGATATTTATGTGGGAATAGACTTAGATACAGGATTTTTTCATATAGAAAGTGAAAAGATTGAAAAGTGCATACCAATTTACGATGATTTGTTTGTTAAAAGAGGCTTGGATAAAGATGATATACAGAATTATGTTTTAGTAGGACAATATATAGAACTGGTGGACGCAAAATTTTGATTTTCTTTATTTAAAAAGGTCTTAGCAGTAAACCCCCCAGTTTTTACTACTATTTTACTACTAACGACTTCCGCATTTTGTCCCGATATGCAAAGAATTGCAATTTTCGCCCCACTCTGTCAAAGTAACCACACCGCTTCGATACCCTCGCAAAATGCAGCATTTCAAGCCATAACATTGCAATCTGGGAAAGGAAAATTCTATGATAAAAGTAATGTTCATCTGCCACGGCAGAAGTCGGGGGTAAGATTTACTATCCGCTGAAACGGGGCATTATGTTTCAATACTTTGCAGTTACACATAGACATTACTACTAACGGAGAGAAAAATAAAAGACAGTGTAGTTTTCTGTGAAAGGTATATTTTTTAGTTCTAAAGAAGATGATTATATATAAAACTCAGAGAAAAACTATTTGTGTAATATACTGGGTGATATGAGGGTGTCGCTTGAATTGCTGATTAAACAAAATCAACGACCGGAATTTCCAAAATCGGCTTTACATCGGTCTTTTGGGAACAATGGCAGGTGAATCATAATTTACGGTATAACTGGTTTTTATCATAAACTTATTATAAAAAAAACGACCGACTTCCTTTGGAGATCGGTCGTTTTTTCCTCGGGGATTATTTACAGTCCCTTTGATTGCTGTTGTATCAGTTTTTGAGGATATCCCGTATCATTTTATCGATCAGCAGTTCCTGATAGGCAGCTCGCTTTTCTTTTTCAATCGACCGGGCAACTTCAAGCAGCAGTTCTGATTTAATTTTTTTCAGGATATTCAATCTTTTTTGGCTGATAATATCATTACTTTTTTGAACACCTTTATAATCCTTAAGGCTCATCCGCCATGGTACCACTTTTCCGAGAGGATATCTTGACAGCAACTTGTCTGCTATCTGCATTCCCTCCGGGTCAAAATCTCCTGCATAATATATCGTACATCCGCCGTTTATGAGCATATCTGTCAGCCGTTTACCAACTGTTTTTATCTGACCGAAGGTACATATCAGTCCGCTGTCGGTGTCTGCCATATAATTGACCAGCACAGAGAAAACAGACGGGTTTTCAACTGCATATATGATCCTGTCGGCACTTTCGGCACGTTCCATTTTCCTGATATTGATGTCAGATATCAAAGCAGGTTCCTTCATATCTGCAAATTTTGCAAAACCGGGATGTTCCTTTCCTTCTCCGTCAAAAAATCGGATCTGTAAGACGGCAGCTGCCGCAAAGATCGGATTGGTTTCGATATGGAAGAAATCATAAAGTGACTGTCGATCAGAAGCGTTTTTAATGCTTTCAGCTTCGGCATAGAAGGCGATGGCACTCAAAAGCAATTTGCCGGAGGTATTGTCGGAATCAAAATAGTGGGAATCCCCTGTGATATTCGCCCCCAGTACGGCTAATTGTATCGGATCGAAATCACTGTCGAATCTTTCATTGACAGCCCGGCAGACATTTTCCAACAGTTTTTCACAGCCACAGCTGTTGGATTTATATTCATTGATAACGACAGCATAGCCGCAGCACTTTTTCCGGAACATATGTTCCAGCCATTCGCTGCATGGCATTTCCTTATATTTGTCAAGATTCCGCTTTTCAAACGCTTCATATTTTGTCAGCCTGATTTGCTTTTTTTCAACAGAGGTAAACAAGGTTTTATCATAATATGCTTCCAAAACGGCTTTCAAAGAAGCGGAAGAATAGCGTGAGTCTTTTATGGCGACCTCAAATTCCTTCACCCGGAACGATAACACAGGAGGCTTATAAAAAATTCTCGGCGCAATAAAGGAGTTTAATGCTTCACATTCACCTGCAGTGGCATCCTTTAAGGTGATTTTCCCTTTATGCTCGCCATAGGATTCATATTTTTCCAAAAGCAAATCGAGGATTCTGTGAAAACGTTTGTCTGCCTTAAAAACGGCAGCTAGCTGTTCTGCGTCTGACATCTGATCCCTTCTATTCTGCAAGAATTTTTTGTTTGCCGTTCCATTTATATTTGATAACCGTAATAAAATCACTGTTTTTGTCGTGAAACAACTCAGCAATGCCTAAAGATGGTACTGTGTCATAGCAGCCCCATAATGCCTGAGAATTGACGATATAACCAAAATCCAGCCTTTCCAGAAGCGCAAACATCTCGCTTATATTGCTTTCATCTACCCCGGCAAAGGCTTCATCAAGTGCAAGGATTCTCGGTGCCTGATCACCTGCCTTTTCATACTGCGCGGAAACAGCAGCAAAAAGCGGAATGTAAAGTGACAATGCTCTTTCGCCTCCGCTGAAAGTATTGAATCTGCTGTTTGTCAGCTCCTTATAGCTGCTCATTTTCGGATCCTTGTACTGCAGTCTGAATTCAAACCAATTCCTGAAATCCAAGACATTTCGCATGATATCCGAATAATTGATATTTTCTCCGTTTTCCTCAAGCAATTTTCGCTCATATTCGATCTTGCTTCTGAAATGACCGGTAAGTCTGTCGATATCCTCGGCGCTGATCCAATCTTTATCCTTGGCAAGAAGTTTATTAAGCTCCTCAAACGGAAGTTCATTCTCTCCGAGATCCTTTTTCGGCGTCCACACAAGACGGAATGTCAGTCCCATGGATGTGTTGATATTTGCCATCAGTTCCGACATGGTTTTTAACCATTCATTGCTTTCTCTTATGCGGTTGGATAGTTTTTTGCTTATGGTATTGAGAAGTATTTCCTTGAACATATTTTCTTCTTCCTGTCTGAGAAGGGATTTGTCATGTTCAATGGATTTTCTGAGTTCCTCTCTGAAGAAAGCCGGAGCCACCTGCTTTCCCTGCCATACAAGAGTAATACATACCCTTGACCTTATGACATCCGATCCTGAATTTTCATAAAGTGTTTCATACATGGGATGGTATTCGGAGGATAGCACATTGGAATTCTTCCGATAGGTATTATTCAGCTTTTGGAAAATATCGGTAATGCTTTTCTGCATATCATCCGGAGATATGACGGATAAGGCTTCTTCGGCATATTGCTTTAAAACAGTACTGCTGTCTTTTTGCAGCACAAACCCCAGCTCCAGTTCCTCCTCAAAATAAGCAGCAAGTCTGCTTTCTTCCTCGATAAGGCGGATCCTTTTTTTAAGTTTTTTTTCAATATCCTCACTATATATTTTAAGTCGGGTTTCGTTTTCGGTGATATTCTTTTCATAAGTTTGTTTATCAGATGTTAGCTGATCGATTTGCCTTTGTATTTCTTCCAGTCGTTTTGTTTTGTCGATATTTTCCGGAGAGGTAAGGAATTCGTCACAGATCCGAATACTTGCTTCACAATTTCTGATGGCAGTTATGATATGGGTCAACTCCTGACTGAGTATATCTTTATCATTTTCGGCATCCTCGATGGTTTCATTGATATTTTCGATCATACTGGCAGTAGTTTGTTTCTGAAATATCTGATTGGCAGCTTCACAGACAAGACTTATGTAATGATCCACATCATTCATTATTTCGGCGAAGGTGCTGCTTGTTTTTTCGTAATACGGAAAGTCTTTGCAGCTTTCGTCGATCTGCTTGTATAAAACATCAAGCTCGATTTTTTTCCTGTCACACAGACTGAGCTGCTCTTCATAATCATTTTTTGCATTGTCAGCCTTATGTTTTTCTCCGAACAGAAGGTTCAAGGCGGTATTCAGATCCGAAATATCCGCCATTTTATGATATTCTTCATCAAGTATATTGATGCGTTCTTGCAGATCGTTATATGCCTTTCCGGCATCGTCGTAAATCTTTTTGGCGGAGGAAAGTTTTTCTTCCAGGTCCGATATAAGCTTTTCGCGGTATTTTTTTCGGCGTTCGGCACCGATAAAGCCAGCACTGTTGTCAATGGTGCTGTGTCCACCGAGAATGCCGTTGAGATAATATCCGTCCGCAGATAAAATGACATTATTTTCCAATGAGGATAGGATCTTATCAGTTTCTTTTCTGAAGCTGTCATCTGTGATGACCTCAAAATATTTGCTACTTCCGGCCTGCCAATTTTCCTCAGGAAGAATATAGCTGTCGGCATATCCCGAAAGAACTCCTTCAGCCGTTTTTTTATGTTCTTCCGGAATGATCAGGGCATCCAGCAGACCCGAATCCGTCAGTTCTGCTTCTATAATAACCCTGACCTCTTCCGGAATATCACTCCTGAAATCCACACATTCATAAAACGAATGGTAAGGTATTCCGTGCTCTTTCAATGCTTCTCGTGCTGTTTTTTTTGTTCGGAACGATCCGGAACGGGTTCGGAGGTGTTTTTCAGTTCCTCAAGCTCTTCTTCCAGTTTGTCACAGTTGTCCTTTGCTTTTTCTCTGTCAATGTTTGCACGAACCAGTAATTCATTCAGCGTTGTCTGCATTTTGAGTTTGTTTGCGTTAAGCAGCACCATATAATCATTAGCCGAACCGTTGCCTTCATATCCTGCAATAAGCTTTTCGGCTTTTTGGCGCATAAAGGTGTCAATGATATATTCCTGATTATTATTTGCGGCGGTATAGAGCCTTTCTATTGCTTCGTCCTTCTGTTCATCAAACTGCCGTTCCGCTTCTTTTAGGGAAGATACCGCTTTATGATAAACATCGTCAAGAAATGCCAGTTTTTCTTTTGTCTGCCGGTACTCGTCCTTATTGTTCTCATATTTTTTGATAAGATCATGAGAAGCAGCGAGCTTTTCCCTGAACAGTTTATATTCATCGGAATATTGTTCACGTGTCAGTGGGTCCTCTTTTTGCAGTGTAGTCAGAAAACGGTGATAAAACGGAAACACATCTTCTTCATAATCCGACAGTTCTTGGATATATTTTTTTATCTCTGCATCAGCAAATTCGAGTTTATTTTTTTCTTCGTTCTGTTCAACATATTTTCTCCGTATAATATCCTTTTTAGCTTCAATAGCCCTCAGCTTGTCTGTTTCGTTTTTCTTTGCCTGTGCAAGACGATCCTCGTTTGCTTTTTTTCGGCTGACGTGTTCTGTGATGTCAGTGATATCAAGACCTCTTTCTTCTATCATCAGCTCTGTAAGCTTTTGCTGTACTTTTTCAGACAACTCTGTGAACTTTTCGATTTTTTCTTTTGCATTGCTTATATCATTTTGCTTTGCTTCGTATTCATCCTCTGAACTTTTCAGCTCATTGTTTTTTTGGAGATATACCTTCGCCTTTTTCCAAAGCATATATCGGTTGTATCTGTCATATTGCTCGGTGATGATTTCCGCTTCTTTCAGAGCGGTAAGCGAGTTTTCTATTTTGCTGTGGGCATCTTCTATCTTGCTCATGGCATCAGACATCGGGTGGAGGTCTTCATCGGAGAGCGTGCGCAGAGATTCATTCAGAATGGAATAAAGCTGAGCAGGTCTCAGGTTTTCTTTTGAGGCAAGTTTGGAGGATCGTGTTTTGATCAGAATATTGGTAAGCTGATCAAAATCATCAATTTTTTCTTTGCTGATACCGAATATTTTCCCTGCAACGATTGCTTTATACTCTGTCGGCTTGTCGGTAAATGAGTTTTGCTCACCGAGTTCTTTTTTCAATGCTTTGGCATCAAGCGGGATGATCTGATCGCCGGCCTGTTGATACAGAAAGAAGTCTTCTCCCATTCTCCTTCCGTCCGTGATACAAAAGCCCCATGTGTTCATTTTTCCGCCCTTTTTTGCGTGTAATCCTATTCCTATCGTCCGGTACTGATTACTTGCTGGTTTGATAAATTCCATCCAGATATATCCTGTGCTTTCATCCTTGCCGGAATCCTGATCTCCTATCAGATAGAATTCCATTTTTCTGTCACGGCTTCCGAACGGATCCAATCTTGTCGGCTGACGGTCTCCGTCAAGAATATAGGGAATAAAACTCTGTGTTGTGATTGACTTACCTGAACCGTTGGAGCCTCTTATCAGTATTTTTCCATCTTCCGTTTGGAATTCCTCAAGGTCATAAACCCAGAAATTCACAAAACCGAACCTATTCATTTGCCATCGTTCCATAGCATTTAATCCTCCTTGCTGCTTTCGGGCTTATAGTCCTTTGGAAATATTCCGGCTGTTTTAAATATGCCGTCACACAAAAATAAGTCGTCACCTTTTTTTTCAATCAGCTGCCAATTCGAAAAATATTCGGTAACCAGTTTAATGAATCTGCCGTCACTCAGCTCTCGCAGCTGTTTTCCGAGACCTGCTCCGAATTTCTCCCGGCAGTCAAGGATCAGTCTGTTGAATTGTTCCTTTGCAATATGGTATTTATGTTTATCATTTTGCGGCAAGAGGTACAGAGTGCCGTTTCCGAGTTCCGCACACATCAGTGCCGCAAAGCCTGAAAGTGCGTTGTCGGAAGGATGTATTTTGCCGAAAGTATCATTTTCATTCAGCATATAAAAAGCAGCACCGTTATGTATATCCAATCGTCCGTTCAGATATTCGTCTAAGTATTTCCGGACGGATTTTCTTTGGTTTTTCAGATATATGCTGTCCTTATCATCCTTGCTTTCCCAATACATAGCGGGTTGCAAAAGCAGTCTTCTGTACACTCTGTTGGTTCGTGCATAGCCAGTATCGTTATCCAAATATACATCCGTATGGCTTTCAAAATCTTTGTAATTTTGAAAATCAAAAATGTTTATATTATGGTTTACGGAAAAATAAGAGGAAAGACCTGTGTTTTCATACAAAATCTGCTTTTCTCTGTCATTTTCGAGGTTTTCGATAGAACCGTCGGATATTTTCAGCAGATTCATTTTCTGCGCAAATTTAAGGACTCTTACCAGAGACTTCCGATCGGTAAATCGTGTGAAATTGATATCAATGATGTTGCCCGTGATCTTCTCCATACTTTCCGTCAGTTCCGAAAGAAGAAATTGTTCGCCGTCGAATTTATCATCCAGAAATATCAGTAAGGCACAAAACAGACAATAGTCATTGGTGTTTTCAAAGCTCTGTATCCCCATATAAGGTTTTGCTTCTGCGGGTGTTTTTTCAAGTTTGACAATCTTATTATTGACAATAATATTCCATCCGGCAAATTCATTCAGAAATTTTTTCATTTTTTCATCAACAGCACGTTTTATACGGAAGTATTCGCTGCTGTCGCTTTCTCGTATAAACCAGAATTGTTCAAGAAGATCGGTAAATTCATTCATTTTCTTCTACCTCGAATTCAAAGGTATATGCAGGCATAAAAAGATCTCCGTCAGCAAAATGGAGGGTAACATATTCTTTTGGGGAAAGCATACGGAACTTTTTGCCGAAATCGGTTATGCCTGTTTTGTTTTTGTTCTGACTTGCGAGTGTGATCCATTTGAGTATAATTATTCTCAGATCCACAGGAATGTTTTGTCCTGTCAGTTCCGAGACAGACAATCTTTTGTTTCGGGTATAATCGTTAATCATTTGGCGTTCTTTATTGATCTGCTTCAGTTTTTCCTGTCGGTGTATTTCTTTTTCCATATTTCTGATGGTAATGCCTTCTGCTTTGATTCTCGGTTTATATTTGCGTGTAACGGGTCTTACCTCAAACATCTGAGGTGACAGATCGGCGGCATTTTCAAAAATACTGTCAGTATCCCTGTCGGTATTATATTTATAATGTTCAATATTCATTACTCCAAATACATGTGCCGAAAGGCAGTGTGCCTCATCTGTCTCCCTGCACGCTGCAAACATTTCCATATATTTGTGGTATTCTTGTTTTTTACTGATTCCCGCATTCTGCAGCTGCATGAGAAGCAATGCGTTATTTACCATTTTTCTGATAATATCGTTGGTATATTCCATTGCATTGTTGCAATTGGATTCTCTTCCGTCAACTGCAATAAACCAGGCATACAGTCCGTTCCACTCATTATTGATCTTTTCCTCAATCCGGCTGCGGCTGATTGTTTCCGAATTAGCTCTTGGTATTTCCATTTCACTTTCAAGCAGTCTTTGTATCAGCCGGTCTTTCGTTTGGGGTGAAATTTTTTTCAGTTTTTTTTCTATTTTTATAGAGTGTCTTTGAAGCTGAGTGATAAAATTTCTCAGATATTCAATAAATCTGTCCTTATGTATCAGAAAATCAATGGAGCTTATCAGCTTTTCCCCGTTGACAGAGGCAAACGAATAGATATAGTCAGAGTAATTCCTGCTGAGTCTTTTAAAATCCTCCTGTAGGTTTCTCCACCATTCGTTAAGCTCTTTATTGCTCATTTCGCAGACAGCGGTTTCTGTCTGATGCAAATAGTCGTTGATACGAACGAGCAGCGAGGACGATAAGGTATTTCCCTCAGAAAACATATTTTCAAGCTCAATGGTCATTCTTTCAATTATAACGGCATCCTCGGTCAATGAATAACGGTAGACTTTATTCTGATATTCCTCAATAGTTCTGACTCTTCTCGGATCCTGCATAGGAGAGACACAGCCCCAGCTTGTAAGCTGTGAAAGAGCTAATTTCAGTTTATCTGAAGTAAGTGAAGAGAAGTTGTCATAATCCCTCAGCTTCAGCATTATATCGTCGATGCTCAATTGGGAATTGTAGGATTCTTTTTCGATATAAAGGATACGCATTACCGTTCTATACAAGAGAGCATCGTTAGGGGCTGTCAGATAGCTGGCCGCGTTTATGCTGTTCATTTTATCAATATTCAGCTTCATGGATTCTTTACACCTTTTCATAGAGGGATTGAATGTTATCATTATATACCAAACCCGCCCGACAAACTCTGAAGTGTCATCCGGACAGGCAAAATTCATAAAAAATGATTACATCAGTGTTATTTGCAAAATATTTCACAATTATTATAATATATTTGAATATTTTTGTCAATTAAATCCGATTTTCTGGATCGTGTCAAATAGTTCTGGGAAAAATCAAACAGCCCTCAGCTTGGCACAAGCTCTTAAGAGGATGGTAGTGCCTGTTAGCTTGCCGTAAGAAAAAGCAGCCGGAGTATTGTCTCCTTCGAAGATACTCCAATCGTGTTTGCCGCCAAAAACACATTTCACCTGTTTTTCAGCGTATTTGTTGTATATTTCAAGCCCGTTTTTGAGGGCATTGAAGTCTTTCTTTCTGTCTGATTTGTTTCTTGAAATACGAATATGTTCAGCAGTAACTTTGCCGCCGTTTTCCTCAAAAATACGCAGCATAGCCATTTTGCCGAGTCCTTCCTTGCTCCATGCAAGCGGATTTCGGCTAAGGCGCTCAGAAAGAGTATGGCTGATAAGAGGCTCGGTACAGCTTCCGCAATGAGTGCCGTTCATACGTTCAACAATACAGTTCCAGTTATTCTGGAAATAATTGACGAGTTCATAAAGATTCTTTTGACCCTTTTCATCCTGTTTTTCACTAATAGAAGAGATGTAACCGGCAAATGCATCAAAATTGTTTTCTCTGATTGATTTTCGGACAACACCGGAATACGGAGCAGCTCCGTTCAGTCTGAAAAGCTTTTTAAGATACTTTTCCAGATGGAAACCATCCATAACAAATACAGCATTGGGCATAAGAGTTCCAAGAGTTTTCATCCAGCTGCCGCCGTCGGCATGGATATATACTCTCTCTACCTTTTCCATGTCATACTTTTCGTAGATAGCCGCAACCACATTATCCACAAAGGTATGATTATCC
>CADACB010000016.1 GCA_902786345.1 uncultured Ruminococcus sp. | reverse complement strand
AAACTCATCATTCATTTCTGCCAGTGTCATCTGTCTGTTCATGTTTTTATTATATCATATTTTCAATGACTTCGCAATTATGCGGTGTTGCCTTAAGTCATTGCCGTGATAAGATGAATAGCTGTAATCACAAAAACGTATAAAAACAGTATTCATTCTGCACTATCTTCAATATATTTCATAGCCCAATCCAGCTCATAATCCTCCTTGTCGCGGAATATCCTCATCGCAGCGTCATGATCCAGGGGAATACGCACTTCAACAGGGTTACGGCTGATACGGTCAGCGGCAGTGTCTACATTAGGCTCACTGTCCTCATTCAGAACAAGCCCGACAGGATAGACTACAAAGGCCAGACCACCGGAGAGAATACTTACTCCGCCCATTTCCTGATCGCAGCCGCTGGGGTCGGTAATACCTGCAAGGGTGACATTCGGCAGCTTTGAAAGAAGCAGCGATGTACCGTCGCCGGCACTTACACAATTGTAATTAGTGAGCGCTATGACCTTCAGATCAGCAAATTCCCCGTCACCGTGAATATACTGATCGCACTGGCTGACATACTTTCCGTCTTTTCGTACTCCAAGCCCCTGACAGTACCATTCCTTGTCGGTCAGCAGGTCGCACAGCGCATATCCGATAACGTCATAACCGCCCATGTTGTTTCTCAGATCAATGACCAGATACTCCATACCATGCGACTTCAGATCGCGCAGCTTTTCGCGGAACATCTCCTTTGCCCACTTGTGGTCGCCAGTCAGGTAACCGAGAGTATCCTGAAGACTATTTTCCGTGCCCTCGGCATTAAGTCTCAGATAACCGCACTTGTCATCAAGCATTCTGGTGCTGTAATTGATGTCCTCTTCTTCTTTGAGAAAATGAGAAAAGGCAATACGGGCTTCACGAAATGTGGGAGACTTTTCAAGCTTTTCGAGAGTGACAGTCTGCTCCTTTCCCGACTTGTCTATAAAAGATACCTCAACAGTCTTTCCGCCGCAGCACGAAAGCGTCAAAGCCGCAATGCGGTCTTCATTGGATCTTACGGAAAATCCAATGTCGCTGACATCCTCTTTGATAGCCTTTAAGATCGGCTTGCCGTTCCATTTTGTGATGACCGTTCCGTCCTCGATACCGACAGCATTCACTTCTGCCGAAGTGCATACAGCTATGATGTCATTATTGTCGAGCTGTATCATTGAAAGACCGTGATCGTATATCAGCGCAAGTCCGTAATCGTGATCGTCTATCAGCGGCTCGGCACTGTATTCGCTGTAATCAAACCTGATGCCTACATTGACATGACCATCGTGCATTTCGTTGCAGAACATTTTTACAGCATTACAAAATTTTACGGGATCCTGTTCATTCTCAGCTTCCTCGACCATCGGCATATACTTTGCTTCAAGTGCCGGAAAATCAATTTCCTTCCACTCTTTCAGTACGTAATACTTGTCCATATCCTGAACAAGAGAGTGGAATGACCCGGTATAGCTTTCACGCGAGTGATTAAAACAATCAGGCGAGTACGCGCAGAAATACAGGCCGCAAAGACATGATAGTATCCCCGTCAGCACTGCGGTTATCCTGTAGCCTATCCTGCGCTTTGCAAACAGCATGGGTATAAGCGCAAGAGCGCCGATTATATACATGATGATATAAATTCCCATGAAATCGCCTAAATAATCAAATGCGCCGACAACATATACGCAAGCGTGAACACCGCATATTATCAGCGGAACAAGACAGAGCAGCCGCCAAATGCGAAGCTTCCCTGAATCGTCTTTCCAGCGGTGATGAAGCACTGCAAGTATCAGCATAGCAAGCAGTATAACTGCACACCATACCCAATGAACCTTGTTTGACGAAGCAAACATATGACTGAGCGAGCCGAAAAAATTCATTTTTACATCTCCTTTGATTTAAGTCGGAGCAAAGCCCGATGTAAGCTCGCTTAACATCGGCTGCATTGATGGAGCCTCACCGCAGGAGCTTTAGCTCCTCGGGCTTTCAGCGAGGGATCATGACCTCCACAAAAAGTCCGAATGGCACCCGTCTAAAAGGCGAGTAGCATCGGTGATTGGTTATATTTATCAGCCGATCGCAAAATGCGAAAAAAGCATGAACAGCATCAGGAACAATCTTTCCCTCTTTTATGTAACTGCTGATGGTTTCCTCTTATGCAGAAACACGGCGGGTAAGCTCCATTTCAGAATACATTTGATTAGCTCTGTCCTGCCAATTAAAAATATCGACTACCTCATAATCCAATGCGTGAATAGGATATTCGACCAATACAGCAGGCTTTTCGCCTTTGCGGAACATATCATTGTCCCAAGCAATACCGTGTTTTGTTCCAAGCACCAGACCGCCCGGTAAATATTCTGCCAAGTTAAGCATACGGTGAAGTGAATACGGACAGTTGAACATATTTGCATTATCCACGAAGTCAAATACCATCAGAAAATCTTTGCCTTGATGTGTTCTCATTACTCTGCCCAACTGCTGCATATAGATTGTCTTTGACATTGTAGGTCTTGCCATAAACAAGACTTCTGTTATAGGACTGTCCCAGCCCTCATTGAGCAAGTCACAGGCACAAAGGACTTGTATCTTTTTGTCGGCATAGTCTTTCAGTATTTTTTACGCTCTGCCGTTTTCGTACATACGCACGGTACTCTTCAACAGTCACGCCCTTGAAAGCATCTGCGATAATGTCACCTGATGAACGGGGAGCCTTCGGTTTTTCACCGCCATTGATAAGGTATTCCTCCAGTGCTTTGCAGTAAGCAGCGTCCTCGGCGTTGCCCTCGTAGGTATCATCGTGAACCAGACGATGAATCATCAGGCACTGATCGACGTATGTCGGGAAAAGCTCGCCGTACAAGGTACCGTCAGAATCAAACACAGCTATTCTCTTTTCGGCAGGAACAAACTTATCGGACTTCTCGTCCGTTACTTCTTCAACGAATGTCATGATCGACTTCATAGCAGGGGAATCTTCATTCCAATTTTCGATCAAAGTAGCTTTTTCAGGCTGTGAAGCCTGCTGGTCGCTGCTTTGGGTTTCCTTGCTGCTTTCAGACGCTGTTGAAGCAACAGATGCCTCGCTTGCTGTACTGCTCTGTCCGTTTGTTGTGCTGCACGCTGCGGCGGAAAGCATCATAACTGCTGCCGCAATAATTGCGACAATTCTTTTTTTCATTTTGTTTGCCTCCTCTGATAAATAACTCAATTTAATTATTCGTTTTTTCGGACATATCAAAACATCCTGCAAATCTTACACCACTGTGAGCGGTTATTTTTGCAATCATATCATTGCTGATATTTTCTGCTTCCGTCTCAAGCAAGTAATTGTATGACCCGAGCTTTGTACCATCGGGACGATCATGGAGCGTAATCGTTTCAAAGCCTGCACTATGAGCATCAACGATAATATCATCGATCTCACTCGCTTCGCAGTTTGCGATAAACACAGTACGCTTTCCGCTTTCATTCCTTGTTTTGGAAAGAACATAGAATCTGGTTTTGTTGGCGTCACTGATCTGTACATTTTCGGCAAGCACTGTCAATCCATAAAGCGGTGCGGCTCCGGGTGCTGCTACTGCCGCTATTGTTTTATCTTTACTTTCTGCTACAAAGCTTGCCGCCGCGGCCGTGCTGTCCATTTCCTTTTCGGCGGCATCGGGAAGATTTTCCGAGCGCCATGTCTTACTTTGTGCAAGACCCTGTGCATGGGAGCAAACGGTCTTTATATCGCTCAGTGATGTGCCTTCAATGCCCATAAGCGTCTGGTTGATGGGAATAATAACCTCGCCGACAACATAAATATCTGTCTCTCTGATCAACGCATCTACATAATTTGTTACCGCACCGCCAATCGTATTTTCCTGCGGAATAACTGCATAATCCGCCTGACCGCTTTTGACCTCCTCAATAGCCTCATCCACGGTCTTTTTAGGAATAAAGCTATTCGTGTCCTTGAAGAAATGTTTTGCAGCCTCTTCGGTATATGTTCCCGCGGGACCGAGATAGCTAACAACAGCATCGTCTGCTATTTTCAGAGCAGTGCTGCTGTCTGTTTTACTGTCATTCGTCTTTGTTTCGGTTTCAACCTTTTTGATAGCGTCATCAACATTTTTCGCAAGCTCCATGTTCTGGAAATCAGTATTATCAGAAAGCTTCATATCAAAGCTTGGTGTAATATCCAACTCAGCCTTTGCATTTTTGAAACTAAGCTCCAGAATATGTCCGCCCTTTGTCCTGTCATCAGAAATGAAATGGAAATGCCATCCTACCGCATTCAGTCCTCCCATATAATCCGGGCAGTACAAGCCTACGACAGTTCCGGCGATGTTTTCATAGCTGAATTCTCTCTGGTCTGTTTCAAGAGCCTTATCAAGTGATTTGTAGGGCTTCTCCTGCTTCAGCTCGCTGCGGACATACATTTTTTCAAATGTTCCGCTAACCTTGACCATATAGAACATATTCCTACCTTTTTCATTGACCGTCTTGTCAAGTGCAGACTTGAAGGATGCCATATCGCTGATGTCTGTCATATCGGCGGCAACATCACTTTCAAAGAATGTGACATTGGAGAAGGGGACAGTTTCATCATCAGCAGCCTCCTTTACGGAGCCGTCGCTTAGTGCCTGATAGACCTTGCCGTCAATGACGATCATCTCGCCGTTTACTCCCTCAAAGGTTCCTATTCCGGTGTTGCCATGCTCCTTCAACTCACTGACTTTAATGATACCGTCATAGTAGCCCTGCGTCAGGGACTGCAAAAGCGCCACCTGATAAATAGTTTCCTTGTCCTGTGATACTGCGGCTGTGCTTGTATCTGCTGTGTTATCGGCAGTCTGAGAACTTTGTACATTCTGTCCGTTGCATGCGGTAAGCGATAACAGCATTGATGCAAGCAAAACAGCTATCCATCTTGTTGCTTTTTTTGACATTGTTTGATTCTCCTCGTTGATTCTATTATTATCTGAAATCCGATATAGCTTGCCCGGAGCAGGAAATAAGCTGTTTTGGTTTTTACCAAGCTATATTCTGATTTCAACATCAATTATAACATACAAGGTGCAACAAATTTATAGTATATAGGAAAAATCAGAAAATTTTTAAAAGTTTTTATCTGAATGTTTAGATCATATACTTGCATATTTGATGGTTTATTTTTCATTATTCGATTACAAAATAATCACTTATAAAAAGGGGAACCAGTTCCCCTTTTTGAGAAAAATGGTTCCTGATTTACTATCGAAAACGATGAACCGGTTCATCTTTTTTCGGCTGAGGTGATTCTGACTTTTTATCTGAATATTGCTAGGGAACAGACAAGGGTGCATTACTGCGGAACATATCCTTGAATCATTTGTTCATTATGACTCACTGCATAAAGTACACAGCGCGTACCAAACTGATACATTAAGAACATAACTTTTGTTCATGCATTTCTTTTTACCTCATATCCGCAAAAAACAATGACCTATGTCATCATTTTTACAATAAAAAAGACCGTTTTCTCATCAAAAACAGCCATCTTCAAAAATGATATTGACTTTTCAAAAATACAAGCTAAAGGTTTCCCCTCTGTGTCATCAGTATGACTACCTTTAAGTAATACCATAGAATCACTATGATATTACTTAAAGGTAAAAAAAGGTAAAAAGCCTAAACTTTTTACCTTTAAACAAAGATGGTTGCGGAGGCAGGATTTGAACCTACGACCTTCGGGTTATGAGCCCGACGAGCTACCATGCTGCTCCACTCCGCGATATGTCACACGTAACGTGCTTATATATTGTAGCACCAAAGAGAGAAAATGTCAAGCATTAATCCAAAAATATTTTTGTGAAATATTTGTGCACATATGATGTAATGTCAGAATTAGCTTTGTCAACAAGATATTTTTTAATCATAAAGAAGCAAGTTTAAAATGGATGATTTTATGATGAGTGATTAAACAAAAAATATATATATCATATATAATATTATATTCGTCAGGAAGCATAATTATGAATATTATTTGTGAGAATTTATGTCATTTGCTGACAAATTCTGATAAATATAGTATAATATTACATAATTTGACAGAATATTTTTTTGAGAAAGACTGGTTGATATAAATATGAGATCAACAAAAAACATTTTAAAGATAGCTTATTTGTTAATAATAGCCTTGACACTCTTTACTTCCTTCTCGGTCAGTATAATTGGTATAGGTGAATCTTTAAAAATATCTATTGTGCCGACAGCTGATGGTAGATTCTATAAATTTGAAAATCAGGGCGACTGCTGTATAATCACAAGCTATAATGGAAAAGCAGATGCAAGAGAAAATTATCTGAATAATTTCAGAACGGATTTTATTTTAACATCCGGCAATGTCTCTGTAGCAGTAGAAAATAAAAATGAAACACTTACCTTGTTTAAATTTGATGACGGAAGAAATAACGTTTATTACATTGAAAATGTTAAGCTTAAAGATAATTGTATAGCTATGACTAATGATCTGAATATATATCTTGCAGAAACGGGTGCTGACAATGTTATAAGAAGATTCTTGACTGCTGATTATGAAGTTGATGCGATAAAGACTCCCGGAAAAATCAATTATCTTTTTACTGACATTGAAAGCGGCACACCATATGCAGCGTTATCTGACGGAATATATAATGCTGAAGACGGCAGCTTTATAAAATGCGATGTACCGGCTTATCCTCTTAAGTCAAACAGCGGTTATTATTCTGACAGAAACGGATGTATTTATACGTTTAGTTCTGCTGAGGGATTTAAAAAAATATTGTCTTTGGCGTCATCTGCTGTGTGTACTACAGACAGCGGAATTGTCTGTTTGTCTGACAATAGGGTTTATATGATGAATTTTGACGGAAAAGAAATCGGAAAATATGATCTCAGTAAAAACGCTTATGATGTTTATGCGAGTAAGTCCTATATTGCCGTTGTATCTGACAGTGGAGTTGATGTTTTAACGCCTGATAATTTTACATATGATTCATCTGTAGATGAAAAGAAAGTGAAATCCGTACAAAAGAATGATGATTCGATCAATAACAATGATAAAAGTCAAAAAAGCGAAGAAAAGAAATCAAACTATAGCTCGAATGAGAACCTACAGGATTTACAGCAGAGTAATAGTGCTATAGTAAATTATAATGTCGAGATTCTTAATAACAGTTACAATGCTTCGGGCAAGGGCTTAAAAAGCACTTGCTATGAGATATATAAAGATATTATCAATGTGCCTTGCGGTACAACTGTTTCCAAGCTCAAGAAAAATTTATCTTATGGAGAAGGAAGACTTGTTATAACTAACCATAGCGGTAAACCTGCCGGAAGCGGAAAAATAGGAACAGGCTGGACGATAGAAGTTTATTATGGCAATCAGAAATTTATATATTATACCTGTGTAAAAGGTGATCTTACCGGAGAAGGAAATATCAATACTCTTGATTTGAGAGCGCTGGCAGATTATTTGCAAAGTAATAAGGGATTTGAGTCGTTAGAAAAAACAGCAGCAGATTTCAATGGTGACGGAAGACTTGATATTCTTGATGTATATCAGATTCAAAAATATAGCCTTTCATTATAAAACAACAGCGAAATGGTATCTGTACTGACATAGGTGCGTGACAAACAGCTATGTTAAGTATAAGGAGTTGTCATTTTCGGCTGACTTATTTTTGAAATAACACGATCTATAAAATTGTGAAAAACAACAAAAAAAGATTAAAAATATATAAGTAATTATAAAAACAAAAAAATAATCAGTAAAAATAAATAAATTGTTCCGCTTGAATTTGTTATTTATATCCGGCTTATTTGATTTTTTTGTGAACATTATATTGTTTTGCACTTTACGTATAAATAAGCAGATTAAAAATTCTTTGCAAAATGCTGATAAAAATGGTAGAATAAAAATGTATATCCGGCATCCTGTTATGACAACAGGATGCCGGACAAAAACGTAAATTATTTTTTTGGAGTGTGATTTAAAATGGAGAAGAAAAAGTCTGTTCGCAAAAAGGCTCTGTGTCTGTCTTTGACAGCAGCGCTTGCGGTAACAGCTTTTGCCGGAATGGGAGCAGTTGTATCTGCAACCAACAACTCATCACAGGAAAAATATGGTCTTGTAGAAAATATACAGGACGGAACAATTCTTCATTGCTTTGACTGGAAGTATACTGATATTCAGGCAGAGCTTGAAAACATAGCAAAAGCAGGTTTTACTTCTATACAAACCTCACCTGCACAACCAAGTGAGGGTACAGGCGCATGGTACTGGCTTTATCAGCCGGTTTCATTCACCGCAGGAGAAAATGATCTCGGAACGCCCGATCAGCTTAAGGCACTTTGTGAGGCTGCTGATGAATACGGTATAAAGGTAATTGTGGACGTTGTTGCAAATCATCTTGCAGGCAATCACGATAATATCCAGTCTGATCTTCAGGCTGATGAATACTGGCACAATGAAGGCGCCGTAAAAAGCTATAGCAATCGTCATCAGGTAACTCACGGTGATATTGGAATGACAGACATCAATTCAGAAAACGAATATGTTCAACAGGTGGTTGCAGGATATGTTAATGATCTTAAAGAACTGGGTGTTGACGGTATTCGTTGGGATGCCGCAAAGCATATAGCACTTCCCAGTGAAGACTGCGGCTTCTGGCCAGCTGTTACAAACTCCGGACTTTATAATTACGGCGAGATTCTTAAAGGTCCTACAGACAACGGCGGCAATGATCTTATGAAGGAATATACAGATTTTATGTCTGTAACAGACAGTTCTTACTGTGATTCTATGCTGTCTTCATTCGCAAGAGGAAAAGCACCCGATAAAACAGGTAACTGGTCCGAAAAAGGCGTAGCATCAGATAAGCTTGTATATTGGGGCGAAAGTCACGATACTTATTCTAATAAAGAAGGCGCCGGCTCTAACAATGTGGAACAGAATATAGTTGACCGTGCTTATGCTGTTGCAGCAGCAAGAAGCGACGCCTCAGCACTCTATCTTTCACGTCCCTTTGCAAAAGCCAGAGACAGCATAAGAATAGGCGTTAAGGGCAGTATGCACTTTACAAGCCCTGAAATTGCAGCAGTTAACCACTTCCACAATGCAATGGTCGGCAAGGCAGATAACTATACCGTTTCTGATAACTGCGCAGTTATCACACGTCAAAACGGCGGCGCTGTGATCGTATGCGGTGAAGGCAGCGGCGAGGTAAGTGTAGAAAACGGCGGCAAATATGCAGTTC
Organism: uncultured Ruminococcus sp.; assembly: GCA_902786345.1. Taxonomy (GTDB): domain Bacteria; phylum Bacillota; class Clostridia; order Oscillospirales; family Acutalibacteraceae; genus UBA1213. Next base: position 53,935 of record CADACB010000016.1, on the reverse strand, counting down.
CCGGAACATATAAGGATGAGGTAACAGGCAATACCTTTGTTGTTACAGAAACAACAATAACAGGCAAAGTTGGTGAAAGCGGTATTGCAGTTATTTATGATTCCGATTTTGTCAGCAAGGTTTACGCAGAGCCTGATACAGATACAGATTTTACAGACTCAATAGATGTAACTCTTCACGCTGTTGATGTAACAGATACATCATATACAGTTGAGCTTCTTGGAGAAAACGGAGCACTCCTTGACGGTACTTTCTCAGACGGCGATGTTATTACAATAGGTTCACAGGCTGATCCCGATACAACAGTCACACTGACGCTCTATGGTACAAATGCTGACGGTGATAAGATAAGCTCAACCTATAAATACAATAAGAAACTCAGCAGAGAATATCCTCAGCTTAACGGCGGCGGAGTTGTACTTGATAACACAAAAACAGGCTGGACAACTGTGAATGTATATGTTTATGACGAAAGCGGTGCTGAAACTATTACAAACGGCAGCTGGCCGGGTGTTAAAATGCAGGATTGCGGCAATAACTACTATTCATATGAGCTTCCGGAGCAGTTTGCAAGCTGTAATCATATAATGGTTATCTTCAATAACGGCAGCGGCGACCAGATTCCCGGCGCAATGCAGGATGGTCTGACAATGGCTTATTCAGACAAAAAGCTGTATGATGGCACAACATGGCTAGATCTTCCCGGAAGCACAGAGCCCGAGCCGGTTGTTGATACTGATACAAGTGATGATACCAGCAAGGACACAAGTAAGGACACAAGCGACGACACAAGCAAGGACACAAGCAATGATACCAGTGATGACACAAGCAAGGACACAAGTAATGATACAAGCGACAACACAAGCAAGGACACAAGTAAGGACACAGCCAAAGATACAAGCACTGACACCGGCAATGATGATTCATCCGACAAGCAAGACAGCCAGACTATTGTAATGCCTGACGCTTCTCAGACAAATAATAATGGCTCGGGTACTTCTCAGCAGAGCAACCAGGTAAATACCTCAGACAGCACACCTGTTGCAGCATTTATTATAACAGCGGCAGCAGCAGCTTCTGTAGCATTTATACTGGGCAGGAAAAAACGAGAGGACTGATAACAGGCTCTATAATTAATAAGGAGTGATTTGCTTGAAAAGAATAATATCTTTTGCATCAATTGTGCTGACAACTTTAATTGCGGCTTCGTTTATAACAGCGTGCGGCAAGTCTGACAATGGCAGCACATCCAATAATAGTAACACTTCCGCTCAGACATCAACAGTAATTTCGGCTGCCAGTGAAGCAGAGAAAGATATACTTGCAGGTTCATGGAAACAGACTGATGAAATTAATGGTGATTGGGAATGGACTTTTGACGGCAGCGGCAGCTGTTCACTCAAAGGTATCACAACAGGCTTTGAGGGCAAAGGAACATATACGCTCGATAAGACAGCAAAAACCGTCACTGTCAACATTGAACAATGGTCTGATCAAAAGGTTTATGAATATACTCTTGATGATACAAAACTGGATCTTAAAGAAAAATATTCAAGCTATCATCTTATAAAGCAATAATTACTCATTGTCAGTTAATATGTTAATTTAAAAAAGCTGTCCGTGGCTCATGAAAAATTATGAGCCGGACAGCTTTTTTGATTTTTTAGTTTTTGTATGATTTTGCAGAATAAATTCCGGTACAATAATTTTATTGTGGGTTTATTTAACAAAACACATTGGTTCAATAAATCAGTATGATAAGCCGGAAGTTACATATTTTAGAATCAGTCAAGACGGGGTGTATGGCATTGTTCGGATCAAAATAAATATTTCATAATAAGCATACAAAAAAACAATCAGCAGAATATGTGCCGATTGCTTTTCAATAAACAATAATTTTTGTAAATAAAGAAAAACCTCGTACTAAAAGTACGAGGTATGACCCGGACGGGAATCGAACCCGTGTTACCGCCGTGAAAGGGCGGTGTCTTAGCCGCTTGACCACCGGGCCGGATGAAAACAACAAGATAATAAGCTTAAATAAAGCCTGATTTCTCATTATTTTTATTATTTTTTGCAATATCGGCAAAAGCCGATATTGCATTTTGGTAGCGGCAGTGGGACTTGAACCTACGACACTCCGGGTATGAACCGAATGCTCTAGCCAGCTGAGCTATGCCGCCATAAATAATGCTGACTTAACAATCAGCTTTATCATTATATCTTATATGAAGAATTATGTCAAGCGTTAATTTTAAAAAAAAAAAACTATATCTATACTATAAGTAATAATTATACTATAAGTTATAATCATTACAAAACACTGTATAAAGAAAATTAATACCATTTTGGTGTGATTGTACAGTATAGGTTACCAATAAGTGTTGTATAGTAAAAATTTTATACGTCATTAATTCTTTATACATAAAACTTAGTCACTTTACAGATTTTATTTGTTATACAATCGCAAGTATTTTGGTAAGGAGTCCGGAGGAGAACCTTTTGTTATAACGAGAAGTTTTTATGTTATGATTGACCGAATGAAATTTGTTTATTGTAATGAATTGTCCACGAAAATCAATTTTTAAAATTCGACAGTTAAAATTATATAACTCATCTTTTAACTCATCTTTTCGGAAATTGTTTTGTGAGTTGAAAACTACAAACCCGGAAAATATTCAGCAGTTTTAGGAAGTGGATATTTTGAAAAAACCTTTTTCCAAATATAACCGTCCAACCATAATTGAATTCCTTGTGAACTTTCGGTTTAGTAATGACAAAAATAACTTCTGATGATATAATAAAATATAACTAAATATAAATTTGTTGTTTATACTATCGGAGGAATATATGAAAATTAATAAAAGGTTTTTTATTCTGAATATAATAATTGTTCTGACGGTTATCGTTACGGCGACATTAGTTTTATCCGTTGGAAATAAATATGATATTCATACACACTATTATACAGACGCGAAAACACCGGATAATATTCAATTGAAGTGTAATAAAGATGGTATAATTTCTGTTAATGACATAAAAATCGAAAACAGAGAAGTTGTTGTTTCTGTAAGTTCCAAGGGTAAGGGGGCTGTAAATTGTGAAGTTTTAGTATATCCTGAAAATGAAGCCGTTGATGAATCTTATGCTGTTACAAGTCACATATCATTATATGTGACTACACAGGGTGTTATAATTGAAACAACAACGGGAAACTTGAATTTTACCGGATACAGAGCTGTATTTGTAGAAATATTATCTATACTTGTACTATTGATAGTTTTTATGTGTTATTCGTTCATTGATTGTAAAAGAGAAGCAGAATTTTCATATACTATGGTAGCTTATGGAGGCTTGACATTGTTCTGTTCAATATTGTTTGCATTTATCGTATATAAGATGCTGAATAATGTTGTTAACAGTTTTTCTGATTTTGCATATCTGGTTCACGAGTCGGGCATTTATTTTCTTTTGAGTATGATACCTTTAATGCTGATTATGGCAATTTCTGTTTCTGTCAGCAATATTTCTCTTATCAGACACGAAGGCTTTCGTTATGTAAATGCTTTAGGAATAGCAGCAAGCATACTATGGTTTTTAGGAACATTATTTTCATTCAATACTGCTGAATTATTTTTTTACATAACAAAAAATTCAGTATTGACAAATCTTACTTATAATATTCATACGATATTAGTATATATACTTTGTTATTTTGAATGTATGATAATTTCAACCAGCTTATGCGCTTATCTTGCAAGCAGGTATAAACCGCCGTATGATAAAGACTATATAATTATTCTTGGATGTGCAATAAGAGATGACGGAAGTCTTACGCCGCTTCTTAAGGGCAGAGCAAACAGTGCTCTTAATTTTGAAAAGGAACAATATGAAAAAACAGGAAAACACGCAATGTTCGTCCCCTCTGGCGGACAAGGCGAGGATGAGGTAATCTCGGAAGGCGAGGCAATTAAGCGTTATCTTATTGAACAGGGTGTTCCTGAGGAGCGGATACTAAGTGAAAATAAGAGTGTAAACACATATCAGAATTTTAAGTATTCATATGAAGTCATAAAAAATGACACAGACAGTCCCGAAAACAAAAATATAGCTTTTGCCACAACTAATTATCATATTTTCAGGGGATACATATTATCAACAAGGAATGGTTTCAGAGCTATGGGTATATCCGCAAAAACAAAATGGTACTTTTTTCCAAATGCCTTTTTAAGGGAATGTGTGGGAATGCTATATGATCAGAAATCAAGACATTTGATGTTCATAGTATTAACAGTTCTCTTCTTTATATTCATCTGATGGTCTGTAATATTTTTATTCAGGAGGCAAGCTATGAAAAAAGAAAAAAAGGACGAAGAAAAGACAAAGGTTATAAGACTGATCAAAAAAAGAAGAAAAGGCTTATTGAGGATCGTTTTCAGCCGTTTTGGAATAATACTACTATTGTTTATAATACAGATAACAGCCTTTATATATATTTCAGATCTGCTTGACGAAAGCTTTGAATGGGCTGCGGTAATAATGCTGTTGTTTATACTTATAATGTTTTTTCATCTCTTCAAAAATGATATGGATTCCACAGCAAAGCTTACGTGGCTGCTGCTTATGTTTATGTTTCCTGTTCAGGTATCTGTTATGCTGTGGATCACCGAAAAAAGAATAGGACACAGGAAAATGGAAGCACGCCTTAATGAACTTAATGAAGAAAGCAGAAATAAAATAAGTCAGGATGAAGATGTTATAAACGCTCCTGATGTTACGGCTTCAGGAACAAATGAGCTTTGCCGTTATCTAAACCTCAGCGGTAATTTTCCTGTCTATAAAAATACAGAGGTGACATATTTCCCTTTTGGCGAGGAAAAATTCAAGGCAATGCTTGAAGAATTGAAAAAGGCAGAGAAATTCATATTTATGGAATATTTCATAATTGACGAAGGTCATATGTGGGGAAGTATTTTAAAGATACTTGCAGATAAAGCGGCACAAGGAGTAGATGTACGGGTTATGTATGACGGCATGTGTGAGATGTCAACTCTTACGTCCGACTATCCAAAGCGTATGGCGAAACTTGGCATTAAATGCAAGTCGTTTTCAAAATTACAGCCGTTCATTTCAACTCATTACAACTATCGCGACCATAGAAAGATTCTTGTTATCGACGGTAAAACAGCATTTAACGGCGGAGTTAATCTTGCAGACGAGTATATAAATTACATTAAACGTTTCGGACATTGGAAAGACACAGCAGTTATGCTTAAGGGAGAAGCTGTTGAAAGCTTTACACTAATGTTTTTGCAGATGTGGAACCTGACAGAAGAGAAAACACAATGGGAGAAATTTCTGAGCTGCTCATATTCTGTACCGTCGAAAGGATATGTTATGCCGTATGCTGACAGTCCGCTTGATGACTATAAGGCAGGTGAGAATGTTTATATAGATATTCTATATCGTGCCCGTAATTACGTACATATTATGACGCCTTATCTTATTCTTGACAATGAATTGGAATCAGCACTAAAATTTGCCGCACTAAGAGGGATAGATGTTAAGCTTATCCTTCCGGGAATACCTGATAAGAAATCGGCATATTCTCTTGCAAAACTTCATTACAAGTATCTTATAGAAGCAGGTATAAAAATTTATGAATATACTCCCGGTTTTGTTCACGCAAAGGTGTTTGTCAGTGATAACATAAAAGCCGTAATCGGAACGATAAACCTTGATTACCGCAGCTTGTATCATCATTTTGAATGTGCCACTTACATGTATGGGGTGGACTGTATTGAAAAAATTGAAGAAGATTTTCAGGACACTCTCTCAAAGTGCCGTGAGGTTACATATGAAACTATAAAAAATGAAAAACTTTCATATAAAATACGCGGCGGCATAATGAAACTGTTTGCCCCGCTTTTATAAAATTATTATCCGGAAAGTATGATCATATTATTCTTCAGTAAAATATTTTATCATTCATATTTATTCACGTTCCAATATGTCTGCTGATTAAAGTGACAATAGTCGCAATTTTTTGGATATATAGTCTGTCATTTCAGAATTTCCAAACATTTAATGAAATTCAACAATATCAGATTTTTGCCTCGCTGATTTTTATATTTTTTCCATACAATTTCATTATCCTTTTCATAATTTGATTTATTATATCTTATATTAAAATATGACACCCGTTTTTTCATATGTCTCTGTTATAAAATTTCGATTCAGAAAAAGCGGTAATGCTGCAATTTTAATACACAACTTCACAAAGTGTTCTTTTGGTTCTATGTAACGATTATAAAATTGCATATGCCTTTTGTCTGATCCTTTAAATTACAACAAATCAGTCAGGTAAATTAGTTTGCCCGGCAATTTGCTGAATCAATTCCTTGAAAAATGTTGCAATTTTTTTTAGGGTATAGTATAATATTGGAAGTGTATAGGGCTGTTTGTTAATTAGTACAGTTTTATTCAGAAGTATAATAAAATAATTTTTTCCGAAACAGGAGGACTTTTTATGATTACAGCAGGCGATTTCAGAAACGGCGTCACCTTTGACATGGACGGACAGGTTGTTACTATAATCGAGTTTCAGCACGTTAAGCCCGGAAAAGGCGCTGCATTTGTACGTACAAAGATTAAGAACGTAATTACAGGTGCGGTTGTTGAAAAAACCTTCAACCCTAACGACAAATATCCTACAGCTTTCATCGAGAGAAAGGATATGGAGTATCTTTACAACGATGATAACCTTTATTACTTTATGGATAACGAAACATATGAGCAGATCCCGATCAGCAAGGATGTTCTTGGTGATAACTTTAAGTTCGTAAAAGAAAATATGGAATGTAAAATACTTTCGTACAAAGGCAATGTTTTCGGTGTTGAACCTCCCACATTCGTAGTCCTCACCGTAACACAGACAGATCCGGGCTTCAAGGGCGATACAGCTACAAACGTTACAAAACCTGCAACTCTTGAAACAGGCGCTGAGATAAAGGTACCGCTCTTTATCAACGAAGGCGACCAGATCCAGATTGATACAAGAACAGGCGAATATATGGCAAGAGCATAAGCTTTTGTTAATTTATGCATGGAGGGCGAATAAATGAATATTACTCAGAGAGCAGCTTACGTTAAAGGGCTTGTTGAAGGTCTGGAGCTTGATCCGCAGGACAAACAAACCAAGGTTTTTAAAGCACTTGTAGAACTTGTCAACGAAATGGCAGAAGAAATTTCTCAGCTTGAACAGTGCTATGATGATGTCTGCGATCAGGTAGACGCACTTGACGAGGATCTCTCGGGAGTAGAAGATCTTCTCTATGACGATTATGAAGACGACGATGAAAGCTGCAGCTGCGGCTATTGCGGCACAAGTGACGATACAGCCTATGAAGTGACTTGTCCTACATGCGGAACAACTATCGGTCTTAATGAGGACTCCCTGAATGACGGCGGCATAAGCTGTCCGAATTGCGGTGAAAATCTTGAATTCGACTATGATGAGGATGAGCTTGACGATAATGATGAAAGCTCTGACGAGAAATAATCTCCTTAACATAACGATGCGGAATTCTGCATAGCAGGGTTCCGCTTTTTGGTTATTTTACAGATCGACAGGAAAGGAAGGATTTCGATGCTGTTAAGTCTGATCAGATCACAAAATTTCGATATAATATCCGTAATAATTTATATAATATCTGTATTGATAGTTATATTCCTTGTAAATCCGCTGCACGAATGTGCACACGGATTTGTAGCCTACAAGCTGGGTGACAATACCGCCAAAAACCAAGGACGGCTTACACTTAATCCCATAGCACATATCGACTACATGGGCGCATTACTGATGCTGCTTGTAGGCTTTGGCTGGGCAAAGCCTGTGCCTGTTAACGCACGCAATTTCAAAAACCCTAAGACCGGTATGGCGATCACAGCATTAGCAGGTCCTGTTTCAAACTTCCTTGCCGCTGTTGTGTTTGGTCTGTGCTACAACGGTATCATAACAATACTTGTAGCTTCAGATTCCGCTATTGTTATTGGTTCATCGGTTTTAATATCAAATAATATGGCATTTATTGAGTACGTACTGATGTTTTTCCAATTTCTGATATTTATCAACATTTCGCTGGCGGTATTCAATCTTATACCTATTCCGCCGCTTGACGGATCAAAAATATTGATGGCATTTCTGTCTGACAGAACAATTTATAAATTATATCAGTATCAGATGTATTTTTCACTTGCACTCTTCATTCTGATAATGATGGGCGGAATGAGTAAAATCCTGTTTCCGCTGCAAAACTGGTTCTATGGCGGCATAAATTGGCTTACATCTCTGCCATTTTCATGGGCGTGGTAATTAGGAGTATTTCAAGTGGAGAAAATATCATATAAACTTGATGTATTTGAAGGACCTCTTGACCTTCTTCTGCATCTTATCGAAAAAAACAAGCTTAATATATATGATATTCAGATTGCCGAGCTGCTTGAACAATATATGGAGCATATTAACCTTATGCAGCAGCAGGATCTTGATATAGCAGGAGAGTTTCTGGCAATGGCTTCAAGGCTTGTACAGATAAAATCGGCAATGCTCCTGCCGAAATATGAGGATGCCGAAGAAATGCGTAAGGAACTTTCAGGACAGCTCATTGAATATCAGAAATGCAAACGTGTCGCACGTATGCTTGCGGACAACATAAGCTTTGACAGCTTTTGCAGAGGACCTTCAAAAATAAAGGCAGATATGAAATATAAAAGAAATCATAACGCATCTTACCTTGTCGGCGCATATCTCACCGCAGCAGGAAGAGGAAAAGCCAAGCTTCCGCCTCCCGAGGATGCTTTTTCAGGCATTGTCAAGCGAAGAATAGTTTCCGTCAGTTCTAAGATAATAAGCGTAATGAAAAAACTCTGGGGCGGCAAGACCAAAAGATACAATACCATATTTAATGATTCCACTGATAAAAGCGAGCTTGTGGCTACCTTTCTGGCAATTTTAGAGCTTATAAAAGGTAAGCGAGTAAGGATAGAAGGAGAGGGCGACAAGCAGGAGCTTAAACTTATAAGCGGAGGCGGAAAGCATTGGAAAGACAAAAACTAAAGGCTGCTGTTGAGGCAATAATATTTGCCTGCGGAACACCTGTTGATACAGACAGAATCGCCCAGGCGCTTGAGCTTAAAACAGACGAGGCAGAAAGCATATGTGAAGAGCTTATGCGTGAATACAACGAAGCCGAAAAAGGAATACGAATTGTAAGGCTTAACAAAAGTTATCAGATGTGCACGGTCAAAGATTATGCCGAGCCCATACGAACCGTTATGGATTTAAAAAGGAATACTCCTCTTTCTCAGGCTGCATCCGAGGTCCTCGCTGTAATCGCATATAATCAGCCTGTTACCAAAGCATTTGTAGAACAAATAAGGGGGGTTGACTGTTCGGGTGTTATTTCAAGCCTTGTATCAAGACAACTCATCGAGGAAAAAGGCAGGCTGGAGCTTCCCGGCAGACCTCTTGTATATGGTACAACAGAACATTTTCTGAGATGCTTCAATATATCCTCTCTTAAAGAACTTCCTCCTATACCTGAAAATGATGAAGGCGAAGAAAATAAAGAAGACCAAAGCAAAGAAAATAAAGCTGCACAGCAGGTGACATGATATGACGATTTTCCTGATAATATTGGCTGTTATACTTTTAATAATAGATTTTCTTATATTTTGCCCAATCAGCATCAAGCTTGAATACGATAATGAGCTCAGACTTAAAATCGGCTATCTGTTTCCGCTTTTCAGAATACTTCCCCCAAAACCACAAAAAATAAAACCTGAGAAAAAGAAAAAAGAAAAAAAGAAGGCCGGAAAAACAGATAAATCCGAAGAAACCGAAAAGAAGAAAAATCCCATATCAGATCTCGTCCATTCACACGGCTTAAGCGGACTGATTGAGCTGATAAAGGCTCTTGCAAAAATTGCGCTTGAAGCCGTAAATAAAATCACCGAACATACTGTTATATCGAAGATGCAGCTCAACCTGCAGGTAGCCACAGATGACGCTGCACAGACAGCAATTACCTACGGCAACGCCTGCTCGGCAATTTTCCCTGCAATTGCAATAATAGAAAACCACGTTAAAAAATGCAGACACAAAGAAAATGTATATCCCTGTTTTACCGAAACCGAAACAAAAATACATTTCGTCCTGAAAGCAAGGATCGTTCCCTTTTTTATATTGAGTGCGGCTTTAAAAGCACTTTTTGCAACGATAAAAGCTATTGCAAAATCCCGATAATTATATTATACTTGTTTATGTATCATAATATGAGCATAACGGTTTAGTATGATAAAATTAAAAATTATAAAGGCGGTGTTTTAAGTGAGTGATCGTCCAATAGAAGGTCTTATGGATACTACTCTTGAAAAAATCAGACAGATGGTTGATGTCAATACAGTTATCGGTACACCAATAACTGCACCTAACGGAACAACAGTTATTCCCGTTTCCAAGGTTATGTATGGCTTTGCTTCCGGCGGCTCTGAATTCAACCCTAAAAAGGCTGAAAACAAAAATCTTTTTGGCGGCGGATCGGGTGCCGGTGTTACTATAACTCCGATAGCCTTCATCGCCATAACAAACGATGACGTTAAGCTTCTTAACGTGACAAACTTCAAGGATTCTCAGGACAGAGCCGTTGGTATGGTTCCCGAAATTATTGATAAAATTCTTGGTATATTCAAAAAGGATAAAAACAAAGACAACAAAGAAAACAAAGAAGAGGACAAAGAGCTTGCCGAAACATCAGAAGAGGCAGCAAGCGATCCTGTAGTATAATATAAACTCAATAAAAATGAAATAATCACCTGCAAGGTGCATATAATTATATATCAGTTCCGGGCAGGTGATTTTTTGTTTTATAAACGTGTATTGGCACTTATCCTGAGTGCAGTGATGGTTGCTGTCTTTATTCCCTATAACCCACATGTATATGCAGAGCAGATCAGTGTGAGTGCAGAATGTGCTGTTTTGATGTGTGCAGACAGCGGTGAAATTATTTACGAAAAAAATGCAGACAGGCAAAGTGCAATAGCAAGCATAACAAAGATAATGACTGCCGTAATAGCTCTTGAATATGCAGCGGCAAATGACAAAACAGTCCATTTCACGGACGAAATGTCCGCAGAAGGCTCAAGTATGTATCTTCAGAAAGGAGAAATATTAAAGCTGTCTGAGCTTGTAAAGGGTATGATGGCTGTATCAGGTAACGACGCTGCAAATGCCATAGCCATTTCAATTGCAGGCAGTAAGGAGAATTTTTCCTCACTTATGAACGAAAAAGCCGGTCAGCTTGGAATGAACAACAGTCATTTTGTCACTCCGTCAGGACTTGATGATGAACAGCATTATTCAAGCGCACGTGATATGGCTGTACTTTGCTGTTATGCAATGGATAACGAACAGTTTAAAAATATCGTATCACAGAAAAGTATAAAGGTAAGCTATGTATATCCCGAGGATAAAACACAGCTTTGCGTTAATCATAACAGACTTCTCTCAGCCTATGAGGGATGTATAGGTATAAAAACAGGATATACAAAAAAGGCAGGAAGAACTCTGACCTCATGTGCACAGCGCAACGGGGTGCGGCTTATCGCTGTCACACTGAACGACGGCAATGACTGGGCAGATCACAAGGCCCTCTTTGACTATGGATTTTCAAAATATGAAACACGCAAGCTGGTTAGTAAGGATGACAACTTTGAATTACCTGTTGTCGGTTCAGATACAGATACTGTAAAAGTTCATCCGAAAAAAGATATATATGCTCCGGTTAAAAAAGAAGAAAATGACAGCCCTGAAATAAAAATCTATATGCCACATTTCGTCTATGCACCCGTTAAAGATAATTCGTCAGTTGGAGAACTTCGCGTTTTTATCAACAACCGCAGAACCGTTCTTACCGCTGAGCTGCTTACAGCTGAGGGATGTGCTTATGACGAGCAGGCCGATTAAAATCAAACCGGTATAAAACAGAAAAGGAATTGTACAATATGGAAAACGAAAAAATAAGAGTACAAAAAATAATAGCCGATGCAGGAATTGCGTCAAGACGAAAGGCAGAAGAGCTTATTGCGAGAGGTGCAGTTACCGTAAACGGAAAGAAAATAAAGCTTGGCGACAAAGCAGACCCTGTAAAGGACAAAATTAATGTTGCAGGACGTGACATAACAGTAAGACGAGATGCCAAAAAATATTATATAATGCTTCACAAACCAAGAGGTTTTATAACAACAATGAATGACGAAGGCGGCAGAAAATGTGTTGCGGAACTTGTAGACGAAATACCTGCAAGATTGTTTCCCGTAGGCAGACTTGACAGAGAATCAGAAGGCTTACTGTTTATGACAAACGATGGTGATTTTGCCAATATGATAAGCCACCCGTCAACTCACTTTGCCAAAACATATCGTGTAACCGTAAGACCGCGTATAACTGAGGAACAACTCACAGCCATTACCACAGGCGTTGTTATTGACGGCAGAAAATCTATGCCTGCCGCTGTACACGTTATAAAAAGCGAACAAGACAGAACTGTCCTTGAAATTATTCTTGAAGAAGGCAGAAACAGACAGATACGAAGAATGTGCGAGGCTGTCGGACTTGAAGTAGCAAGGCTTAAAAGAACCGCAATAGGTCCTGTAAAGCTTGGTATGCTACAGCCCGGAAAATGGCGTGAGCTTAAACCTGATGAGATGCGTATGATAAGAAGCTATCACAAAAAGCTTGCTGCAAAAATTGAACACGATGAGAGCTTTGCAAGATCGAAAAACAAGAAAAACAGTGTTAAAAAGTGAGAACCTTTGTTTTTCATATATCTTATTGAAGCACTCCTTCAGCTAATATTATTTTCAATATATGATGAAAGCCGATGACGTTTTGAACTTCATCGGCTTTTTTGTGCTGTTAGTCGATAAACAGTATACAAAATGTGTGCATGAACTGCGTAACTGCTGCCCCAAAAGGCAAAGCTGAATGCAAACACTGATTGGCTGGCAGAAGTTATACGAAATAAATGCAGTTGAAGCCTCCTTGGTGTGTTTCAGAACAAAGCCATGATATATCTGTTTTTCAGAATGGTAACAGTATTATCTGAATAAAAAATCTCTCAACTGCTTGAACAAGACAATGAAATTTGTTATAATGTATTGGTATTGATATATGCATTTTGGAGCTGATGAAAATGACAGTAAAGGATTATGAGGAAATTATCAGTAAAAGAATGAAGTTCGCCCGATTCAAGCATTCAAAAAACGTTGCTAAGGAAGCCGTAAGACTTGCAAAAAAATATGGCGCAGACATTAAGAAAGCTGAGATCGCAGGTATACTTCACGATGCCACAAAGGAAACCGATGCCGATGAGCAAATGATGCTGATTCAAAAAGCAGGCTTACAGCTTTCCGAGCTGGAACGTTCATCACCTAAGCTGTGGCACGCAATATCCGGAAGTGCCTATATTCAGGTTGAACTTGGCATCAACGATAAAGAAATAATTGATGCTATCCGTTATCATACTACAGGAAGAGCAGAGATGACATTGCTCGATAAGGTAATATTTATCGCAGACTTTACCTCTGCCGATCGTGACTATGACGGAGTTGACAAAATGCGTAAGGCTGCTGACAAGGATCTGGACGAGGCTGTGCTTGAGGGTATGGCGTTCACTATTTCCGACCTTGCTCAAAGAAAGCTTACTATTGCACCTGATACCTTTGCAGGATATAATGATATGGCTGCTCAAAAGGCAAAACATAAATCAAAATAACAACAGGAGGAAGGAATATGACATCACTTGAAAGTGCACGACTTGCAGCAAAGGCTCTTTGCGAAAGAAAAGGGCTTGATATAAAGCTTATTAAAATACGGGATATTTCATCAATTGCAGATTATTTTGTAATTGCCGCCGGTTCATCCAACACCCACGTAAAATCACTCGCAGATAATGTTGAATACAGGCTTGACAACAATGGAATAAGTGTCAGCCACATTGAAGGCTATCGCTCAGATTCGTGGATATTGCTTGACTATGTAGATGTTGTCGTACACGTATTCTCAGAAGAGGCGCGTGAATACTATAGCCTCGAAAGACTCTGGGAGGACGGAGAAGAAATAGATATTTCAGATATTGAAAATATGGAGCTTTCAGAGCTTTTCCCTGACAGAAAGCAATAAGAAGATAAAGGAGAGAATTAAGTTGAAATACGATCATAAGTCTATTGAATCCAAATGGCAGAAAAAATGGGAGGACGCAGGTATATTCCATGCGGAAGCCAAAAGCAGCAAGCCCAAGTTCTATACACTTATCGAATTCCCATATCCCTCAGGACAGGGCCTTCACGTTGGTCATCCGCGTTCCTATACAGCACTCGACATTATAGCAAGAAAACGCAGACAACAGGGTTATAACGTACTCTATCCTATCGGCTGGGATGCATTTGGTCTTCCTACTGAAAATTATGCCATAAAAAATCACGTTCATCCTAAAGATGTTACAGCAAAAAATATATCACGCTTTAAAAGCCAGCTGCAATCTCTTGGCATATCCTTCGACTGGAGCAGAGAGATCAATACTACCGATCCGGAATATTATAAATGGACACAGTGGATATTTCTACAGCTTTTCAAAAATAATCTTGCTTATAAAAAGGAAATGGCAGTTAACTGGTGTACATCCTGTAAATGTGTTCTTGCAAACGAAGAGGTTGTAAACGGTGTTTGCGAACGCTGCGGAAGCGATGTTGTCAGAAAGGTAAAGTCACAGTGGATGCTTAAAATCACAGCTTATGCCGACAGACTTATAAACGATCTTGATCTTGTTGACTATCCCGACAGAGTAAAGGCACAGCAGAAAAACTGGATAGGAAGATCGACCGGTGCAGAGGTTGATTTTACAACAACCACAGGTGATACTCTCACAGTTTATACCACAAGACCGGATACCCTCTTTGGTGCTACATATATGGTAATTTCTCCTGAGCACCCGATCATCGACAAGCTTTCTGATGTAATCACCAATATGGATGAGATCAGAGCATATCAGGAGGCTGCTGCAAGAAAATCAGACTTTGAACGTACCGAGGTAGCTAAGGATAAAACAGGCGTACGCATTAATGGCGTTGAAGCAATCAATCCCGTCAACGGCAAACAGATCCCGATATTCATTTCTGATTATGTTCTCGTCTCTTATGGTACAGGTGCTATTATGGCAGTTCCTGCACACGACACCCGAGATCACGACTTCGCAAAGAAGTTTAACCTTCCCATAATTGAAGTTGTACAGGGCGGTGAAAATGTACAGGAAGAAGCATTCACTGACTGTGCAACAGGCATTCTCATCAACTCTGATTACCTCAACGGTCTTTCAGTGGACGATGCAAAAAAGAAAATAATTGAAGAACTTGAAAAAACAGGAAAAGGACATTCTAAAGTCAACTTCAAGCTTCGTGACTGGGTGTTCTCACGCCAGCGTTACTGGGGTGAGCCAATACCGATCGTACATTGTCCGTGCTGCGGAACTGTAGCTCTTCCCGAAAGTGAACTTCCGCTTGAACTGCCTGATGTAGAATCCTATGAACCGACTGATAACGGCGAATCACCGCTTGCAAAAATGACTGATTGGGTAAATACCAAGTGTCCGAAGTGCGGCGGCGATGCAAAACGTGAAACAGATACTATGCCTCAGTGGGCAGGCTCTTCGTGGTATTTCCTCAGATATATGGATCCCCACAATAAAAACGCTCTTGCAAGCGAAGAAGCACTGAAATACTGGTCGCCTGTAGACTGGTATAACGGCGGTATGGAGCACACCACACTTCACCTTCTCTACAGCCGCTTCTGGCACAAGTTCCTCTATGATATAAAAGTTGTACCTACACCCGAGCCTTATGCTAAACGCACCAGCCACGGTATGATACTCGGTGAAAACGGCGAAAAAATGAGCAAATCAAGAGGAAATGTTGTAAACCCGGATGACATCGTAAATACCTATGGTGCGGACACAATGCGTCTTTTTGAAATGTTCATAGGTGATTTTGAAAATGCTGCTCCCTGGAATTCAAGCAGTATTAAGGGCTGCCGTAGATTTGTTGAGCGTTTTTGCTCGATGACATCTATGTTAAAGGGCGAAAGTATTCGTCCCGAGCTTGAAGGAGCTTTCCACAAAACAATAAAGAAGGTTGGCGAGGATGTAGAAACATTGAAGTTCAACACCGCCATAGCCTCACTTATGTCTCTGATAAATGACATCTATGCAACAGGTTCTGTCACTAAGGAAGAATTGAAAATATTCACCATCCTTACAAGCCCCTTTGCACCTCACGCAGCAGAAGAGGTATGGAGTGAAGCAAAACTCGGTGAAGGCTTTGTATCAATTGCAAAATGGCCCGAATATGATGAAAGCAAATGCAAGGATGACACAGTTGAGATTGCTGTTCAGGTAAACGGCAAGGTAAGAGATAAACTTATGATACCTGTTGACATTGATCAAAATGGTGCAATAGCCCTTGCAAAGACAAGCGAGAAGGTTCAGGCATTTATTGAAGGCAAGAATATTATCAAGGAAATTTACGTTAAGGGCAAGCTGATTAATATTGTTGCAAAATAATTTATAATTCTATATAAACTAAAGGGCTGTGAAGAAAAACGCAATAAACGTCTTTTCTTCACAGCCCTTTATATACTTCTGAAGGTACGAATAGATAGCAATGATTATACAAACATAAATACAAGCAGGTCATAAAACGAGTGTAAAATTATAGGTACAAAAATGTTTTTTGTGCGTATAAAGCTCATACCGAAAACGGCACTGAGCAGAAGTATGGAAAGAAAGCTGACACTTGTAAAATTTGTAACAAAGCTGCCGTTGCTTATCCATATCGGAAAATGAATAATGAGAAACATTACTGCATTTATTCCAAGTGCAATATATTTTTTCATATCTGTGTCCGGGTTTTTAAGCATTGAATTTAATAGCCAACCTCTGAACACAAGCTCCTCAGTGATTCCGACAAACAAAACTACTATAATATCATCAGTTCCAAAGTTTTCATTGATTGGCAAACTGCGTTTTCTTATAAATACTCCCAAAAGAACATAGACTGTAAGAAAAACAAGCAGCAACAGCAGCGTTGTTATATCAGAGCGTTTAAAGCTTCTCATTTCTTTTAGCCCAACATACATATCCTTTTCAAAATGCTTTATCAGTAAAAGTGCAGGAAGCGTCCAAAGTAGATTTTTTATAAGTGTGTCCCTTATCAAAGCCATAACAACTTCATCCTTAAAAAAGGACGCAAAAGCATTTTTCAAAATCAATTCAACAACAGCCCACGAAGCATAAAATAATATACTGAAAATCACTAATGCAAATATCAGCTTTTTATTTTTAATCATAATCCTCACTCACTATAACCATATTTTTTGCTGTTCTTAAAAATAAGAAACAAACTCACCGCAAGAGAAAGTATCTCAGCTGCAATAATAGCTGCCCATATTCCGTCAAGCCCGAACCACACCGGCAGAAGAAATATCATTGCTACCTGAAAAATCAAGGTCCTCAAAAAAGATATAAGCCCCGATGATAATCCGTCATTAAGTGCCGTAAAGAATGATGATGCGAATATATTTATCCAGCCGATCAGATACGAAAGAGAATATATTCTTATTGCCCTTGAAGTTATCGTCATAAGCTCATCATTGTAGCTTACAAATATACCTGCAAGATATTTTGAGCTTAACTCCGCAAGCAGTGTCAGAATAAACGCTGCCGCTGCAAGCAGCTTAAAGCTTTTGCGAAGAATACTTTTTAACTCATCGTTATTCTGTGCACCATAATGGTAGCCAATAACAGGCGCTGTTCCGATAGAGTAGCCAAGATATATTCCAACAAAAATAAATCCAACATACATAATTATCCCGTATGATGTAACGCCGTCCTTGCCTGCATATTTTAGAAGCTGTATATTATAAAGCATATTAACAAGCGAAAACGACAGATTCGTTATCATTTCAGAAGATCCATTTGTACACGCCTTAAGTATCGGTTTAAATTTAAAACCTGTTTTTACGAGCCTTAAAAGGCTCTTATTTTTTTTCATAAAATAAACCAGAGGTACCATAGCACCCACAAGCTGACTTATAATTGTTGCCAGTGCCGCACCTGTTACTTCCATATTTAATACATAAACAAAAATAAAATCCAACAGAATATTTGAAAACCCGGCAGCTAATGTTACAAACAAGCCCATAACAGGCTTATTGGCAGTTACCATAAAGCTCTGAAAGCTGTTTTGAAGTATAAAAAAGGTCAGTCCCAGCAAAATTATTCTGCCGTATGTTATGCAATATGGTGCAAGCGTCTGATCAGCGCCAAGCATATATGTTATCGGTTCTATAGTAATAATCCCTATTACGGAAAGTAATATACCAAGAATGATTTCAAGATATACAAACATAGAAAAATATTTTTCTGCTTTTCGTTGGTCGCCCTCTCCCAGAGTTTTTGCAACTATTGCACTTCCGCCCGTTCCTAACATAAAGCCAACTGTACCCGGTATCATCAGCACCGGCATTATCAGATTTATTGCCGCAAACGCTTCGTCACCAACAATATTGGACACAAATATACCGTCAACCACACCATATACAGACGTGAATATCATCATAACAATAGTGGGTAAAGTAAATCTGATAAGCTTACTATATGTAAAATGATCAGAAAGCTTTATTTTTGATTCAGTCATCATACCACACCTTTCTGTCAATATCAGCCTTTTTGGTACAGCTTATTTTGCAGGATATAATTTTCTACTTCTTCAGACACAAGACCTTTTATGCTTTTCCCTTCTGCAGACAGCCTTCTTATCTGAGTAGAAGAAACCGTCATCACATTAACATCAAGTATCTCAGTTTCTGCTCCAAGTGTATGCAAATATTCAGCCTGCTTCTTTAACACATCTATATCATCATCAGCTCTTGGAACGCCGCATATTACAGCATTTTTAAAAATACTGTCCGGATTTTTCCACGTATGAATACTCAAAAAGCTGTCTGCACCCGTTATAAGAAACAGGTTGTCTTTTTTATATTTTTTTTTCAACTCTTCAAGCATCATATAAGTATAGCTTGCTCCTTTACGTTTCAGCTCAATATCACATATTTGCGTTCTGCTTATACTTTTAAATGCAAGCTTGCACATTTCCAGTCTGTGAAAAGGCATTGCCGGCTTATTTCCCTGCTTGAACGGTGAAACAAATGCAGGCACTATCAATGCTCTGTCAAGTGACAGCTCATTAATAAATGCCTGCACAAGCTGTATGTGTCCGTTATGAACAGGATCGAAGCTGCCGCCGAATATTCCTATACGCACAGCCCACACCCCTTAAAAAAAATTATCTTTTTTTCTTTTTATCTCTTGGCAATTCTATTTTCGGCTCATCAGAGTTACGCCTGAACAGTACAAATTTTGAGCCTATAACATGAACTACCTCACTGTTTGTTTCAAGTGCGATTGTTTCCGCAATCTCACGCGGAGTAACTCCCGCCGTCTCGAGCACCTTTCCTTTTATAAGCTCTCTTGCAGTAAGTGCATCATCTGCCTGTTTGGTGATCTGATCGCTCATACCGCCCTTGCCAACCATAAGTATCGTATCCTCATTCATAGCAAGTGAACGCAAAAAAGCCCTTTGTTTACTTGTCAGCATATCATTTTCCTTTCAGAATTTATTTAATATTATATTTATTTTTCAGAACCAAGGCCAGTTCCTTAAGTGCTTTACCTCTATGACTGATAAGATCCTTTTGATGATCGCTTATTTCCGCAAAGGTCTTATTACCCTCTATAAAAAATATTGGATCATAACCAAATCCATTATTTCCTCTTGGGGCATATCCTATCGTACCCTCACACCTTCCGCTAACGAATAACGACTCACCATCAGGAAAACAGCAGCATATAACACATTCAAAATATGCACTTCTGTCATCACTGCCGCAGTCACGCATTTCTACAAGCAGCTTGTTGATTTTATCATCATCTGTGGCATTTTCTCCTGCATATCTTGCCGAATATACTCCGGGCTTGCCGCCTAGTGCATTAACAACCAGTCCGGAATCATCCGCTATAGCAGGATAGCCTGTTTTTTCACATGCAGCCCTTGCCTTAAGCTCTGCATTCTCTTCAAATGTTTTACCTGTTTCTTCTACCTCATCCAGCTCTTTTCCAAGCTGTTCGGCAGTTTTTGCATATATTCCCAGCGGCTGCAATATTCTCTCAAGCTCCGCTACCTTTTTCTTGTTATTTGATGCTATTACAAAAATCATATTCATCCTCCCGGCAGCAACTGCCAAAGTATGCTACTGCGGCGCACCCTTCTTCCAATTTTCAAACCAATCATCGTCAGCTGCTTCTTCAACAGGCGCGGTACTCCAGTTATACTTGGATTTTGCCCTGTTCTTGCGCTCTTCTGCCCGCTTTTCTTTTTCAAGCCGCTCTGCTTCCTTTTGCCGTTCGAGTTCCTCGGCTGTAGGGCCGGCTTCTTCAAACTCCTGCTGATTTTCTTTCTCTGCTTCAGCTTCGGCATCTATTTGTGCCCATATATCAGCTGTGGCAGGTCTGTATTCCTCCTCAGCTGACGGTTCAGTAACTTCTGCTGATTCAAGTATATCATCTTCTTCAGCAGGTTCAGGTTCTTCACTTCCAAACAAAGCTCTTGCAAACTCCTCAGGATCAAACGGCTGAAGGTCGTCTATCTGTTCACCAACACCTATATATTTTACCGGTACATCAAGCTCTTCCTTGATTGCAAGCACAACACCGCCCTTTGCAGTACCGTCAAGCTTTGTCAGCACAATACCGGTAATACCTGCGGCATTCTTGAATTCCTTAGTCTGATTGACTGCATTCTGACCTGTAGTTGCATCAAGCACAAGAAGTACCTCTTTATCTGCATCAGGAAGCTCACGGTCTATGATCCTGTTGATCTTTTCCAGCTCAGCCATAAGATTCTTCTTATTATGAAGTCTGCCGGCTGTATCCGCTATGATAATATCACTGCCCCTTGCCTTTGCCGAAGCAATAGCATCAAACACTACAGCTGCCGGATCAGATCCTTCATTCTGTTTAATAATATCCGCTCCTGCACGCTCTGCCCATATCTGAAGCTGGTCGATAGCCGCCGCACGGAACGTATCAGCTGCCGCAAGTGTAACACGTTTGCCCTGACGGACAAAGTTTGCCGCCATTTTTCCTATGGTAGTAGTCTTTCCTACACCATTAACTCCAATCACAAGTATTACAGAAGGCTTTGTATTTACGTGAAGCTCCTGTCCACCCTTAAGCATTTCTGTTATAACATCCTCAAGAAGTCCGTGTATTCTGGACGGATCTGTGATTCCCTCCTGTTTGACTCTCTGTCTAAGCGCATCGCATATCTTTTCGGCAGTTACTATGCCAACATCTCCCATAACCAGCAGTTCCTCAAGCTCCTCAAAAAGATCCTCGTCTATTTTTGTAAACGATTTGAGCATTGCGTCAATTCTGCCAACTATAGCATCTCTTGTTTTTCTAAGACCCTCTTTTATTTTTGAAAAAATTCCCATAGGAATCCCTCCTTAATATACACTACTGCTTGATTCCCAGCTTTTGCTCTATCTCACTTGCACGAAGCTCAAGCAGCTTGGATATTCCCTGATCCTGCATAGTTACACCATAGAGAACATCCGCCTCTTCCATTGTACCTCGTCTGTGAGTAATACAGATAAACTGTGTTTTATCGTTCATTCTTCTGAGATAAGCTGCAAAACGGTATACATTTACATCGTCAAGCGCAGCTTCGATCTCATCCATAACACAAAACGGCGAAGGACTTACCTTCATTATAGCAAAATATAATGCAATTGCAACCAGTGCTTTTTCTCCGCCTGACAGCAGTTCAATGTGAGATACTATCTTTCCCGGCGGTTGTACTGATATATCAATACCTGTTGTAAGTACATTTTCAGGATCGGCAAGCGATAAAGATGCCTTGCCTCCTCCGAACAGTTCAACGAAGGTCGATGAAAAATGCTTGTTTATTTCATTAAAGCGCTCTATGAATATTTCCCTCATCTGCTTTGTCAGCTCACCTATAAGCTTGATAAGCTCCGACTTTGATTTTTCTACGTCACCTATCTGTATTTTAAGAAATTCATATCTTTCGCTTACTTCCTTATACTCCTCGATTGAAGCTACATTAACACTTCCAAGTGAACGTATTTTCTGCTTAAGTTCAGCAAGTCTGCGCTGAGCCTTTGAAGGCTCGTCTATACGTATAGCGATATTCTCAGCTTCACGCTTAGTGAGCTCATACTCCTCCCACAGCTTACTTGTGATCTCGTCATATTGCTTTTGCAGATTTACTCTGCGTTCCTCAAGTCTTGCAAGCTCGGTGTTTATACGCTCCTTTTCAGAGGTTCTTTCTCTTTCCTCGCGTCTTAACTCAGCCGATCTCTTTTCAAGCTGCATTCTTTCATCGTTAAGAGCTTCAATCTGTGCCGCTGCATCAGAGGAGCTTTTTGAAAGCTCCGTGCAAAGCCTTTCCAATTCTTCTGTTTTGGCTTTTATCTCTTTATTTCTGCTTACAAGCTCAGAAATTTCCATACGGCTTCTTTCGATTCGTTCATCCGAGCTGCTCATCCTGAGATTTGCATTTGATATCTCGCTCTCTGCCGCAGAAATATCCTTTTCAAGCGTCAGAACGGTGATCCTTACATCCTGCAACTTTTCAGTTATTCCCTCTCTTTTGCGTACATATTCATTTCTTGAACCTGAAAGAACCTGAACAAGCTCTTCATTTCTGTGTATCTCATCACTATATTTTTCATATTCGCTGCGCGAGGCGTTCATCGTATCCGTCAGCTCTTCAAGCTTTTTGACTGCTGCCAGACGTTCATTTTCGGCATCCTTCAGCGAGTTTTTAACCGCATCCAGCTCTGTCTTTCGGCTTTTAAGTTCCGCCTCAATTTTGATTTTATCTTCATTAACATCTGAAATTTCCTGTTTTTCAGCTTCAAGCTTCTTCATATCGTCAGCAATAAGCTCTCTTGCCTTCTGCCATTGTGCCTTTTTCAGATTGGCAGAAGAAGACAGGCTCTGTGCCTGAGAACGCATTTTTTCTATTTCGGCAGCACGTCCCAGAAGACCTGCATTTTTTGAAAGCGATCCACCCGTAAGTGAACCTCCTGCATTAACAACCTGTCCGTCAAGTGTTACTATCCTGAATCTATATGAATATTTCTTGGCTATTTTTACAGCGCAGTCAAGATTCTGAGCAACAACTATTCTGCCAAGAAGATTTGAGAGTATTCCCTTATAACAATCCTCACACGAACACAGAGAAGACGCTATGCCTATAAAGCCTTCACAACCCTCAAGTCCTGTTTCATTAAGTTCTCTTCCCTTTATGGTACTCATTGGAAGAAAGGTAGCCCTTCCGCCGTCGTGGTGCTTAAGATAGTTTATTGCCGCCTTTGCATCATTATCATCAGCAGTTACTATATTCTGCATTGCAGCACCAAGAGCTATTTCTATTGCTGTGCTGTATTCAGACGGTGTTCTTATCACCCTCGAAACCGGACCGTGTATTCCCTTGAGATTGCCCCTCTGGGCTTCACGCATAACGATCTTGACACTGTGTGCAAAGCCCTCAAGATTTCGCTCAAGCTCCTCAAGTATTTTTGCTTTTCTGAAAAGCTGATCACTGTCAAGTGTAAGCTTATCAGATTCTGACTTTATCTTATCACACTGATCCTGTTTTTCCTTCATTTCGTTCTGTTTTTCCGATACGGCAGCGTTTAGCACACCAAGCCTTTTTATACAGTCAGAAAGCATATTATCGTAATCTGAAATTATATTATTAAGCGTATTTATCTGTGACCTGCGGGCCTTAAGATTATTTTCCATAACCTCTGTTCTGTCTGTAAGTTCGTCGATCGAAGCAGCAGATGTCATATATCTTACTCTTGAATCAGACGCCTTGACAGTCAGTGCAGCAATGTCAGCATTTATCTCATCAAGCCTTTCACCCGAACGATTCTCATCAGATCTCAAAGCTCCGAGACTTTTTTCATACTTTTCCAGTTCTCTTTGACTAACCGCAAGCTTAGTGCGGTTTTGCTCAATTTCCTTTTGTTTTTCTTCTATTTCCCTGTTAATAGAGATTCCGGACTCCTGCATCTGTGCAATCTCACCGTTAATACGCTCGATGCTGTGTTCATTGTGAAGTATATCATTCTGCATAACTGAAATCTGTGACTTCTTTTCAGCCGCCTGTTCATCATATTCGGAAATTTTCTGCCTAATAGTCTCTATCTGAGCACTGAAGCTGTTCTGTTTTACATAAATATTTTCACTTTCAGTCTGTATATTTTCAAGCGTTTTCTCAGTATCCTCATACTGTGCCTTGGCAACCGATAGCTTATCCTCCTGTTCACGTATCTGAACGGATGACTTATCGAGTGTTTTTAGCCACAATGCAATTTCAAGTCCGCGTTTTTCTTCAGAATAAGCGAGATAAGCCTTTGCCTTTTCGGATTGCTGTCTTAACGGCTCAACTCTGCCTTCAAGCTCAGTCATAATGTCACGAAGTCTGACAAGATTTTCCTCTGTTTTATCAAGACGACGTTCGGCCTCTGCTTTTTTATATCTGAAACGGGAAATACCTGCTGCCTCCTCAAATATCTCTCGTCTGTCCTCGCCCTTAGTAGACACTATGGAATCAATCTTACCCTGACCTATCATAGAATAGCCGTCACGACCTAGTCCTGTATCCATAAAAAGCTCGTGTATATCCTGCAGTCTTACTGCCGTATTGTTGATAAGATATTCACTATTTCCGGATCTGTAGAAGCGTCTTGTAACCGCCACCTCGTCTCCGTCAAACTGCAGACTTCTGTCTGTATTATCTATAGACAATGTAACCTGTGCATAGCCTGTTTTTTTTCGCTGCTGAGTTCCGTTAAAAATAACGTCCTCCATTTTCGAGCATCTCAGTGATTTAGCTGACTGTTCTCCAAGCACCCAGCGTATTGCATCGCTTATATTGCTTTTTCCGCTTCCGTTAGGTCCAACAACAGCCGTTATTCCTTCTGTAAAATCCAGTTTGGTCTTATCCGGAAACGTTTTAAATCCCTGTACTTCAAGTGACCTTAATTTCATCCAATCCCCCCGGCCGCTGCAACCTGTTTATTTCCCGGCAGTCATCATACGCTCACAATTTCATCTTATCATTAAGCTTATCCGTTATGTTCAGTTTCTTAGCAGCGAGCCGCTGCACCCTGTTTATTTCCCGGCAGTCATCATACGCTCACAATTTCATCCTATTATTAAGCTTATCCGTTATGTTCAGTTTCTTAGCAGCGAGCCGCTGCACCCTGTTTATTTCCCGGCAGTCATCATACGCTCACAATTTCATCTTATCATTAAGCTAATCAGTTATGTTCAGTTTCTTAGCAGCGAGCCGCTGCAACCTGTTTAATTCTGCACCATTACAGCATTGCATTAATTTCATATTTTGAAAGGCGCATATCTTGTCTTACAATCGCAGTTATCCCCAACTGATCAAGTCTTTTAAGATTTTTTCTCTTCTGTCCGATAAAACGTGAAACAGACCTTGGATTTACAAAAAACTCTACAGTTCCATTTTGTATGTTACTTTTTTCTAAAGCCCGAAGAGCACTTTTATATATTATCTCACTTTCACAAAGCTCTCTGAATGCAGGATGATATGCACCTGCCGCCATATTCTCTTTCAGACTTTCGCTGTCGTGAAGTCCCAGTCTTATAACTCTTATGCTTCTGTCTTCAAAAAATTCCAGCAGATCCGCACACAACGCTACAGTATCATCAAGTTTTTCGGGTATATATTCACCGCTTTGATACAGATCAAAAAGTTCTGTTCCCCTGAGCACAATTGTCGGATATATCCTCATAGTATCCGGCTTAAGATCTGCAAGACGCTTTGCAGTATATCGGTCGGTTTCATCATTACTTTTATACATTCCCGTCATCATCTGTAAACCAAGAGAATATCCGTAAGCTCTGATTAGCTCTGACGCTTTTCTTACATCATACGAACTGTGTCCTCTGCGGTTTGCCGTCAGCACTTCATCGCTCATACTCTGAGCACCAAGCTCAATTGACGTAACTCCATATTTTCCAAGAAGTTCAAGCACCTCTCTGTCAATTGCGTCCGGTCTTGTAGATATTCTTATACCTGCAAATTCTCCGCTCTTGATGTACGGTGATGCTGCCGTTAGCAGCTGAGTCATATATTCTCTGTCTATTGCCGTAAAGCTTCCGCCAAAAAAAGCGATCTCAGCATTTCTGGTTTCTGTACCAAGTGTTTTTTTGGCAGTTTCAACAGCACATACAACATCCTCAGATGTCGGCTGATAGATCTGTCCTGTTATCTCTCTTTGATTACAAAAGCTGCACGCATGAGGGCAGCCATTATGCGGCACAAACAATGCTACGTTTGAATGCTTCAATATCCCATCAACTCCAAAGCTTCTCTGGCGGCTTGCTGTTCTGCTTCCTTCTTGCTTCTGCCGCCGCCCTTTCCTATTACATTATTGTTAAGATGCACCTCTACATAAAAGTGCTTATCGTGGTCGGGACCTTCCTCGCCTGTAAGAACATATTGGAGATGTTCCTCCGGATTTTTCTGTATTATCTCCTGAAGTGTTGTTTTATAATCCTTGAAAGCTCTCGGCCGCGGGTTTTTTATCTCCGCTTCAATATATGACAATATAAATTTTCTTGCATCTTCAAGACCTCCGTCAAGATATATCGAAGCAATAATTGCCTCAAATGCATCTGCAAGTATTGAAGGTCTTTCATGTCCGTGAAGATTTCTTTCTCCTCTGCTAAGCTTAAGATATTCTCCGATGCCAAGTGCCTTTGAAAAACGACAGAGCGTCTTTTCACACACCAGCGAAGCTCTGAGCTTTGAAAGCTCTCCCTCTGGCAGCTTAGGACAATTTCTGTATATATAATCGGACACAACAATGCTAAGCACTGCATCGCCCAAAAATTCAAGTCGTTCGTTACTTTTAGTACCGTGTTTTACCTCATTGGCATACGAGGAATGTGTCAATGCATTATCAAGATAGGATATGTTTTTATATTTATAACCTATTCTTTTTTCCAGCTCCTTCACTGTCCATCATTCCCTCTCCGATTTGATTTAAGTTTTATAAGACTCTCTTCTATTTTTCCCGTAACATCATTATTAACACAATCAATAACCGATTTTACCGCTGTTACAACAGCGTCAGACTTTGCACTTCCGTGAGTTTTCAGAACCGGCTTTGACACTCCCATAATCGGTGCTGCACCATACTGGTTATAATCAAAATATTCCTTCAGCTCCTGAAGCTCTTTCTTTAAAAGTAAAGCAGCTAACTTAGTTTTCAAGTTCTTCATAAACATTCCTTTTATTTTACCGAAAAGTTCCTTTGCTACTCCCTCATACATTTTAATTATTACATTACCTGTAAAGCCATCAGCCACGATCACATCTGCTGCCCCTGCAGGTATATCACGGGCTTCCATATTTCCTATAAATTTAATATCAGATTCCTTTAACAGCCTGAATGCCTCGTGCTGAAGCTCACCGCCCTTATGGTCCTCTGTTCCCACATTGGCAAGTGCTACTCTTGGATTCTTTATATTCAGCACATTTTCCATATATATTGATCCCATAATACCGAACTGCTGAAGCATCTCAGGTCTTACTTCTATATTTGCACCGCTGTCTATCAAAAGAACAGGTCCCTTCGACGTTGGCATTACAGGAGCAAACGCAGGTCTTTTCACACCCTTTATACGCTTAACAATAAGCGTTGAACCCATTATAAGCGCACCGCTGTTGCCTGCAGAAAGAAAGGCATCCCCCTGACCGTCTGCAAGAAGCTTCAACCCTACCGCCATAGAGGAATTCTTCTTCGACTTCATTATTTCACCTGCATCCTCTTCCATATCTATAACATCAGGAGCATCAAATATTTCAAAGCTGTCAAGTGTAATGTCATTTTCAGCGGCTGTTTTTTCTATTATCTCTTTGTTTCCTACAAGAGCAAGATCTGCGTTCTCATATTTTTCTGTACACAGTAAGCTGCCTTTTAAAATTTCAAGAGGTGCATTATCTCCTCCGAATGCATCTATAAGTATCTTCATAAGTCTTCACAACCAATCCTTTTAATTATATGGAGGTTTGCTTTAATTGCTGCTAAGCCAAGATAAATATTGTTTATATCTTTATTTCCGACAAATATGACAGTGCCCTGTCAGCATATGCCGCAGCACGCAAACGCTTATCACGTATATGCTCGGCAAGCTCAGGCAATATTCCAAGATTCGCTCCCATCGGCTGAAAATCCTTTACACTCTCATCAGATATATATGCCGCAAGCGATCCCGTCATTGTTTCCCTTGGAAGAATCAACGCTTCTTCATTTTTTATCCGTCTTGCCGCATTTATTCCGGCAATAAGTCCTGAAGAAGCCGATTCCATATAGCCCTCAACGCCTGTCATCTGTCCTGCAAAAAAGATATTTCTATTGATTTTAAGTGAGTAATCGCGGTTAAGAACTCTCGGAGAATCAAGAAAGGTATTTCTGTGCATAACACCATATCTAACAAAATCAGCATTCCTTAAAGCAGGTATCATACCGAATACCCTCTTCTGCTCCGGAAATTTCAGGTTTGTCTGAAATCCCACAAGGTTATACAAAGTTTTCGCACAGTTTTCCGTTCTCAGCTGAAGCACAGCCCACGGTCTGTGCCCGGTTCTCGGATCTCTGAGTCCTACAGGCTTCATAGGGCCGAATCTCAGAGTATCAATTCCCCTTTGGGCAAGAATCTCCACAGGCATACAGCCTTCATAAACCTTAGGGTTCTGCACATCAACATCGTGTCTGGGCGCTCTTTCGGCATTGACAAGTTCACTGTGAAAGGCTTCATATTCCTCTTTATTCATCGGACAGTTAATATATGCGTCATCTTCACCCTTATCATATCTTGAGGCGGTAAATGCATAGCTCATATCAATGCTTTCTGCTGTAACTATAGGAGCCGCTGCATCAAAGAAATAGAGTCCGCCTCCACACAGTCCGGCAATTTTTTCAGCCAGCAAATCACTGGTCAATGGTCCTGTAGCAACAACCGTCACAGCATCATCAGGTATTTCACCCACTTCAGCCTCAATGATCTCTATCATCGGATGTAATCTGATTTTTTCTGTTACCATAGCGGAAAACTTATTTCTGTCCACCGCCAACGCACCGCCTGCCGGTACTGCACAGTTATCCGCACACAGCATTAGAAGAGAGCCCATTCTTCGCATTTCTTCTTTTAGAAGACCTGCTGCACTTTCTATTCTTACAGCTTTTAATGAATTTGAGCATATAAGCTCACAGAAATTTTCACTTTTATGTGCAGGCGTCATTTTTTTAGGTTTCATCTCATAAAGCCTGACTCTTATATTTCTTTCAGCAATCTGAAAAGCCGCTTCACAGCCCGCCAGACCTGCACCTATAACATTGATATACATTTACCCACCTCCTATCATTTTCCATTTACATTTTGACTATTATTTTATCATACAATTACAATTATATCAAGTATATTGAAATTTCTTCATTCCAGAAAACAGAGGTAAGCTGACGCACTCTGTCACAGATGCGTCAGCTTACCGTATAATACTATCAGGCTTGCGCAGATGATGCAGAAACAGCCTCCTGAATAATTGATGCATCCTCGGTGTCATCATCTTTTTCATATCCGCAGTCCTGTGCAGCACAGAAAAGCTTTGACTGTTTGCCCTTCTTCTTGTAAAGAATTTCACCGCATTGAGGGCACTTCTCAAGAGTAGGCTGATACCATGATACAAAATCGCATTTCGGATAATTTGAACAGCCATAAAAATCCCGTCCGCGCTTTGTCTTCCTGACTATGACATCTCCGCCGCACTTCGGACACGGAATACCTATCTTATTTACCATCTTTACAATATTTTTACAGTCAGGATAACCTGAACAAGCAATAAATTTTCCGTACCTGCCGAATTTAACAACCATGGGCTTTCCGCATTTATCGCATACAAGATCTGTCTTATCCTCTTCAAGCTCTATTTTTACGCCTTTCATATCTTCCTTTGCCTGCTTGAGCGTTTTGTCAAAATCCCCATAAAAATTTGTCAGCAGGTCCACCCAGCCATATTCGCCCTCTTCCACTGTATCAAGATCCTGCTCCATCTGCGCAGTAAACTTTACATTTACTATCTTCGGGAAACGTTCCTCCATAAGCTTGGTTGTAACCTCTCCAAGCTCTGTTGGAAACAGGGTTTTGTTTTCTCTTTTTACATATCCTCTTGACGTTATTGTGGAAATTGTAGCCGCATATGTTGAAGGTCTGCCTATCCCATATTCTTCAAGTGCTTTTATCAAAGACGCCTCTGTATATCTTGCAGGAGGCTGTGTGAAATGCTGATTCGGAAGCATATCCTTCACGCGAAGCTGCATTCCCTTTTCAAGCGGCGGCAGTTCTGACTCTTTTTCCTCATCCTTGCTGTCACTGCCCTCTACATAAAGCACAGTATAGCCGTCAAAATCCACTCTGTAGCCTGACGCCTTAAATATATATCCTGCCGCGTTTATATCTGCCTGTGTTGTTTTTTGTATACACTCTGCCATCTGGCAGGCAATAAAACGCTCCCATATTAGCTTATAAAGCTTGAACTGGTCGTTTGTAAGACTATTTTTTACCTTTAACGGGTCAAGTTCAACAGTTGTTGGTCTTATTGCCTCGTGACCATCCTGAGCGTTTGAACGCGATTTAAAATGCCTATGTCCTGATGAAGGGAGATACTTCTCTCCCCACTTTGATCTTATATATTGCTCGGCTGCTTTTAATGCATCCTCAGAAAGTCTGAGCGAATCAGTTCTCATATATGTTATAAGACCAACCGCTCCCATTCCTTCAATTTCAACACCCTCGTACAACTCCTGTGCGACCTTCATAGTACGCTTGGACTGAAAACCGAGCTTTCTTGAAGCCTCCTGCTGTAATGTAGAGGTTATAAACGGCGGTGAAGGCTGACGCTTTCTTGTACCGTGTCTCAGCTTTTCCACAAACGGCTGACAATCCTTCATTGAGTTCAGAAGCTTCTGAGCCTGTTCACCTGTTTCTATTTTTATTTTTCCCTGTTCATTTCCATAAAAGGATGCAGGAAATGCCTTTCTGCTGCCCTTTGGAATAAATTTAGCATCAATGCTCCAATATTCCTCGGGCTTAAAGGCTCTTATTTTTTTTTCTCTGTCAACTATTATCCTCACAGCAACAGACTGCACTCTTCCGGCGGAAAGTCCTTTTCTTATCTTCTGTGACAAAAAAGGACTGAGCTTATATCCCACAAGTCTGTCAAGAATTCTTCTTGCCTGCTGTGCATTAACAAGATCTATATCTATCTTTCTCGGACTGCTCATACCATTTTTCACACCGGTCTTGGTAATTTCATTAAATGTAACACGGTTACTGTCATCAAGATCAAGCCCAAGAAGGTATGCAAGATGCCACGAAATTGCTTCCCCCTCACGGTCAGGGTCAGTTGCAAGATATACATAGTCACTCTTTTTAGCAAGCTTCACCAAATCATCAGCAAGCTTTTCCTTGCCTTTTATCAGTTCATATTTAGGTGTAAATTTTTTCTTTATATCAACACTAAGCCGGTTGGGGTTCAAATCTCTTATATGCCCCATTGAAGCCACTACCTCATATCCGTTTCCAAGATATTTTTTTATTGTTTTCGCTTTTGCCGGCGACTCAACTATTACAAGCTTTGACATAAACCGCTCCCCCGAATAATCAATTTCTCACAAATTTACCATTTGGCAGCGACTGTATAAGGCCTGCAAGCTCAAGCTCTGTGAGTGCTGCAAGCACCTCACCTGTTTCAAGCTTCCTTTCCGACCTTATATCATCAGCATATATCGGTGTTTCTGAGATTGTATCATACACCGATAAAGCGTTTTCTGTCAACATATCTTTTAAAAAATTATCAGTTTTTTCTTTCTTTTCGGATTTTGAATCGTTTTTTTCGTTAACATTAAACAGCTTTTTATTATCATTACATTTTTTATTCGTATTACTTTCATGCTTTCGATAATACTCCTTACCATAAGAAAGAGCATTATCGAAACCGCTCTTATGTTCTTCTGATTCTTTTTTCTTTTCAGAATATATTATATCATCATTTTTGTTATTTTCAGCCTTGTTCTTTTTATACTCTTCTTCTTTTCCTGTAGTCCTTATCTCATCTATCATTTCGCTCGTAAGCTTCTGACTGTCCGAATCCCACTCATCTGCATTTTCATACCAATCCAGAATATCCCGATAACTATCTATTGAATAAGCACCCTTTTGGATGAGCATATCTGTTCCCCTGATATTTTCGCTGTTCAACCAGCCTGGTAGAGCAAAAACCGGCTTTCTCTGTTCTCTTGCCTCATATGCAGTTATAAGTGCTCCGCTGCTCATTTCTGCTTCTATAATCAGAGTACAGTCTGAAAAAGCAGCAATAAGTCTGTTCCTCTTCGGAAATGTATAGCTTGTCGGCTCAAAATCAGGGGGATATTCCGAAACAAGAAGTCCGTTTCTTGATATGCGTTCACGAAGTCCGGAATTTGCTGAAAGATACTTATGGTTAAGCCCTCCTCCAAGCACACAGATGGTTTTTCCTCCAGCCTGAAGTGCTCCGAGATGTGCTTGTGTATCAACGCCCTGTGCACCGCCGCTCACAACAATCTTTCCCGTTTTAGCCAGGTCGTAGCCATAATCATAGGACATTCTTCTGCCTTCCGGGGTTACACCTCTTGCCCCTACAATTGCGACTCCGCCTTGTCCTATAACAGAATAATCACCCTTTACAAATAGAACAAGCGGCGGCATCTCTAATTTTTTCAGCGCATCAGGATACCTTTCATCTCCAAATGTTATTATATCATAGCTAAGTTCTTTACATCTGCTATATATTTCAATTGCCTTGTTCAAGGATTTATCAGAAAAATTCTTCAGTTCAGCTTTCGTTAAAACTCCGCTTATTTTCATATTGTATTCATCTGCTTCATAAATACTCAAAGCATTTCCAAAAACAGCAATTATTCTTTTTACGTGATCACATCTGTATTTCAGACAGACATGCATCCATAACCATCTTATAATTTTGTCTTCTTTTTTCAACGAACATCACCCCTGAAGCTTATACATTAATATTGCAGCAGCAGCCGCCGCATTAAGCGACTCAGCCCTTCCTTTCATTTCTATTCTTACGCTTTCGCGGCACACA
The DNA here is from genome assembly GCA_902786345.1 of uncultured Ruminococcus sp. Classification (GTDB taxonomy): domain Bacteria; phylum Bacillota; class Clostridia; order Oscillospirales; family Acutalibacteraceae; genus UBA1213. The sequence goes on along the minus strand of CADACB010000016.1, from coordinate 20,488 downwards.
GCTATTGTTTCAGACCTTAACCCGTTCCCCTCATTTCCTATCAGCATAACCCCTCCGTCAGAGAAATCTATATCATTTATATTTTTTGCTTTATGCGGTGTTGAAGCATATGTCATTATTCCCTGTGAAGTAAGCCTTGCTATATATTCCGTAAAATTTTCAACTATCATTACTGGTAATCTGAAAACTGCTCCCATACTGCCCCTGACCACCTTAGGGGAGTATATATCACAGCAGTCATCCGAAAGTATAATGCCGTCTGTTCCAAGTGCCTCTGCTGTTCTGAGTATTGTTCCAAGATTAGAGGGATCCTGTATGTTTTCAAGCGCCGCATATCTTCTCTGACTTACTATTTTATACGATTGACTTTTTTTGTCAAGCATTTCAAACAAACACACGAAGCCTTGGGGTGAACCTGTATCTGCAATTTTCATAAGAAGTTTTTCGCTGATCTCACAGCTTTTTTCTGACGCGGCCGATATGAGAATGAATTCTTTTTCATATTTCCTTTTTGCTCTGTCAGTATACAGAAATACAATTATCCTTGCCCCCGATATTGCACCGTCACAACACAATCTTACTCCCTCAGCCGCAAAGCAGCCTTTTTCTTTTCTATATTTAGAGCTTGAAATAAGCTTTGAAGCTTCCTTTATTAATTCATTGTCCTTACTTGTAATCATATTATGCCAACTCCGTTATGCCATTTCGGAAATATATTCTTTATATTTTTTGTTTATGCACAATGCTGTTTGAGAAATTGTCAGGTCTGTTTCATCCACGATTATATCTGCATATTTTTCATACAACGGTATTCTTTCATCATACAACTCTCTCAAACTTTGATTTTTCCTTATGGAAACTCCCCTTTGAGAAAGATCTCCCAGTCTGCGCTCTATCTCATCATATGGGAGCTTTATATACACTATCACTCCAATATTCTTATAATGTTCCATTGCTTCTTTCCCATATATAACACTGCCGCCCGTTGCTATCACCGTTTTGTCGGTATTTATCGAGCTGTTTATCCGATTCTCTACTTCATTGAAGCCTTCAGTACCTTTCTTTTCAATTATTTCACTGAGCAATTTGTTTTCACTTTCCTGTATAACCAAATCCGAATCGAGAAATCCGTAGCCAAGTATTTTTGCCAGCACAACTCCTACTGTACTCTTTCCGCAGCCCGGCATTCCTATCAATATAATATTCCTCATTTTTATCCCTCATCATAGATTGTGTTTTTCACTTTTATATATAAATTAATGCACCCAAGCCTTCACTTGAGTGCATTTGCTTACTTTAATTAAAGAGCTGCCTTTGCCTTTTCAACAAGTGCTGTGAAAGCTTCTGCATCGGCAATTGCTATCTCTGAGAGCATCTTTCTGTTAAGAGTGACGCCTGCCTTTTTAAGACCGTTCATAAATGTAGAGTAGTTAATGCCGTTAGCCTTACAACCTGATGAAATACGTGTGATCCAGAGTCTTCTGAAATCTCTTTTCTTCTGCTTACGTCCGATATACGCATAGTTACCGCTCTTCATTACGGCTTCTTTAGCCATTTTAAAGTGCTTACTCTTTGCACCCCAATAACCCTTAGCCAGCTTTAATATCTTTTTTCTTCTTTTGCGTGTTGCCAACGCACCCTTTACACGTGCCATTTTATATACCTCCGATAATACTTATTTCAGATTGTTCTCCATAGCTTATTATTTATAAGGAATAAGCTGCTTGATTGCTGCTACATTTGTTTTATCGGCAGCAACAGTCTTTCTCAGACCTCTCTTACGCTTTGTTGTTTTTTTATTAAGTATGTGTGATTTGTTAGCGTGTGCACGGATAACCTTACCGTTCTTTGAAAGCTTAAAACGCTTTTTTGCTCCGCTGTGTGTCTTAATCTTTGGCATATTAAGATCCTCCTTGATTTTCGATTTATTTATTTATTTATTTTTGGTGCAAGGAACATTATCATACTTCGTCCCTCAAGCTTTGCAGGCTTTTCAACATTCGCAAATTCCTGACAGGCTTCGGCAAACTTTTTCATAATTTCGGTTCCCAGCTCAGGATGTCCCATCTCACGTCCTCTGAAACGTATAGACACCTTGACCTTATCGCCACTCTTGATAAATTTCTGAGTATGATTGAGCTTGGTGTTAAAATCGTGCGTATCAATATTAAGTGAAAGACGAATTTCTTTAATATCGACAATATGCTGATTTTTTCTTGCTTCCTTTTCCCGTTTTGCCTGTTCAAAGCGATATTTGCCGTAGTCCATAATCTTACATACGGGCGGCGTTGCCTGCGGCGCGATCTTTACAAGATCAAGGTTCTTAGCCACGGCCATATCAAGAGCCTGAGCAGCAGACATTATTCCAAGCTGTCCGCCATCAGAATCTATCACTCTGATTTCCTTATCACGAATTTCCTCATTGATCTGTAGTTCCTGCTTGCTAATCTTAAAGCACCTCCACTAAGAATATAAACAAAAAGAAAGCACGAACGATCACCCGATCATCCGCACATCAACAGCAAACACGAGCCCTGTTTTCAAGGACTCATTTTCTCTATTGACCCGTAACAGACGATACCATACAGGTGAAAGCCTAGACTTTACTTTGTTTTACTGATATACTATAACATCTTTTTTCTTTGATGTCAAGGATTTTATGCTAATCATTTGATATATTTTTTCAGTGCATTTTTTGTTCCGAGCAGAATTTCTTTCATTATACTCAATTCAGTATAGCTGCATTGTTCAAGAATATCCGCAATCTCCCCATACATTCTTTCACGGTTTATTGAATTAACACCATTAAGCAGATCATCTGCACCAACTTTAAGTGCCCTTGACAGATCGACCAGAACAGGAAGGCTTAGCTTAGTGCTGCCTGTTTCTATATGGCTCATATGCGGAACGGAAATATTCACAAGCTCCGCCAACTGCTCCTGAGTAAGACCCTGCGCCTTTCTGAAACGACGGATATTCTGCCCTATCTGATAATAATCCATAAATAAATCACCTATATAGTTAAATTTTACTCGCATTATATAGATAATTATGTTAGGATAAAATAAACCACATAGGCTATTTTATGCCTATATAAAATAATTTATGCAAGAAGAGAACAAAATGAAGAAAAGAATCTCATTAGCTTTATTATCACTTCTTTGTGCTGTAAGCCTGACTGCCTGTGCAAATTCGTCAAATACATCAAGCTCCGCATCAACCGCTATTATATCTTTTATCTACTTTTCAGCAGCATTCAGCAAAGCAATCGCCGCTGTCGCAATCGCTGCCCTCATCAACGCCGTAATCGGCAAGTGCAGCCTTAATCATAATGGCACATTCAAGACGCTTCTTTTCAAGCTCACAGCCAACCTTGTGAGACTTAAGTATATCGCCCTCATATTGATAGTTATTTGCATTACAGCCGCCGCTGCAATAGAATTTTGCCCAGCAGTCCTTACAGTTTTCTTTTGAATATACATTAGCCCTTGCAAATCTGAGCTTCATTTCATTATCAAATGTTCCGTCATTGAGGTTGCCCATTTTATAGTCTTCTTCACCAACAAACTGATGACACGGGTAAATATCACCCTGAGGTGTTACAGCAACATATTCATTGCCGCATCCGCAGCCCCTCAGTCTTTTGATAGCACAAGGCCCTTGATTCAAGTCTATCATAAAATGGAAGAAATTAAAATACTCACCTTTCTTTCTCATCTCTATCAAGGTATTGGCAAGCTTTTCATATTCCTTGAACACCATCGGAAGATCATCATATTTTATGGAGTAATCAAGCTTTGGATCAGATACGACCGGCTCTATTGAAAGCTGCTCAAAGCCAAGCTCCTTCATATGCATAACATCAGCCGTAAAGTCCTTGCTGAAAGTGGTGAATGTTCCTCTTATATAGTAATCCTTGTCGCCACGTTTTGCCACAAGCTTCTGATATTTAGGCACTATTATATCATAGCAGCCCTTACCGTTAGGAGTAACTCTGAGCTTATCGTTTATTTCTTTTCTGCCGTCAAGCGACAATACAACATTATGCATTTCCTTATTGATATAATCTATTTTATCATCATCAAGCAGCAGTCCATTGGTTGTAATAGTAAAACGGAAATTTTTATTATACTTCTTTTCAATACTTCTTGCATATTCTACCGTCTTTTTAACAACCTCAAAATTCATAAGCGGTTCACCGCCGAAAAAGTCCACCTCAAGGTTATGTCTTGTTCCGGAATTGGCAATTATGAAGTCAATAGCCTTTTTTGCCGTTTCAAGCGGCATAAGACATCGACCCTGCCCGAAGTCACCTTTTGCAGCAAAACAGTATTCACAGCGAAGATTACAATCGTGTGATATATTAATACACATAGACTTGATTGGTGCTCTTGTCATCATATCGGCAAATTGCTCATAATCATCAGGAGAAAAAAGCTGTCCTTCCTGATAAAGCTCAAACAAAGCCGCATATGTTTCCTCAAGCTCTTCACGATCATATTTATCCTTAAGCTCCTCAAACATTTTCTCAGGAGGCTTCTCGCTCATAGTTTCATCACAATAGTCAAGTATATCATAAGCGGCATCATCCAGCACATGAACTGCTCCGCTGTGAACATCAAGACATATATTGTATCCGTTAAGCTTATATTTATGTATCATATTGATTCTCCTTGCTGATACAGCATAAAGGGCGGACAAAACATCCGCCCTTTACGTGATTTTTGATGTGAGTGTAATTATTCTCTTTCACACTTCTGGTTTGCAACTGTACATGATGTTTTGCAAGCCGACTGGCAGGATGCCTGACACTCGCCGCATCCGCCCTTCACTGCTGATTCCTTAAGATTAGCATTGTTAAGAGTTTTGATGTGCTTTGTTACCTTCATTAAAAATCACCCTTTCCGGATAGCTGAAAAAACAATCAAATCCTGTTTTTCACAGCATTTATATATGGTACACGTCTATAATAACACATCTTCCCGATAAATTCAACATAATTTTACCGCTGCACCCGATCCACGTTGGATAAACAGAGTAAGCGTTAGTGAACGCAGTCGCGAACATGGGTGCGTCAGCTTGCCGCTTTTAAAATCAGATTTACAAATACATTATAAGTGTGGTATAATTAGGGTAATTAAGAAGCAGGTGATAATAATGTCTTTTGATAAAAGCAAAATAAGAAATTTCAGTATAATAGCACATATTGATCACGGTAAATCTACCCTCGCAGACAGAATTCTTGAACAAACACAGTCTGTGGCAATACGTGATATGGAAGATCAGCTACTTGATAATATGGAGCTTGAGCGAGAAAGAGGAATAACAATAAAAGCCCACGCAGTAACTCTTGTATATCACGCTGACAATGGAGAAGAATATATTTTCAATCTTATAGATACCCCGGGACACGTTGACTTTAACTATGAGGTGTCACGCTCACTTGCGGCTTGTGAGGGTGCTGTGCTGGTGGTGGACGCTTCTCAGGGTATAGAAGCACAAACTCTTGCAAATACATATCTGGCACTTGATGCAGGACTGGAAATAGTTCCTGTTATAAACAAAATAGACCTTCCCAGCGCAGATCCCGACAGAATAAAAAATGAAATAGAGGACGTTATCGGACTGCCGGCAGATGACGCTCCATGTATCTCTGCAAAAATGGGTACTAATATACACGATGTTATGGAGCAAATAGTAAAACTCGTTCCGCCGCCAACAGGTGACGACACCAAACCGCTTCAGGCTCTTATTTTCGATTCATATTACGACAGCTATAAAGGCGTGATCATATATATCCGCGTTAAAGAGGGTATGGTGAGTGTAGGCGATACCATTAAGCTTATGGCAACAGGTAAGGAATTCAATGTTGTAGAATGCGGGTTTATGAGGGCAACAAGCCTTGAGCCTGCTCAGGCTCTCTATGCCGGAGAAGTAGGATATATTGCCGCTTCAATAAAAACCGTCAGCGATGCAAGAGTAGGTGATACCGTAACCTTAGCTTCAATGCCGGCAAATAAACCTCTTCCGGGTTATCGTGCCGTACAGCCAATGGTATTCTGCGGTATATATCCTGCGGACGGTGCTAAATATCCCGACCTTCGTGACGCACTTGAAAAGCTGGAGCTTAACGACGCCGCTCTTTCATTTGAACCCGAAACATCCGTTGCTCTCGGATTCGGCTTCCGATGCGGTTTTCTTGGTCTGCTCCATATGGAAATAATACAGGAACGTCTTGAACGTGAATATAATCTCGACCTTATAACCACAGCACCAAGCGTTATTTTCAGAATAACAAAAACAGACGGTACTGTTGAAATGATAGACAACCCCACAAACTATCCCGATCCCGGACTAATCGCAAAAGCAGAGGAACCGGTAACAGAAGCCCATATCTATGCTCCGTCAGAATACGTGGGAAATATTATGGAACTTTGTCAGGATAGACGAGGTATATTCAAAGATATGAAATATATAGACTCCGACAGGGTTGACATACATTATATCCTTCCGCTCGCCGAAATTGTATATGACTTCTTTGATACGCTCAAATCACGTACAAGAGGCTATGCTTCATTTGACTATGAGGTTGCCGGATATGAAGAATCCAAGCTTGTAAAGCTTGATATTATGCTCAATGGCGATGTTGTTGATGCACTTTCGTTCATTATACACGCAGATAAAGCATATTCAAGAGCACGAAAGATGGCTGAAAAGCTAAAGGAGAAAATACCGCGCCAGCTGTTTGAAGTACCTATACAAGCATGCATAGGCGGCAAGATAATAGCAAGAGAAACCGTCAAGGCTATGCGAAAGGATGTTCTTGCAAAGTGCTACGGCGGCGATATAACAAGAAAGAAAAAGCTGCTTGAAAAACAAAAAGAAGGCAAAAAGCGTATGCGTCAGCTCGGTACTGTAGAAGTACCACAGGAAGCGTTTATGGCTGTGCTTAAGCTTGATACGGAATAATATATATAATTTTCAAAAAGGAGAGCTTACAATGAAAAAGGTCTTATTATTCAATTTCAGCGGAGACAGACTGACAAAAGTAAGCTCCGCTGTTGAAGCAATTAATGCCAAAGTATTGCTTATAAAAGAAAATGACTGCGGACAACAGTTAGGTTATCTTATAGGTACAGAGGGCTATAATTACAATATTAATGCCCCATATGAACACTTTAGTGATGAGCTGCTTATTATGAGCGGATTTAACCGTGATGACATAAACGAACTTATACAGACACTTCGTATCAGCGGTGCAGGCAGAGTAGCGCTAAAAGCAATAATTACTCCTGTAAATATCAACTGGAGTATCTCACAGCTTTATAAAGCCGTAAAAGCCGATCATGATGAGATGAGCAGAAAATCGAAGGGTTAACTTTAAGATATGTACTACGTTTATATGTTAAAGTGTAAAGGCAATACCATATATACAGGCATTACAACAGATATGAGCCGTCGGATCTCAGAACATACCTCAGACCGCAAACGCGGTGCCAGATATACAAGATCTCATAAACCGGAAGATATTCTTGCATTATGGCAGTGCTCCGACAGATCATCAGCTTCAAAGCTTGAATACAGAATCAAAACACTTTCACGACCTCAAAAAGAGCAGCTTGCCAAAAGCGGTGATCTCTCGGTTTTTGGTGACAAGATAGATTCCGGTGATTATTGCAGAATTACTCAATCAATATAACACAGACCGCACCGCATAAATATATTCTCAGACATAAACAGGTGATATGTAATTGGAAAAAATATATGAGCTTTTAAAAAAATATTACGGTTATGATACGTTCCGCAGAGGTCAGGAGGACATTATCCGCAGCATTATTTCAGGAAGGGATATTTCAGCAGTTATGCCTACCGGAGCTGGTAAATCTATATGCTATCAGATACCTGCTCTTGCATCAAACGGTATAACACTGGTTGTGTCGCCTCTTATATCACTAATGCAGGATCAGGTTCGCACGCTCATTTCTATGGGCATAAGGGCTGCTTATCTTAACAGCTCGCTCACTCCCCATCAGATGAAGCTTGCAACCAATAATGCCAGAAAAGGAATATACAAGATCATCTATGTTGCACCCGAAAGGCTTGAAACCGAAAGCTTTCTTGAATTCGCCTGTAATACAGAAATATCCATTCTTGCTGTTGATGAAGCTCATTGTATATCTCAGTGGGGACACGACTTCCGACCCAGCTATACACGTATTTCCGAGTTTGTTAGTATGCTCCCTAAACGTCCTGTTATTGCAGCCTTTACAGCCACCGCTACCAAAAGAGTCAAAAATGATATTAAATCTCAGCTTAATCTTATAAATCCATTTACAATAACAACCGGATTTGACAGAGAAAATCTCTATTTTGCTGCATACCGACCTCAGGAAAAAATTTCATTTCTTATCAAATATGTTGAAAAAAATTCCGATAAATCAGGCATCATCTACTGCAACACGCGAAAAGACGTAGACGAACTGTCTCTTGCACTAAACGAAGCCGGTTACTCAGCTCTTCCATATCACGCCGGAATGTCCGATTATGACAGAGCAAAAAACCAAGAGGACTTTATATATGACAGAGTAAAAATAATTGTTGCAACAAACGCCTTTGGGATGGGAATTGATAAGCCAAATGTAAGGTATGTTGTACACTATAATATGCCTCAGAATCTGGAGGAGTACTATCAGCAGGCAGGTCGTGCCGGACGTGACGGAGAGCCCTCGGAATGTATATTGCTTTATGCCGGAAAGGATTCGTATGTCAACAAGTATCTCATTAAAAAAAGTATGGAGAAAGAACACCCTGATCCTGATGAATATAAAAAATTCATAGAAACCGAGCTTGAAAAACTTAAGCTGATGACATTTTATGCAACCTCACAAAAAGAATGTCTGAGAAAGCGGATCCTTTCCTATTTCGGAGAATACTACTCTCCGCCCTGTAATAATTGCAGTATATGCCTTAAGGATAGTTATAGTGAATACTCCCCATATAAACACACAGCTTCAGACGATCCGCTTATGATACCCGATGAAGCACTTTTAAACAGACTTCGCAAATACAGAGCAATCACAGCTGCACGTTTGGGAATACCTGTTTTCTCTGTATTCAGTGATACTGCACTAAGAGAACTTTCCGCAATTAAACCCGTAAAAGCTTCCGGACTTTCAAAAATCAACGGTATGGGAGAAAGTAAGATAAACCGTTACGGCAATGATATTATTAATATTATTAAAGCATATGGAAATGAAGCGGATTTTTAAATATACGATAAGTAATATCATTTATTATTATACTTTTTGTATAATAATAAATACAATATAACTCAAAACAGTCAACAACATTACAACTTGTATATTTTACATATAATATACTTATTGTATTAGAGGTGAAGTGATGAATCCCGAAATAAGAAAAAAACTTGAAGAATGCTGTGAACACAAATATGCCGAGTTTTCCGGAAGCTTAGTACCCGGAGCAGGAAATATGCTGGGTGTAAGAATTCCTGTTCTCAGAAAATACGCAAAGAAATTGTCCAAAAACGGCGAAGATATTCTCAACGGCGATGATGATATTTACTTTGAGGAAAAACTTCTTCGCGGAATGATAATAGGCTATATAAAGACAGACGTCAAAAGTAAGCTCAAGCTTATAAAAAGCTTTGTTCCATTGATAGATAACTGGTCTGTCTGTGATTCCTTTTGCTGTACACTTAAGTTTCCTGAAAGTGACAAATCAAACGTATTGGATTTTCTGCAGCCATACATACACTCAGATAAGGAATTTGAACAGCGCTTTGCAGCTGTAATGCTGCTTGATCTATATATAAATGATGAATATATAGATAAAACTCTTGAAGCACTCAAAATTATAGATACCAATGCATATTATTCTTCTATGGCTGTTGCATGGACAGCTGCTGAGTGTTATATCAAATACCCTGAGAAAACACTCCCTTACATCAAAGACGCTGCCTTTAACACTCCTACACACAACAGAACGATAAGAAAAATATGTGATTCATACAGAGTAAAAAAGGAAGATAAGCTTATGCTTAAAAAATTTATTATCAAATAATACAAATTATAATATATTTATCAATAAATACAATTTGTATAATTCGGTGACAAAAATGACAAGAGAAACTGCCAAAAGAAAAATAAAGGGATTTCCGCTCAGGCTTCAGTCAATTGCGAAAGAAGATATAGACAAACGAGCATATATAAACACAGAGTTTGTCCCGATTTTTGAGCTTGAAGACGGATATTACCAGATGACTGTAAATTATAAGATCAAACTTTCTGACGGATACATATTTGGTAAGGCTGCCTGCCTCGATGATTTTGTTAAAATGCATGAGGCTGCCGTACGCGGAGAAATCTTCAGAATTATGTATCTTGAAAAATCAAGGATCATAATTGAAATAGAAGAAAGAGACGGTTGATATACTATTTGTAATTTTATACTTATAGTATAATAATTCGATACTTTTTTCATAGAACGGAGGAATCATAATGTCTTATATTCTTGAAACGAAAGAACTTACAAAGGAATATTCGCATACCAAAGTAGTAGACAACGTATCTCTGACCGTAAAACAAGGTGACATATACGGCTTTGTAGGAAAGAACGGTGCAGGAAAAACTACATTTATACGTATGCTTCTGGGGCTTACAAGCGTAACTTCGGGCAGCTTCAGTTTTTTTGACGGAGAATCAGCCGAAAACGCAAGAAAACGTGTCGGCAGTCTTGTGGAATCACCTGCATTATATAAAAATATGAGTGCAAAAGATAACCTTAACCTTTACTGCACCATGCTGGGAGCCGACAAAAAATCTATTGACGGAATATTGGAAACAGTCGGTCTTGCCAATACAGGAAAAAAGAAAGCTGTCAATTTCTCACTAGGTATGAAGCAGCGTCTTGGAATTGCAATGGCTCTTGTTGGCAATCCTGATTTTCTCATACTTGACGAACCTATTAACGGACTTGACCCAAAGGGTATCGTTGAAATAAGATCGTTGCTGCTGACGCTTCAAAGTCAGGGAAAAACCATATTCATTTCCAGTCATATTCTTGGTGAACTTGAAAAGATAGCAACAAACTACGGAATTATATCATCAGGAAAGCTTATAGAACAAATATCCTGTGAGGAGCTTGCCCAAAAATGCGGCATAAGAACTGTCATCAAAACATCTGATCCGCAAAAAACACTGGAAATACTGAAAGGCTCGTTCAAAGAGGATGAACTGTCAATGGGCAGCAGAAGTATTATAATCAAAGCCGAGATATCCGATATTGGTGAATTGACTCATAAGCTGTTTAATGCCGGAATAACCATAAAGGGCATAAGCACAGACGAAAGCAGTGCAGAAGACTACTTTATCAAAAGAATGGAGGAATGATATATGGGTAATCTGTTAAGATCCGATTTCATAAAGCAAAAGAAAAGCAGCACATTCTGGGTATGTATTGTACTTGCTTTTTTACTTGGAATAGTTATGGCTGCACTTTATTATACTGTCTGGATAAATATAGGTTCAAGTCTGCAAGCTACACAGGCACTTATGGATCAGATGGGTGTAGAAAAAGAAACCTTCGAGGAAGCACTCGCACAATTTCCCGAACCAAATATGTTTGAATATGCCAATGCTTGCCTGAGCGACACCAATGTGTTATATATTGGTGCGGTTGTTATCGGTGTGTTTACAGCATCGGAATATTCTATGGGAACAATAAGAAATTCTCTTTCAAGAGGCTTTTCAAGAGTTCAGGTATACTTTTCAAAGCTTATCGTATCGGCAGTATCAATGCTGTCCGTTGTTGCTGCATATGTATTCGGCGGCTCACTCGCCAGCGTTATTATGTTCGGGTTTACTACTGACACAGGCAAAACAAAAATATTCTTGGTTCTGCTTGCATATTTCTGCCTGTTCCTGGCTGCAACCTCCTTTTATATGATGATCTCTGTGATAATGAAAAAAACAGGTCACGCCATTGCGGTATCAATCATATTTCCTATTCTTATTGAATCAGCACTTGGCATCATAACTATGTCAAATCACGATTTCGGAAGAATCTCAAGACTTTGGTTATTCAGAACCTTTGTTACTACCGAAAGTATGTGTCTTAACGGCGAAGCCTATATTCCCCTTCTTGTTGCCGCATTCTATTTCATAATCTGTTCAGCGACAGGTCTTATCGTCTTCCGTCGCCAACAGACATCCTGAACTGTACATATCATTGTTAGAAGAAAACATTTCAAAGAAATTCAAAGCAGGTATGTTTCTTTATTACAGAAACGTACCTGCTTTTTATTACATATATTTTACTGTCATACTGTTATTACTTTAAACAATAGATATAATCAGGGTTTTGCCCCGACATCTCACAAGAGCTTCAGCTCCATTTCATTTCGCATAACTTTCGACAGCCAATCAGCGTTCGCCCTCAGTTCCGCTTCTTGGGTCGTCAAATATCTCCCATTGACCTCGGCAACAATGCTGTCCCTGCATCCGTCTTTTGGGAATATTTTGTTATCATATAATTATTTTGTTTATATTTTTATCTACTGTTTTAAAAGGAAACGGTATCAGTTTGCATTATCTTCAATAACCTTTTGTGCAACATTAGAGGGTGCTTCTTCATAGCGTACAAATTCAAAGGTAAAATATCCTCTGCCCTGTGTTGACTGACGTATAAAGGTTGAGAAATCGCTCATTTCAGCCTGTGGAACTTCAGCTTCAATCGTCTGCATACGTTCCTCAGACGGATTCATACCAAGAACACGTCCTCTGCGCTTGGTAACCTCGCCCATAACATCACCCATATTTGAATCCGGTACAGTAGCCTTGAGAAGTCCTACCGGCTCAAGAAGCACAGGTGAAGCGTCAGGCATTCCTGCCTTATAGGCAAGCGATGCTGCTGTTTTAAATGACATTTCGGACGAATCTACCGGATGATATGATCCATCATAAAGAGTCGCCTTTAAGCCGACAACAGGATAGCCTGCAAGCGGTCCTTTTGCAATGCTGTCACGCAGACCCTTTTCAACCGCAGGGAAAAAGCCCTTAGGAACTGCACCGCCCACAACCTTTTCTTCAAAAATCATATCTTCACTGTCACAGGGGGAAAATTCAATCCATACATCACCAAACTGTCCGTGACCTCCGGTCTGCTTCTTATATCTGCCCTGTACCTTCACAGATTTCTTGATTGTTTCACGATATGCAACCTTCGGCTTGGAAAGCACAACATCTACACCAAATTTGGACTTGAGCTTCGATAAAACAACATCAAGATGCTGCTCTCCCATTCCACTGATAATCATCTGATGTGTTTCGTGGTTAGTCTCAAACTTAATAGTCGGATCTTCCTCACAAAGCTTCATAACACCCTGTGCAACCTTTTCCTCGTCGCCCTTTGTCTTGGGTGCAATTGCCATTGTAAGTGACGGTGCAGGATAATCTATACCGTCAAGTATGATCTTTCTTGCAGGTGCGCAAAGTGTATCTCCTGTATTTGTACCCGAGAGCTTTGCAACAGCACCAATATCGCCTGCGCCAATATATGCAGCATCATCAAGCTTTTTACCCTTGATAGTCATAACCTTTGTTACACGCTCAGAGTTTCCTGTTCTCATATTTACAAGAGGAGTATCAGGAGAAACCTTACCTGAAATAACCTTAAAGTATGAAAGCTTTCCTACAAACGGATCGGCAATTGTTTTGAACACAATTGCTGCCGACATTGCATCATCCTTTACATTAAGCTCTACCGGGTTGCCCTCAGTATCAACTGCAAACTCAGCCGATTTGTCCTCGGCACACGGAGCAAGCCATATAAGGCCGTTAAGAAGCTGTTCAATACCATATGTCAGAAGTGCATCACCACAGAAAACCGGACTTATTGTACCGTCCTTTACGCCCTTACTTACACCTACTATAATTTCCTCAGGAGTAAACTCCTCACCCGAGAAATACTTTTCAAACATTTCGTCGCTGGTTTCCGCAACAGCCTCACATATGGCAGTTCTCAGACCCTCAAGCCTGTCACCCATATCCGGCAGCGGAACAGTGTTGATTTTTCCGTTTATATATTTGTAAGCTTTATATTCAAGAAGATTTACATAACAGTCTGCCTGACCGTCCACTATATAAGGTACTACAACAGGGCATACTGAAGGACCAAAGAAGGACTTCAGATTTTCAAATACACGATAGAATCTTGCGCTTTCATCACACAAACCGTTTACAAAAAAGACTTTTGTCAGACCTCTTTTATTTGCTGCCTTAACAGCCTTTTCCGTACCTACACAAACTCCATCCTTGCCTGATACCGTTACCAGCATTGTGTCAGCAGCTCTTGCAGCCTCATACAAGCCGCCCTCAAAATCAAACAAACCCGGAGCGTCTATAACATTAATTTTTTTGCCCTTCCATTCAACAGGAGCAACACACGCCTGAACAGAGGTCTTGCGTTTTATTTCCTCAGGGTCGAAATCACAAACTGTATTTCCGTCACTTACCTTTCCCAGACGGTCAGAACCACCGGCAAGATAAAGCATTGCTTCTGCCAGCGAGGTTTTACCGGAACCACTATGACCTGCAAGAGCAATATTAAAAATGTTTTTTGCACTGTACTGTTTCATCAACTAATTTTCCTCCTTAAATTTAGATTTAATGTATTTTAATAAAGCATAAACAACAATATTTCATACACAATATAATTAATTATATCTTATTTGCACATTAATTACAACACTTTTTAAGAAAAAATAATTGATTTACAGTTATTTTTTATTGATTCTTATATATTTGTGCTGCCTTATTCAGAACAGCTGAAGCCGCAGGGATCGCAACACTATAACCCGAGTCGCCATATTCAACTATAACGGCAAAAGCAAGTGGACACTCCTCGTCCTTGCAAAAGCCAGTTACCCACGCGTGTGCAAGCTCTGCACCCACCTCGGCAGTACCTGTTTTGGCACATACATCAAGATACGGACAAATGTAATCCTTGCCATAACTTGTTGCTGCCGTATAGTCCATCAATTCCGTAAGCTTATCTGCAACCGGCTTGCTCATCATACTTTCTGCAAGTTCCGTCTTACCCTTTGTGCCTTCTGTTCCGAACGCACCCTCCATACTCTTTATGAAATAAGGCTTTACCGGAACACCTCCGTTTGCAATTGCCGCAGAGATCATTGCCATATTTACAGGAGTCTCAAGAACGGTATACTGCCCTACGCCCGACCACGCAATGTCATTATCAGACGCCTGACTTACATCATATACGCTTTTTACACTTTCGGCTCTGTCAATCTGAATATAATTGTTAAAGCCTGCCTTGTCAGCATAATATGTCATTTTATCCTTGCCAAGCTTAAGTGCGAGATTCGCAAAATATATATTGCAGGAATCAGAAAGTGCGTTTTTCAGATCTACCTCACCGCTTGTTTTATAGCAGGTAACCTCCTTGCCGCCTATTTCTTCGTGCCCATTACAATTATATGTGATGCTTTCAGCATCTGGATATTCGGTAAGGGCAGCCGCTGTTGTAACAAGCTTGAACGTTGAACCGGGAGCATATGATGAAGAAATCGTTCGATCAAGATACGCACCATCATATTCAGCATTTTGCTCAATATCCTCCGGTATATTTGCAGGATCATAAACAGGCGTGCTTACTGAACAAACTATCTCGCCTGTTTTATAGTTATAGAAGAATATTGCACCCTTGTTAGAACCGAGTGCACCCAGTGCCGCCTTTTGAAGCTCACTGTTTATCGTAAGAGTAATATCTCTGCCTTTTTTCAATGCATCCGGCACTCCAAGACCATATATAAAATTGTAATCTGTAAGCTCCGGACGATACAGCGTTTGTACCGCAGTTGATATATTAGTAGAATCATCGCCAACAATATGAACGCAGGCCTTTCTTATGTCTTCATCGCTGTTATATATTCTTTTTTTATCAATACTTTCAGCAAGAACAACTCCATTGCAGTCGTATATTGTACCGGCAAATTCAAGTCCGTCACTGTCAGACAAATGTGCATTTGTCGGAAAAGACGCCCACTCTGCCGAATGTATCACAAGATTTATAGTATGATAAATTAATCCGGCAAAAAAAGCCAGTGTCATTATAAGAACCATAAAAGATCTTGATCTTGTATTTTTCATAGCCTTATCATCCCCTGTGTGTAATAAAACCCGTTTTATATCTCAACAAATTCTTCTTCTGATTCATTCTCTGATTCTTCCACAGCTTCTGCCTTTCTTCTATAAACCTCCGGTGCTGACGGAGATTTTTTCTTTCTTCTTTTCTTAGAGGAATAAGTTCTCTCATCAGCTGCCTTTATAAACGCAAGAAGTCCCCAACACGCTATCATACTTGTTCCCCCGTAGCTTACAAACGGCAGTGTAACGCCGGTCAGCGGCAAAAGATCTGTAACACCGAATATATTAAGCATTGCCTGAAAAACGAGCAGTCCTCCGGCAGAACAAGCCGCTATAGAATAGAATGTTGAACGGCTTCTTGTGGCAACGGCACGTGCATATATCATAAAGCCGCCTATCACAACCCCAAAAAGCAACGCGCATACAAGTCCCATTTCCTCACTTGCAAGTCCGAAAACAAGATCACTTTCAGAGGCAAAAACATATTGCAAATGACCTTTTGATAAGCCAACGCCAAACATACCTCCGCTTGCACTATAGATAAATGAATTCACCTGCTGATAGCCTGCAGAATCAGCATATTGCCATACGTGTCCCCAAGCCTGAAAGCGTTCTGCAATATAAGGCTTGAAAGAAAGTATCAGCATAACTCCAAGCACAGCAGCCGCAACTGCAAGAATCACCGTTCGAATATCTCCGGACCTCATAAAAGCTATTACCAGAAAGGTAATAAAGAAAATAAGTGCCGTTCCAAAATCGCTCATAAAGAACAATAGTCCTATACACATACCTGTCACAAGAATAAATCCAAACAGATTTTTCTTTGTCTGGAGCTGATCAAGTGTTGCTGCACCTACAAATATATATGCAACCTTAGCAAACTCCGAGGGCTGTACCGAAACAGGACCTATTATTATCCAGTTTTTAGCACCATTGAGGCTTTTGCCAAGAATAATTGTTATAGCAAGCAGACCGATAGTAAGTATATAAATTATCAATCTCCATTTCATAACCCTGTCCGGGATCTCAATGAACCATATCATAAAACTGAAAACAGCAAATCCGAGCACCATTGCAATAAGCTGTACAAATGCCTGATGTGTGTCGTGTGTAGCATTAAGCAATATACCTGTGCCTGAAAGGAATATTGCAAGTGTTTCTATTTCAAAGGTTTTCCGCCTGAATACAGAACCCGAAATAAAATAGAAGGTCCACATAGCCACAATAAGTCCTGCCGTATGCGGCACAATCTCCAGACTCTGCATATTAAGTATACCTTCCACAGCCAATATAAGAAAATATAGCGTAAGTAAAGAAAGTATCACCCCTCCGGGAACAATTCTTTCTTTTTTCTGTTTCTTTATTTTCTTTCTTTGTAATGCTTGAGTAGGATCATCTGCACGTCTGAGGGTAAGCACAGACGCACCAAGTGTTATTTTATCGCCCACATAAACAGGATGTCTGCCTGTAGTCCTCTCTCCGTTAACATACACACCGGCCTTCGAGCCTGTATCGGCAACAAACCATCCGCCCTCTCTTCTTAGAAGGACTGCATGATCTCTTGATACCGTAGGATCTGAAATACGAATATCCGATCCTCTTGCTCGCCCAAGCGAATTTTCCCAATATAAAACAGGGTATCTTATGTTTCTGTTTTCATCATCCAGTGCAATAAGTGCATGTTCTTCCCGTCTGCCGTATCTAAGAGAATAAAAACACATAAATATTATCACACATGCTGTCAGCGGTGTCATTAGTCTAAGTATAAATGTCACCATTTCTATTATCTCATTCATAAATATAACCTCTGTGCAGCGAAGCCATCCGCTTCTTTATATTTTGTGAATCAGCTCAGAATCAGCCGGATGTTCCTGTTCTCTAAACTTGCTGCTGCAAATTTAAAAAGTTCATAACAGGGTATAACCTGACAAGCAAAGTTTCCTCACCGATAACATCAATTTTATTATATATAATATTACCCATTTTTTCAATTGTCAACACCGACTCAGCAGCGACCGCGTTCGCTTACACTCACTCAAAGTGTTAAATAACAAAAATCGCAGGCACGACAGCTTATGCCGCACCCGCTCAAAAAATTTTCTGTATGTTTATGTATAATTCTGAATTCAATCAGGCTGCCTGAAATCATAATTTTCATATTCAAAAGCATCCGCATCCTCATCGTTGGGATCAGCCTGACCTCGATGAACATATTGCTCAGTCCGCCTTGACATTTCCGATATTGCCTGCATAAGCTCGGTTTTGCAATTACCGTATTGATCATTCTGTTTATCAAGCATTTCTATTCTCGTCAAATATGCCAGATATTCAGCACTGTCTTTGCTGTTATAATCCGACTTGATATGTTCTCTCATTGCTTTTAGTTTTTCATCGCTGAAATACCTCATATTATTCACCCTTTCGATGCATCATACAAATCACTTTACTTCAGCTTTTTCTGAAAGCCAATTCATTCGATCCTGTATTTTTCGTTACAAATACTGTAATATTAATTCTCGTAATAATTGCAAAAGCGGCAGGAAAAAGGCTCCTGCCGCTTTAATAGTTTTAATATTTCTTTAGTCTTCTATATCCTTGCACTTTACTCTGTTCATTCTGCAATAACGTCTGATATAGTTATTATTATGTGAGCAGCGTACAACAAGAGTTCTGTTTGAACCATTAAATGCGTTTTCACCTATATTCGTTATAGTGTCAGGAAGAATAAGCGATTTAAGAGTTCCACACTTACTAAAGGAGCCATAGCCTATTGTTTCAAGATTCTTCGGAATATTGACGGTCTTAAGCGAACCGCATCCCGTAAACGCACCGTCACCAATATCAGTAACTGCCTCAGGAATATTCACAGTAGTCAATGCTTCACACCAGCTGAATGCACTCTTTCTTATATCCTTTACAGATTCGGGAACAGTAACCTTCACAAGTGAACGGCATCCGCTGAATACATTCTCCGGCAGTTCGGTAACTCCATCCGGCACAGTAATCTCGGTCAATGCCTCGCAATTGAGGAACGCGTGCTTTCCAAGACTCTGTACATTTGAAGGAATAGAAAAGTCACTGAGTCTTTCACAGCCGCTGAATGTGCTCTGCCTTATTCTTACGATCGTAGACGGAAGTTCTATTTTTGGAAGATTTACACATCCTGTAAAAGCACCTCGCCCTATATCAATAACCCCTTCGGGAATATTGATCGTCATGAGCTTAACACAATTTTCAAACGCTCTCTCGCCAATTTTCAGAAGCGTAGACGGCAGTTCAATGGATTCCATACTCTGATTTCCCGAGAACGCTGCATCCTCTATTACCTGATATCCCTCAGGTATTGTTACTCTGCTTCCCTTCTGCTGGGACGCATCAGCTGAGGTAAACACTCTCGCGTTTGCCGGAATATCTATCTTGAGATCTGTAGGATCTCCTGCACTTGCAGGTGTCGGCTGCTGCTCAGGCTGCTGCTCAGGCTGCTGAGGTTTCGGTTCAGACTGTACAGCAGACTCAGGCTTGGAAGAAACAGGCTCTGTTACAGGAGGTGCAGCAGCTGCTTCGGGCTGTGCTGCAACTTCCGGCTTCTCAGGCTCATTCTTGATCTCAGGCTCACTTTTCATCTCGGGCTTTGTCTCAATAGTCTCAGCCTTATGCGTTGTTTCTGTCGGATTTTGTACCGGCTGATTAGGCATTTGCTGATTTGCTCCGGGCTGGTTAGGCATTTGCTGATTTGCTCCGGGCTGGTTAGGCATCTGCTGCATCCACGGATTGAAGCCCCACGGCATCTGCTGGTTCATCTGTTCCGAACCCGGCTGATTAGGCATCTGCTGCATCCACGGATTGAAGCCCCACGGCACCTGCTGGTTCATCTGTTCCGAACCCGGCTGATTAGGCATCTGCTGCATCCACGGATTGAAGCCCCACGGCATCTGCTGGTTCATTTGATCCAGACCCGGCTGATTAGGCATCTGCTGCATCCATGGGTTGAAGCCCCACGGCATCTGCTGGTTCATTTGATCCAGACCCGGCTGATTTTGCATTTGCTGCATCCACGGATTCTGGAACGGGGCTATCTGATTTGAAACTTCTTCTTTTTTATCTGTATCGGAACTGTTATCCGACTTTTCATCCTGTTTTTCCTCTTCTGTTTCATCCGTAAAGTCTGTTACAGGTGACTTCGGTTTTTCTTCTTCTGTCTCGTCCGTAAAGTCTATTACAGGTGACTTCGGTTTTTCTTCTTCTGTCTCGTCTGTAAAGTCTATTACAGGTGACTTCGGTTTTTCTTCTTCTGTCTCGTC
>CADACB010000015.1 GCA_902786345.1 uncultured Ruminococcus sp. | reverse complement strand
AGACTCAAAATCTGTTGTCCGCAAGGGCGTGTGGGTTCGAGTCCCACTACCGGCACTGTAAAGAATCGTATGAATGCTGAAGCAGCGGTGTTCATACGATTCTTTTTTGCAAATGATATTTAAAACCCCAATATTCCGCAGTGCATATAACAAACATAAGATGAGTATGAATAAAAATTAATAGCGGCTGTTGCAATAAAAAAATACACATTTGCTGAATGGCAAAAAATTCATAAAATGTGCTTTACTTTGATTGACGAATATAGTAGAATATATTAAAGTAGTATTAGACAACAGGAGTGTGTGAATATTATGAAACCTAAATATAAGAGAATACTTTTAAAACTCAGTGGTGAGTCGCTTGCAGGTGAAGAGAAGCACGGTATAGATTTTGATACTGTGTTAAGCTTCTGTAAGCCAATAAAACAGCTGAATGAAATGGGAGTTGAGGTCGCTATAGTTGTTGGCGGAGGAAACTTCTGGAGAGGCCGTTCGAGCGGTAAGATGGACAGAACAAGAGCGGATCATATGGGAATGCTTGCAACCGTAATAAATGCTCTTGGCGTGTGTGATGCACTTGAACAGCTTGGTCTTGAAGTGCGTGTCCAGACTGCAATTTCAATGCAGCAGGTTGCAGAGCCTTATATCAGAAACAGAGCAATACGTCACCTTGAAAAGGGCAGAATATTGGTATTTGGCTGTGGAACAGGAAATCCGTTCTTCTCAACAGACACAGCCGCAGCGCTCAGAGCAGCAGAGATCGAGGCTGATATAATACTTAAGGCTACAATGGTTGACGGAGTTTATGACTGCGATCCTAAAACTAATCCAAATGCAAAAAAATATGACAAAATTTCCTTCCACGAGGTTCTTAATCACGACCTTAAGGTAATGGACAGCACAGCAGCGGCAATTTGTAAAGACAATAATCTTCCGATAATGGTATTCAGTCTTGACAATCCTGATAATATAGTAGCTGCTGTGTGCGGAGAAAATGTAGGCACTATTGTGGGACAATAACATATCATAATTTTCAGTAAACGGAGGAGAAACACTATGAATACGGTAATCAAAACCACCGGCGATAAAATGAATAAAACTGTTGATCACCTTGAAACAGAATTTTCTGAGATACGTGCAGGACGTGCCAACCCTGCGGTTCTTGATAAGGTTAGAGTTGATTATTACGGAGCACCTACAGCAATAAACCAGCTTGCGGCAGTATCTGTAACAGAAGCAAGAACACTTACAATACAGCCTTGGGATACATCCATCCTTCGCAGTATTGAAAAGGCTATCCAGACCTCTGACATCGGCATCAACCCTCAGAATGACGGAAAGGTAATAAGAATGATATTTCCGCCTCTTACAGAGGATCGCCGTAAGGAAATTGTTAAAGAGATAGCTAAAATGGGTGAAGATGCAAAGGTTGCAATTCGTTCAATAAGACGTGAGGCTATGGATAAGATAAAAGCCCTGAAGAAAAAGGGTGAGATAACTGAGGATGATCAGAAGGACGGCGAAAAGAAAATTCAGGATATTACAGATAAATATGTAAAAAATATAGATGGAATGACAGAAAAGAAGCAGAAGCAGATAATGGAGATCTGATTTTGGTGCTGTAAATATTAAATATCTCGGCAGGAGGTTTCTTGCCGAGTTATATTTTACAGCTACTGTTATTAATAGCAGCGATCTGAGAGATAATATTACCAATGGGTTCTTAATATTATTTGTCAGATTATTGTTATATAAGAGGTGTATCCGATGAAAAATGAAAAGACAGATCTTAAAGTTCCGGAGCACGTAGGTATTATAATGGACGGCAACGGACGCTGGGCAAAAAAGAGGGGACTTCCTCGACCGATAGGACATACTTATGGTGCACAGACCTTTAGAAATATTACAAGGTATATAAGTAAACAAGGTGTAAAGTTCCTTACCCTTTATGCATTTTCAACTGAAAATTGGAAAAGACCGCTTGAAGAGGTCAATGCAATAATGAAGATATTCAGGCAGTATCTTGTTGACGCACTTACCGATTTTCGTGATGATGACATAAAGGTCGTATTTATAGGCGATAAGTCAGCGTTTGATCCAAAACTCAGGGAGCTTATAGATGAAACCGAAAGGATCTCTGAAAAAAGACAGGGAATGCAGCTTAATATTGCAATGAACTATGGTGGAAGAGATGAGATACTTTACGCGGTAAAAAAGCTTTGCAAAAGAGTAAAGGGAAACGGCTTGTCTCCGGATGATATAACCGGACAGAATATTGCAGACGAACTTTATACCGCAGGACAGCCTGATCCCGACCTTATAATAAGAACAGGCGGAGAACACAGACTCAGCAACTTTATGCTGTTTCAGGCAGCATATTCGGAATTTTATTCAACGGACGTACTCTGGCCTGATTTCAAGCCGGAGGATTTTGATAAAGCAGTGCTTGAGTTCAATAAAAGAAGCAGAAGATTTGGTGGTGTGTAAATGCTTAAACGTATTTTAACAGCAGTATTCGGAGTGCCTTTGGTTTTTGCATTTGTTGTTATGAGTGCATATGCACCAATAGCGGTAGATGTAGCTATAGCAATAGTTTGTTCCGTGAGCGTAGGTGAATTTGCACACGCAACAAGAACACTCAGACAGTATCAGCTCAGCATACCGAGTATTATTTTTGCAGTTGCATATCCTATGCTTGTATCATATGTTTCGGGTATAATTATCCTGTATGCATATACAGCTGTAATGATGTCGGTGCTGATATTATTCCACAAAAAAATATCCTTTAAGGAATTTGCATATATATACAGCATGACTGTCATCATAACTCTTTTTCTTTCAACTCTTATCCTCACAAAAAATGCTGACAGCTCTCATTCGGCGTTTTACTTTTTGTTTTTCCTTGGACTTCCGTGGCTTGCGGATATAGGAGCATATTTTACAGGCAGTCTTGTGGGAAGACATAAGCTTTGTCCTAAAATCAGTCCTAAAAAAACAATAGAGGGCGTTATAGGTGGAACTGTTGTATGCGTGCTTGCAACCTGTCTGCTTACGTGGATATTTGCTGATTTTATATACAATAAAACAGTTACGGTAAATTATATAAATCTGGCTGTATTGACGTTTATAGGCTCGCTGTTTTCGGTTTTAGGAGATCTTAGCTTTTCACTTGTAAAAAGAGCCTTTGAGATAAAGGACTACGGTTCAATATTCCCCGGACACGGAGGGATGCTTGATCGTTTTGACAGTGTTGTTTTTGTATCGCCGTTAATTATGATTTTCATATCATACTTCCCGATACTGACTCCGGTACAATAAATGAATGGAAGTGTATAAAATGACAAAAAATATATCCGTTCTCGGTTCAACAGGCTCAATCGGCGTACAAACGCTTGATGTGGCACAAATGCATAATATCAGGGTATCCGCCCTGACTGCAAATAAAAATACAGAGCTTATAGAAAAACAGGCACGAAAATTCAGACCGGACATGGTTGCAATGTATGATAATGCTTCGGCATCAAGGCTTAAAGCTTCACTTGCTGATACTGACATAAAAGTATATTCAGGCGAAAAGGGAATAAAGGCGGCTGCACAATATGATAAGGCAGATACAGTTGTGAATGCGGTAGTAGGTGTTGCCGGACTTCTTCCGACTCTGGCAGCCATTGAAGCAGGTAAAAACCTTGCACTTGCCAATAAGGAAACCCTTGTTGCCGGAGGCAGCATTGTAATGTCAGAAGTAAAAAAGCACGGAGTAAAGCTTTATCCGGTTGACAGTGAGCATTCCGCTGTTTTCCAGTGTCTTCAGGGCTGCCCTGAAAATTCACTGAAAAAAATAATACTGACTGCTTCGGGTGGTTCTTTTTTTGGCAAGACTAAAAAGGAACTTGAAAATGTGACTGTAGAACAGGCACTGAAACATCCTAACTGGAGTATGGGGAAAAAAATAACCATAGATTCTGCTACAATGATGAATAAAGGACTTGAGGTAATTGAAGCTTCGTGGCTGTTTGGTGTACCAGATGAGAGTATTGACGTATTGATACACCGCGAGAGTATCATCCACTCAATGATACAGTTAAAAGATAACGCTGTAATAGCACAGCTTGGAACAGCCGATATGCGTATACCGATACAGTATGCGCTCACATATCCGCAAAGGCTGCCTTCTCCGGCAAAAGAGCTTGATCTTGCAGATATTGCAAAGCTTACCTTCTATAAACCTGATCATGACACCTTTGAATGTCTTGCAATATGCAGAAAGGCTTTAAAACTGGGCGGTCTTTATCCGGCTGTTGCCAATGCTGCAAATGAAGCGGCGGTACAGCTTTTCCTTGAAAGAAAAATAACTTTTCTTCAGATAGCTGAAAAGGTAAGCCGAGCAGTTACTGAGTTTAACGATAAAAGACAAGATATAACACTTGAAGATATAATTGAGTCAGACAGAGAAACAAGAGCAAAAATATTATTATAATCAGGGAGATGATTTCTATTAACGGGGTATTACTTATCATTATCGGTATTTTGATTTTTGAGCTTATAATATTCCTGCACGAATTCGGACACTTTATAACAGCTAAAAAGTTCGGAGTAAAGGTGAATGAATTTGCACTGGGAATGGGACCTAAGATAATAAAATTTCAAAAGGGCGAAACACTTTATTCATTAAGACTTTTCCCGATAGGCGGATTTTGTGCTATGGAGGGAGAAGATGAAGCAAGTGACGATGAGCGTGCATTCGGAAACAAGGCTGTATGGAAGCGAATGATAATAGTTGCCGCAGGTGCAATTATGAACATCATCCTGGGCTTTGTTATGATGATGATAATACTTATTCCTCATAAGCAGTTCGTTTCAAATAAGATTGCAAGCTTCAGCGAGAATGCAGTTTCGTCACAAACCTTGCAGGTCGGTGACGAAATAAAGTCTATAAACGGTTATGGTATAAATACCTCTATGGATATGAATTTTGCTTTTGCAACGGCAAAGGGGAATGATCTTAAATTCACTGTTATAAGAAACGGCGAAAAAACAGACCTTGAACACGTAAAGTTTGGTACGGCAAAAACAGAGGACGGACAAGAGATCATTCAGCTTGATTTTTATTTTGAAGGAATAGAAAACAACTTTTTCAGTCTTATTGGACAGACCTTTGGGCAGACCTTTTCAACTGTAAAAATGGTATGGGCAAGCCTTATAGGACTTGTGACAGGACAGTTCGGATTCAATGAGGTGGCCGGACCTGTGGGTATGACATCAGCAATCTCTCAGGCGGCTGCGTCAGGTCTTGAACGAAGCTTCTGGGATGGATTCAGTAATCTTTTATTTGTAATGATGATAATTACAGTCAACCTTGGTGTTGTAAACCTTCTTCCCATTCCTGCACTCGACGGCGGCAGACTTGTATTTCTCATCATCGAAGCAATACGCAGAAAGCCTGTAAAGCCCGAACACGAGGGTTGGGTTCACGCAATAGGAATGGCGGCATTGCTGCTGTTTATGGTAGTAATATCAATTAACGATATAATAAGACTGTTTTCATAGCCGGTGATAAAAATGAAAAGACGTAAAACAAAAAAAATTGCAGTAGGTAATACCTTTATTGGCGGAGATTCAAAAATAACTGTTCAGTCAATGCTCAATGTTCCGTCAACGGATATTGAGGGAAGTGTCATACAAGCCCGGGAACTTGAAAAAGCCGGATGTGATATTATCAGAATAGCTGTTCCTGATATTGAGGCTGTAAGACTTATTCCTGCAGTCAAAGAAAAGGTATCTGTTCCGATAGTGGCGGATATTCATTTCAATTATAAAATTGCTCTTGAAGCAGCCTCGGCAGGTGTTGATAAAATACGGATTAATCCCGGTAACATCGGAGATGACAGCAGAGTAAAGCTGGTTGCTGATGAATGTCGCAGAAGAAATATTCCCATAAGAATAGGTGTAAATTCAGGCTCTCTTGAAAAGCATATACTTGAAAAATACGGAAGTCCCACTCCTCAGGCACTTTGTGACAGTGCAATGTATCACGCGGCTCTGCTTGAAAAATTTGATTTTGATAATATAGTCCTTTCAATGAAGTCATCAAATGTGGAATTTATGAAGCATGCATATGAGCTTGCAGCAGAACGCTGTGATTATCCTCTTCATCTTGGCGTTACAGAAGCCGGTACTGAACGTATGGGTATAATAAAATCTTCTGTTGGTATAGGAAGTCTTTTGCTTGACGGCATAGGTGATACAATAAGAGTATCACTAACAGATGAGCCAGTAAAAGAAGTCTATGCTGCAAAAGACATTCTCAAAGCTCTGGGACTTAATGATGAGGGGATAAAATTTATTTCCTGTCCAACCTGCGGCAGAACACGTATCAATCTTATAGAGCTTGCCAATAAAGCCGAAGCACGTCTTATTGACTGCAAAAAGAATATAACAGTTGCCATAATGGGCTGTGTTGTAAATGGTCCTGGAGAAGCACGTGAAGCTGATATAGGTATTGCCGGCGGTTCGGGCATGGGACTTATTTTCAGAAAAGGCGAGATAATAAAAAAAGTTCCGGAAGACAAGCTCCTTGATGAGCTTATAAAAGAAATTGAAAGTCTATAGTCGGAGGTAAATTGTGAGTACATTTTCAGAATGCTTTAAGGATTATATCAATATTGAAAAGCTGCCGCTTTTGATAAGCGGCAGTAATATTCTGAATATACTGATAGATTTCGGTGATCGCAGCATTAAGGTTTTTGCAGAGTTTTCAGGTCTTGTTGACAGACAATCACTGTTCACAGCGGAAAAAATGATCTGTGAATGCAGTCTTGACCTTGCACAATGCAGGATATATCCGAAATATTCTCCGAAACTGTTTAAAGAAGAATACTATCCCGAGCTTGTGCTTGAGCTGAAACGCCGATGTGCAAGCCTTAATGGTACGCTTAACGACTCTTTTGTAAATGTTGACGGAGAAAAACTGATCGTAACCCTTAAGCACGGCGGCAAGAGTATATTACAGCAGCAAGGCTTTGATAAAGATCTTGCTGGTCTTATCAGGGAAGAATTCGGATTGTCCTTTACAATAGTTTTTGATGGAATACTGACTATAGATTCCGACAGTCAAAGCTACATAGAACAGCAAAAAATAAATGATGAAAAAGCATTAAGAGAAGCCAGACTTGCTGCAATGGAGCAATATGAAGCCACAATGAAAGCGGCAAATGAGCACAAAGTAAAATTTGCACCTAAAAAGCCTAAGGAAATTCCCGCGGCCGTTGCCGAAACGGAAATAAGAGAAGGTCGCTCGCTTATGCCGTGTATTATTCCTGAAACAGCAGTTGCAATATACGGCGGAAATGTAAAAGGAGAACTGTTCCAACTGAAAAATATTTCACCGGAATCAGGAAGAATATGCTTCTGGGGAGATATTTTTTCCATTGATGTAAGAGATACCCGTGATAATAAGAAAAAAATAATATCAATAAGCCTTACAGACTACACAGGTTCAGTAACTATAAAAGTTATAGATCTGAATGAAAAGTGTAAGGGCGTGTTGGAGCTTAAAAAGGGTATGGCGATCCTTGTAAAGGGCGAGGCTCAATTAGATAAATATGAGCACGATATAACCGTAATGGCGTCAGCAATATGTACTGTGGCGAAGCAGCGTATAGTTGATAAGGCAGAGACAAAGCGAGTTGAACTTCATCTGCATACAAATATGTCGGCAATGGACGCAGTTACAAGTGCAGGTGATCTTGTCAAAAGAGCATATGAATGGGGGATGCCTGCAATTGCAATTACCGATCACGGTGTTGCACAGGCATATCCTGATGCAATGAATGCCTGTGATGCAATAACACGCAAGGGCGGCAAGTTCAAGGTGATATATGGAGTTGAAGCATATTTTATAAACGATGAAGCTTCAAGTGCCATAACCGGTAAGGCTGAACAGCCGCTTAACGGAGAGTTTATCATTTTTGATATTGAAACAACAGGTCTTAGTGTTATGCAGGAAAAAATAACAGAGATCGGTGCTGTAAGAATGGTAAACGGTGATATAAAGGATACGTTCTCAACCTTTGTAAACCCCGAAAAGCATATCCCCGAAAAAATCACAGAGCTTACCGGAATAAGTGACGATATGGTTGCAGATGCTCCGTCAGAACGTGAAGCTGTAAGAAAATTTCTTGAATACTGCGGAGAAGACGCTATTGTGGTTGCACACAATGCATCTTTTGATACATCCTTTATAAAAGCGGCAGCACAACGAAATGATCTTAAATATACTCTTACTCATATAGACACTCTTGCCGTTTCAAGAGGGTTATTCCCACAGCTTGCAAAGCATAAGCTTGACACAATAGCAAAACACCTCAAGCTTGGTAATTTCAATCACCACAGAGCCTGTGATGACGCAATGATGCTTGCAAGGATATTTCAGGTTATGCTCAATAAGCTTTCTGAGGAATACGGCATAAAGAATACCTCACAGATCTCAACAATATTGCCTAAGCCAAGTATAAAGACATATAAATATTTTCACCAGATCATACTTGTAAAAAATCAAGCCGGACTGAAAAATCTTTATAAGCTTATCTCGAAATCGCATATAGAATATTTTTATAAAAAACCGCTTCTTCCAAAATCCGAGCTTGTAAAGTTCCGTGACGGACTTCTTATAGGAAGTGCTTGTGAGGCAGGAGAGCTTTACAGAGCTATAATTGACGGAAAAAACCGGGAAGAGCTTAAAAAGATAGCCTCATTTTATGACTATCTTGAGATACAGCCTATAGGAAACAATATGCACCTTGTGCGTGAGGGAATAGTCAGGGATGAGGAAGAACTGAGAAATAATAACAGGCTTATAGTCGAGCTTGGAGAAGAGCTTGGCTTGCCTGTTGTCGCAACCTGTGATGTTCATTTTATGGACCCTCATCAAAGCGAATACAGAAAGATTCTTCTTACGGCACAGGGCTTTTCTGATGCAGAAGAACAGCCTCCGCTTTATTTTCGGACAACTGCGGAAATGCTTAAGGAATTTGAGTATCTTGGAAAAGAAAAGGCATATGAAGTTGTTGTAACAAATACAAACTATATCTCAGATATGATCGAAACAATACGTGCTGTTCCAAAGGGCAACTTCCCTCCGTTTATTCCCGGAGCAGAAGAAGATCTTACAAGGATTACATGGGAACGTGCAAAGAATATTTATGGTGATCCTCTGCCGGAGATCGTGCGTGCAAGAATTGATAAGGAGCTTAACTCAATAATAAAGAATGGCTTCTCTGTGCTTTATATGACAGCCCAGAAGCTTGTTGCAAATTCGAACGAACACGGTTATCTTGTTGGTTCACGAGGCTCTGTAGGTTCATCATTTGTAGCTACAATGTCCGGTATATCAGAGGTAAATCCGCTTTGTCCGCACTATGTCTGCCCTAATTGCCGTAATACCGAGTTCTTTGATGACGGAAGCTATGGGTCGGGCTTTGATTTGCCTGAGAAAAAATGCCCGAATTGCGGTACTGATTATCTTCGTGACGGACACGATATACCCTTTGAAACATTTCTTGGGTTTAAGGGTGATAAAACTCCTGATATAGATCTTAATTTTGCAGGTGAATTTCAGACCCTGTCACACAGATATACCGAACAGCTTTTCGGAAAGGAAAACGTATTCAAGGCTGGGACAATAGCGACTGTTGCCGAAAAAACAGCAATAGGCTATGTCAGAAAATACTCTGAGGTTCGCGGAGTATCCGTAAATAAAGCCGAAGAGCTTCGTCTCGCATCAGGTTGTACGGGTGTCAGAAGAACTACCGGTCAGCACCCTGCGGGAATGGTTGTAGTTCCCAGAATGAACGATATATATGAATTTTGTCCGATACAGCGCCCTGCCAACGACCAGAAAACGGATATTATCACAACCCATTTTGACTTCCATTCAATTCACGATACTGTCTGCAAGCTTGATGAGCTTGGTCACGATGTGCCGACAATATATCACTATCTTGAAGAATATACAGGCATAAACGTAATGAACATTTCAATGAGTGATCCTGATGTAATGTCATTGTTCACATCGACAAAAGCTCTTGGCGTTACTCCCGAGGATATAGATTCAGAAACCGGAACATTTTCTCTTCCTGAAGTAGGAACAAGCTTTGTGCGTCATATGCTGATAGAAACACAGCCCAAGACCTTTGCCGATCTGCTTCAGATTTCGGGACTTTCTCACGGAACAGACGTATGGATAGGCAATGCTTCAGATCTTATAGAAAAGAAAATATGCACGATTTCAGAGGTTATCGGAACACGTGATAACATAATGGTATATCTTATGCATAAAGGACTTGAGCCTGATATGGCATTTAAGATTATGGAGATCGTTAGAAAGGGTAATGCCACTAAGCTTCTTACAGAGGAGCATATAAAGGCAATGAAGGAGCACAACGTTCCGGAATGGTATATAGACTCTTGTATGAAGATAAAGTATATGTTCCCGAAGGCACACGCAGCCGCTTATATGATCTCAACACTAAGACTTGGCTGGTATAAGGTTCACCGTCCAAAGGAATATTATGCGGCTTATTTTACCGTAAGAAACGATGATTTTGATGCAATGCTTGTATGTAAAGGCAAAGCAGCGGTAAAAAATAAGATGCAGGAAATAAGCACCAAGATACAAAGAAAAGAAGCAACTGCCAAAGAAGAATCCACATATGCAACCTTACAGATAGTCAATGAGATGCTTGCAAGGGGGATAGAGGTTCTTCCAATTGACATTTATAAATCGGATGCAAGAAAGTTTCTTGTAGAAGACGGAAAAATCAGACTGCCATTTGCGGCACTTTCAGGTGTAGGAGAATCCGCAGCCGCCGGTCTTGCCGAAGCGAAAAACGAAGGCGAGTTTACTTCAATCGAAGATTTCCAGCAAAGAGCGAGAGTATCAAAATCCGTAATAGATCTTCTGAAAGAAATAGGTGCATTTTCAGATCTTCCCGAAACAAGCCAACTTACGTTCAATTAATAATTGTGCTCACATTTTTCGCGCAATTCGGCATTACTTTCGCACTTCACAATAAATAAAGTTTCGCTCAAGCCTTTACAAAGGCTTGCGGATTCGAAAGGCAGAGCCTTGGCTGCACTCCGCAGAGTGCGAAATCTACATATAAGCGGCAAGCAGCGTGAGGAAGTAAAAACCGCGATTGGCGTATGTTTGGCTTGTATGAACAAAGTGAGCTTTAGCGAACGCAAACGCAAATTGTCCTGTGTGGTCACGCACCGGAAAAAAATTGTTGACTTTTATGTTGGATGATGATATAATTCTATATGTTGTGCAAGTACACAACTATCCTTGCCCTTTGTATGTCAGAGGGCCAAAGTCCGGAAGGAGGTTTAAATAAAATGGCAGTTATCAATTCCTATGAAGCAGTAATTGTATTTTCTCTTAAGCTTGGTGAGGAAGCTGTAGCTGAAACAGTTAAGAAGTTCAGCAGCCTTATTGAAAAACACGCAACACTTGAAAGCGTTGACGAGTGGGGTAAGAGAAGACTTGCTTATCCTATCAATAAGGAAACTGATGCTTATTATGTTCTTTTTAACTTTAAAGCTGAAGCTGAGTTCCCTGCAGAGCTTGACAGAATCACAAAGATCACTGACGGCGTTCTTCGTTCAATGATCATCAAAAAAGAAGCTTGATCTGAGGAGGCATTTTTATGAATAATGTATCCTTGATCGGCAGACTTACAGCAGACCCGGAATTAAGACATACGCAGTCAGGCATTGCGAATGTAAGATTTTCCATTGCTGTTGATCGTCAGTTTTCAAAACCAGGCGAAGAAAGACAGGCAGATTTTATCAACATAGTTGCTTGGCGTCAGACAGCTGAATTTATATGCAGATATTTTTCAAAAGGTCAGCGTATTGCTGTTACAGGTCGGATTCAGACCGGCTCATATACAGCACAGGACGGCAGCAAAAGATATACTTTTGATGTTGTAGCAGATAATGTTGAATTCTGTGAGTCAAAACGTGATTCTTCAAACAGCGGAAGTTATCAGAGTTATCAGAACAGCTATCAGCAGCCCCAGCGTCAGGATAATTCATCTCCGGCTCCTTCGTATTCCAGTGGTAATACGGAAGACTTTTTGGAGTTGCCTGATGATGAGGATTTGCCTTTCTAAGAAAATGTAAAGGAGGAACTACAAATGGCAGAAAGACCTGAGAGAGAAAACCGCAGAGGCGGACGTAAAGGTCGTAAAAAGGTTTGTGCATTTTGCGTAGATAAGATCGAAGCAATTGACTATAAGGATATTTCAAGACTTCGTCGTTTTGTATCCGAAAGAGCAAAGATCCTTCCTCGCAGAGTAACAGGTACATGTGCTCGTCACCAGAGAGAGCTTACTGTTGCAATCAAAAGAGCAAGATACCTTGCACTCATCCCTTACACAAGTGATTGATCTTATTTAACCGATGTCTTTAAGACATCGGTTTTTTTGTCTCAGAATCTGAATTCTATATGGCTGACGGTATTATTTTTGATTTGTGAGCATATAATTTTAAAAAAGAGAAAGAAGTGATTATATGCTTATCGTGCTTGAGGTTGAAAGAGAAAGTAACAATGGGATCGTAAAAAAAATAAAGTCACTGTTTCATCCTTATGAAATCAAGACAAAGATAAAAAAGCAAAATAAAGTATCGGTATTATATATAAGATACAAAGCATACAGGGGAGAAATACGGTTTAAAAAAATTTATGAGCTTGCCATTGGCGCGCCAAAAACAATTCTGTGCAGTAAGGATATTGTACTTGACAATTCTCCCTTTAAAAGATTTGATAATAATGAATTCAATGTTGTTATGATGCAGAATTTCATTTGCAGCATACTTAAAAAAGCCGATATTCCCCCTGAGAAGCTTAATATAGCTTATTATGATCCTATGGCTGAAAATCCTTTATTCGCCGAAAAGTTGCTTGAATATACCTCGAAGCTTACGGTAGTAAGCAATATGCCGAAATTTTATGAGAAGGAATCCGAACGTATAGCAGATTCTATAGGTGTACCCCTTTTGGTAAGCAACTCCCCCGAAAGGCTTTCGGGGTGTGATATAGTTGTTTGTCCTCAAAAGATAGATATGCACCTGCCTGTTTCGGAAAATACTATTGTTTTTACCTCATCAAAGCCTGCTGTTTCATTGAAGTCTGCTGCAATATATGAATATTTTCCAGAATTCCCATATAAATATAAAAGACTTAAAAGCAGGAATACGGATGATATTTATTTTCTTTCTGCACTTTATTCATTATGCGGAGTAAAGGAACTTTCAAGGCTTATTCCGTTAAAGGGCGGCGATGGTAATGTTATGTTTACCTCAGACAGATTAGTGCATAGATTAAAGAGTCTTAAAGCTGATGATGAGCTTATGAAAATAATATAGAATAATCCCTTGCCACTTGAAATTTATATAAAGCTTCTATGCTTTACAGTTTTATATATCAGAAAAAAATTCCCACATATAATCTTCTGTCTGAAGTTTCTATGTGGGAAAAACTACATTATTTTATTTTAAGAACACTAAGTGACTGAGGCATCATAGTAAGCTTTTTACCATTATCACAAGACTTACCTATATTAAATACCGGATCACATTCAAATGTAAAGGGAGCGGACTGTTCTTTTTCAGTCGGATTTACAGCTATGAGAAATTTACCTCTTTTGAAAATAAACGGGTATGTATTTTTCTTGGCATAAACTACTTCAAAATCGCCGTCTGCCTGAAGATCCTTATTTTCGTGTCTCAGAGCAATTACCCTTTTGATGGTGTTGAGCATAGAATCAGGATCATCAATCTGAGATTCAACTGTAACGGCATTTTCAGATGTATCAACAGGAAGATACAGTTTATCAGAACTTGCTGTTGAGAATCCGTGGTTTTCGCTGCTGTCCCACTGCATAGGAGTACGTGTACCCGTACGGCTGTAACCGCCCTCTTTACTTTTAAGTCCTTCCATAAAGCTCATACCGATTTCATCACCGTAGTAAAGGAAGGGAACACCCGGCGTTAGAAACACAAAGGAATAAGCAATTTTTGCTTCAAGCGGAGTAAACATTTTTGTCATACGAGGAGTATCGTGGTTACAGGTGATAAAGCTGATATATCCCTTGCCTTTTGTACCTTTAAGGTCGTCAATATATTCGTCAAGGAATTTTGTTATATCTCCCTTACCGTTTTTAGCGAACACTGCTTTACATTCTCCTGTTTTATTGTCTTTTTCACGGAAGAGAATTCTGTAACCGTTATTATCGTGATCAAGATAGAAATCACTGTGGAAGCCTGCGCCAATCGAAACTTTTGGGTTGCACCATTCTGAGATGATGGCGGCATCGGGATAATCCTTGTCAAGCATTTCACGAACATTTTTCCATATCTTACAGGTTTCGGGTTTTTCACCGTCTTCGTTTTTAACTAAGGAATCCGCCATATCAACGCGGAATCCGTCACAGCCCATATCAAGCCAATAACGCATTATATCCTTAAGAGCCTCAACTGTAGCTATACAATCGGGGTCTGAGGGTGACTTCTGCCATGCCGGATGAGTTATGTTGTTGAAGCCATAGTTAAGTGCAGGCTGAGAACTGAAAAAGTTCACCATATAGTTACCGTCACGGTCAGTGATACCACAAAGGAATTTATATTGTGGAGGAGCTTCCCAGACCGAATCCGTCCATATATATCTTCCGCTGTATTCATTCATCTCAGCCTTTTTACTTTGTCTGAACCATTCATTCTGATCAGAAGTATGGCCGGGAACAAGATCGAGAAGTATTTTTATATCTTTTTTGTGAGCAATTTCAAACAGACGCTTAAGATCATCATTTGTACCGTAACGCTCAGCAACCTTATAATAATTTCTTACATCATAGCCTGCGTCCATAAATGGTGAGTCATAAACAGGATTGAGCCATATTGCATTACACCCAAGACTTTTTACATAATCAAGCTTAGAAATAATACCGTTAATATCACCTATACCGTCACCATTACTGTCACAATATGTTTGTGGATATATTTCATAAAAAACGGCGTCTTTTAACCAATCCGGCATAATTAAAACCTCCGATACCGATAATTTTTATACATTATACCATATATTGAAGGTGGTTGCAAGAACAATGTTTGTTTTTAGCTATAATGCATTGTCGGTTTACCATAAGTCAAGAAGCTTTTTTAATAAATGATACAATATGTGTAATAATAAAGTGGGGTTGTTTATTTTGGGATATTATTATAAACGGCTCAGAGAACTGAGAAACGACAGCGATTATACTCAAAAATTTGTTGCTGATTACCTTAATATACGACAGGAATATTACAGCAAATATGAGCTTGGAAAGATAGAAATACCTGCACATATGATAAAACAGCTTGCATTGCTGTATAATGTTTCTGCTGATTATATACTTGAGCTTTCTGATAAAGAAAGGGCAGAGTGGACTCCGAAAAAATAACTGAAAAAAGCACTTCTGACAAAAATGCCGGAAGTGCTTTTGCATTGCTGTTTAAATAGATTTTCAACCGCCCGAGAGTGTATACATAAGTATTGAGAAAACGCCTAAAATCATCATAGCACACAATACAACACTTACAATACGTATTATAAGCTTCCTTCTTTTGAACACATTATTCACTCCGTTCTTTTATAATTTTCCTTTTTCTGTCAGGTATTATATTATACTATTTATAAGAAAATTGCAAGGTTTTTAATTTATATTAAAATTTATTGACAAAAAGAACATTTTGAAGGATAATATATGTGTATTGCTTTTATACATATTTATAAGAAAAAAGATTGGGGGACTTTCAATGGGCTATACGATTGCTCAGAAAATCATCAAGGCTCACCTTCTCAGCGGCGATATGACTGTCGGCAGTGAGGTTGGTCTTAAAATCGATCAGACTTTGACACAGGACGCAACAGGTACTATGGCTTATCTTGAATTTGAAGCTATTGGTGTTCCAAGAGTTAAAACAGAAAAAAGCGTTGCTTATATTGACCACAATACTCTTCAGACTGGTTTTGAAAATGCAGACGACCATCGTTTCATCCAAACCGTATGTAAAAAACACGGCATATATTTTTCACGTCCCGGTAACGGTATCTGCCACCAGGTACATCTTGAACGCTTCGGCAAGCCCGGAAAAACACTTATCGGTTCAGACAGCCATACACCCACAGGCGGCGGTATCGGTATGCTTGCAATAGGTGCAGGCGGTCTTGACGTTGCTGTTGCTATGGGCGGCGGTGCATATTACATCTCAATGCCGAAAATGGTAAGAGTGAATCTTACAGGCAAACTCCAGCCCTGGGTATCTGCAAAGGATATTATTCTTGAAGTACTTCGTATTATGTCCGTTAAGGGCGGTGTAGGCAAAATTATAGAATATGGCGGTGAAGGTGTAAAAACACTTACTGTTCCCGAAAGAGCAACCATTACAAATATGGGTGCGGAGCTTGGTGCAACAACCTCTGTTTTCCCGTCAGATGAAATAACAAGAACATTTATGGCTGCTCAGGGACGTGAAGAAGACTGGACAGAGCTTTCTTCAGACGATGACGCAGTTTTTGATGAGGTTATCGAAATTGATCTTTCAAAGCTTGTTCCAATGGCTGCATGTCCTCATAGTCCTGATAATGTAAAAACAATAGAAGATATAGGTCCTCAAAAGATTGATCAGGTATGTATCGGCTCGTGCACAAACTCATCATATCTTGATCTTATGAGAGTTGCTGCAATACTTAAGGGTAAAACAGTACATCCTGATGTAAGCCTTGCAATAGCTCCCGGCTCAAAGCAGGTTTATAATATGCTTGCTAAAAACGGAGCTCTTGCTGATATTATTGAAGCCGGTGCAAGAATTCTTGAATGTGCCTGCGGTCCGTGTATTGGTATGGGACAGTCGCCTAATTCAAAGGGTATTTCACTGCGTACATTTAACCGTAATTTTGAGGGCCGTTCAGGTACTCGTGACGGACAGATTTATCTTGTAAGTCCTGAAACAGCAGCAGCTTCTGCTCTTGCCGGCGTATTCACAGACCCAAGAACTCTTGGTGATGCTGTTAATATTCCGCTGCCGGCGAAGTTTGATTATAATGATAATATGGTTGTTGCTCCTGCTCCGGTTGAAGAGATGGATAATGTTGAGGTACTCAGAGGTCCTAACATAAAGCCATATCCGACAACAAGTCCTCTTGCAGAAAGCATTGATGTTCCGTGTTCTCTTAAGGTAGGCGACAACATTACAACAGATCACATTATGCCGGCAGGTGCAAAAATACTTCCACTGCGTTCCAATATCCCTGCAATATCAGAGCATTGCTTTACAGTATGTGATAAAGACTTCCCGGCTCGTGCAAAACAGCTTGGCAGCAGCATTATTGTGGGCGGGGTAAACTATGGACAGGGTTCATCCCGTGAGCACGCAGCCCTTGCACCTCTTTACCTTGGTATAAAAGCTGTTGTTGTAAAGTCATTTGCACGTATTCACAGAGCAAATCTGATAAATGCAGGAATTCTTCCGCTTACCTTTGTTAATGAAGCTGACTACGACAGCATAAATGAGGGCGATGATATTTCAATACCTGATGTACGCAAGCTGATAGCAGACGGTAAGGAAGATCTTATAATCGTCAATAAAACAAACGGCAAAGAAATTCCTGTAAAATGTGAGCTTTCCGGACGCACAAGAGATATTGTTCTTGCAGGCGGTCTGCTTGACTATACAAAACAGAACGGCTGAGATAATTAAAATACACAGTTCAAAGAAAGGAACTCGGTTTTATGGAAAAAATTAAAATGACAACACCGCTCGTTGAAATGGACGGCGACGAAATGACAAGAATCATCTGGAAAATGATCAAGGATACTCTTATTCTCCCTTATGTTGAACTTAAGAGCGAATATTATGATCTCGGACTTGAGAACAGAGAAAAAACCAAGGATCAGGTTACTGTTGATTCAGCAGAGGCAACTAAAAAATACGGCGTTGCTGTAAAGTGTGCAACAATTACACCTAATGCCGAACGTGTTAAGGAGTACAACCTTACACAGATGTGGAAATCACCTAATGGTACAATAAGAGCAATTCTTGACGGAACTGTATTCAGAACACCCATAGTTGTAAAGGGTATAACACCATATATTCCAACGTGGAAAAAGCCTATAACAATTGCACGTCATGCATACGGCGATGTTTATAAAAATACAGAAATGGTTGTTGCAGACGGCAGCAAGGCAGAGCTTGTTGTAACAGATAAGAATGGCAATGAAACACGTCAGCTTATCCATGAGTTCAGCGGTTCTGACGGTATAATCCAGGGACTTCACAACATTGACAAGAGCATAGGCAGCTTTGCAAGAGCCTGCTTCAATTTTGCACTTGACAAAAAGCAGGACATATGGTTTGCAACAAAGGATACTATCTCAAAGAAGTACGACCATCGCTTCAAGGATATTTTCAACGAAATATTTGAAGCTGAATACAAAGAAAAGTTTGAACAAACAGGTATTACATATTTCTATACACTCATTGATGATGCAGTTGCAAGAGTTGTACGTTCAGACGGCGGCTACATTTGGGCTTGCAAGAACTATGACGGTGATGTAATGTCAGATATGGTAGCAACAGCCTTTGGTTCACTCGCAATGATGACGTCAGTATTGGTATCACCTGACGGTATTTATGAATATGAAGCTGCTCACGGTACTGTACAGCGTCACTATTACAAGTATCTTAAGGGAGAAACAACCTCTACAAACTCTGTTGCTACACTTTTCGCGTGGAGCGGTGCTCTCAGAAAGCGTGGTCAGCTTGACGGTATTAACGAGCTTGTTGATTTTGCCGACAAACTTGAAAAGGCAACAGTGACAACCATCGAAGAAGGAATAATGACAGGCGATCTTGCTGCTCTTTCTACACTTGAAAACAAAACAAAGGTTGATACTGAAACCTTCCTTGTTGAGATAAATAAACGTCTTGCTGCTCTGATGCAGTAATTCTGATAAATAAAGAAATCCACTGTAAGGCATTTAAGCCATACAGTGGATTTTTATATTAAATGATTTTTATGTTTATTCATTGCCGTCTGAATCCGGTAATAACACTACAGTGACGGTATTCACTCGCTGATCTTCAACATCGCTGACGGTTATATCAAGCTCGCGAAAAACAAAATGCTCACCCTTTTCAGGAATATCTCCGATTTGTTCTATTGTCCAGCCGCCAACAGACTTGCTGTCAGTTTCTATGTATTTTAAGTCAAGCCCGAACAGCTCAAGCATTTCGCTTATGTTCATATCGCCGTTTACTTCATACTTATTTTCTCCGAGTTTTTTATATTTACTTTCTATTTCTTCATCCTCATCCCATATATCACCAACAAGCTGCTCAAGCAGATCTTCCATTGTAACAATACCAAGTGTGCCGCCGTAATCATCTGTTACAACTGCCAGATGAAGTCTTTTGTATTTGAAATCTGCAAGGATAGAAGAAAGTTTTTTTGAGCGGTATATAAAATAAACAGGCTGTATAAGTGAATACAAATCCGGAGACTGAGTTTTCAGCAGCATTTCAAGATAATCCCTTGTATGAAGAACACCAATAATGTTATCTATACTATCCTTATATACCGGAATTCTTGAATATCTTTCGGCAAGGATCGTTTCCTTTATCTTTTCAGTATCGTCATCAATATCAATCGCTGTCATATCGACACGCGGTGTCAGAATGTCATATGCTGTTTTTTCGTCGAATTCCAGTGCAGACTGAACAAGTTCGCTTTCCTGTTCTTCAAGCACACCCTCATCTTCGATACTTTCAACTATATATTTAAGCTCATCCTCAGTTACGGTAGGCACTTTTTCTTTTCCTCTTCCTGCAATGTTCTTAACAACAGAGTTAAGCTTTAAAAGTAAAAATGTTATAGGTGTAAAAATCACCATAAGAAAATGAAGTACACCTGAAGATGACATCGCCATACGTTCACTGTTTTCCATAGCAATGTTTTTGGGCATTACTTCACCGAATATCAGAATTACGATAGTAAGTACGACTGTACTAAGAATTGTTCCGTTTGCTTCACCAAAAAAAGATACAAATAAAATAGTTGCAAGAGATGATGCTGCTATATTGACAATATTATTACCAACAAGAATGGTTGAAAGAGCTTTATCATAGCTTTCTGAAATTTTATAAGCTCTTTTTGCTTTTTTATTTCCGCCGTCCGCATAGCTTTTCAGTCTTATCTTACTTGCTGCTGAATAAGCGGTTTCTGTAGATGAAAAAAAAGCTGAACACATAACAAGAAGGATTATAATTGCTGCATTGAACCAAGGATTCAAAAAAAATCACTCCATTAGATAATTTACTACGATTATATATTATATTCATTGAAATGCATTTCATAATTCTACAAAAGAATTTAACTCCTTTATTTTATGTATTGTGCTATTAAGCAGCATAAATTTTCAAAAAATATACGATTTTGTTTATTTTTTCTTTTAGGCAGACCTTTTAGTCTGCCGCCGTTTCTTCTGATTCTGCCTGAATTATAGCGTGCAAAAAGCATAGAATCAATATTATCCTCAGAATATACAACACCATTCTGATTTATGGGAATACATCCTCTTGCAAGACACATAGCCGCCAGTCCGTAATCCTGAGTAACGGCAATATCGTTTTTTTCGACTGCATTTACAAGAGCAAAATCAGCACTGTCAGTACCTTTTGAAACTGTTCTAATTTCAGAATAGTTGCTGTAAAATTCGTGTGAAGTATCACAAATTATGATACATTCAAGACCGAATTTTTTTGCAGCAGCTTCCGCTTCTTCAACAACGGGACATCCGTCCGCATCTATAAATATTTTCATAAATTCATCTCCTTCGGCGGATGGTTTAGAATAATTTTCTGACTTTATGCCGCGTGACAGCGGCTGTTCGTTTATATACAACCTTTTTTGAAAGCCTACCACAGGGCACAATATTATTCTTTTCAAATATCGGTTAATGTTATATAATAATTATAAAGCCATATTCGTTTAGCTTCAAGAATTTTATTAAAGAACGGATGATAATTTAAAATGAAATTTTCAGATAAGCTTAGAAAATACAGAACCGAAAAGCATCTGACGCAATCAGAGGTAGCTAATGCCGTAGGAATAAGCCGAAGAACATACCTATATTATGAATCAGGAAGTAAGTATCCAAGAAAAAAGGAAACAATAGAGAAGCTTGCGGATTTTTTTAAAATAGATAAAAATATTCTTATAATTGAGGATGACGAATATCTGATTGAACGAAGAAAACATTTACCTGAAAAGGAAAGGTGCAGTGACCTGCTGAAAAATGCCGAAGAATTCTTTTCAGACAAAGACATATCCAAAGCGATAAAAAGGGATGCTTATGCTTTAATCACAGAGCTTTTCCAAAAACATAATATTTCAGACTCGGAAGAAACAGCCGATAATTAAAAATTTGACTGATGTCTTAGAGGTTAGTATAATAGAAAAATATATAACTGCCCTTTTACATAATCTCCTTCCGAAAGCACGACGTAAGGAGTGCGGGAATGAAGAACCGCGATCAGCGTATGTTTGGTTTGGATAAACAGAGTGAGCATTAGCGAACGCAGTCGCGAACACAGGTGTGGCAGCTTGCCACCGAACATGGGTGAAGCATTACGCTGCCTGTCTTGACATATTCAATAAAATATGATATATTTTAATAAATTGAATACTTTGGTTGTGCGGTGCGAAAATCGTAGGGATGAGTAGGTAATAGGGAATCCGGTGAAAGTCCGGAACAACTGTCATTACTGTGATCGGTTTGTGCCGGAAGTCAGAATACCTCCGCATAATTTTGGTAACGCAATCTTGGACAAGGAAGAGGTGCAGCCGATTTTTGTGAAGACTTAGTCTGCAACGAGTGCACTTTTTCGCTGCGGATTATTTGAATTTGTGTAAAATCAGTTGTGCTTTCTTTGTCAAAACAGGGAAGGCATTTTTTTGTGAAACAGGTAATTTTATGGATAAGAACGATAAGGCTGAATATGCGGCTGTATTACTGAGGGAAAAGTATGAGTTTCTTGGAAGAATTCCCAAGCGAAGCGACTTTGAAAACAATGAGGTGTGCTTTATAAAACAAAAGCTCGGCCCATGGCCGCGTGCACTTGAAGCGGCAGGTCTTAAAGAACCTCAGAAGATCTCCTCTGCAGAAAAAAACCGTATAAAGCATAAGCTTGCACGTAAACATAAAAAAGCACTGAAAAAATGAAGTCTTCTGTGAAAAAACAAAGGAGGATATAAAATGAAAAAAATCTCTCGAATTCTGTCGGCATTAACTGCTGCCGGATTGCTGACGTCAATGTCCGCGATAAGTGTGTCGGCAGAAGAAAACAAGCCAAAGGTAAGAATAATTGTCGAAAATACGACGCTGTCTGAAGAAAACGGTGCTGACTGGACAGGAATCCTGATGGATGAATGGGTTGATGCTGATGAACAGTCAAGTGCAGTATCGCTTTTTGTGTCAGCACTTGAAAAAAAAGGCTATACACAGTCGGGTGCAGAATATGGTTATATAACAGAAATCAATGGATTGTCATCAGATGACGGCGGTACTATGGGCGGCTGGATGATAACAATTGACGACTGGATAACCGATGAGAGCGTTTCTGCATATACAATAAGCTCAGGAAAGCTTGAAGATGGCGATGAGATCAGATTCATATACAGCTGTGCCTGGGGAGCAGATATAGGTTATGACTGGTCAGGAAGTGATACTTCACTTTCCGGTATTATTCTGAGCAGCGGTGCTGTTACCCCCGAGTTTAAATCCGATAATTATGATTATGTTATAGAATTGCCGCAGGATACTCAGGAGTTGACTGTTCGTCCTCAGACAACAAATAAGGCTTATCGTGCAAAGGTGTATAAAAATAACTATACTCCGGCAGAAAGCGGAACAGATTATAAATTCAATGAGGCTATACCTGTTCAGGACGGCGATACAATAATCATAGGAACAGCAAATTCATCATGGATGCAGTCAAATTACAACAATGCAGAAGAGAGTATATACCGACTTTCTGTGAATATACAGACACCTCAAAAGGACACAAAGGTTCAGGAGTCTGAAAGCTTTATATCTGCAATAGGAGAAGTTACAGCTTCAAGCGGTGATGCTATTAAAAAGGCAAGAGAGTTTTATGATTCTCTTACAGATAAACAAAAATCTGAGGTAAGCAACTATAACGTGCTTGAGAATGCAGAAAGTATCTTTTCACAGCTTTCTAAGAATAAAAATACGATAGCTGTTAAGATTTTTCGTGAAGCATATAAAGAAATTTTCCCGGAGAATGCTGCAGTCGGCAATGAATGGGATGTAATAAATCTTTCACGCTTCGGACTTATGAATGATGACGTAAAATCACAGTATATAAACAGTCTTAAGCAGCAGCTTGAAATCACAGGAAGTGCTAAACTCAGTGCAACAAGATCAACTGCAAATTCAGGTGTTGTTACCGCATTGACATCACTCGGAGTTGACGCGTCAGACTTTTACGGATATGATCTTTTGTCTCCGCTTTCTGACTTTGAATTTGTAAATATGCAGGGCGTAAATGGAGATATTTATGCACTTATTGCATTGAATTCACACGGCTATGAGCTTAAAACGACAAACGACGGATCAGAACAGACCACTGTTGAAAAGCTTACAGACAATATTATTGCTGCACAGCAGGCTGACGGCGGCTGGACAATAGATACGTGGTCAGGTGTTGATGATGGTTCGGATGCTGATATGACTGCAATGGCTATTCAGTCACTTGCACCATATTATAATAAAAACGATAAGATCACATCTTCAATAGATAAGGCTCTTACATTCCTTTCTGAAAACCAGAATGAGGATGGTATGTTCCGCTCATACGGCAGCTATGATTGCGAAAGCTGTGCGCAGGTACTAACAGCACTTTGTTCACTCGGAATAAATATTAATGAGGATGAACGCTTCATCAAAAACGGAAATACTGT
This sequence comes from uncultured Ruminococcus sp., assembly GCA_902786345.1. Taxonomy (GTDB): domain Bacteria; phylum Bacillota; class Clostridia; order Oscillospirales; family Acutalibacteraceae; genus UBA1213. Next base: position 15,850 of record CADACB010000015.1, on the reverse strand, counting down.
ATATGATGCACTTCTCGGATTCTGTCAGGAAGATGATCATACTTTCTCACACTATGCAGGCGACGAGGCAAATTATATGTCAACCTATCAGGCGTATACAGCACTTGCAGCTCTCTATCGTTTTGAAAACGGCACTACATCAATATTTGATATGAGTGATATAAAGGTTGAAGTCCTGACAGCAGAAAAACAATCTGATGAAAACAGCGGCGATAATAAGCCTTCCGATGAAAATACATCAGATGATAAAACAACAGACAATAATAAAAATACCGAAAGCAGCACTAAAAACAGTAGTACAGACAACAGCAGTGAGAACACAAACACATCTTCAGAAACTAACAGAACTGCTGAAAACAATACAGGTGATATAAAAACAGTAAATACCGGTGATAATACAATAATCTCAGTAATCGCCGCAGCTATGATAATATCAGCCGCAGCAATAATTGCAGCAAGAAAACCGGACAAAGAATAAAATATAAGGCAGCGTCGCAATGCGATGTTGCCTTATTGACTTAATATGGGGATGATAAGAATGTGGGAAAAATCAAAAAAATATATAAGATCGTCTGCACTCGTTCTGTCGATAGTTCTTATTCTGGCGGCGGCGTATTTTTTTACAGAAAAAACTGATACTGATAATACTAAAACTTCTGATATTTCTTATCATTCTTCGTCAAAATCCGATACACGTAAGGCTGTATCGTCAACAGGTTCTTCAAAAGAAGAAATCTCTGCTTTACAGACTTCGGATAATTTGACAGTATCCTCAAGGCTGAGTGCAGATTCTTCAAGAGAAAGCATACCGGAATCCCATGATACTTCCGGACAGAGAGTTGAAGCTTATGAAAAAAGCCCTGATGAGGAAACACACCATCCTGAGTATGAAAGTAAAAATGAATCTTCATATACAAGCATAGGTGAAGAATATAATTCTGTTTATTATTCATATCAATTTTCTTCTCGTAAAGCAACTTCACAACAAGATTTGTCAGAAAGTGAGCAGAACTTCTCAGACAAGCCTCGGAAAACAGAAAAAAGCTCTCAAGTGTATGAAGTAACAACAAGTTCTTTAATTAGTAATTCCGAAATACCTGAAAGTAAAGCTTCACATCCTGAATCAAGCAGGAAAACTGCCACCGAGACTGTCAATAACTGCACACTGTCTATAACCTGCAATACACTTCTTGATAAAACAGATCAGCTCAAAAGGAATAAACGTCAGCTTGTACCCTCAAACGGAATTATACTCAATGAAACAAGCCTGACCTTCAGCGAAGGCGAGAGTGTGTTTGATGTCACCAAAAGAATATGTACAGAAAAGAGAATTCCTTTTGAGTTCACCCTTACTCCCATATACAACACCGCATATATCGAGGGTATATATAATCTTTATGAGTTTGACTGCGGAAGCGGTTCAGGCTGGATGTATGTTGTAAACGGAGAAATACCCGGATTTGGCTGTTCTGATTATAAACTTAAAAAGGGTGATAAAATCGAATGGATGTATACGTGTGAACTTGGACGTGACGTTGAAAGAATAATAGGGGAGAGATAAAATGAACAATTCCTTTTCAAGCTATCATCCTATCGTACAGTTTATGTACTTTTTCTCAGTGCTTATATTCACGATGTTCATAATGCAGCCGTTTTTTCTTGTTATATCTCTTATTGCCTCGTTAATTTATGCAGTATATCTCAAAAGAAAAAAAGCTCTTATGGCAATAATAAAATTCATAGTTCCCATATCGCTGCTTGCAGGATTGATCAATCCCCTTTTTAATCACGCAGGAATAACAATACTTACATACCTTCCTGACGGAAATCCTCTTACCTTAGAATCAATTATATACGGAGCAGCGGCAGCAGGAATGTTTTCATCAATTATGCTGTGGTGTATGTGTCTGAGGTATATAATGTCGTCAGACAGAGTGATCTATCTTTTTGGAAGAGCAGCTCCAAAGCTCGGACTTTTCATCTCGATGATACTGCGTTTCATCCCTAAGCTTACAGGACAATTCAAAAAAATAAGGGCTGCACAACGGTGCATAGGCCGTGACATTGATCAGGGAACAATATATGTCAGAGTTAAAAATACTGTAAGGATAATATCTGCATTGCTTCAATGGATACTTGAAAATTCGGTAGACACAGCTGATTCAATGAAAAACAAGGGCTACGGTCTTCCTCACAGAACAGCATTCTCATTGTTCAGGATAGATAAGCGTGACATCATTTCAATATGTATCATACTGGTTGCTGATACTGTAATATTTACGGCATATTTTTCGGAACTTCTTGAGTTCTATTATTATCCTGTCGTTACAGCTGTGGGCTTAGGTTTATCTGAGCTGATCATTTATATCGTATATACAGTATTGTGCTTTATGCCGTTGATGTCAGATATAAAGGAGGATAGAAAATGGAATGCATTAAGGTCGAAAATCTGAGCTTTACTTATCCCGGAACTGATAAAAAAGCTCTTGATAATATTTCGTTTACCGTGAATGAAGGAGCTTTCATAACAGTATGCGGTCTTTCCGGCAGCGGAAAAAGTACCCTTTTAAGACAGCTTAAGCCCTCGTCAGCACCACACGGTGAAAGAAACGGAAAAATATATTTTAAAAACAGACCTGCTGAAGAACTTACTACTAAGGAACAGGCTTATGAGATAGGCTATGTTATGCAGTCACCAGACAACCAGTCAATAACTGATAAGGTGTGGCACGAGCTTGCCTTTGGTCTTGAAAGCCTTGGTCTGAGCAGCTATGAGATACAAAAGAGAACGGCAGAAACAGCTTCGTTTTTCGGTATAGAAAAATGGTTTGAAAAATCCGTTGACGAGCTTTCCGGAGGACAAAAACAGATTCTGAACCTTGCTTCTGTAATGGTAATGCAGCCGTCTGTTCTTATACTGGATGAGCCGGTCTCACAGCTTGATCCCATTGCAGCAGAGGAATTTATCTTTATGCTCAAAAGAATAAATTCCGAGCTTGGTACAACAATAATCGTTAGTGAACACGAGCTTGAAGGCTTTTTTTCTGTAAGCAGCAGCATCTTGGTTATGTCAGAGGGAAGAATAATCGCACAGGATAATCCCAAGAGAATAGGTAAGAAGCTTTATGATAAAAAAGACGCTGTTTTTATGTCATTGCCTTGTCCTGTAAGAATATATGAATATCTTGAATCAGGCATCAGTTCCCCTGTTTCAATTTCACAGGGAAGAGAATGGCTGAAAAAATATGTATCAGAACACACTCCGAAAAAGCCGGAGGAAGCCCGAAGGACTGTTGATAACAGCAGACCCTGTATAAAATTAAAGGACATTTGGTTCAGATATGAAAAAAACGGAGAGGATGTACTAAAGGGTTTAAGTCTTGATATATATAAAGGAGAACACCTTACATTACTTGGCGGAAACGGCACAGGTAAAACCACAATGTTGTCTGTTATATGCGGTATACTTCGTCAGTACAGAGGAACTATAAAGCTGAACGACAAAGCATATAACAGAAAATCCCCCCATAAAAATAAAATTGCTCTTCTGCCGCAAGACCCTCAGACATTGTTTGTTAAACAGAGCGTAGAGGAAGAACTTTATGAAATGCTTGAAAACACAGAGCTGACTCAGAATGAGAAGCTTAAACGAATACAATATGTGATAAAGCTTTGTCAGCTTGAAGAGCTTATGAAACGTCACCCATATGATCTTTCTGGAGGCGAACAGCAAAAAACGGCACTTGCCAAGCTTCTGCTTACCGAGCCTGAGATACTTTTGCTTGACGAGCCTACAAAAGGACTTGACTGTGCATACAAACTCCGACTTTCAGAGATATTATCCGAGCTTACATCAAGGGGAACAGCCGTTGTCACAGTAAGTCACGATGTTGAATTTTGTGCAGCCTGTGCCGACAGATGTGCAATGATTTTTAACGGACGTATAATATGCAGCGATACACCAAAAGCTTTTTTCTCAGGTAGCGTGATATATACAACCTCAGTATGCCGTATGACACACGGAATAATAGACAATGCCGTTACCGCAGATGATCTGCTTAATGCGTTTTCGTCAGAAAACAATGATAGTAATTTCAGGAATAATTTGCCTGACAGAAAAAAAAATCCGCCTGATAATAACCAAACACCTGACATAAATATTAACGATATAACCAAAAAACGTCAAAAAGGTATTTCATTATTTATTTCTGTGATCTCTTTTATTTTATTTGTTTTTTCACTTTTCAATACGGCAGGAATTATTAATATCACGTTTATGAAGGATAACGCTTTTCTTTCATATGCTGTACTTTTTATATCGGCACTTATATTTATTATGTGTATAGGCAAAGGCAGCAAAAGAATATATATAGTAAAAAATAAAAGAACAATGAAACGCACACTTATCTCGATAATTACGGTTTTCATTGCTGTACCTTTGACTGTCGCGGCAGGAGTCTGTTTTCTTGATGATTCAAAATATCTGTTTATTTCACTTCTTGTAATGTTTGAAAGCATAGTGCCGTTTTTTATAATGTTTGAAAAAAGGAACATACAGGCAAGGGAGCTTGTGCTTACAGCTGCACTTTGTGCAATGTGTGTTGCAGGACGTGCAGCACTTTATATGCTGCCGGAGTTCAAGCCTGTTACTGCACTTGTGATAATATCAGCGGCAGCACTCGGCAGTGAATCAGGCTTTATGATAGGTTCTGTTTCAATGCTGGTATCAAACATATTTTTTGGACAGGGTATATGGACGCCGTGGCAGATGTTTTCAATGGGACTTATAGGCTTTCTTGCCGGAGCAGTATTCCAAAGAGGATTACTGCCGCCGAACAGAATTTCCATTGCGATTTTTGGTTTCACAGCCGCATACATTATTTATGGCGGTATTATGAATCCTGCTACTCTTATACTTTCACGCAGTGCTGTAACCCCCGGATCGTTGCTTTCAGTTTTTACATTCGGACTTTCTGTTGACACTGTTCACGCAATATCCACTGCTGTTTTTCTGTATATAGGTGCAGAGCCTGTCATTTCAAAGCTTGAACGAATAAAGCTTAAATACGGACTTCTTTAAACAAAGTAATGTGGAATCCGGAAAGTGGAATTGGGTTAAATTTCAAAGCAGAAGTTATGGCTTAATACTGCAAATAGTGGTCAGTGATTAGTGGAAAGTTAAAGACTAAATCAGAACCACAAAAAAATTACAAGTATAACGCAATTATTAAAATTATTAATTGAACGTATGCCGTAATTAAGATTATTGACTATTTTGATTTCATATGATATATTCAATTTAGAATAAAATTAATTCGGGACAAAAACCTCAAGGGAGATATTGGTTATGGATAATAAAAAGTCACACGGCTTCGGCGTGAATACCGGCTCATCAAGTGATTTCAGTGACGCTTTTTTAGGCGGAGATTTTCTTGGCGGATATGACGGCACTGTACCGCAGGATAATAATGATAATACAGTTAATTCGGATGATACATCATCTTATGTTCAGCAAAATACACCACAGGACTATAGCAACAACAGCTTCGGTGCATACAACAACGCCGGAAGTACAAATAACTTCGGCGAAGCAGAACCCTATGGTCAGCAAAATATACCACAGGACTATAGCAACAACGGTTTCGGTACATACAACAATACCGGAAGTACAAATAACTTCGGCGAAGCAGAACCCTATGGTCAGCAAAATACACCACAGGACTATAGCAACAACGGTTTCGGTACATACAACAACGCCTCAAGTACAAATAACTTCGGCGAAGCAGAACCCTATGGTCAGCGAAATACACCACAGGACTATAGCAACAACGGTTTCGGTACATACAACAATACCGGAAGTACAAATAACTTCGGCGAAGCAACAAACTTTGGTCATTTATCTCAGGAAACACATGATAATTATGATCCAAATGCAATGTTTTCTGACTCCGGTTCAGGTCTGTACGGCAATACATATGATCCCAATGCAATGTTTTCATCATCCTACCACAACCCAGTTGTAAGTACCTCAACAACAGTAAAACGTCGGAATAGTTCCTCGTTAATAAGTATAATCATTATTATTGTTGCAATAGCTGTAGGAGTTGCGGTTTTCTTCTATGTAACAAACAATAAAAAGTCCCTTAAGCAGTGGTCAGAAACCGCAGACGGCAAATCTAATATTTCTTCGCTGCGATCGGCTCTTACTCAAACAATGGCATCCGACCCTTCAATGAATTTTACTATAGATTGTTATGTCAGGGGAGAAGATCAGCTTGTTATGGAATATAAGTCGAACACAATGCTTGATATTTCAGATTACGATCTTCCTAATCTGAAAGCGTATCTTGACTCTCGTGTCAATACGGTATCATATAAAATTCAGGCAGCACATACCATCAAAAAACTAAGAGAAAGTGCAGATATAAAAGAATTCTCGCTTGTCCTTGAATTTTTAAATGCAGATGAAAACGTGCTTTATCAGCTTGAAATACACGAATCTGACGGATAAACCCGATTTAATAATAAAAAAAGAAAGAAGGCAGCCATATGAATGATGTCATAAAGGCAATAACAGAAAGAAGAAGCATAAGAAAATTCAAGCCTGATGCAGTACCTGAAGAGCTGATAGATGAAGTGATCAAAGCAGGTACATATGCTGCAAACGGCAGAGGAATGCAGTCAGCTATAATTATTGCAGTTACAGAAAAAAACCTGAGGGATAGACTTTCAGCCGAAAACTGTAGGATCGGCGGGTGGAAGGATGATTTTGATCCGTTTTACGGTGCTCCCACGGTGCTTATAGTTCTTGCAGACAAAAGTCGTCCAACGTTTCTTTATGACGGAAGTCTTGTTATGGGAGAACTTATGCTCGCAGCACATTCACTTGGACTTGGCAGTTGTTGGATACATCGCGCAAAGGAAGAATTTGAAACAGATGAAGGAAAGAAACTTCTCAGCGATCTTGGAATAACGGGAGAATATGAGGGTATAGGTCATTGTGTAATTGGCTATGCTGATGAAGAACTTCCGCAACCTGCACCAAGAAAAGAAAACAGAGTTTATTATATAAAATAAAACAAACTCCCTGCGGAATTTCATCACGTTCCACAGGGAGTTATTATTTATATAATTTAAGATATAAAGAAACAACTGCAATATTATCTGTATTTATTACTGAAATGACAGGTAAAATAATTACAAGCTCTTTACAAGTTTCTTGAGATAAGCCTTAAAGCTTTCACCCAATAAGGGATTTTTCAGAGCTATCTCAACAGTTGCCTCTAAGATACCAAGCTTATCACCCATGTCATAACGCTTGCCTGTAAAGTCAACTCCTGTCATACCAACAGTCCTGGCAAGTGTTTTCATAGCGTCTGTAAGCTGTATTTCGCCGCCTGCGCCGGGCTTTGTATTATCAAGAATATCAAATATATCCGGAGTAAGAACACATCTGCCGAGAATTGAATAAAGAGAAAGAACATCTTCTTTTTTCTGTGGCTTCTCTATCATATCTGTGCAGCTGTAAATATTACCTTCAAGGTTTTCCACCTTAAGAGAACTGTATTTTGAAATAGAATCCTCAGGCACTGATTTTATACCCAGAACTGCCTTTCCGTATTTTTCATATGCTCTGATAAGCTGACCGCAGGCAGGATCGTCACCTATTATGACGTCGTCTCCATAAAGAACCGCAAACGGCTCGTTTCCGACAAAAGATCTTGCACAATTCACCGCGTGGCCTAAGCCTTTTGTTTCCTTCTGTCTTACAAAATATATATTTGCAAGTCTGGAAATTGATACGACCTGATCATACACATCCTTTTTTCCTGAAGCAAGAAGTCTTTCCTCAAGTTCAGGGCTTCTGTCAAAATGATCCTCAATTATTCCTTTGCCTCTGTTTGTTATTATGAGTATATCTGTAATTCCTGAGTTTACAGCCTCCTCAACAATATACTGTATTGCAGGCTTATCAACAATAGTCAGCATTTCCTTTGGCAATGATTTTGTTGCAGGCAGAACTCTTGTGCCAAGACCTGCAGCAGGGATGACTGCTTTTGTAACTTTCATAAATATGTACCTCCGTTTTATTTATATAAACATTTCGGCAATGCTTAAAATAACATAGCAGACGAATAGTGTCCAGGCAATAGCGTTATTGACACCGCCTGATTCGGAAATTGCCTTCATAATATCTTCGTCATAAGTTTTTTCCTTTATACGTTTTATTTTTCTTATTGAGAATTTATAATAGCTGCGGTTTGCGATAATGCCGCTCACCACACACAGAATCACTCGTAACAGTATAAGCAGATATGGGAGTGCGATCCAGAATACACCTGCATATGAATAGTTGTCAAATGTCCATGACAGATAGGTCTGTGCCATCTTTATCGGACTTTCTCCTAATGCATTCTCCATAATTGTATTTGCCTCACGGAATATAGGCAGGGAATAGGCACGAACCAGAAATATGGAAGCTATCTCACTCAAAAGATATATTAATGATATGATAGTTCCCTTTACATATTGTTTTCTGTACAGAAACCACGGCCCACAAAAAAAGAATGCTGCAAAATTAAATTTGCTTCTTTTTTCTTTTTTTATCCTTGCAAAGGCAGGCAGATAATATTGAGTGTTTGTATTAACAAACTTTGAAAGCTCTGCACCGGAAACTCCGTCAAAGTTCTCATCCTTAGGCACGCCGCCCATAGGATCCATAAATATTGCAAACGGATTTCCTGCCATAAAGCTATCAAAGCTTTCATCATTATTGTTACCATCTTCGGAATTATCCGCATTTTTTTTTGTATCATCAGAAACGTTTATTGAAATAAAGCTTCCGCAATTTCTGCATACAATTGCATTTTTATCATTTTTCGCTGAGCATACCGGACATTTTACTTCTTCTTCATTTTCATCATAAGGATCATCATCATAAACCTCGTGCCAGCTTTTTCCGCTTTTATGCAGTTCGGGGAAAATGCATTTTCCGTTCTCACGATAACATTCTCTGTGATAAGGTGCACCACATTTTGGGCAGACCACAACATCATCATCCTCATGAAAATTCTGTGAGCATACGGGACAGGTTTTTCCCAGAAAATCCATATCTCAGCCTCCTTTCAGACTTATGTCACTTTTATATATCATTATACAATATTATTTTTTATTTAGCAAGGATTTAAATATAAGATTTTATATTTTGTAGTATGTAACAGCCACACCCGAAAAAACATACTATATTTATGTAGAAATATGAAAGGAGATTCACTATGGATGTTATAAAAGAGCTTCAAAAGTCCGATTTTTTTGTACGGCCTCTTCCAAAAGATACGGTCGTTGCAATGGCATATATACCTTTTCAGAATGCAACAAAGCTTTATTCACCGGAACATGGTATTCAAACCGGTACTATGTTCCCTGAACTGAACAAGCCCTTTATGCCAGGTTGTAACAAAGGAGGAAAACCAAATGACTGAACGTGAGCGATTACTCAGACGACTTTCCTCCTATGACTTTGCCGTAAACGAGCTTCATATTTATCTTGACACACACCCTGATGATACAAGTGCAGCTGATGCCCTTGCGTATTACGAATCAAAAGCTGACACTTTGCGTAAGGAATTTGAGTCTAAATTTGGTCCGCTTACTTCTATGAATGAAACCGGTAATCGCTGGGCGTGGATTTCTGATCCGTGGCCATGGGACAGACAGGAGGATTAACTATGTGGGTTTATGAGAAGAAACTGCAATATCCCATCAATATAAAACAAACTAATCCAAAGCTTGCTAAAATTATAATTTCTCAATATGGTGGTCCTGATGGAGAGCTTGGTGCATCACTCAGATACCTTAGTCAAAGATATTCGGTACCTTATCCTGAGGTAAAAGCGGTTCTTACAGATATAGGTACTGAAGAATGCGTACCTATAAGATATAACTTAATTATATACATCCGGAAGCTTAGGATAAACAGTAATTACAAAATCTTCTTCGTGCCCGTGTCCTCGTGTTTCCTTGATATAATCCATATGATCAACAATTTCTTTTAACATTTCATTTTTTCTGTAATTATCTGTAACACTGTAATAAGATCCTGCGATTTCTTTTGCTTTTGGTATAAATTCCGAAATTACTTTTTCATTTTCTATAATTTTTTTTATATTATCTTTAAGGGATTTTTTCTTTTTTTGAATTTCCTTCAGCTGATTGTTAAGAGCTGTACTGCGTTTTTTAAATGTTTCGGCATCATATATTCCTGTTTCAAAGGCTTCATATGCTTTATTAAGCTGAGAATTTAACTTATCTTCCGATAAGCTTATTGCTGATAATTCAGACTTATAGTCATAATCGCTCTGAATCGGAAATTGGTTGCTTGTGTATTGTAGAATATGTCCTTCTGACCAACGCTTAACTATGTCTATTACATATTTTTCTACGAGGTATAAATATGAAGCGTGATTGTTACAAGTAGGAGCAGGACAGATAAGCATATCCGGATTTTGGGGATTGTTTCTGCGCTGCATTTTTTTGCCGCACTTCTTACATATAACCAATCCGGCAAGTGGATTTTGAGTGGTTTTATCTCCTCTTATAGTGCAGCTCTTATTATTTCCAAAAAGTTGAGCTGCTTTATTAAACACATCTTCACTAATTATTCCTTCGTGAATTCCGTTGCAAAGAATTGTATCTTCATTTTTGTTTCTCGGGCGCTGAACAACTACTTTGCCATTTATCATCTTTTTCTTTGCAGGGCGCCAATTCCAACGTATCTTGCCGATATATACCGGATTTATGAGCATATCCCTTATAGTTTGGGATGTCCAAACATCTCCGTTTACAGGCTTTATCTTACGATGATTTAATTCACGCGCTATAAGAGATGTTCCGATACGTTTTTTTGTTCCGTCGTCAAGAATTATGCCTGATGTGTACCACTCAAAAATATTACGCACAACCTCTGCCTGAACAGGAACAGGGGAGAGTGTAAAGCCGGTGTCATCTTTTATTTTAACTCTTTCATATCCGTATGGTGCTTTATTGCCTACATATTTACCTTCCTTAGCACTGGCTATTCTGCCTCTTTGCAAACGCCGATTTATGGTTTTATACTCTCGCCGGCTCATAAACAAACCAAATTCAAAATATTCCTCGTCAAATTCGTTTGTCGGATCATATGTTTTTACAGGCGTTATTATTTTGGTATTGGCATATAGAAATGTCTGGGAAATAATTCCCTGATCTATACTGTTTCCTCTTGCGAGACGATCAATGTCCATTACCAATACGCCATCCCATAAGCCCTCACTTACCTCAGACAGGAGCTTTTGCATTTGCGGACGCGCTGCGATAGTTTCTCCGCTGACTATTTCTTTATATATAACCTTTACTTCAAGACCTGCTTGCTTTGCAAAATCCGTGAGAAGCTTTTCGTGACGGGCAAGTGTTTCTCCCTCGCCGCGTAATTCGGCTTCCGCATCAGCTCTTGATTTTCTTAAATACATACAGTATGGCATATTCGCAGCTCCTTTCATTAAGCTGACACCGCTGACGCTTCACAGCGCCGCAGGAGATTATTATATTTCAAAATACGTATTGACAAAATACGTATATGATGATATAATATATACATAAGGCGGTGATAGAAATGACGTTCAGAGAAATCGAAAAAATCATCCTTGCGGATGGTTGGGTGCCGGAAAGAGTAAGAGGTTCTCACTATTCTTACAAGCACCCAAGTAAAAAGGGCAAGGTTACCATACCAAACCATAAGGGTGATATTCCGAAAGGGACGGTCAATTCCATCTTGAAACAGGCGGGGCTGAAATAAACCCTGCCGCACCATAATAATTAATAAAGAAAGGTGATTTTTATGTTATTTGCATATCCTGCTTGTTTTTACAAAGAGCACGAAGGCGGCTACAGCGTTATTTTTCCCGATCTTAATCATCTTGCCACCTGTGGAAACACTTTAGAGGACGCACTTAAAATGTCAGTTGACTGTTTAGCGGGCTATCTGTTTGATATGAAGCAGAGCGGTGAACCGATTCCTAAACCGTCATCTCCTGACAAGATTAATCTTGATGATGAATACAACGAATATGCAGAGGCTTTTGTTAATATCGTTACGGTTGATGTTGACGAATATGCAAAAGCGCATTTCGAAAAGTCCGTCAAGAAAACGCTTACAATTCCCTCGTGGCTTAACGATCTTGCCATCCAGAATAAAATCAACTTCTCGCAAGTTCTTCAAAAAGCCCTAAAAGCAGAGCTTAATCTGTTTTTTATTTTTATGACTGTACTCCTAAATAGTCCATAAGCGCATTCTGAAAGATTTTTGAACAATTTACCCCGTCATTATTCGGCGGGGTGGTTTTTTATATAAATTGTTATTTCGTTGAGCAAACTTTAAATTTCTTAATTATCAGCGGCTCAAATTCCCACAATTGCTGAAAATTTTCGATAAATACTTTTCTAACTATTTTCAAACATATCATAAAACACGCTTTCGGGAATAATTTCTATATCCTGACCTTTAAGCTTGTAAGCTTCGGCTTTCTTTTGTTTATTGCTTTTTCCATCTTTTATGGCAGAGCAGTAGTCGTTATTCCCTAAAATTAAAAAATTAGTCTTTTTAGTTACGTTATTTTCACATAGCCCGCCAAGATTAACAACCATTTGTGCGGCTTGCTCTCTTGTATATTTTTCCAGCTTTCCTGTAAAAACACATACTTTATTGTATAGTGGATGTGTTTCATCAAAATCTTTGTTTTCTGCTTTTAGTTTAGTCAAATCAACGTATTGGTATTTAAAAAGTGCTTGAAATGCTTCTAAGCTACCATACCTTGCCGATATTTCGTCTTTCATAAGTTCAAAGCATTTATATGTATAGTTGCAGTCAATTAATGCTCTGTGAAAAGTTGAGGCTTCAATATTCAATTTTTCTATAATATCTATCAATCTGTGATGAGGCAATTCAGGATATAATTTTCTGGACAATCTCATATTGTCTATAAAGTTATTAGAAAACGGTTTCCCCAGACATCGGATATAATTATCGTACAAAAAATTTATATCGAAGTTGGTATTATGCCCTAATATGATATTTTCACCAATAAAATCATCCAATTTGGGTAATATATCATCAAGATAAGGTTGACCTATCAGCATTTCATTTGTTATTCCGGTAAACTGTTCGATAAATTCATCAATCTCCATACCGGGATAAATTAACTGCTGAAATTGGTCGGTAATTTCTCCGTTTTTTATTTTTAGAGCTCCTATTTCTATAACAAAATCCCAATATGAGGATAAACCGGTTGTTTCTAAATCAATCACCACATATTCATTTGGAAATGCAATTATGTTCTTTCCTTTGAATTGTCTATTTGGTTTATCATATGTAAAGCCCTCCGGTCCAAAAGCAAATGTTGCCGTTCCTCTACTCATTTACATACAACCTTTCAGTGGTTTTTAATCGCTTAAACTGAGCGTAATGACCTAATTATTCTCTATTATATTTAGACTTTATATCTAATCGGGCTGATTTTGTTTAAAATGTTTTTCCTGCATTTGCTTCAAATATCTTCTGTCAATAATTATCTTCTTGCCGCTGTTTTGTAATTCAATTATAATTTCAATATCATTATAATAGCCGATGATGTCGCAAGGCTCAGGATTGTTATAAGGGTCATCCGTAAATGCGCCTTTATAATAAAGTGATTTGAGTTCATCTTTTTTTCTGCTCTTAAAACCCCATTCATAATATTTTTTACGCTTTTCCTCAAAGCTGCTAAAGCTTTTATATCCATCAGGGATTATCAATCTTATCAGTCCTTTTTATATGTTTTTGCCATTGACAGGCTGTAGCATAAAGCTGATCAATGTGGAGGCACTCCCCTTGTTCTTTACACTTTTCGTATTTTGAACAACAACCAAATTGAGGAAATGAAATATTGTTCAAAAATACTTCGTTTATCATATTTATAAAGTCAGCAGTGGGCTCTTCGAGCAAATCTATAAAATCAGATAGTTTGATTCTGATATATTCGGAAGTTATTTCTGACTTATTTGCGGTATATTTAATACCCAATATTGTAAAATAATATGCGTATTCATTTTTAAAATTAATGTATGTGATTTTACCATAAGATTTAATATTTGCAAAAAATGAATTTCCTTTCACAACTCCATTTCTCCAAGGATTATTTTCCAAAATAATCCTGATACTATTTGAACTGTCGGATTTTACTTGCAGAATCAATTTGGCTTTATTTAGGTATTCCGGTTTAATTAAATTTGAAATCTTATCTACAATTTTCTGATCATATTCTTGTGTAATTTCCATTTTGTACACCTGCTTATTTGTTATATAATCACACGGTCACTTTTTATGTCATAAACATACTTTGCTTATTCTAAACTATTGTTCATTCCATCTTATATACTACCTGAACTACTTTGCCGATAATGCGGATGTTTGTTTCTTTAAGGTCGTACACTTGAACCTGATTTGCAGGATTCAGACTTTGAGGCATAAGGGTAACAATCCGTCCTGATTGATGAAAACGTTTAACAGTAGCATCATTATCATCTACCATAACCACAGCTATTTCACCATCTTCCACTTGTGATTGTTTGCGTACAACAATAATATCATCTTCATAAATACGAGCAGCGTTCATACTGTCACCCTTAACGAGCAAAGCAAAATATTCGTTTCCGCTGTTTAGTGTTGTATATATATAATCTATTATATGTTCTTCAGCATACAGCGGCATACCCGCCGAGATACGTCCAAGAACGGGTATTTTGTGTACCGGGTATATTTCTTGTGGGTTTATCTCAGGTTGGTGTTCCTCAGTAAGATCTGATTTAAGTACACCGAAATAATCGGCAATTTTTTGCATTCTATCAACACGTGGATACTTTTTGCCATTGCACCAGTCAGATACAGTCGAAGCTGTAGTATTCATATAAGACACAAGATCAGCTTGCGTTTTCCCGTGTTTAGTAAGCAACCTGTTTAAGTTTTTTGCAAAAACCTCTTTTGGTGTCATACCGTTCACCTCCGTTTTTTATATTATAAGCTAAAAGAAAAATAAAATCAATAAAAAATAAAAAATATTTCGTTTTTAGCTTGACAATTCGCTTTTAGCGTAATATAATATGAACATAACCAATTCGCCAAAAGCGAATGAAGGAGGTGATTGATATTGCAATTTCCGAAAATTCAACTGAAAGCAGCAAGAGTTAATGCGAATTTATCTCAGGATGAAGCCGCTAAATTGTTGAATATCTCAAAAGTAACGCTTCAAAATTATGAAAGCGGTAAAACTGTTCCTCAATGGGATATGGTGAAAAAAATAGGTGAAGTATATAAATTTCCAACAGACTATATTTTTTTTGGAACAGATTACGCTTTAAGCGTACAAAAGGTAGGTAAAGAAATTTGGAATACGAGTATAGAAAAACTTGTAAGAGGATGAGATCACTCTTATAAAAAAGACCTAAAACCATAAACTCATACATACTTATGATACGAAAGGAGCTGTTTTTATGGCAATTAAGCTTGCAGTTGATTATGGTTACAGAAAGCCGAAGATGTTTGTTGATGACAAGTACTGTGTAAAGACCAAAGAAGAAGTTAAGCAAATTCTTGATAACTGTGCAAGAATAGTTATGGAGGATTATGTCGCACAACAAAGAAAACGTTTAGATTCTCAGTCTGAAGCTGAACAGTAAACCAACAGGAGGATACCAAAATGAAAGGATACAAAGGCTTTGAAAAAGGCTTGATATGCAGAGGAAAGCAGTACACTGAAAACACCGTATTTGAAGAAGAAAA
>CADACB010000014.1 GCA_902786345.1 uncultured Ruminococcus sp. | reverse complement strand
GACTGTATTGTTATATCGGGAGAATGTGATTCAAACGAATCGCTGCTTACCGGAGAATCCGATGCGATTCATAAAACCAATGGAGATATGATGTATTCCGGAAGCTTTGTTGTCAGCGGCAAGTGTCTTGCAAGGGCAGAACACGTCGGAAGTGAAAACTATGCTTCAAAAATTTCTGCGGAAGCTAAGTATATCAAAAAGGTAAATTCCGAAATAATGTATACACTTAATAAGATCATAAAGGTACTTACTTTTATAATTTTCCCTTTGGCAATACTTATGTTTTTAAGACAATACAGCCTGCCAAGTGAGCTTACAGGTCAGACAGTACAGACTGTGTTCGGAGCTGCAGACGCACACCTTGCAAAATCTGTAGTAAATACGGTTGCCGCTGTAATAGGAATGATACCGGAGGGACTTATCCTTCTGACAAGTACAGTGCTTGCTGTAAGTGTTATAAGGCTCTCGAAGCATAAGGTGCTTGTACAGGAGCTTTATTGTATAGAAACACTTGCACGTGTTGATGTGTTGTGTCTTGATAAAACCGGTACTATAACAGAGGGCTGTATGGAGGTGGCTGATGTTGTTCCATATGCAGACAGAACTGAAAAGGAAAATATAGCCGATATATTGTGTGGACTGACATCTGCTCTGGATGATACGAATGCAACATTTATGGCTTTAAAGGATAAATTTGGCGGTAAGTCAGATATGAGAGCTGACAAGGTGATACCCTTTGCATCAGAGAAAAAATGGTCCGGAGCACATTTTGAAAATGAAGGGTCGTTCATAATGGGCGCAGCGGAATTTATTCTTAAAAAAGTACCGGATGACCTCAGAAAAATACTTGACGGATATTCCAGAAATTACCGTTCTATAATTCTTGCCCGTTCTGACAATAACTTTAATGATAAAGAACTTCCTGAAAATATAGAGGTTATAGGAATAATACTTCTTAATGATAAGATACGTGAGCAGGCACCGGCAACACTCCGGTATTTTGCTGATCAAAAGGTAGATGTAAAGATCATCTCCGGCGATAACCCTATAACCGTGTCTGATGTTGCAAGACGTGCAGAGGTTAAAAATTATGATAAATATGTAGACGCAACAACTCTTGAAACTGATGAGCAAATCAAAGAGGCTGTTGAAAAATATACTGTTTTCGGACGCGTCACACCTGCACAGAAGAAAAAATTTGTTGTTGCCTTGAAAGAACAGGGACATACCGTTGCTATGACGGGTGACGGAGTGAATGATGTTCTGGCATTAAAGGAAGCGGATTGCAGTATTGCAATGGCTGCCGGAAGTGACGCTGCAAGAAACGTTGCCCAGCTTGTGCTGCTTGATTCCAATTTTGCTTCTATGCCTAAGGTTGTTGCAGAGGGAAGACGTTCAATAAATAACATACAAAGATCATCCACGCTATTTATAGTAAAAACGATTTTTTCCACATTGCTTGCGTTTATTTTCCTGTTTCTTGCAGTGCCTTATCCGTTCCAGCCGATACAGCTTACACTTGTAAATGCCTGCACGATCGGCATACCGTCATTTGTACTTGCTCTTGAGCCAAATAAGGACAGAATAAAAGGAGTATTCATATTCAATATTCTTGAAAAATCAATACCGGCAGGCATTACAACTGTTATAAATATAATATTGAGTATTTTTGTAATGAATATTTTCAATTTGAGTGTAGATGAATATTCAACGCTTTCAGTATGTCTGACAGCAATCACTGCGTTTATGATATTGTTTCAGGTTTCAATACCGTTCAATAAGATAAGAATTGCATTGTTTGTACTTATGGTTTCGGGAATGATTATAGGAGTTACCTGTTGTAAAAATATAAATATTTTTAATATTCACATAGGAGACCTGTTCAATTTTGCATATATGTCTCCAAAAATGCTTATACTGCTTGGAGTGATGACAGTTATAGCGCTTGTATGCTTTATAATTATCACAATACCTATGAAAAGGATATTTGAAAAGGTGAATAAAAGATTTGCCGGTACGACCTTCAGACCAAAAAATTGCTGAAAAATGAAATAAAATGTTATATTGTGTCCATCTCATACATAGAAATATATTTGAAAATGTATGGGAGGGATTGTTGTTATGAACTGCTGCAGAGTAACCGATCTGCGTAATAAAGAAGTCATAAACAGCACTAACGGCTGCCGGATAGGCTTTGTTGATGATGTTGAAGTGAATACCGAAAACGCAAGAATAGTGGCAATTGTTATATATGGAAGACCAAAGTTTTTCGGACTTTTCGGGCGATGTGATGATCTTGTGATAAAATGGGAAAATATTCAGCTGATAGGGGAGGATACTATACTTGTGAGCCACTGTCCGTTTCTCCATAATAACAAGCCAAAACGATCTAAGCTCTCATTTTTTCCGTTCTTTCATTAAACAAAGTCATAACCGGTAACGAGTGATCTGAGATTTATAAATATGTAAAATAAATAAATCGGATGAATTAAATTAATTGTAAAAAAATGCTTGCAATTGAGGGCAAGGTATGATATAATACAAAACGCAAATCGCACGTTGATCATATTCGTTAGGTGCATCCGGCTCGGGTGTTGGAATTTAAGATCAGCGGAGGAAAAAACCTAAGGAGGATTTTTTAATGGCATCAGTAGTATCAATGAAACAGCTTTTGGAGGCAGGTGTTCATTTCGGACATCAGACAAGAAGATGGAACCCTAAAATGGCTCCCTATATCTTCACTGAAAGAAACGGAATATACATCATTGACCTTCAGAAAACAGTAAAGAAGCTTGAGGAAGCTTATAACTTTGTTCGCGATATTTCAACAGAGGGTAAGTCTGTTCTTTTCGTAGGTACAAAGAAACAGGCTCAGGATTCTGTTAAGGAAGAGGCGCTTCGTGCCGGTGCATATTATGTAAATGCAAGATGGCTCGGCGGTATGCTCACAAACTTTACAACAATTCGCCGCAGAATTGAAAGACTAAAGCAGCTCCGTACAATGGAGGAAGACGGTACATTTGATCTTCTTCCCAAGAAAGAGGTTATCAAGCTTAATCTTGAGATCGAAAAGCTTGAAAAGTTCCTTGGCGGTATCAAAAATATGAATGAGATTCCGGGCGCACTTTTCATAGTTGATCCTCGTAAGGAAAGAATTGCAGTGGCAGAAGCAAAGAAACTTGGTATTCCGATCGTTGCTATTGTAGATACAAACTGTGATCCTGATGAGATTGATTATGTAATTCCCGGCAACGATGACGCAATCCGCGCAGTAAAGCTTATTTCAGGCGCTATTGCTAACGCTATCATCGAAGGCAATGAGGGTAAAATGGGTGCGGCTGCTGAAGAAGAAGCAGAGGCTGAGGCAGAAGCTGAAGAATAATGTATCCTAACAGAATACCCGCATTTTTTGCGGGTATTTTTTAAAGCAGGCTTTAATATAACAGATTAATTGATGGAGGTAATTAATATGGCTTTTACAGCACAGGACGTTAAGACATTGAGAGAGAGAACAGGCTGCGGTATGATGGACTGCAAAAAGGCACTTTCACAGACCGACGGCGATATGGAAAAGGCAATAGACGTACTCAGAGAGCAGGGACTTGCAAAGGCTGCAAAGAAAGCGTCAAGAATCGCTGCTGAGGGTGTTGCACACGCATATACAAACGAAGACGGCACAGTAGGTGTAGCAATTGAAGTTAATGCTGAAACAGATTTCGTTGCTAAAAATGCTGATTTCCAGGGATTTGTAAAGACAGTTGCAGATACTGTTATCAATGAGAATCCGGCAGATGTTGAAGAACTTCTTACAAAGAAGGCTGCAGGAACTGAAATGACTGTTGCTGAACTTCTTCAGGAAAAGATCCAGACTATCGGCGAGAACATTATCATCCGTCGTTTCCAGCGTTACGAGGGTGTTGTAGCAACATATATTCACGCAGGCGGCAAGATTGCAGTTATGGTAAAGTTTGACACAGATGTTGCAGGCAGTGATGAGTTCAAGACATATGCTAAAGATATTGCAATGCAGGTTGCAGCAGCAGCTCCTTCTTACCTCAACAGCACACAGGTTCCTGCAGAGGTTCTTGAGCACGAGAAGAAGATTATGACAGAGCAGATGATCAACGAGGGTAAGCCTGCTGATAAGGTAGAAAGAATAGTAGCAGGCAAGATCGGTAAGTATTATGAAGAAAACTGCCTTGTTAATCAGGTATTTGTTAAAGACAGTAAGGTTAAGGTTGATCAGTATACTGCTAAGACAGCTAAGGATCTTGGCGGAAAGATTGAAATTGTTGATTTTGTTCGTTTTGAAAAGGGCGAAGGACTTGAGAAGCGTTCTGATGATTTTGCAGCAGAAGTTGCAAGTATGGTTAAATGATTTGTTTTTCGGGTTTCTTTTATACCAATTTTGAGTATTGATCAGATTTTAAAACTGATACATCAAAACTATATGCGGCAGATCGGGAAGACTGCCGCATATAGTTTTTTATTTTTTTAAAGTAATGACATATAGATGTAGATTGTGTCAAGTATATAAAATACAGACAAAAAAAGACATTGTGCAGAACACAATGTCGGATACTGGAGCGGATGACGAGGCTCGAACTCGCTACCTCAACCTTGGCAAGGTTGCGCTCTACCAGATGAGCTACATCCGCAAATGTTAAATTTTAAGTTTAATAGAAAAAAATAAAGATTGAATATGAGCAACAATAGTGATAATATAGAATCGTGGAGCGGATGACGAGGCTCGAACTCGCTACCTCAACCTTGGCAAGGTTGCGCTCTACCAGATGAGCTACATCCGCATATCTAACATCTGCTCACAACATCTAATATTATACAATCGTTTTTTTGATATGTCAAGCTTTTTTTGCTTAAGATTTCAATTATTTCCAAAATTATAATGATAAAATATTAACAAGATAAAAGTTGTGTATAATAGAGAAAAAATAATTATTATGTAAATAAATAATATAAATAATATATAAAATATATATAATGATTATTAAGATTATATATAATAGTAACCTTAAAATCTCATTATTTAGTACAATACTTTTATAAATAACATAAAAAACCACCTGTAAAAATAATAGAATTTATAGAAAATATGCAAAAAAATCTTGTTTTTTAAATGAAAAACCTGTATAATGAATGTATACTTCGAGGTATAGTGTCTATGTACCCCGATAAAAAATATATACAGATACGGAGGAATATAAATGGCAGATAACACCCTTACAACTTTTAAGGGAACTCAGGAACAGCAGGATAAGCTTCTTGAAGTTATTGCAAAAAACAAGGATTTACCCGGTGCATTGCTCCCGGTACTTCACGAAGCTCAGGAAATCTATGGCTATCTCCCGATTGAGGTACAACAGATGGTTGCTGATGGTCTTGGGATCTCATTGAGCGAGGTATACGGCGTTGCAACCTTTTATTCTCGCTTTAGTCTTACTCCAAAAGGTAAGCATAAGATAAGCGTCTGTCTTGGCACCGCATGCTATGTAAAAGGCTCTGACAAGGTGCTTGAAGAAGTAGAGAAGATGCTTGGCATCAAGAGTGGTGAGTGTACTCCCGATGGTCTTTTCTCAATTGATTCGTGCCGTTGTGTAGGTGCGTGCGGACTTGCACCCGTTATGATGATAGACGAAGAAGTTTACGGTAAGCTTACCCCTGCAGAAGTGCATAAGATCCTGGCTGATTATATGGCAAAAGAAGGGGGAAGTATATAATGACAATAGAAGAACTTAATCAGATCAAAAAACAACACGAAGAACTGGTAATGGTTCGTAAGGTAGTTAAGGAAAAAGGTGAGGAACTTGCTGCCAATACAAAATACCGCAAACAGATTCTCGTGTGCGGCGGTACCGGCTGTACTTCATCAGGAAGTAAGAAAGTACTCAAAGCTCTTGAAGAAAATCTTAAAAAGTATGGTCTTGAGGACGAGATACTTGTGGTACGTACAGGTTGCTTCGGTCTTTGTTCACTCGGTCCGATAATGATAGTGTATCCTGAGGGTTACTTCTATGCTCAGACTACCCCTGAGGGAGTAAAACGTATAGTTAAAGAACACCTCAGAGACGGCGTTGTCTGTAGAGATCTTCTCTATCAGGAGACTGTTATTGATGACAATACAATAATTTCACTTAACGAAACAAACTTCTATAAAAAGCAGCTCAGAATAGCGCTCAGAAACTGTGGTGTTATTGATCCTGAAAATATAGAAGAATATATTGCTGTAGACGGTTATCAGGCTCTTGCAAAGGCACTCACAACAATGACTCCTGATGAGGTTATCCAGGAGGTTCTTGATTCAGGACTGCGCGGCAGAGGCGGCGGCGGCTTCCCTACAGGAAGAAAGTGGATGTTTGCAAAAGCTTCTCCCGGCGATATAAAATATGTATGCTGTAATGCCGATGAAGGAGATCCCGGTGCATTTATGGATCGTTCAATACTTGAAGGAGATCCTCAGTGTATCATCGAGGCAATGACTATCGCAGGCTATGCAATAGGTGCGTGCCGCGGCTTTGTATATGTAAGAGCAGAATATCCTATTGCCGTTCAAAGACTTCAGATAGCTCTTGAACAGGCAAGAGAGTATGGCTTCCTTGGTAAGAATATTCTTGGCACAGGCTTTGATTTCGACATTGAGATCAGACTTGGCGCAGGTGCATTTGTATGCGGTGAAGAAACAGCCCTTATGACTTCAATCGAGGGTAACAGAGGTGAGCCGCGTCCGCGTCCTCCTTTCCCTGCTGTTAAGGGTCTTTTTGAAAAGCCAACAGTACTTAATAACGTTGAAACCTATGCTAATATTGCACAGATTATTCTTAAAGGCAGCAAGTGGTATGCTTCAATGGGAACAGAAACCAGCAAGGGTACAAAGGTATTTGCACTCGGAGGTAAAATCACAAACGTAGGTCTTGTTGAAGTTCCTATGGGTACAACACTTCGTGAGATTATTGAAGAGATAGGCGGCGGTATACCAAACGCCAAGAAATTCAAGGCTGCACAGACAGGCGGACCTTCCGGCGGATGTATCCCTGCCGAACACATAGATACTCCTATTGATTATGACAGTCTTCTTGCAATCGGTTCTATGATGGGCTCCGGCGGTATGATTATACTTGATGAAGATTCCTGTATGGTTGATATTGCCAAGTTCTATCTTGAATTTACAGTTGATGAGAGTTGTGGTAAGTGTACTCCGTGCCGTGTAGGTACAAGACGTCTTCTCCAGTATCTTGATAAAATCACACAGGGTAAGGGCGAAGCAGGAGATATTGAGAAGATTGAGGAGCTTGCTCAGCATATGCAGAAATCTTCATTGTGTGCTCTTGGACAAACAGCACCTAACCCGATTCTTTCAACACTGAAATTCTTCAGACAGGAATATGTTGATCATATCCATAATAAAACCTGTTCTGCAGGTGTATGTAAGTCTCTCATTAAATATGAGATTATTCCCGATAAGTGTAAGGGCTGTACATTGTGTGCAAGAAATTGTCCTGCTAGCGCTATCACCGGTACTGTCAGACAGCCACACGTAATTGATACCGATAAGTGTATCAAGTGCGGTGTATGTATGAGTAACTGTAAGTTCGGCGCTATTCATACAGTATAAGGAGGGAATAAATTAATGGAAACAGTACATCTTAAAATAAATAATATTCCCGTGGAGGTTCCTAAGGGATATACCATTTTACAGGCGGCAAAAGCAGCAAATATTGAAATTCCTACACTTTGCTACCTTAAGGATATTAACTGCATCGGTGCTTGTCGTGTCTGTATGGTAGAGGCTAAGAACCGCAGAGGTCTTCTTGCAGCCTGTGTTTATCCGGCTGAAGAAGGACTTGAGGTATTTACCAACACCCCTGATGTTATTAAATCAAGAAAAACAACAGTAGAGCTTCTTCTCTCTACACATAAGAAAAAATGTCTTTCATGCGTAAGAAATAATAATTGTGAGCTTCAGAAGCTTGCACTTGAGCTTGGTGTTGATGAAGACAGATTTACAGGCGAAGAGCCAAGATTTGAAATAGATGATCTTTCACCCTATATTGTACGTGACAATAACAAGTGTGTAAATTGTATGCGCTGCGTTGCTGCATGTAAGAATGTACAGGGAATATCGGTTATCGGTGCAATAAGAAGAGGTTTTGATGCACACGTAGGCAGTGCGTTTGATCTTAGTCTGAATAATGCTCCGTGTGTGGGCTGCGGTCAGTGTGTTGTAAGCTGTCCTGTAGGCGCACTCACAGAAAAGAGCAATGAAGATAAGGTATGGGAAGCTATTTCAGATCCTGATAAGCAGGTTCTTTTCTTCACAGCTCCTTCTATAAAGGCAACACTTGGTGAAAGCTTTGATATGCCTATCGGTACAAATGTAGAAGGTAAGATGGCTGCTGCTATCAAACGTCTTGGCAGCAATGTAAAGGCGTTCAATATGGACTTCACAGCCGACCTTACCATAATGGAGGAAGCTAATGAGCTTGTTGAGAGGATAAAGAACGGCGGAACACTTCCGATGTTTACATCCTGTTGCCCCGGATGGGTCAAGTTCGTTGAGCATTATTATCCTGAGTTTATTCCTAACCTTTCAACCTGTAAGTCACCTCAGGCAATGTTTGGTGCTGTTCTTAAGGGTTATTATTGCCAGAAGAACAACATTGACCCTGAAAACGTATTTGTTGTTAGTGTAATCCCCTGTACTGCAAAGAAATTTGAGGTAACAAGACCTCAGCTTCGTTCAAATGAAAATTATGACGATGTTGATGTAGCACTCACAACAAGAGAGCTTGCAAGAATGATCAAGCGTGCAGCAATTGACTTCACTAAGCTTGAAGATGAGGACTATGATGCTCCGTTTAATAAGGCAACAGGCGGCGGTGCCATTTTTGGTGCTACCGGCGGTGTTCTTGAAGCTGCACTCAGAACAGCAGCAAGAACCCTTGACGGTGATTTCAAGAAGGTTGACTTTGAAGAGGTTCGCGGTCCTGAGCAGATAAGAGAAGTAACATATGAGGTTGCAGGAGTAAAGATCAACGTTGCTGTTACATCGGGACTTGCTAATGCAAGAAAGCTTCTTGAGAAGATCAAGAAGGGTGAAGCAAACTATCAGATGGTAGAGATTATGGCTTGTCCGGGCGGCTGTATCAACGGCGGCGGTCAGCCGATCAGAAGCGACAGTGTAAGCAACTATGTTGATTATAAGGCACTCCGCTCAAAGGCTCTCTATGATTATGATAAGAACTGTGAATTCAGATGCAGTGATGAAAGCCCTGTTATAAAGATGGTATATGATGAGTTCTTTGAGGCTCCTGGTAAGGAAAAGGCACATCATTATCTCCATACATCTTATGTTCCAAGAGGAAAGTATTACGAAACCTGATATTGAATAACTACAAATAACAAAGCCGCACAGATAACAATTGTCTGTGCGGCTGTTAATTTTGTCTGATATTATTATCACTATATATCAGGGCTTTGCCCCGAACCCCACCAAGATGGCTGCTCGCCCCTTGGAACCCTCGGCAGGAACACGGTCTTTGCACCCGTTTTATTATGATATTAAATATGGATAAAAGAAAAAGGCAGCAGATAGATTATGGATTATCTGCCGCCTTTTTTAATCAGTCCTTTAAATTTCCTCTTCTGCGTGCAGCTTCCAGCTCAAAGCCATATCCGCTGCTGTCCCAGCTGATAATATAATAAAGTCCGTTTTTGAATTCAAGACTGTTTTTTCCTCCGTCAATACAGCAGTCAAGAACTCCGCTTATTTTTTTGACTGACGGATAAAATAACTTTCCGTTTCTTTTTTGGACAAGCTGCAATTTTTCAAAGAATAATTTTATATCCTCTGCCGAAAAACAATCAATGTTATAAAAGGCAAAAACCTCAACAGTGCTTTTTATAAGGCTGAAACTCTGCATCGAGCTGTAATCAACAAGTGAATATGGGGATTTATAGAAATATTCAGCTTCGTCAAAATTGATTTTATCAATTTTACTGCTCATTATTTCAGCCCCTTCAATGCATCATCTATCATATCCTTTTCACCGATCACGCCAGCAAGTACAATGGAGTACAGACGCTGAGGGTTTTTGTGAAATGTTCGCTTTACAGCATTTGCCTCTGACAGATCGGGAACAAAAAGAGTTAATGACATAAGATCTCTCATTCCGTCGGTAATACGGAAGGTTACATTATATCCACCGCCGGCAGCCTTTTTTATTGACACCGGATTTTCGTTTTCGACCTTGCGTCTTTCCATAAGCTTGACTATTGATCCTACAGCCTTTTGACGGACAGACAGTGAAAGACTTGTATTAAGCTGTTTTGAAATAAGCTTACCGTTTTTTGTTATCTGAATATATCTCTTTTCATCATCTGTATATATAATATTTCCGGCATCAATCAGATCAGCCACCGAGGCATTGGTTTCAAAATAATTGGCAAGTCCGTTTTCCTGAATAAGCTCTACAAGATCATCCTTGAGAAAGGGCTTGTTTATATTATCAAGCATATAGCAAATCAGTATACCAATATCAGCTCGGTTTCTTAATCCGCCCGGTTCTACACCTTCCATAAAGGCATCATATTCCATTATGCTCACCTCCCGAAAATCTACGTTAATTATAACATAATTCAATAAAAAATAACAGTCTTTTTTGTAATTTCTTGTCTATAAATCCGGAGACTTTCTTAAAACAAAAACGTCTGATCAAGACACATCAGATATGAATTTCAATGATTATACAGACTATTTTGTCCGGCAAAACCAATGTCAGCAAACGACAAACGCAGATTAACATTTGATGTACTTTTCTGAAATAAAAACAATTGCAATTGATGAGATAATATATTAAAATATATATATTAAAAATACAAGGAGAATCGGAATATGTATAAAAATTATATATTTGATCTGTATGGAACGTTGGTAGATATAAATACCAATGAGTATAAGCATAGCCTGTGGAAAAATATGGCAATTATATATTCAATGTCGGGTGCGGCATATACTCCTAAGGAGCTTAAAAAGGCATATTATCTTCACCTTAAAGACCAGACAGAAAAAGTACCTTCTGATAAATACACAACTAATCCTGAACCACAGATAGAATATGTTTTTCAAAGTCTGTATACTGACAAGGGCGTTGAATGTGATATGAAGCTGGCTGAGGTAACCGGCAGAACCTTCCGTGCACTGTCGCTTAAATACATAAAACTGTATGATGGCGTAAAAGAGTTATTTTCGGCGATAAGATCAAACAGAGGTAAAATATATCTTTTATCCAATGCACAGCGTATTTTTACTGAACCCGAAATAAGAATGCTTGGTATATATGACGAATTTGATGATGTTATGATCTCGTCAGATGAAGGCTGTGCAAAGCCTGACATAATGTTTTATAAGCGTATCCTGAATAAGCACAGGCTCAATCCGTCTGAGTCGATTATGATAGGAAATGATTATATAACAGATATTAAAGGGGCTTATGAGGCAGGTATGGATTCGCTGTATCTTCATACTAATATTTCACCCGAGATCAAGGGGGAATTGCTTGCAAAATATAAAATTATGAGCGGCAGTCTTATAGAGGCACGAAAAGCACTTTTCCCGGATACCGATCAGTAATCAGTGTTTGATTTTAAAATATATTCCTGAAGCTCATCAAAGCTTCCGTTCGGAAAGAGCGAAATGTCTTTATTGTGTTCGTTTATGAGACAGTCGGTCAACAGAAAAACCTTGAATCCCACCTTTTCAGCTATCATATCCTCATCAACATTATTGCCTACCATAAGGCAATCTTCTGCATTACAGTTCAGCCTTGAAAGAATCTCTTTATAATATCCGATGTTTGGCTTACAATATGAGCAGCTTTCGTATGAGGTATAAAATTCAAAATCATCAACCAAGCATCCTGACCATTCAATTCTGCTTGCAATAGCTTGTGAGGGAAAAGCCGGCAAGGTTGCAACTGCTGTTTTGATGTTAAGTTTTTTGATCATATTTATTGTTTCTTTGGCTTTAGGATTGAAACCGCATACAGAACGTGTTTCATTGAAGCCTGTTTTGTAGAATTTATCAAATTCAGGCTTGTCGTTTACGGCTTTTTCGCCGTAGTCTTTGCGGAAGCTGTCCCAGAAAGCTTCTTCATTTGTACGTTCTCCGTTGTTTTCTACCATAGCCTTCATACCGTTCCATACAGCCTTTATAAGAAGCTGAGGTTCATATCCGTGAGGATACATAGCGGCTGAAAGTGCCTTGAAATATGCTTTTGTAAAATCTTCCTGATCCATAGGAAGCAGTGTTCCGTCAAGATCGAACAATATATATTTGGTCAAAGTCAAATCTCCTGTTCATTATATGATTATTTTATTTTAACATATAAAGGGCTGAATGGCAAGCAGCATTATGCTGAATATGTGCTTGTATACGCATATGCTCACTTTGACTGTCTGAAAACTAACTGCTGTGACGCGGCATAACTTTCTGAATTGTTTTATGCCGGCAAACGAGCTTTAATAATTATGAAAAGAATATTATAGTGCTATATATCAAATAAAAATGTCATAATATTGTTAACAAAAACAAACTAAAGTGTGATACAATATGAGAAAAAATAAAAAGACTATCCTGCAAAAATCTGAAAGGGATGTTAGTGTTGAAAATTATTATAGTTGGCTGCGGCAAGATAGGCGGCACGATACTTGAAAGTTTTACAGAAGAAGGACATAATGTAATTGCTGTTGATAACGACCCTGAGGTAATCGGAGAGCTTACCAACATATATGATGTTATCGGCGTATGCGGCAACGGAACAGACTGTGATGTGCTGGATGAAGCAGGTGTATCAGATGCGGAAATGTTTGTTGCTGCAACTTCATCAGATGAGCTTAATATGTTAAGCTGCTATCTTGCAAAAAAAATGGGTGCAAAACATACCATTGCAAGAATCCGCAATCCTGAATATAACCTGAAAAGTCTGGGATTTCTTCGTCAGCAGCTTGATCTTTCAATGGCTATAAATCCGGAAATGCTTGCGGCAAAAGAAATGTTCAATATCCTTAAGCTTCCGTCTGCTGTAAAGATAGAAACCTTTTCGGCAAGAAATTTTGAGATAATAGAGCTGATACTTAAGGAAAGCTCAGCTCTTACCGGAATAAAGCTTATGGATCTGAGAAATAAATTCAAGGCTAAATTTCTCATCTGTGTTGTAAGGCGAGGGAATGAAGTTTATATTCCTGACGGTAATTTTGTGCTTTATCCCGGAGATAAAATTGGACTTACCGCTGAACCTTCTGAAATACAAAAGCTTATGCGTGCTTTAGGAATAGATAAAAAGCAGGCAAAAAGCGTTATGATACTCGGCGGAAGCAGAATTGCGTTCTACCTTTCCAAGATGCTTATTGCGGCAGGAAACAGTGTTAAGATTATTGAAAGAGATGAAGAAAGATGTAATGAATTTTCAGACTCTCTTGATAAGGCTATAGTCATTCACGGTGACGGAGCACAGCAGGAGCTTTTGCTTGAAGAAGGACTTGACTCAATAGACGCATTCGTTTCGCTTACCGGTATGGATGAGGAAAATATATTAATATCCATTTTTGCTTCAACCCACGGTGTACCCACAGTTATCTCGAAGGTAAACAGAAACGAGCTTGCAGATATGGCGTCAAAGCTTGGGCTGGATTGTGTTATTTCACCGAAGGAAATTGTTACCGATGTAATTGTACAGTATGCACGTGCACTTGAAAATTCTCTTGGAAGTAATGTTGAAACCCTTTATAATATTATGGACGGCAAAGCGGAGGTTCTTGAGTTTAATGTTCGCTCTGATTTCAAGCAGATTGGAATAAAACTCAAGGATATGAAACTTAAGTCAGGTATACTTATTGCAGGTATAATAAGAGAACGCAGACCTATTATACCTACAGGTGATGACGTCATACTTAATAATGATAAGGTAATAATACTCGCCGCAGATCAGCGGCTTAACGATCTTTCGGATATTATAAAGTAAAGAAAGGTAAAAAGCAATGAACCGCAGAATGATCTTTTATATGGTAGAAAATATAGTAAAGCTTGAAGCAGTACTTCTCGTTCTGCCGCTTTTGGTATCGCTGTGCTATAATGAAATGAATTGCCTGAGTGCATTTTCAATTACACTTATAGCAGCGGCGGCTGTTGGGGTGGCTCTTACTTTGATATTTAAGCCTAAAAATAAAGTTATATATGCAAAAGAAGGCTTTATTATTGTAACACTGGCGTGGGTTTTCCTTTCGGTTATAGGTGCGATGCCCTTTTTAATAAGCGGAGAGGTGACAAATTTTTTTGACGCCTTTTTTGAAACCGTCAGCGGATTTACAACAACAGGTGCGTCTATACTGACAGATGTAGAAAAAATGAGTCACGGACTTTTGTTCTGGAGAAGCTTCACACATTGGATAGGCGGAATGGGAGTGCTTGTACTTATAATGGCTATAATTCCGACTGATTCCGGACGTGCTATACATATTCTCCGTGCAGAAATGGCAGGACCGGTTATCGGAAAAATTGTGCCGAAAATAAAAGATACTGCGAAAATATTGTATTTTATTTATTTTGTTATAACCGTTGTTGAAATGGGATTTCTGTTTTTTGGAGGAATGCCATTATTCGACAGCGCTGTTCACGCGCTCGGAACTGCCGGAACAGGTGGATTTGGAATAAAGGCTGATTCTCTTGCAGGCTACAGTCCATATCTGCAATGGGTAATTACAGTATTTATGTTGATTTTCGGAATTAATTTCAATTTGTTTTATCTTTTGCTTATAAGAAAATTCAAGCCTGTAATAACAAATCGTGAGCTTTGGGTATATGCAGGAATAGTTGTTATATCGGCAGGGATAATAACCGTAAGTATTTATCCGCTGTATAATAATTTTTCAGATTCCGTAAGACATTCCTTTTTTCAGGTTGCGTCAATCGTTTCTACAACGGGATATTCAAGCACAGATTTCAACCTGTGGCCGGACCTTGCAAGAAATATAATTTTCATACTTATGTTTTTTGGCGGATGTGCAGGTTCAACAGCAGGCGGACTTAAAATTTCACGTTTGATGATACTTTTCAAGTCAATACAAAAGGATGTAAGACATTTGCTTCATCCGCGTTCTGTAGCGTCTGTCAAGCTGGAGGGCAAACCGCTTGACAATACGATTCTGCATAGTGTGACAACATATTTTTCTATTTATATTGTGCTTATTGCGGCTACATTTCTGTTGCTTTCGTTTGAACCGAACTTTGACTTTGAAGCTAATATAACCGCGTCAATTTCCTGTTGCAATAACGTAGGTCCGGGATTAGGTCTTGTAGGTCCTATGTCAGGCTATGGCGGTTATTCAGATTTCTCAAAGCTTGTGCTTTCGATAGCTATGCTTTTCGGACGCCTTGAGATCTATCCTGTGCTGCTTGCACTTTATCCAAAAACGTGGAGAAAAAAATAATTCGTATACAGAGGAAGAAAATTAATGAGTAAGCTGACCGATATAAATTATGTAAAGTCTGTATTAAGTAAAAACGGCTTTACATTTTCTAAGTCATTAGGACAAAACTTTCTGATTAATCCTACAGTATGTCCGAGAATGGCAGAAAATTGTGGTGCCGATAAAAAAACAGGTGTTATAGAAATAGGCCCCGGAGCCGGAGTTCTTACAAACGAACTTGCATTGGTTGCAAAAAAAGTTGTAGCAATTGAGCTTGATAAAAGACTTTTACCTGTGCTTGATGAGACTCTTGCCGAACATAACAATGTAAAAATTCTGAATGATGATGTTATGAAGCTGGATCTTCACGGGCTGATAAAGGATGAGTTCGGAGAAAGCAGGGTTGTTGTATGTGCCAATCTTCCTTACTATATAACCTCACCTGTGATAATGCGTATTCTGGAGGAAAAGCTTCCTATAGATGCACTTACTGTTATGGTACAAAAGGAAGCAGCACAGAGAATTTGTGCACATCCGGGCACAAGAGCCTCGGGAGCAATAAGTGCAGCTGTACATTATTACAGCGAGCCTGAGCTGCTGTTTGGTGTTTCTGCCGGCAGCTTTATTCCTGCACCTAAGGTGGATTCTGCTGTTATAAGGCTGAATATATTAAAAGAGCCGCCCGTTAAGGCGGCAGATGAGAAGCTGTTTTTTAAGGTTGTAAGAGCGTCGTTTCTTCAAAGAAGAAAAACGCTTTCCAATTCACTCAGTTCCGGACTGTCATTATCCAAGAGTGAAGTGGGAGAAATGTTATCTGAAGCAGGAATAAAGTCTAACGCACGTGCTGAAGAGATGACAATGCAGCAGTTTGCAGATATAACTGCTGCATATTATAAGCGTATTAATACTTAGGAACAAGTTTTAGTTTTTGGGGGTTGGTAATTGGCTTTGTAATAAAGTAGGATATAACGGCAAATGTTATTCCGAATATTGCACCGAACAGAATATCCGTAGGAAAATGTACATAAAGATACAATCTTGAAAAAGCCATAATGCATGCAAAAAGATATGCTATAATACCTAACCACTTATTGTATATGAATATTATAGTTGCAGCACCAAATGCAAATAGTGTGTGTCCCGAAGGAAATGAAGTATCAAACGGTACACTTGATATAAGCTCAACCGTTTTGTTAAGGGTACACGGTCGTGGTCTTGCAACAATTGTTTTGATGATAAGATTGCCGGCAATCAGATTGAAAATAAGGTCGGAGGAAAGCGAGATTCCAAGCCTTCTGAATTTCTTGGTGAACAGGCAAACAATTGCAATAACCACCCATATCCACGAAAGCTTGCCCATAAATGATACTATCGGCATTATTTTATCCAACAGTTCTGTTCTGAAATTGCTTTGAATGTAATCGAGAATATAAAATTCAAAATCCATAGATTAACCTCCTGTTAATTATCGGATATATTATAGCATATTTTTTTTTTAAAATGAAGACATTTTTAAAAATTTTATAAAAAGGGAGTGGCTTTATGAAGGAAAATATTTGCAGTATACCTGTCAACGATGTGTTTTTACCGAAGGATGGCTGCCCTATGTGCCGGATGCGTGATATGCTTGAAGCAAGAAAAGCTGATTATGTTACAGGGTCGGCAATGATGGAGCCTAATGTGAGAATTAAAACAAATGAACAGGGCTTTTGCTACAGACATTTTTCAATGATGATCAGGCAGGGAAAACGTCTTTCCAATGCACTTATACTTGAAAGTCATCTTCAGAAAATTTCCGAAGAGCTTGTTCCGGCTGTTCCTGCCGGAAAACCCGACAAAAAGAAAATGGCATCACTTCACGCACTTATTAATGACTGCTTTATTTGCAGGGATATAAAAGAAAATATGGATAATATGGTCAGGATAGTGCACGCTATGTGGATAAGCGAGCCTGAATTCCGTCAGCTTTACGCTGAACAGAAATTCATCTGTCTTGAGCATTTTTATCTTTTGATGAATACAGACCAAAAGGGACTTGGAAAAAGCCTTCAGGCTTTTTATGAAGCAACATCCAGACTGACAGGCGGTTATCTTCAGGAGCTTAAAGCTGATATTTCACACTTTTGCAGAATGTTTGATTATCGCAGTGCAAATGAGGAATGGGGAAATTCAAAGGATAGTATAGAACGTTCCGTAGAATTTCTTACGGGAGATAAGATACCTGAAGAGGATGATCGGGACGAAGAAGCTGAATAAAACTATTTTCTTTGAAAACGTATAGATTTTATATGATAATTATGTTATAATATCATTTGTATTTTTATACTTCGGAGGCGTAATTATGAACATCACACTTTTAGGCTGCGGCAGATGGGGTTCGTTCATAGGATGGTATTTGGATAAGATAGGACATAATGTTACGATATGGGGACTTAGTGATGCACCACAGTTCATAGAAATAAGGGATACAAGAAAAAACAATATGCTTTCCTTCAGAGAAAGTATAAATGTAACAGATGATCTTGAGGCGGCTGTTAACAGTGCCGATGTTATGATAATATCAATAAGTTCACAGGCACTTCGCTCGTTTTTGCCGAAGGTGGCTGAGTTTGATATAAAGAAAAAAAAGATCGTCCTTTGTATGAAGGGAATAGAGGTCAGCACCGGAAAAAGACTGACTCAGATAGTTGAAGAAATTGTTCCCAAAGAAACTCAGGTGGGAGTCTGGGTGGGTCCCGGACACCCTCAGGATTTCAGTAAAGGGATACCGAATTGTATGGTAATAGATTCGGCGCGCGATGATCTGAAGCATTTTCTTATAAATGAATTTTCAAGTGAACTGATACGGTTTTATGTAGGTAATGATCTTATAGGAACTGAGATCGGTGCGGCGGCGAAGAATACAATAGGCATTGCTGCCGGAATGCTTGACGGACTTAACTTATCATCACTCAAGGGAGCATTGATGTCAAGAGGTACAAGAGAGATTGCAAGATTGATAAAGGCAATGGGAGGCAACGAGCTTTCAGCTTATGGACTCTGTCACCTTGGAGATTACGAAGCAACTTTGTTTTCGCAATACAGCCATAACAGACGATTCGGAGAAATGCTTGTCAGGGGTGAAAAATTCGGGTTGCTTGCCGAAGGTGTTGATACTACAAAAGCACTTGTTCTTCTTGGAGAAAAATATGGTGTTGATTTGCCTATATGCAACACTGTAAACAATGTAATAAATGAAAGTATAACAGCAAAAAAAGGTCTGTCAGAGCTGTTTTTGCGAAGCATAAAAACCGAGTTCTGACATAAAAGAGTTGTATGCTTTTTGTGTGACATATTAAATATTAATTATAATGAAATAGGACTTATCTATATTAAAACAAGTTCCTGTGTGCTGAACTTCTTAAGCAATAAATGCCAAGAATGTTGAGCATACAGGGATTTTGATTTATGTTATGCTTTTAAAGTTATAAGTTCAAAGTAAATATAAAATAAAATAAGTTATAAGGTATTGCGTGTATTTTGTGGGCTGAGTGAAATTTAATATTTATAATATTTATTGCTTGATTTTTATTTTGTTCGGTTATAAAATAAGAAAAGATATGCAGGTAAATATTATCCGCTGCGAAGATACCCGAAATCCGATAATAAGGTGGTTTTGTTATGACAAAGAATCTGCTGAAAAAAATCAGCGAATGTGAGTCGCACTTTTCTAAAGGTCAAAGACTTATTGCAAGGTTTATAACAGAAAATTATGATAAGGCTGCATTTATGACTGCGTCTAAGCTTGGCAGTACGGTGGGGGTAAGTGAATCAACTGTTGTGCGGTTTGCAACCGAGCTTGGATATGAGGGTTATCCTCAAATGCAGAAGGCTATGCAGGAAATGATAAGGGATAAGCTGACGTCCGTTCAGCGTATTGATGTTACACACAGCCGTCTGGGTGACGGAAATGTTCTTGAATATATTCTGAATAAGGATATTGAAAGAATACGCAGAACACTTGAAGAAACATCTGATGATGATTTTAATAATGCTGTTGAGGCAATATCACGTGCAAAAACGATATATATTTTTGCTGTAAGAAGTTCTGCTGCTCTTGCATCTTTTTTGGGATATTATTATTCCCTGATATTCGAGAATGTAAAGGTTATAAGCAACTATGGAGAAACTGAGATATATGAAAAGCTTTTCAGAATATCTTCGGATGATGTGATCATAGGCATAAGCTTTCCAAGATATTCAAATGCCGCTATACAGGCGATGACATTTGCAAAGAGAAGAGGGGCAAAGGTCATCGCATTGACAGACAGTATGTCAAGTCCGATAGTTGTACCTGCCGATTATATTCTTATTGCAAAAAGTGATATAGCCTCTGTTGTAGATTCGCTGGTAGCTCCGTTAAGTATGATCAATGCATTAATAGCCGCAACTGTCTTGAAGCTTGATTCCGATGTCAAGAATACATTCGGAATGCTTGAAAATATATGGCAGGAATATGATGTTTATCAGAATGACAGAAAGGATGAAGCTGATTGAAAAGAAGGGTTGCTGTGATCGGAGGCGGTGCTTCGGGAATGATGGCTGCAATTTTCTCTGCTAAAAACGGAGATAGTGTTACGGTATTTGAAAAAAATCCTAAAATAGGAAGAAAGCTGTATATAACCGGTAAAGGCCGCTGTAATCTGACAAACAATTGTAATATTCAGACGGTAATTGCAAATACTCCGACAAACGGCAGATTTCTTTATAGTGCACTCAACAGATTTTCTCCGTCAGATACAATGAGATTTTTTGAAGATAACGGTTTGCCTCTGAAAACAGAGCGGGGCAACCGTGTTTTTCCTGTTTCCGACAAAGCGTCAGATGTAGTTGACACTCTTTTTAAAGCAGCAAAAAAACATCACTGTGAAATTATTAACCGTACGGTAACAGAGCTGATTGCCAAGGAAGGACATATAACAGGATTATCAGCCGGTAATAAGATATATGAATTCGATAAGATAATAGTGGCGTGTGGAGGAAAGTCTTATCCTCTAACAGGCTCTACAGGAGACGGATATGCTTTTGCGGCTTCTATGGGACATACTATAACACCGCTTTATCCGTCGCTTGTACCTTTGGAAACCGTTGAAAAAATTGATCCCT
Organism: uncultured Ruminococcus sp.; assembly: GCA_902786345.1. Taxonomy (GTDB): domain Bacteria; phylum Bacillota; class Clostridia; order Oscillospirales; family Acutalibacteraceae; genus UBA1213. The sequence continues at coordinate 19,357 of CADACB010000014.1, read as the reverse complement.
TGGCGGATAAGCTTCTTTTGAAAAATATATCTGTCAGTGTTTATGACACAATCAAAGGAAATAAAAGGATATTCAATGATTTCGGTGAGCTTCAGCTTATGAGATACGGTGTAACAGGAGCGGTCATACTCAGCGCCAGTTCTCATATGAGAGAGATGGTTGAAGGAAGGTATAAGCTTGAGCTGGACTTGAAGCCTGCACTTACTGAAGAAAAACTTGATGCAAGACTTATAAGACAAATTGAAGCCGATAAGGGAAAAAGTTATGAATATATGCTTCGTTCCTTAATGCCGTCCGGTTTGATAAATATGTTTATAGAAATGACAGATATATCTTCAAATCGTAATTGCAGTGAAATTACAAGAGCCGAGAGAAAGAAAATTATTTTATATCTTAAACATTTCATATTGACAGTAAAGGGATACAGACCTGTTTCTGAGGCTATTATTACCTCAGGCGGAGTTGATGTAAGAGAAATTGACCCTAAGACTATGGAGTCTAAGCTTATTAAAGGACTGTATTTTGCCGGAGAGGTTATAGATGTTGATGCATACACAGGCGGTTTTAACCTTCAGGCTGCATTTTCGACGGGTGTTCTTGCAGGTGAAGGATAATTTTTGAATAAGGAGAGAGAGTATTAATGGGATTTCAGGACGATTGGATAATGCGTCAGGTTGATATTATAACCAGATATGTTGTAAAGCTTGTATTTGGCAGGAATGATACGGAATATACAGTTCAAGCCTCTGATATGCTTTCAGAAGAAGATTTGCTTCATACGGAGCTTGACAAGCTGTTAAAAGAAGGAAAAATATGCGAAGCCGAAGATATACTTTTTGAAAATATCCGGTTCACTGACAGATATTTAGAGCTTGCAGTGGATTTTTATAAAAAGCTCAACCGGATGTCGGATTCAGAGCTTGAAGAAAATAATTTTTCCAGAGACGAAGTGTTGGATGGTTATATAGATATTCTGACAAGGCTGGGAATTCCTGTAGAGCAGTTTGTGGAATAAACAGGGAATAAGAATTATAAGTAAGGAATAGAAAATCGGGAGAATATATATATGGATATTGTGGTTGAAAAGGTATGTACAGATGATTTTACAATGAATTTTTTCAGGTTTGGAAACGGCAGCAGATCATTAATTATTTTACCCGGATTAAGCATTCAGAGTGTTATGAAATTTGCACCGGCAATTGTCAAGGAATATGAACTTATGAAGGCTGATTTTACAGTCTGGGTTTTTGATCGCCGTATAGAGCTTCCGTCGGAATATACCGTATATGATATGGCAAAGGATACTGTAAAGGCAATAAATGCATTGGGACTTGATAATATATACCTTTTTGGCGCGTCACAGGGCGGTATGATAGCTCAGATTATTGCAGCAGACTATCCTGAACTTGTATATAAGATGGTGTTGGCTTCAACCTGTGCCAATATGAACAGTCAGCGGTATAGCGTATTGAGTGAATGGGTAGATATTGCAAAGAGAAAAGACAGGGTTGGTTTGTATCTTGAATTCGGAAAGAAAATATATCCTGAGAAGCTTTTTGAACAATATCGCGAAACTCTTATACTGGCAGGAAATGATACAACCGATGAAGAGCTGGAACGTTTTGTTGTCCTGACAGAAGGTTCAAAAGACTTTGATGTAACAGATAAGCTTTGCAATATTTGCTGTCCGGTTCTGGTAACAGGCTCATATGATGATGGCGTTTTTGGAGAAGGCTATGCACCGGAGATAACAAATAAACTGATTTCAAGTGCTGACGTTAAGATGTATATGTATGACGGCTATGGACACGCAGCATTCGATACGGCACCCGACTACAGAAAAATGGTATATAAATTCTTTATGGAATAGCAGAGCTGATTAAAATAATTATTATGTTTTTAAAACATAAGTAATATTTTTTCGTCGGATGAATATAATGTTATTACAAAAGCTTCTGAGTACTTATCAAATGAAATGTCTGGCGAAAATTAAATTCCTTAAAAAAAATTGAAAAAAAGTTAAAAAAAGGCTTGACATTTGATGATGGATGTAGTATTATAATATACGTCGCTGAGAGATAAATAAATTCAAGGTTGAATCGAGTTTGTCTTTAAGCTGATGTGGGAGCATAGCTCAGCTGGGAGAGCATCTGCCTTACAAGCAGAGGGTCATAGGTTCGAGCCCTATTGTTCCCACCATACGGTCCGGTAGTTCAGCTGGTTAGAACGCTAGCCTGTCACGCTAGAGGTCGACGGTTCGATCCCGTTCCGGATCGCCATATGCCTTTGTAGCTCAGTCGGTAGAGCAGGGGACTGAAAATCCCCGTGTCGGTGGTTCGATTCCGCCCGAAGGCATTCTGTTTGCGGATGTAGCTCATCTGGTAGAGCGCAACCTTGCCAAGGTTGAGGTAGCGAGTTCGAGCCTCGTCATCCGCTCCATGGAGCTTAGTCAAAACGATAAGCTCCATTTTTAATCGGCGTCATAGCCAAGTGGTAAGGCACGAGTCTGCAAAACTCCGATTCCCCAGTTCGAATCTGGGTGACGCCTCCAATGAGAAAATCCTGACACGCAAGTGTCGGGATTTTTTTCTGTTAATCGAAAACCCCCGATTGTATCGGGGGTTCAGAAAAGCTTTAGCGGTACACAAAAATACTCCTTCTGATATAATATAAGTGCGGTCTGGCAACTGCACAAAGATAACAGAAGGAGGTCAGCAATGCATGACAATAATAGTTTAGCACACACAAGTTGGAATTGCAAATACCACATAGTATTTGCACCAAAGTATAGGCGGAAAATTTTATATGGACAGAACAGGGCATAGATAGGAAAGATACTGCAAGAAATATGCGACTGGAAAGGAGTGCATATAGTATAAGCAGAAGTGTGCCCGGACCATATTCATATGTTAGTAGAGATACCACCCAAAATGAGCGTATCAGGATTCATGGGATTTCTAAAAAGGAAAGAGTAGTATAATCATACACCAAAGACATGGAAATTTAAAATACAAATACGGAAACAGCAAGCAACAGTCGCAAGAGTCAGACTGTAAATGCGTCTTTAGACGCCGTTAGTAAAATAGCCTTTAAGGCGAATAAGAAAAGTCCACCGGCTAAGCCGGTGGATTTTTAATTATTCCCTTTGTGTCGTAGTAGATTATAGTTGACCGGCACTGAATTTTTTAAAACTCAAGTCCGGAAAATATTAAGAGGGTTCAGAAAAATAGGGTATGGGAAATAACTGTTTTTACGCTGAAAAAGGGTTTAGTTCGTGTAGCTGCCTCACTAAAATTGAAATTCTCGGTTTTCTCGTTTTTTAACAAAAAAATATTGAATAAAAAGAAAAAAAATGTTATTATATTTAAATACGGAAAAGGCGGTGTGAAAATGAAAAAATGGGTAGTTTCCGAGCTTGACAAGAAAAAAGTCAAGGAGCTTTCAGGAATCTATGGTATACCGGTGTTTACTGCAATGCTTCTGACAATAAGGGGAATAACCGAAAGGGAAGAGATAGAAAAATATTTCAGTGCAGAAAGTGATCTTCCCGATCCCTTTGAAATAAAGGATATGGATAAGGCTGTTGACCGTATAAAAATCGCTGTAACAAACTATGAAAAAATCTGTGTTTATGGTGATTATGACTGTGACGGAGTTACTTCCACCGCACTTCTTTATTCTTATCTTGACTCAGTTTTTGCTGATGTAATGTATTATATTCCCGATCGTAACTCAGAGGGCTATGGTTTGAATAAAAAAGCAATAGATAATCTGAAAAAGCTGGGCGTCAGGCTGATAGTAACAGTTGATAACGGTATAGCTGCAATAGATGAGGTGCATTATGCCGGGACGCTTGGAATTGATGTTGTTGTAACAGATCACCACAAGCCGCAGGATATGCTGCCCAATGCCATAGCTGTTGTTGATCCTCATCGTAATGACGACAATTCCGGTTTCAAGGATTACTGTGGGGCGGGCATAGCTTTAATGTTAGCTTCAGCCTTAGAGGGAGATGCGTTTTCTATTGTTGAGAACTATTCTGATCTTGCCGCTTTTGGAACAATAGCCGATCTTGTACCTCTTACAGGCGTGAACCGCACCATTGTCAAAGCAGGACTTTTCAGACTGAGCAATACGGAAAGATTAGGACTTTCACACCTTATTGACCTTGCGCAAATAAGCAATATGAGTGCAGGAAATGTAGCGTTTCGTCTTGCGCCAAGAGTGAATGCGGCAGGCAGACTTGGTTCTGCATATAATGCACTCGACTTTTTTCTGACTGAGGATGAAGAAGATGCAGTGAAATATGCAGACGAGCTTACCGGTCTTAATGTAAAACGTCAGACAATAGAAAATGAAATATATGAAGACATATGCAGTATGCTTGATGAAAACAATGAGCTTATACGTGACAGGGTTATAGTTGTATCCTCAGAAAAATGGAATCCCGGTGTTATAGGCATAGTTTCTTCAAAGATAACGGAGAAATACGGAAAGCCGTCTATAATCATTTCTGAGGGTGAACAAATATGTAAGGGGTCCGGAAGAAGCATTACGGGCTTTTCGCTTGTGGATGCAATATTTGCCTGCTCAGATCTGCTTGAAAAATTCGGCGGACATCCTATGGCTGCCGGGCTAAGCATAAAAAAGGAAAATATACCTGAATTTAAAAAAGCCATAAACGAATATGCAGACAGGCTTGAGGATATGCCTATGCTTACGCTCAGACTTGACTGCAATCTTAACCCCGATGCAATAGTTATGGATATGGTACATCAGCTTCAGAGCTTTGAACCGTTCGGATTCGGAAATCCAAAGCCTGTTTTCGGAATAAACAATATGACGCTTGACAAGATCACACCGTTATCCGGAGGCAAACATATAAAGCTTTCGGTATCAAGAGGAAAGGCAAGACTGAATCTTGTTAAATTTTCAGTATCACCCGAAGAGTTCCCTTATCCTGAGGGCAGTATGCTGGATTTTGCGGTATGTCTTGACATTAATACATATCAGAATAAAGAGTATATTTCATTTCAGATAAAGGATATAAAACCGTCAGGCTTTGATACACAGTCGGCAATGCACCAGATTCAGCTTTATGAAAGCTATCTTCGCGGAAAGCTTCCAAAGGAGCTTGCTGATAAATATCTCACCAGAAATGAATTTGCGGCTGTTTATTTATATCTCAAAAAGCACCCACAAAGTGTTTACAGCATAGATATGCTGCTCAGCGAAATAGGCTGTGATACAATAGGAGCTTTCAAGCTGATGATAATACTCGATATTTTCAGTGAGCTGAAGCTTATTGCCTATAAACAGCAATGTGATATACTGAAAATAGAAATTATAAATGTAGATTTTAAGGTTGATCTGGAACTTTCTCATATATACAGAAAACTAAAGGAGGATATAGAATATGTCGGAAAACACACATAAGTTTTATCAGGACTATCACGAGCTTGTTGATCTGATGAAGAAAAGTGATCATCAATACAATTATGAGCTTATTGAGCAGGCATATCTTTTTGCGGAAGAAAAACACGGCGACCAGCGGCGCGCTTCCGGCATACCCTATATTCTTCATCCAACCTCAGTTGCGTGTATACTTGCAGAGCTTGGTATGGATTCGGAATCTATTGCAGCGGCATTGCTCCATGATGTAGTTGAGGATACGGATGTGACATTGGAGGATGTAACAAAGAAGTTTGGCGCAGAAATAGCAGGCCTTATTGACGGCGTTACAAAGCTTGGAAAAATACCGTATTCATCAAGAGAGGAACAGCAGGCTGAAAATATACGAAAAATGCTGATAGCAATGTCCAACGACATAAGGGTAATTATAATAAAGCTTGCAGACAGACTTCATAATATGAGAACCATAGAATGTATGAAGGAACAGCACCGCCGCGACAAGGCGCTTGAGGTTATGGAGGTTTATGCTCCCATAGCCCACCGCCTTGGCATACGCGCAATAAAGGAAGAGCTTGAAGATCTTTCAATATGTTATCTTGATCCTGTAGGCTATTCGGAGATAGAACGTCAGCTTGAAAAAAAGAGTAAGGACAGAATCAATTTTGTTGCACAAATAAAACAGCAGCTTTATGACAGACTGAAAACAGAGTTCAGCAATGTTTATATAGAAGGACGGGTAAAGAGTATTCACGGCATATATAAAAAGACCTTTATGAAGGGTAAAACTATGGATCAGATCTTTGACATATTTGCCGTAAGGGTGATAGTTGACAGTGATGATGATTGCTATAAGGTTCTGGGAATAGTTCACGATATGTTCAAGCCGCTGCCTAAGCGTTTCAAGGACTATATTTCTACACCTAAGCCGAATATGTATCAGTCGCTGCATACAACCGTAATCGGCAAAGAGGGAATTCCCTTTGAGATACAGATAAGAACATGGGAAATGCACTATACTGCTGAATATGGTATTGCCGCTCACTGGAAGTATAAAGAGGGAGTAACCAAAAAGGATTCACTTGACGAGCGTCTTGCGTGGATAAGAAAGATGCTGGAAAATCAAAGCGATAATGATTCAACCGAAATTGTTCCGATTATAAAAATGGATCTTGCTCCCGAAGAGGTGTTCATTTTTACACCAAAGGGAGATGTTATCAATCTTCCTAACGGTGCGACCGTCATTGATGTTGCATATGCTATTCACACCGAGGTCGGAAACAGAATGATAGGCGCAAAGGTAGATAAGCGTATAGTGCCTATAGATTATAAGGTAAGAACCGGTGAGATTGTTGAAATAGTAACAACAAAAGAAAGCGGCGGACCAAAGCGTGACTGGCTTAATATAGTAAAAACCAGTGAAGCAAGAAGCAAAATAAGATTATGGTTCAAGCGTGAAAAACGTGATGAGAATATTACCGAGGGTAAGGCACAGCTTGAAACAGAATTCAAACGCCTTAATATACACGTTCCGGAGAAGGATATGGAAAAATTCCTGTCTGATGTTATACATCGGCAGAACTGTAACAGCCTTGAAGATTTTTATGCTTCAATAGGTTACGGCGGAGTTCAGTTGTGGCGGATCCTTCCAAAGATCAAGGAGGAATATTTCAAAAAGTATTCCGGTAAAGAACCTGCTCCTGTAGTAATAACCGAGCCTGTAAGGAAAAAAGTCAGCGGAGGAGTTCATATTGAAGGTATAGACGATTGTCTTGTAAAATATTCACGCTGCTGCAATCCTCTTCCGGGCGATGATATTATAGGCTTTATTACAAGAGGCTATGGTGTTTCAATACACAAGCGTACCTGCTCAAATGTACCAAAGAATATTGAAGACGCTGAAGAACCTGATCGTTGGGTAAGGGCAGAATGGGATGACCAAATCTCACACGAAACCTTCCAGTCAACACTTCAGATTATGGCAACCGACAGAACAGGGCTGCTTGCCGATATTACAAACCAGCTCACAGCAATGCATTTATTCATACACACGCTGAATTCGCGAGAAACCAAAAACGGTATGGCACATATAGAAGTATCAATAACCGTAAACGGTATAAATCATCTTAAGATGGTAATAAGCCGTCTTGGCGGAATAAATGGTATTGTATCAATAGGCCGCAGCTGATTTCTGAGCTGTGGCTGTTATGAATAAAGCGTTAGATTATGATAATGACGCTGTAATTATAAAGGAATGAAATAAGATGAAAGCGGTAATACAAAGAGTAAGCAGCTGTAGTGTAAAAGCAGATGAAATTACAACCGGAAGTATCAGACAGGGTTTTTTGATTCTTCTGGGAGTTGAATCGGGCGATACAAAAAAGGAAGCAGAAAAGCTAAGCGCGAAGATTGCCGGATTAAGAATATTCACAGACGAAAATGACAAGATGAATCTGTCACTGACAGATATAAACGGAGCAGTTCTTGTAGTATCTAATTTTACGTTGTGCGCAAACTGCCGCAAGGGAAGAAGACCGAATTTTGAAGCTGCTGCAAGACCTGACGCTGCCGAACCGTTGTATGAATATTTTTGTGAATGTATGCGGAAAAACGGAATAGAAAAGGTAGAAAAGGGCGTTTTCGGCGCAGATATGAAGGTATCGCTTTTAAATGACGGACCGGTAACGCTGGTTATAGATACCAAAGAGCTTGCGTGAATTTTACTACAGGAGGAAAACTGAATGTTGAATATAAGATGCTTTCCGCTTGGAGAGCTTCAGGCAAACTGTTATTTTGTAACAGATGAGGAATCGGGCGTATCGCTTCTGATAGATACAGGAGCGCCGTCGGCAGAGGTTGAAAAGGCTGTTGAAGACTTTGGAGCAGAAAAGCTTGAATATCTTCTTTTAACACACGGTCACTTTGATCACATTGGCAATGCGGCTGCTATAAAAAGAAAATATCCTGATGTCAGGATAGTCATAGGTGAAAAGGATTCTGACTTTACAACCAAAGACACACTTAATCTTTCACTGTATTTTGATGGAACGCTTGAACACTTTACAGCTGATATACTTGTAAAGGACAATGATGAGCTTCCGTTCGGAAAAAATAAAATAAAGGTTATTTCCACCCCCGGTCACACAAGCGGCGGAGTATGCTATCTGATTGGCAGCAAGCTTTTTACCGGAGATACCATAATGAGCTGTACTACAGGAAGAACGGATTTTCCTACGGGAAGCATTCGCGATATGATGAGATCTGTTGCAAGAATTGCTCAGATAGAGGGCAATCCGGAAGTATACTGCGGTCACGGCGAAAGTACAACTCTTGATTACGAAAGAAAACACAATATGTTTATGAGGAAAGACGGCTATGACGATCTTTATTAATAATCAGTTTCATTATGAAACAGAAAACCTTGCAAGATTGTTTTTTCCCAATGATAAAATAAGTGTTGTAAGAGAGATTCCAAAAATAAAGGAACTGCCTTTTGTTACCGCACTGCTCAAAGAAAATGAATGCGGAACAAAAATTTATGTTTGCATAGAGGCTGAAAATTTTTATGAATGTAAAGAAAAACTCCTTGACAAGACCTGCGCTGCCGAAAAAGACATTGAACGCGAAATGGCTTTATGTCTTTATGAGCTTTTTGTAAAGCTTACGGGAAGAAAACAGCCGTGGGGAATACTTACAGGAGTGCGTCCCATAAAGCTTTTCAGACGGCTTTCTGATAAATACAGCAGGGAATATGCGGAAAATTACTTTGAGAACAAGCTTCTTGTTACACCTGAAAAGGTGCGTCTTGCATCAGTAACAGAAGGATATGAAAAAAAGATATTGTCGCTGAACACACCCATGTCGTTCAGCTTGTATATTTCAATTCCGTTCTGTCCTTCACGCTGTTCATACTGTTCATTTGTATCACAGTCAATAGAGAGCGCACAAAAGCTGACAGAACCATATTTTGAAAAGCTTCTTGAAGAAATAGAATATACCTCAGAGCTGGCGGCAGATTGCAGGCTTCGGCTGGAAAGCGTATATATAGGCGGCGGCACTCCCACAACACTAAGCGCTTTACAGTTAAATACTCTGATAAATAAGGTGAGGTCATCCTTCAATATGAACACGTGCATGGAGTTTACTGTTGAAGCAGGCAGACCTGACACCATAGACAGAGAAAAGCTTTCTGCAATCTTTGAGGGCGGCGCTGACAGGATAAGTATAAATCCTCAAACGCTCAACGACCGTGTGCTTGAGGTTATCGGAAGAAAACACACCTCAGACCAGACTCTCAAGGCATTTGCGCTTGCACGTGAAACAGGCTTTACACATATTAATACAGACCTTATAGCAGGTCTGCCAACTGAAACTGTTGACAGCTTTATAAATACTCTTGATATTCTTTGTGATCTCAGACCCGAAAGCATAACTGTACATACTCTTGCTATGAAGCGGTCGTCACGACTGAATTTACAGGGCGCTTCCGTTAATACCAACGGAGAAATACCTGCTGCCGGAATGCTGAGATATTGTGAAAACAAGCTGACCCAAGAGGAGTATCATCCTTATTATCTTTATCGTCAGACAAGAATGGAAGGCAATCTTGAAAATGTGGGCTGGGCAAGAGAAGGTTATGACGGACTGTATAATGTTTTTGTTATGGATGAAACCCATACGGTTATCGGATGTGGAGCGGGGGCTGTTACCAAGCTAAAAAAGCCCTTATCGGAAGAACTTGAACGAATATTTAATTATAAATATCCGTATGAATATATTAACGGATTCAGCGAAATGCTGAACAGAAAAGAAAGGGTGAAATCGTTTTATGCTGAACTGGCTGAATACATATCGCAGATATGCATGTGATATTAACAGGATAAACCTTGAAGCAAAAAATAATCCGGAGGATCTTATTCTGACGGCTGAAAAAATCTTTCATTATGATCTCAGGCTTATAGCTGACAGAATATTGAATATTCCTGTAAAAAGACACATAATATTTCTGTCAGGTCCTTCAAGCAGCGGAAAGACAACCTGCGGAAAAAAACTTTCTGAGGAATTTGAAAAGCAAGGCTGTCATTCACTTCTGGTGTCAATGGACGATTTTTATCTTGGAGCAGAATTTGTTGACCTTCTTCCGAATGGCAAGCCCGATTTTGAATCAGTAAAAGCGCTCGACATTCCGCTTATGAAAAAATGTGTTGAAGAGATAGCCCGAAACGGAGAATGTGATATACCAAAATATGATTTTACCAAAAGCCGCAGAAGCGAAGAAACAAGACATTTAAAGCTTGAGGATAATTCTGTGGTGATTATAGAGGGAATACACGCGCTCAATCCTATATTTGATAATATAATACCAAAGGAATATCTCAGCAGGATATATGTGAGTGTAAAACAGGGAGTAAAGGACAATGAGGATTATGTAATCTCAAACCGCGACCTTAGATGCGTAAGAAGAATTGTAAGAGACAGCAAATACAGAAAGACCTCTCCTGAAAAGGTGATAGATATGTGGGATGAGGTTGTTAACGGTGAAAAAAAATATATTCGGCCATACAGATATACAAGCGATTTCACAATCAATACTATCCATATATATGAACCCTGCATATTGAAAAAACCTGCTCTTGGTATGCTGTATGAGATCGGAAAGACTTCATCGGTATATGACAGGGCACAAAAGCTGATAAGCTCTCTTGAACGCTTTGAGGATATTGATGAGAATCTTGTCCCTGAAAATTCGCTGATAAGAGAATTTATAGGCGGGGGAATATATGAATATTAAAATTTCTATATATGCATATGCCGATATATAGTCTTAATTTCGTGAAATATTCATCATAAAGCCTATTGAAGAATCTGATCAATGGTGTTATAATATGTAAATATAAAATATAGCCAAGGAGGATATTGGTAATGAGTATTTTTGAGGACGTTCTTTTGAATGCCAGAACAGCAGTTGACAATGTCAGCGGAAAAGCCGTTAAGGTTATAGATAAATCAAAGCTTTTTCTTGCGGCAGCCGACATCAAGGCTGAGCTTTCCAAAAAATATCATATGCTTGGCCGTGTGTGTTATGCAGCAAACAAAACAGGAAAAAACTGCGATAAGGGTATAAAGCAGCTTCAGGATGAGATCAAGGAGCTTAATGATCAGTTGGCTGCGGTTAATGAGATGATAGAAAATTCCAAGGATAAGCTTAAATGCCCCGAGTGTGGAACATATAACGTCAAGTCAGCTGTTTATTGCAATAAGTGCGGAAAAAAGCTGCCTGTCGCAAAACCTCAATATGACGACGATCTCACTGTTGAAGAACTTCTTGATTTTGCAGAAAATGATCTTGATGATGATCTTGGTATCTGAGATCCGGTAATTATAAAATAATATTGCACCGTGTAATCTTCGGTTATGCGGTGCAATATTAATGAGATGAAAGGTAACAAGGCTGTACCTTTTATATGAATAACTACCCTGACTCAAGAAGGGATGTGCTTTAGTGTCAAAGGTAAAAAACGGAAGAAAATCACAGTCTTTTTTAAAGGGCGCTATGGTTCTTGGTTCAAGTATGATCATAGTAAAGCTGATGGGAATGATTTACAAAATACTTCTGTCTAACCAATACGGCGGTGTTGGAACAGGACTGTTCAATTCAGCTTATGCGCTCTATAATCCGCTTTTTATGCTCTCAACGGCAGGCTTTCCGATTGCAATATCAAGAATGGTGTCGGAAAGTATTACCAAAAAAAGATACAGAGATGTAAAGCAGATACATAGAATATCTGTGCCTATATTTGTTATTGCAGGCTGCATATGCTTTTTGGCTATGGTTCTGGGAAGCTTTATATATATAAAGCTTATACATGCTGATAATGCGATATTTGCGCTGCTGTGTCTTTCGCCGACAATATTTTTCGGATGTCTTATGTCTATATACAGAGGATATTTTGAGGGTATGCGAAATATGGTTCCCACGGCAATATCCGAAATTATAGAGGCTACCTGCAAACTTTTTTTCGGACTTACTGCATCGTTTCTTGTTACAAAATACGGAATGGGACAATTTGCCAAAACAGGCTATGTTTTTGGAATAAAATGTGCAAATGAGGTTGAGGCAGAATCTGCTATCATACCTATAGCAATAGGCGCGGCTATTACGGGAATATCCCTTGGTTCGCTTTTAGGCTTTCTGTTTTTGTTTATCCGCTACAAAAGGGGCGGTGACGCAATAACAAGGGATGAGCTGAGAAATTCTCCTCCTCCAAGAAAATCGGGCACTACCTTAAGAATAATGGTAAAAACGGCTATCCCCATAGGACTTGGATCAATAATAATGAGCCTTGCAGATATGATAGATTCAACTCTTGTACAGGTCAGAATCAACAATATTATGCAAAGTGATCCCAAGGCTCTGCTGGGGGTTTATGGGTCGCTTATTCCCGACAGCGTATATTATGGTGAAGAAACTCATACCTTCCTTTATGGATGTTACGGAATAGCACTGACGCTTATGATGCTTGTAACGGCAGTTACTCAGGTTTTTGGAACAACGGCGCTTCCGTCTGTGACGGCTGCGTGGACAAGCGGCAACAAACGTCAGCTTAAAAAAAGTATGGAGACTGTAATGAGAGTTACAACGCTTGTTACAATCCCTTCGGGCATAGGAATGTCTGTATTGGCAGAGCCGCTTCTTTCGATGATATATCACGGCAGCAGTGTTGCTGATGAGGTTGAGATAGGTTCAAAGGTTCTTGCGGTTATGGGAATTTCGGTAATATTTATCGCAACAAGCACTCCGCTGTGCAGTATGCTTCAGGCAATAGGAAGAATGGATGTTCCGCTGAAATTGTTTACTATAGGTATGGCAATGAAAATTGTTGTCAATTATATTCTTGTGGGTATTCCGTGGATCAATATACAGGGCGCAAATATCGGTTCTATTGTATGCTATGGCTTTGTAACTGTGGTTGCGTTGTTCGTGATATGCAGGGAAACAAAAATAGTTCCGGATTTTGTATCTATTTTTGTAAAACCGCTTTTTGCCGGAATAATTTGCGGTATAACAGCATATTTTTCGGAAATATTCTTTGATATATTATTTAAACAGAGAATAGCTACTATCCTTGCTGTTATAACGGCAATAATAGTATACATTATTGCACTGGTTCTTATCAGGGCAATAAAGAGAGAGGATATTTTGCAGATGCCCAAAGGAAATAAAATTGTAAAAATACTTGAAAAACACAGATTAATAGGTTAAAATAAAAAGTATGTGGAATATTGTCGTTTTGTGAAGGAGATAATAATTGTGGGTTTTCAATTCAAGGAACAATACAATGTATATGATCTTGCAGATATAGTAAAAAGGCTTCGTGCTCCGGATGGATGCCCGTGGGATAAGGTGCAGACTCATCAGACTATTCGTTCGGATTTCATCGAAGAGGTATATGAAGCCGTAGAAGCTATTGATGAAAATGACACAGAACACCTTCGCGAGGAACTGGGGGATGTATTGCTGCAGGTTGTATTTCACTGTGTTCTTGAGGAAGAACAGAACAGTTTTACACTTGATGATGCAGCTGATGACGTATGTAAAAAAATGATATTAAGACATCCTCACGTTTTCGGCGATGTAAAAGCGGATACCCCTGATGAGGTTCTTAAAAACTGGGATGAGATCAAAATGCAGTCAAAATCTCAGACCGGTACCGGAGAAGCAATGGAAAGCGTTTCAAAAGCACTGCCGTCGCTGATGAGAAGCAAAAAGCTGTGGAAAAAGGCCGACAGGGGCGGACTCAGGCTTGACAGCGCCGAACAGGCAATTGAGCTCGCTCAGTCAAGACTTGATGAACTTAAACGCCTTATATCAGAAAGCAAAACAGAAGAATATGACAAGAAAATCGGTGAATTGCTGTTCAGTATATCCGGCTTGTCAGGCTTTCTGAAAACTGACTGCGAAAAATCACTGTATGATGCCTGTGATAATTTTATTGCACAGTTCAAGAGACTTGAAGCTCTGGCTGATGAGAAAGGCATTGATATACAGAAATCTGATTCCGAAGCTATAAAAAGTCTTTGGAATGAAATTTCAAAATAAGAAAAAACAAACGGAGGAAAAGAAAAATGAAAAAAACAGAACTAATTGCTGCTGTAGCACAGAAAGCGGAAATTTCCAGAAAGGATGCTGAAAAGGCAGTTGCTGCTGTTCTCGATACAATCGTAGAGAATGTTGCAAATGGCGAAGAGATCCGTATTGTTGGCTTTGGTACATTCGAGCGCCACGAAAGAAGCGAAAGAACAGGCGTTAATCCTCAGACAAAAGAAAAGATAACAATTCCAGCTTCAAAGGTTCCTGTATTCAAGGCAGGCAAGGCATTTAAGGATGCTGTTGATAAATAATAAATTATATAAAAGAAGCCGACAGAAATGTTCGGTTTCTTTTTATTTAAGGGGGTTAAATATGAGACTTGATAAATATCTTAAGGTTTCAAGAATAATAAAAAGAAGAACGGTTGCCAATGAAGCGTGTGATGCGGGAAGGGTTATTGTAAACGGTAAGCCTGCAAGAGCGTCATATGATGTCAAAATGGGGGATATTCTTGAGATAAGCCTTGGCGCACACCCTATAAAGGCAGAAGTTACAGGAATAAACGAATATGCCAAAAAAGAAGACGCAGGTCTTATGTATAAGCTTATAACCGATACAAAACAGTAAAATTGCGGACAGGTTTATGAATATAATGCCTTATCTATGAATAAAAATAAATATAAGTATATCAGATAAGGAGCGGTAGCTTTGGCAAATGAACCAGTCAGTACAATATCAAAAAAACATAGTATGATACTTGAAAACAGAAAACAGATGTCTGTGTCCGGTGTTAAAGACGTTTCAGGCTTTGATGAGCAGTGTGTGAATCTGATAACAGAGCTTGGAGATCTGTGTATAAAAGGAGAGGGCTTGCATATAAGCGATTTCAGCCGTGAATCAGGAGAACTAAATCTGGATGGAGAGATAGATTCAATGGTATATTCCGAATCAAGACAGACCGAGGGCGGATTCTTTTCAAAGCTTTTTAAATAGGTGATAATTTGGAGATAACAATTTATCAGCAGACCTCTGCGTTTTTATATTCGTTTGTGCTTGGGGCAATTATCTTTTTGCTTTATATTGCCCTCACAATTATAAGAATAATGATTCCCCCGGGCAGACTAGGATTATTTGCAGGCGATATATTATTTATGGCAGCTGTAACTGTTCTCAACTTTCTTTTTTCGCTGTCACAAACATCCGGAAATATCCGGGCGTATTCTGTTTTAGCACAAATTATTTCATTCACGGTTTTATATCTGACTGTCGGAAGACTTATAAAAAGGTTTTCCGATATGATTTATTCGTTTCTTGTCAGCGCTTATCATTTTGTATATGATCCTGTTATGAAAGTTTACGGCAGGTGTACAACTGCGTTCAGAATCAGATTAAAAAACATTCTTCAATCAGCAAAAAAAATAAAAAAATGGTGATTTTTCTCTTGAAATATAACTGTAGAATGTTGTATAATAAAGTTGTTGTATCGGTTTTGTTGTCGAATAGTGAAAGAAGGTGATCTGCCTTGGCTCAAAAAAAAGAAAAAGCAGTTAAAACAAAAAGGATAAAAAGAAAAACCAATTGGATATTATGCATTGCAGTGGTTGCTTTTATTATCTATGTAGCTGTTACCATAGTAGATCAGAATGTTAAGATCAGAAAGGCAAAGGAAGAGCTTTCTGATCTTGATAACCGGATAAAAATTCAGAACATAAAGCTTGACGAAATGAAAAGTGTTGCCGATGCTGCAGAAAAAAATGATCTCGACTCTTTTTCGGATTATATCGAAAAGATTGCGCGGGAGAATTTGGATTATGTTAAAAGCGGTGAAGTTGTATTTATTAACATTGCCGGTAACTGAGAGGAGAAAGCGTATACAGTATGAGTCTTGAGGTAGGAATGATAGTAGAGGGCAAGGTTTCAGGAATTACAAAGTTTGGTGCATTTGTTGATCTTGAAGATGGAAAGACCGGAATGGTACATATTTCCGAGGTTGCACCAACATTTGTTAACGATATTAAGGATCATCTTACAGAAGGACAGTCTGTAAAGGTTAAGATACTGAGTATCGGAGATGACGGAAAGATCAGCCTGTCAATAAAAAAAGCTCTTCCCCAACAAAATTCAAATAATAATCGTCAGAACCGCGGCGCGTCTTCTTCACACAGACAGCGCAGTTCCTCAGGCTATGAGTGGCAGCCTCAGAGAAGCTCAGAACCGTCAAGCTTTGAGGATATGCTTTCAAAGTTTAAACAGACAAGCGATGAAAAAATATCTAACCTCAAGCGTGCAAACGAGTCAAGAAGAGGTTCGTCAAGACGCGGCAATTTTCAGAAATAACAGTATTTAAGGAGTCGTTGCGCGCGGCTCCTTTTGTTATAATAATAAAAACCTTAAAAAGGAGGAATTATTAAATGATTATAATTAATGCTGAGATCCATACAATGGATGAGAATAATACAGTTATAAAAAACGGATATATAGAATATTATGACGGTAAAATAAAAGATATAGGTGATATGAAGGAGCTGACTCACATATCCTCAGAGATATTCGACGCAGAAAATTTACCGCTATATCCGGGCTTTGTTGACGCGCATACACATCTTGGAATGTTCGGAGATTCACTGACGTTTGAAGGTGATGACGGAAATGAAGACACCGACCCTGTTATGCCTCAGTTAAGAGCGATAGATTCAATTAATCCGATGGACGGATATTTTTATGAGGCACTGTCGTCAGGAATTACAACAGTTATAACCGGTCCGGGAAGCGCAGATCCTGTTGCAGGTCAGGCGGCTGCTATAAAAACATACGGAAAACGAATTGATAAAATGATTGTAAAAGCTCCTGTAGGTATAAAATTTGCGCTTGGAGAAAATCCGAAATCAACTTATAATGATAAGGAGCAGACGCCCGTTACAAGAATGGCAACGGCTGCGCTTATTCGGGAAATACTCTCAAAAGGAAGAAAATATTATAAAGATAAATGTAATTATGAAAGGGATAAAGAAAATTTTGACGAGCCTGAATATGATATAAAAAACGAGGCGCTTATACCTCTATTCAAAAAGGAAATTCCGGCTCATTTTCACGTTCACAGAGCTGATGATATTTTTACGGCAATAAGGATTTCAAAGGAATTTGATATTGAATATGTTCTTGTACACGCAACAGAGGCACATATGATTTGTGATGAGCTTCTTGAAGAAAATTTTTCAGGTATATTGAGCGGTCCTATACTGACAGACCGGAGCAAGCCGGAATTGAAAAATCAAAGCCCTTGTGCGCCTAATATTTTATCATCAAACGGAATAAAAACAGCGATAATAACTGATCATCCTGAAACACCCATACAATATCTTCTTTTGTGTGCGGCTGTTGCAGTTAAATATGGAATGGATAGGGAAGAAGCCATCAGAGCGGTTACAATCAATCCTGCACAGATATGCGGTATTGATGATCGGGTTGGTTCTCTTGAAACAGGAAAAGATGCGGATATGGTAATTTTTTCCGGAGATCCGATTGATATTCTTAACTTCCCAAAAGCTGTTATCGTTGACGGAATATTGGAAAAAAATTATTTTTGTGATAATGTATAAAATTAAAAGCTAAAATTCTTATATGATTTTTTGATAAACTATTGGAATTTTTTGTTTATTGTGTTATAATAATCTTAATCTCAGAAATGAGATTATCAAACCTTAAGGAGGTTCGGCTTATGAAATACAACATAATAGGCAGAAAAGTTAATCTAAAAGATAATTTCAAGGAGCGTGTATACAAAAAACTGGGCAAGTTTGAAAAAATTTATTCAGAGAGTGCAGAAGCTACAGTAACCGTGACTCTTGAAAAAAACAGACAAACAGTTGAGGTTACAATAAGAGATGATGGAATGACATATCGTGCAGAAAGTACAGCACTCGAAATGAATGACGCACTTGACGCAGTTGTAGATATATTGGGAGGACAGATCAGAAAAAATAAAACAAAGCTCAGCAAAAAAATGAAATCTGAATCCTTTAATCAGTATTTTTCAGAAGAGTCTGAAGAGGATGATGAAGCGCTTTTTGATGAGGATTATGCTGTTGTTCGTACAAAAAGCTTTTCTGTAAAGCCTTTGAGTGTTGAAGAGGCTATACTCCAGATGAACCTTATCGGACACGAGTTCTTTATGTTCCGTAACAGCACAACTAATGAAATAAATGTTGTATATAAACGTAAGGGTAACACCTATGGCCTTCTTGAACCAAAGGATTAAAGTTCTTTGAATGTGATGTTTATGCTGACTATCGGGGGTTCTTTTAAGAATCCCCGGCTTTTTTAGCAGATTATGAAAGCTTAATTGATCTGAAAAAATAAATATAAAATAAATTAAAAAAAAGACTTGACAAATTCAGGGTAATGTGGTATTATTCTATATGTCGCTGATATGCGGGTGTAGTTCAGTGGTAGAACCCCAGCCTTCCAAGCTGGTTGTGTGGGTTCGATTCCCATCACCCGCTCCACTTGCGCCAATAGCTCAGCTGGATAGAGCAACTGCCTTCTAAGCAGTAGGTCAGGGGTTCGAGTCCCTTTTGGCGCGCTTCAGATGGTGGGTATAGCTTAGCTGGTTAAAGCGCCAGTTTGTGGCACTGGAGATCGTCGGTTCGAATCCGATTACCCACCCCACTTAATTCTTGTTTTCACACAGCTTTTGGCTGTGTGAATTTTCAAGCAACAATGGGGTGTCGCCTAGCGGTTAAGGCAACGGACTTTGACTCCGTCATCGCTGGTTCAAATCCAGCCATCCCAGCCAGTAAATTTTATGACTCATTAGCTCAGTTGGCAGAGCACTTGACTTTTAATCAAGGTGTCCGG
>CADACB010000013.1 GCA_902786345.1 uncultured Ruminococcus sp. | reverse complement strand
AAACTCATCATTCATTTCTGCCAGTGTCATCTGTCTGTTCATGTTTTTATTATATCATATTTTCAATGACTTCGCAATTATGCGGTGTTGCCTTAAGTCTTCCCTGATTTTCAGAAAGTTCATCCGTTTTATCCGTCAGCTTTTTCAGACGTTCATCGCCTGTATCATACTGTACAGTTTCATCAATTCCTCTGATATTTTCGAGCATATAAGCAGCAAGCTCTCCTGACTGACCTCTGAGTTTGTCACCAAGTGTACCGCTGCGTTTTGATATTATAAGCGGAAGTATGATACCTACGCTTACGAATGCACACAATGCCAGCAGACCAAGACTCCAATGATACGAGCTGATAAACAAGCACATTATTGTTTCTGTAAGAAATGCTATGCATATAGGAGATATTGTATGTGCATAGAATACCTCAAGAAGTTCTACGTCAGAAGTTATAAGGGAAATAAGATCTCCTTTATCTTTGCCTTCAAGTTTTGCAGGACAAAGACGTCTGAGAGCTTTAAATACCTTGTCACGTATTATAGCAAGAAGTGTAAAAGCTATATAGTGGTTTGTTCTCTGCTCGGTATAACGAAGGAATGCCCTGAGAAGTGCGAGCACTATCAGTCCTGCAAAAACAAAGCTTATATCAAATGGGATATTGAATTTAAGACCATATGAAACAGCAAAAGCACCGAGTATCGGTATAAATTGTGCACAAAGGAATCCGAGTGTTCCCATAATTACTGCAAGGATCATAAATCCTGTAAGCGGTTTCACCAGCTTTATCATTCTGAGAAGAACTCTCAGCTTACTCTGCTTTTTCATATTACTTCATCTCCTTTCCATATTTCTCGAGCTCTGCCTGAGTTTTCCATAAGCCTGAATACACTCCGCCTTTGTCAAGAAGTTCACTGTGAGTACCGCTTTCAACTGTATATCCGTTTTCCATACAATAGATGCGGTCGGCCTTTGTTACATTTGCAAGACGATGTGAGATCATTATGACTGTCTTGCGTTTTACAAGCTTATGTATTTGTTCAAGAACAGCCTCTTCGCTTTCAATATCTATATTACTGGTTGCTTCATCAAATATATATACAGGTGAATCGTGAAGTATTGCCCGTGCAAGTGCAAGACGCTGTTTTTGTCCGCCGGAAAGATTATCTGCATTTTCGTTAAGTCGTGTATCAAGTCCGTTCTGTGTTCTGAAAAATTCCGCAATACTGCAATCCTCAAGTACTCTCCAGAGCTTCTTATCATCGGCAGACTTATCCCCCAGCAAAAGATTTTCCCTTACAGTTCCCTTGAAGAACACACTTCCGAAGCCGATATATGTAATATGCTTCATCAGGCTTTTTTCTGAAATATTATCGATCATAACATCTTTAATGGTTATTTTACCACTGTCCGGCTTGTTTCTTCCCATTATCAGTGAAGACACAGTGGACTTTCCACTTCCGGATTCGCCTACTATGGCAATGAATTTATTTTCGGGAACAGTTATATTTACATTGTGAAGAATTTCACGTTCCTTGTCATATGAGAAGCAAACATCATCAAGAACAATATCTCCTTGTGAAGCTTTTTCTGTTTTTTCAGCCTTCTCTTCTTCGTTAAGAAATCTGAATATTTTATCACTGGCTGCCATGCCGTTCATTGCAACATGAAAATAACTGCCGAGCCTTCTCATAGGAAGGAAGAAATCCGCTGAAAGAAGTATCATAAATATACAGGATGTGATGCCTATGCCGCCGTTAATAAAGCTCTGAACAGCAAGCAGTATACCGAGTGCTGCACCTCCATAAGCGACAAAATCCATAATTGTAACTGAATTGAGCTGCATTGTCAGAACCTTCATTGTAACCTTGCGAAAATGTTCTGATTCCTTATTCATCTGTATATTTTTATATTCATCTGCACTATAGGTTTTCAGAGTTGTCATACCCTGAAGATTTTCAAGAAAGGTACTTCCAAGCTGTGTATACTGTCCCCAGTATTTTGCGAGGATTTTTTTGTCGATCTTTTGTACAACGATTATTGCCCCTGGTATAAGCGGAACACATATAAGAAGAACCGTTGCAACAGTCCACGAACCTCCAAATCCGAAAAGGAAAAACAAACAAAGTGGTGCTATAAATGCATAAAAGAATTGAGGCATATATAATCCGAAATAGCTTTCAAGCTGATCTACACCCTCAACGGATTCCTGAACAAGCTCTGCGGTGGTTACGTGTTCACGGTATGAGCTGCCAAATTTAAGCAGTTTAGCATATATTTTTTTCCTCATAACACGTTTTACGGTTTTTGACGCAAGATAGCTCATACGGGCTGCAAAATGAGTTGTGAAGAAGCGCAGTATGATAGTTGAAGCTATTATTACAAAAGGAAATGTCATATCAGCCATACTCCATTCCCTGAGATAAAGCTTTTCTAACGAATATGCTATCGTTATTATCATTGTTGCATTAAGGCACAGCTCAAGCCATTGTAGAATAATATTACCGATAATATATTTTCTGCTTTCAGGGCACATTTTCATCAATCGTTTATCAAACATATTCTACCTCCTGTTATTATAATTTAAAAATGAAGTTAAATGCATTATACCACATTTATTCCGATAATACAAATTATTCTGTGCATTTTTTAAAAAAACGAAAACCGGCTTGACATTTCATCAAGCCGGTTGAAAGTGCATTAAGAAGCACTATTATTCGGAATCAGTTTTTCTTTTTCTAAAGCATATTACGACTGCTGAAAAGCTTATGAGCATTATTGCAGGAATTACAAAAGTGAAGGAATCACCTGTCGAAACTACATTTGATGAAGTATTGTTCTCAGGAACGTTATTTTCTGTTTTTCCGCTGCTTTCAGCATTGTTGTTTGTCTGCTGCTGTTCTGATCCGCTGTTATTGTTGGTTGTTGGCTGCTGCCCGTTATTGCCGATCTGATTATCATTAATACTATTGTTGGTATTATCAGGCTCTTCACTGCTGCCTGAAGCATTTTTTACAGTGATGGTTGTCTGTGCAGTACCGTCGGTATAAGCAAAGCTGAGAGTATGTATGCCCTCTGACAAGTTCTGCATATAGCTCGGTGAAAGTACAACTATTGTTGAACCTTCACTTACCGTATAATCTGATATTGATATTAGTACATCATCCATATAAAGTCCTGTAAACTTATCAACAGGACCGCTGCAACGGACACGATATTCGATCGGTGCACCGAATGCCACCGTACCGTCAGCTCCGTTAAGGATAATGTATACAGGCTGCTCAGGTTCGGGATCAGGTTTTTCTTCACCATTCATAAGCTTTGCTGTATATGGTATAAAGTTACCGTCTTCATCTGTGATGTTCATCATAGCACTGCCAAAGAGCATAGGACTTGTGAATGTTATTGAATCATCACTGTATACAAAGGTTGCAGTTGAACCTATTCTGCCTTCTGCAATGCCGGATGTATAAGTCATTGTATATACACCTGTTACTGCATTAAATTCATAATATCCTGAGCCTTTAGGCTCGCCCTTTGTTGCTTCACGGTTATCAGTGATCGCAAAGGTCTTATTTTCGGTATCAATGGTTATTATTGCAGGAACTTTCATAAACGCAGAAGCATCATAGCTTTCTTCTGTAAGCTCATAGCTTC
This sequence comes from uncultured Ruminococcus sp., assembly GCA_902786345.1. Classification (GTDB taxonomy): domain Bacteria; phylum Bacillota; class Clostridia; order Oscillospirales; family Acutalibacteraceae; genus UBA1213. Next base: position 36,985 of record CADACB010000013.1, on the reverse strand, counting down.
CTGATTTCAGTTTATTAGCGTATTCATCATATTCTTCTGATATGAGGACTGCTGTATAGCTTATGAACTTGCCGTTTTCGTCTCTAATATTCATCATTGATCTGCCAAGTTTGAGAGGCGTTCTGAATACAAGACAATCAGAGTCAAATACAAATGTACTTGTAGGATCAGTCTGCGTTTCAGGACCGCCTGCTATATAGTTCATAGTATATTCGCCTGTTGCACTGTCAAAGCTTATAGTACCCGAGCCTTTATTTGTGATTTCATCATTTGTGTCGTGAATTATGAAGGTCATACCTTCGGTATCTATGGTTATTATGCAGGGATGACGATGAACACCTACGCTGTCGTCAAAATCATCAAGCTTAAGTTCATAATTGCCTGACTTAAGCTCATCGGTATAACTTCCCTCAGCCTTTGCTGTACGTATAACAAGCTGATTACTGCTGCCGTTTGTATATGCTAAAGTAATGTAGTGCTTGCCTATTTCAAGTGATGACATAAATTCATCTGAAATTACAATTTTTGTTGAGCCTTCTTCGGCACTGTAATATGATGAATCAAGCTTTATTCCATCAACAAGTACATCTGTAAAGTCTGCAAAAGGACCTTCACAAACAATAGTAAGCTTCTGTGCCTCTCCGTATGTGAAATCATATGCAGATATGGATGTAAATGCATAAATATTGTTTTGGTCATCGTGTATGGGTTTTTCGTCATCCGGACCTTTATCAGATACCCAGATGACATCTGCATAATCAGGAGCAAATGCAAATGAAGAAAGCGTACCATAAAGTTTAAGCATACCTTCGCCTGTTATTTCGGCATTCTCAATGTTTCCGCCGTCAAAGATCAGCTTATTGTCTTCAATTTTATATGTTCCTGTTTTTGTGCTGTCCTGATTATCGTATTCTCCGTTTGTAAGCTGAACACGTACATCATAGCTGTATTTGCCGTCCTTGAATGAAGCTGAAATGTCATAGTTGATACCAACGCCGCTCATAGCCTGCTTTTCAAAGGAACCTTCATATGTACCCTCTTTGAAATCAGAATCTATCGGAGAGGGTACATCAGACTTAATTGTAAGTATCATTTTAATTGAGTCACGTCCGGAATAAGGTGTGTGATTAAGAGTTATCTGATTGTCGTTGTCAACTGTTGAGCGTATATCAGATGCAGACTCAGAAAGTGTAAGCTTGTTGCCGGAAGCAGTCCATTTACCTGATTTTGACCAGTTATATGTGCCTATGTCAGGATAATCCGGATATGAAAGATGAGTTTTGTATTCATATGTTCCGTCTTCACTGAATATTATTTCTGACTCATATACACGGAGCACACCCGTACTGTCATCATTTGTTGTACCCTTATAAGGCTTGTCAAACTGAGGATTTACAGCAGGTTCATCATCCGGCTTATCTTCTTCAAGCTTAGCTGTATAAGGTATGAAGTTGCCGTCATCGTCAGTAATGTTCATCATTGCCATCCCGAACATCATCGGGCTTGTGAAGGTGATAGCATTATCGGAATATGTGAAGGTTGTTGTAGTACCCTCTCGTGTATCAGCAATGTATGTTACTGTGTATACACCTGTTGCCTCGTCAAAACTATAGCTGCCGAAGCCTTTGTTAGCGAGGTCTTTACCCTCTCTGGCATCTTGTGTGTTGAATGTCTTGGCTTCTGTGTCGATAGTTATTATCGCAGGCATTTTCATAAATGCTTCTTCCGGATAATACTCTGCTTTCAGCTCATATTTGCCTGACTTGAGGTTGTCTGTAAAACTGGGGGCAGCTGATGTTATAAATGCACCAACAGTCCCGAAGCAGCTTATCAGAACAGCCAGACAAAGTACAAGTGACAAAGCCTTGTTCTTTAATACCTTGGACATTTTCTTATCTCCTTTTCTGATTTATTTATCATAAAAACGGTTTTCACCGTTTAATGACCTTATTGAAACAACGTCACGGTTTCTTCCTGTGAAGCAAAGCTTGACAGATAACCTGTAAGGGTTACAGATGAACCATATATTTTTCCCGATGACAGTTTGCCTGTCAGTGACATTGTATCTCCGGTAACCTTATATGTTCCGTTGTAACTTTCTGTGGAAGTATGTTCCATTGCTCCCGAAAGATTTATATTGACTGTATAATTGTATTTTCCATCCTTGAACTGTATATCTATGTTATATTTTACATTACTGTTCATAGCATCAACATATTTACTGAGTGTGCCGTGATATGCACCCTCTTTGAAAGGCTGTAAAGTTTCTTCCTTGCTCTGCTCCTTGGATGCTTCTGCCGAAGAACCGGACGGATTTACAGATGGCTGAGTCTGTGAAGATTGCTGTGAAGGCTTAGAACTTTCTTCTGATTTATGTATTTCAGAAGGAATACTTGACTGTAAAGGTTGTGAATTAATAGAGCTTTGAAGTCTGGATGCCTGCTGTGAACGCGTTTCCTGTACAGTAGGTTTTTGGACTGACGGTTCTGTTGTTACTTCAATTACAGAACTTTCCTGAACTGTGGTTGCTGTATCTGAATTTTCCCGAACAGCTGAAGACTGCTTTGAAGGCTCTGACGGTACAGAAGAAGATTTCTTTGATTGTTCATTACCTGATGTCTTTTCAATTGAGCTTTCCTTTCTTTGTTCAGAGGTTTCTTTAACTGATACCTGAGAGTTGGCTGATAGTTCTGAATTTTCTGCTTTTGACGTATCATACTTTACAAAACACGGATATGTAACGTTACCGTCTTCACCTGTGAGTTTAGGTTTTGTACTTCCGAACCACATAGGAGATGTGAATTGTATATCTCCGTTTTCATTTACCATATAAGAAGCAGTACATTCTCCCTTTTCAATATTCTTTGCGTTGATAACAGTGTATATAAACACATCCTTATTATCAGAATCTTTACCGATAACGCCTGCCCCCTTTTCATTTGTCTTGAAATTGGTATCTCTTGAAAATACAAAGCTGCCGTCATCAAATATTTTAAGATAGAGCTGTACACTTTGTGTTTCTGTCATATCAATTTTTGTATTATAAATGCCAGCAAGACTTGAATAATCCTCTGAACTAACCTGATTCTCTGAGGTATTTTCAGCTTGTGAGGATGCAGACATATTGCTGATTACCGATGATCCTTCTCCTGATGGATTGCTGCAGCCTGAGACTATAAGACATATTGACAGCATTGCAGCAAATATTATTGATATTGTCTTTTTTGATGAATTTCTTTTCATAAGTTAAGCCACCTTATTTTTTATTTATAAACGGACACGCAGCAAAATGATCCTTTTCATATTCCTTAAGCTCACAGGAAAGCTTTTTGCAGTCTTCTTTTGCAAAAGGACACCTTTGAAAAAAAGCGCAGCCTTCGGGAATATCTATTGGACTTGCCGCATCACCCCTGAGCACAATCCTTTTACTGCCGGAATCCGAAGATGTATCAAGAACAGCCGATATAAGTGCCATTGTATACGGATGCAGCGGATTTGAAAAAATTGCCTGTGAGCTGCCGCATTCAACTATTCTTCCGAGATACATTATAGCTATTCTGTCACACAGTTTTCTTACAGATGCGAGATTATGTGAAATGAAAAGATAAGTAATTCCAAGCTGTCCCTGCAGATCCATAAGCAAATTTAATATCTGTGCATGAACTGATACATCTAAAGCACTTACAGGCTCATCACAAACAAGATAACGCGGCTTGAGTATAAGTGCTCTTGCTATTGCTATTCTTTGTTTTTGTCCTCCCGAAAAATCTGATACATTTCTTTTCATATCGTTTTCTGATAAGCCGACTTTTTTAAGCATGTCTGCTATCATTTCCTTTTGTTCATTGCGGCTGCTGCCGCCTCTTATCCTTAACGGTTCGCCTATAGTTTGCTCAACGGTAAAACGAGGATTAAGAGAGGTTGATGGATCCTGAAAAATTTTTTGCATATCGTTTCTTTGCAGCCTAAGCTTGTGCTTGTTTTTTACATCAAGCTCTTCGTCACGAAAAAATATCTTTCCGCCCGAAGGCTTTAAAAAACCTAGTGTAGCATTGGCAAATGTAGATTTTCCACATCCGCTTTCTCCGACAAGGCCGAAGGTTTCACCTTCAAATATCTCAACGGATACATCTGATACTGCGTGAACATACTTACGCTTTAAAAAGATCGTGTTCTTTTTCAGCGGAAAACGTATTTCAAGGTTTTCTGTTCGCATTATGATATTTTTCTCTTCAGCCATTACACTCACCTCCGCAGTTATGACAACGGACGTAATGTGTGTCTGATATTTCCCTTAAAAAAGGCTTTTCTGTTTTACAAATATTTTTAAGCTGAGAGCACCTTGGGTAAAAATAACAGCCGTCGGGCTTGGCAGCAGGATCAGGAAGACTGCCGGGGATTTGTGTAAATTGCCCTTTTGTATCGTTGATTTTTACAACAGCAGATAAAAGTCCTTTTGTATATGGATGCTGTGGTGAGCTTATCAGCTCATCGGCAGCTGCCTGCTCCACAATTTTTCCGCTGTACATAACAGCAATTCTATCTGCCATATTTGCAACGACGCTGAGGTCGTGTGATATTATCATAAGTGCTGTATTGTGCTCCTTTTGAAGGCTTTTTAGAAGCTGCAGTATCTGAGCCTGTATTGTTACATCAAGTGCCGTTGTTGGTTCGTCTGCTATTATGAGCTCAGGATCACAGGCAAATGCCATTGCAATGAGTACCCTTTGACGCATACCGCCCGAAAGTTCGTGAGGAAAACTGCGGTATCTTAACTGAGGATCGGGAATGCCGACTGCCGCCAGTGCTTCTATTGATTTTTTTTTGGCTTCCTTTTTTGAAAGTCTGAAATGACGAAAATATATCTCGTCTATTTGCTTTCCGACAGTCATAACAGGATCAAGGGCCGAAAGTGCATCCTGAAATATCATTGAAACTTTTCGTCCTCTTATATCTGCCATTTCCCTGTCAGTCAGATCCGAAACATCCTTTCCGCATAAAATATGCTTATCTGTTCTTACAACTGCGCCTGAGGTGTCTATCAGCTTCATAGCAGCAAGTCCTGTGACGCTTTTTCCGCATCCGCTTTCCCCTACCACAGCCAGACATTCACCCTTGTTTATATTTATATTTATTCCTTCAACAGCCCTTATAATGCCGTTATGTCCTGCAAAGGCAATTTTGAGATTTTTTATTTCAAGAACTTTGTTCATACTGTGTCCTCCATTGACCTGAGAACCTCATCAAGATAACGGTGATTCATATGCTTCCACAATTTTCTTGCGTCACCGCTTTTTTTCATTCTTGGATTAAGTATTCCCTCGATGGCAAGACCGATTCGCATAAACGAGAAAACTGAAAGGAATATGCCGATGCCCGGTGCTATGATTGTCCACCACTGTCCAAAAAGCATTGAACCGCCGCTCTGTGCGTCAGCAAGCATTTTTCCCCAACTTATTGCCGTTGGATTTCCAAGTCCAAGAAAGCTCAGTCCGGCCTCTGCTATCATAATACCTGCACACGTGAGTGCAGTACTTATTACAACAAGATGAGATACTGCCGGCATAATATGGTGCAGCATAATATATCCCTTACTGCCTCCGCTTAACTCAGCTGCTTTTACATAATCTGTATTTTTTATCTGAAGCACCTGAGAACGAACTGTTCTTGCAAGTCCTGTCCAGCCGAATAATACAAATACAAGAACAATTACAACATAGCTTTTACCAAAAATATTTGTAATAAGTATTGTCAGTGGAAGAGTAGGAATAACGATCATAACATCAACAATACGCATAAGTACCATATCGACTATTCCACCGATATAACCTGCCGCTACACCCAAAGCTGTTCCCAGAAAGGCTATTGCCAGTCCTGTTATAAGTCCTACGCTCAGGGATACTCTTGTACCATATATAAGCATACTGAAAATATCCTGACCTGTTGTAATAGATGTACCCAAAATATGCTCGAGGCTAGGAGAAAGCCCCTTATCATCACGCATTGCCACATCATATGGATCATATGGTGTGAGCAGCGGAGCAAATATCGCAACAAGAGCAAGAAAAGCTGCAATTATAAGTCCTGTTCTGCCCTGTTTGTCATCCCATATTTTTTTAAGAAAATTCCATATTCCGATAAACATTCCTTTTATCAAGCTCATACTTTTTCCCCCAGTGTAACTCTTGGATCAAGAAGTCCATAGCACAGATCGGTTATAAGATTTGCGGCAAGTGCAAAAGCTGATATTAATATCATAATTCCCATCATAAGTGGATAATCGTTTGTATTATTGGCTTCAAGATAGAGGGTACCCATTCCGTGCCAGTTGAATATCTGCTCTATTACAACAGAACCTCCTATTAGTCCGGAAAGACTCATTCCAAGCCCTGTTACTATTGGTAGAAGTGCATTTCTCAATACGTGTTTATAGAGAACGCCTCTGTTTGTAATACCCTTTGCTTTTGCTGTTACAGCAAAATTTTCTCTGGCAGCCGATATAACACTGTTGCGTACAGATTGTGCATTTGATATTATACCTCCGAGCATTGTGCTTAATACAGGCAGTGCTGCATTATATGCTACAGCACCCATACTTTCTAAACTCCAGTCAAAGGATGAAACAAGATTCTGGTCGGTATATGCAGGAAATATCTCCCACTGAAAGCCAAGAAAAAAAGTAAGCAGCAGTGCTATGAAGAAGGACGGAACAGCTGTTGTTATTGTTGACGCATTCATAAGTGCTCTGTCCTGCCATCCGCCTCTTTTAACTGCACAGTGTGTTCCGATAATAACTCCGAAGAAAAAACAAAGTACCATACTTGAAACTGAAAGCACCAATGTCCAAGGAAGACGGTCTGCAATAAGATCCATAACCTTTGGCGAGCCCGCACGGTATGATGTTCCAAGATCACCGTGTATAAGATTATTAATGTATCGTGTGTATTGTGACCAGGTTGAGCCGTCAAGTCCGTATTGCTGACGTGTAAGCTCCTTGATAGTTTCATAGCTTTCATCACTCATATTGCCCTGTGCAGGATAATAACGTGCACAGGGATCGTCAACTCCCATACGAGGTATGAAAAAGCAAAGAGTTACAACAATAAAAAATACCAGAACTGTATATAATATCCGTTTGATCACATAAATCTTACTCATATGATATTAAGACACTCCAACCATTTTGAGATTCTTTAAGGTTTCGTTATTGAATGCAGTTGCCCCGGGCATAGAAACGTAACCGCTGAAACGGTCAGTTCGTGCAGCAGAAAGAACATCCGAACAATAGAGAGGAATTTTATAATATGCTTCTGCCGTGAGTATCTGAAGCTCTTTTATAAGCTTTATTTTCAAGTCACGGTTAAGAGTGTGCCGCATTTCCTCTATCTTTTTTGTGAGAACTTCATCTGAATATTTTCCATAATTTGAAGAACGCTCCGTTGTTACAAAATGTGCACGATACATTACATCTGCATTTGCCATTGAAAGTATTACAGCCTGTGTTGTAATATCAAAATCACTTCTGTAAAGGTAAGTTGTTTCGGGCGATGAGCCTGAAGCCTTGAAAACAAGCTCTATGCCGATCTTACTGAGCTGCCGCTGAAGATAAGATACCGTATCTTGTGCACCTGCACCTGTCAGAAGCTCAAAGCTTATACGTTTACCGTTATATAATCTGTATCCGTCTGCATCCTTTTGGGGATAAAGACCATCCATCAGCTCATTGGCAATCTTTAATCTTTTCTCAAGCGGAAATGATAAAAGATCTGATTTTTCTTCATACAAAAGCTTATTGTCAGATAAAATAAGTCCGGCGGATACAGTTTTTCCCGAACCGTCCAGTATTTTATCAACAAGCTCTTGTTGATCAACTGCAAGGGCAATAGCTCTGCGAAAAGACTTGTCTTTGAACAGCAGTTTTATACCGTTGTCGAAAGGTGACGATGGTTCGACATTCAGTACAAGGCAACTAACCGCACTGCCCGAGGAACGTGAAATATAAATATTATCCTCTTTTTCCATCAGTGAGACATAGTTGCTGCTTACAGCGGAATCGAGAATATCTATGTAGCCCTTTCTCAAGGCAAAGATTGCCGTGTTTGAATCAAGATAAAGAAGTATTTTTATTTTATCAACTTTATAAAGCGGACTGCCGTCAGAAGCCTTAAGGTGATAATCCGGATTTCTGTCAAGAACTATCATCTGCGTATTTGTTTCATTTGTATTGAGTATCCACGCACCGCTGCCTACAGGGTTTCTGTATTGATCAAGAAATTCTCCCTGCGGATTTTTATTATTAAGCTGCTGTGACTCACTAACTATCGGCTTCCAAATATGCTCAGGAATAATAAGTATAGTATTAAAAAGCGTCGTTACAGAGCCGAATATCTTGTTTACGTGAAGATACATAACTGTATCCTCTTCTCCTTCTCTTATCGGGTATGTACCGCTGAGATCAGGATGCTTAGCTGTAAACATTCCCTGACGAATAAGCTTTCCTTTGTTCGATTCGTGACAAAGATCGGCAGTCCACGCCAATGCACCGGCATGGTTGCTCAAAGTATTATCTGTTGCAACATCAAAGGAATAATATACATCTTCAACCGTAAGGCGTTCTCCGTCTGACCAATATACATTGTCATAAAGCTCTATTCTTACAGCCATATAGTCATCTGAAAGATCCGAATAATATTCCTCTACCGCAGCATAATCGGTTTTTCCTTCATATGTTCCGTCTGTTGTAAGCGGTTCACCGTCAAGGCTGACATAACACCAGTTCTTTGCAATCAGCGGCTCAAAGTCGCCGCTTTCATCATCATAGGAAAATAAAGTATTATAAACCATACTTGCTACAGTAGGAGCTATTCCGTCTCGTGACAGCCACGGCATAAATGATGTAGGAAATGAACTGCCTACATATCCCACATAAAGTGTAGAACTCTGGTCGTTCTTTCTTTGTCCTATAGACGTTTTACAACCCGGGGTGACAAAGAGTGCAAGCATAAGACATATAGTCAGTGCTGCAGAAATTAATCTTTTCATAGTTCTTTATCAGGTACATGATATTCAAGTCTTGTACCGAAGCCTTCCTTTGACGCTGAATTATCATATATTTCTTCGATATGAAAGATATATGCCGGTTGTTTTTTCCATAAGTCCATACCTCCGGGAGTATGGTACATATCGTGCTGTGCATTTATAAACTGCTGATAAAGTTCTTTTTTTCCTGACTGCTCTTCATCATAAATTTCGATCCTGCCCTTAAGCTTATATGAGAGCATAGGCGGCTGATGAAAAATCAGTGCAGCTTCTTTATTAACCTGATAATTTTCCCAGCTTTGTTTTTTGGCAAGCTCCAGACTTCCAAGCTTTGTGAAGTCAATTCGGTTTCTTGCCTGTTTGCTGTACATCTGTTCGATAAGTATTCCAAGACCTCTTTGACTGTATGTTTTATCCTCGGGGTCGAAGGTTTTTATATGCTTTAAATACACCTCAAGTGTATCTTCAAGATACTCATCCTTGGGAATAAATCCAACGCCCTTTACACTGGCATTAAGACCGGCAGGTCCATATGATACAAATGCAGGCTCGTGTGAGCAGAAGGATATAAACATCTTTTCCATTGACATCTGTTCACCATTATAGATTTTCATAACTGTTTTTGCTCTTGTATCGAATGCCCATTCAAAAAAATTTTCAGCTGATCTCATTTTATGATTCCTCCTGTGTAAATGTACATTTATCTCTGTTAAGACTTTCAGACCGCCTTATTCTGAAGTCTTCAAGTATGATCTTTCCATTTTCATTGAGTTTAAGCTTTCCGGACGGAACTGTTGAAACCTGATTGATACCTTGTGTATTGTTTGTTGGATTGTCAGGATAAAGCTTGAAGCTTCCGTATGAAGTATCAAGGGCAATGATTCCATTTTCGGCAAATCCGCCGCATATACTTTCAAAGCTGCCGTCTGAATATATCTTAAGCGCTGCTTCAAAGACTTCTTTACTGCCGGTCACTGTACCATTTCCTTTAAAAGTCATTATTTCCTTTGGCATTTCGTTACTGAGTTCAAGCTTTATTACCTTTCTTTCATCAGTTTTATCCGGAACAGGTATGCTTACAGAAAGCTCGCCGCTGCTAATTACATCACACGAAATACGGTTGCCACCATTTGGTGTGAGGGCAAGCTGTGTTGTACTTACACCATAACGTCCTGTTTCTGAATAGAAATATGGATCATCTGAAGTGTTGTCAGTCAGAATAATAATATAGCTGTCGTCTTCAAAAAAATGTACATTGCAGATGTATTTCTTATCAGCCAATATGTATTCCGCAGTATATATACCCGGCTGAAAATCACTTTCGTTCGAGGGGGCTACATAATCAGCTGTAACTGCCTTGGCAATAAGCTTTGCTGACGGATTATCGGCTGATGTTGTGGTTGCTGTTGCAGTTCCGTAATATATTCTTTCACAGACAGTGAAGTCAAGACTTTTATCCTCAAGAAGTCTGAACCTGCTTGTTATTCCGTCAGAAACAGACTTATCCTCAGCGTTGACAGACGTATATACCATAAGGTATCCATCGTCTGTTTTTTCGATCGTACCCGAGCTTTTGTTGACTCCAAAGGCTGTTGTATTTGAGAAGATAAAGCTGCTGTCGTTATTTATCCTGAGATATATTGTCAGTTTCATACCAAGCTCGCTGAGGTCGATATAATAATCTCCTGCAATCTCAGATAAAACTTCAGGTTGTTCACTTTTACTATCCGGTTGTTGACTGCCGCAGGCAGCTAAGCATAAAACTGTCAATGCTGCTATTATCAGTGTGAGTATTTTCCTTTTCATTACTGCCTCCTGAGCTTATTGTTTTGTAAGAGTTGCCGATACATTTTTTTCTTCGGCTTCGGCATTTATAGGGATGAGTGTTCCCTCTACAGTACCCTTGCCCTTGTTGTAATCTGCTCCGAAGGATACTCCATATTTTGCAGAAAATTCTATTCTGTTATTTTCAAAGGTATAGCTTCCCTCGGATACTTTTTTGTCTGAGTTTTTCAGCGTATATTTTCCGTCATTAAGGGTAAGTGTAAGTAATGCAGCTGAACAATCCTCTGTTTCAGTAGAAGCGGTATATGTTCCGTTTTCACCCTTGCTTTCCTTTGAATTTATCATAAGCTTCATATGGGTGGTTGCTCCGCCTGTTGGCATATCTCCTTCAAGATATGCTGTTTTGTCCTCAATTTTGAAGTCCATTGTAAACTCTCCGAGAATGTCTCCTGTAAAGGTGAATTTACCGCCGCTTGTCTTATAGCTTCCTTTATCAGAAAGTGAGGGCATTTGACCGCCTCCGCTGAGGGCTACATTCATAGGATAACGGTAATAATCATAGCTGCCGTCTGGATTTAGAGCCAGCCTTATGCGAATATTGCAGCCCATAGCTTCAATATATTTTACCGCTGAATATGTATTGTGATAAGGATATACGAGCACATCAGCAGCTGCTGCAATGCCTTCGTCAACCGACGAGGCTACTGTAACCACGACTGTTCCCTGTCCCTTTGCAGTTATCACACCATTATCATCTACCACAGCAATGGATTCATCCGATACCTTATATTTAAGCTTTGGACTGTCACTGCCGCCCTCGGTTATTACTTCTTTGGAAATATCGTAAGCTTCACCTGTTCCTGCAAGCATAAGCTCTGATACCTTCAGCTCTATTTTATCGGGAGCTTTTTCTATGCAGCCTGCTGATAATGTACAAACAGCTGCAAGAGTTACAGCCATTGATAATACCTTTATCTTTTTCAAAACATTTTCCTCCTTACGGCTTGATTATAAAACCGTATATTCCGTTAAAATTATTAGTGATATGGTCATTATCCTTTACAGAAATGATACTGTGTGGTATCACAATTGTATAGGATGTTTCCTTTTCGGGCTTATCACCAAGTGTTATTACAAGCTTATTGTCTTTAAGAGCAGTGCTGACATTTTCAATACGCTTATTATTGCTGTAAAGTGCAATTTCTTTTGCTGAATCAGAAGATGTCCACTCAAGCTTATGATCATACTCAAATATGATGCTGCCGGATTCGGCTTGAATTGCCTTGTTCTCACCTTCCTGATACGGAACTTTTTTAGGCTGAGGGTTTATACCCTTAAGTTTGAGTGTATCACGCTGCTCTTCATAGCTCAGAGTCACAGTTGCTGTACCATCGCTGTCTATATTGTCTATTGAGATACACAAACCTGTAAAGATACTTGCATTGCCGTATTCGTCATATGCGTTTGTATTCGGATATGTAAACGGTGTGATTTTGCTGCCTTTTGAGAAATAATCGGCTTCTTCATATGAAAGCTTATCGCCTTGCTTTTCAGGCACATAATCAAGAACCTCATCTTTTCCGTCAGCCTCAATAATGCTTATATACTTTGTGCTTGTATATGAATTATCATATTTGAAGCCGAAGCCCCGCCAATTTCCTTTTTCATTTTCTTCACTGATTGTATTTTCAATATGGAGAATTCTTACAACAGGATTAATCAGGCGTGAATATTCCGAAAAGTTAATTATAGGAGAAACCGCTTCTATCGCCAGTAATTCTGTATACATTGAGTCTGAGCTTTTAAACTTTATGAAAACCCCATCACCTTTGAGCGCTGACGGCTGAATCTTAAAGGTTTTTGGCTTTACAAGTGATGCCAATTCTTCATATTCTATTATTTCCGGTTCAGCCCATCCAAGCAGCCATTTACTGAATATGTTATGATCTCCTATGTTGGTATCCATCATATCCATGCCGCCGAGTCCGCCTTCAAGTGCTCCACCTGTATATACTGTACCGTCTTTATTTTCTCTTTGTGATGTATCATAGCTATAATAGTCGTTAAGTCCGAGCAGATGTCCGCTTTCGTGTATAAGAGAATTTGTATTGCATACAAGAGGCGGTACTGATGACCAGATAGTGATTCCTGGAACAAAAATATATCCTGTTATTTTTCTGTTCCAGTCTTCGGGAGAACCATTCCATGTTGATCGGTAAGCACTGCCCCACATATCGCTGCCGCCTTGCATATTACCTGCCCATAGAACATAAAGAGAATCTACCTCTCCGTTATTATCAGCATCATAGTCCGAAAGATTTATGCCTTTCTCATTTATATAGTAGTTTATGACCTCATTCATAATTTCTGTATCGGACTCATATGAACTGCGTTCTGCTTTCATTCTGTACCATCCGTATACTTTGCCCTCTATAGTAAGTCTTCCATACGATGATCTGTAATAAAATGCTGCAAGTGAATCTGGTTCATCAAGAGAAAATAAGAGTTTTTGTATCCCTTCAGCCGTTACGTGTCTTGGGCGATGCTGATCAGGAAAATCTATAAGCAGAACAAGAGGTTTTGCTTTTCCTATAGATGGCATAACTGTTTTCAAATCCCTGCTGTTTTGAGGAAATTTATTTTTTCCGCTAAACTTCTGTTCCGGAAAAAGCTCCCGGGCAGAAGCGGTAAGTTCCTTTTGTGTACGCTTTATGAATTCAAGCTTTGTTCCGGCATTCCAGTATGTTGCATAACCTGTTTCCTTATCTATATTTCCAGATCTTGGCAAAAGAGGTGTTGTCTGAGGGAAGAAATATGTATCCTCATTTTTTCCTATGCTGAATTTATAATCCTTTTCTGTGCAGTCAGATATTTTTCTCGGGAAGTATTCCACCTCATTGTTCTTTAAGGTTCCTAAAGCTTTTAGATAGCCGTCAATTCCGTGTATTTCAAATACATTCTCAGGGTATATCGATAAAGTATATGTTCCCATTGCGTGGGCGGCGTCGTATTTTTCGTCAGGAATGCAATATTTGAAGCTGCATTCCTCTGTGTTGATGCTAAGTGTGAATGATATATCGGTTATGTTGAAATTATGTTCATCCTTATAATTCAGCTTGCCCTCATACACATTTTCGTCTGAAAGAGAAAGTCTGATTGTACCATCTGAAAAGATCTCATATGTTCCGTATGTAAGTGAAGCATTACTGTAAAGATACCATTCGTTCCAGCGTTCAAGTACCAGAATTGCCGGTTTGTCTTTTATCTTACCCTCGAAAGTACCAAGATATGACTGATAGACATACTCTGTTGTTTCTGTGGACTGTGTAAATTTCATTTCTTTGTTATTAAGTTCAAGCATAACATAAGGCTCTTCAAAGGAACTTCCAGCATATCTTGCCTTCCCGATGCAGCCATCATCGGAAAAGTTTAGTGTTTTATCGGTACTTGCTTCAGCCGTACCGTATGAAATAACTCCTGTACCGTTATCCTTATTGAGATAATAGCCGTTATCTGTAAAACGAAGTGTATATAATGCTGTTCCCTCATCCGATTCAAGCTCATCATATATGAATGTATTATTTTTCAGCAGTTCCGGCAGATCTTGTATATTATGCTCCTTACTTTTACATCCGACACATAATAATACAAGGGTGCAAGCAAATACTGAGATCAATGTAACAGAAAGCCTTCTCATTACTTTTATCACCTTTTTGTATGATTTCTTTCTTGTTTTTTTTATTTAATAAGTTAGTTCAAGTGAACTTACTCAATTTTACCATATACTTTTGAAATTTGCAAGCATTTATAACAATTATAATAAATAAGCATGAGGCTGTCTCAATAAGCCCCAGAAAAACAAAACCATCCCTTATAAGGGGTTAAATACAGGCTCAATCCCTAAATGGCATTAAAAGTTTGTCACCGCATTACTATACAAAAAGAGCAGCATTTTTAAATGCCGCTCCGTTTAGATTATGCTCAGACTTTCATTGACTGTTTGAAAATATTATATGCCTCAGTTTCATAAGAATAATCGGAGGTCACAGATATATTATCCTCCGGTTTTTTTTCTGCAAGCTTAGTGATGAAATATTGTGTAAGCTGAGGATTACGGACAAGTATGGGTCCTATTATATATGTCAGAATGAAGTTATTATCAATTATAATACTTTCATCTGTACTTAATATACCGCTGTGATTTTCAAAACCTATAATATCTTCATTTATCAGACTGCATTTTGTGCATACGTCCTTTACCGTTCGCTCTGTGTATTTAACATTGAAATCAAAAACGGAAAGTGCCTGTTTCTGGATTTTGCCTTTGTCAATAGATTTTCCAAAAAGCTCAATACTGTTGCCGGTTGCAAGAAGTATACCATCATTCTTTTTAAAAGTAATAATGTCCTCCCTATACTGCATTATGTCATCAAGTGCAAGCATAAGGTTGTGTTCTGTTCCCGATCCGATATATACCATATCATATGCGGAAAAATTTATTTTATCTCCCATTTTCAGTCTGTCAACAGACACTTCATTTCCTGATGACTTCAAATGATATTCCAGTGCTTTTATGTTACCGCTGTCACCATACAGATTAAGAAGATCATAATAAAGATGAGCCGCTTTTATCATTTCAGTTAACCTCCGTTCATTCTATTTTATTGACGGAATTTATAAACGGATCTATATAGTCAAAATTCAATATTCCGTATACATTGCCCTTAGTCTGTTTATCAAATACCTCACCGGCATTATCAAGATCATTCAGTATTATTATCTTATCCTTGTCAACACCTGCCATAATCATTCTTACGGCAAAGTCATATCTGTATGGCCCTGCACACACAACATTTTCAAGGTTTTCATCAACAAGCATTTCAAAATTAATATCATAAAGCCAGGAAAGGTCAAAGAAATTATATCTGCGACTTATCTCTCTGAGCCCGAGAACTATCGTCTTAGGGGATTTGTCGAGTGCAGCGCTTATAACAGCGAGATTATATGTGGCATTATTTTCTGCCTTACAGTTTAGTGCTGTATATTTTCTGCCGTTTTTTGTTATTTCTTTATATATCTTGTTCTGAATGTGCGTTTTGCTTATGGCAGCAGCAGTCTTAAGACTGTCCTCTCCGGAAAGACTTAGCACAGAATATGCAGCAGCTATATTGTACAGATTAAAAAGTATAAGCTCATTTGCGTTGAGCTTCTGACTTTTGTTTATGGTAATCTCTCTGCTTTCGGGATCAACGGCGGTCACTGCATAATCAATATTATCTCTTGAAAAGCCGCAGCCCGGGCACTTGAAATCACCAACACTGCCGTAATGACGGTATTTATATTCAAGTCTTGTATTGCACCTGGGGCAATAGTTCTGATCTCTTACATCGTCAGGCTCTGTGTCATAGCTCATAAAGCATCTGTCAATGCCGAAATATGATATTTTATTGTCTGTATAAAGTGAAAACCTTCTTGTTATAGGATCATCGCCGTTTACGATAAGATGTGTTTTTTCAGGTATCGCCTTAAGGATCTCTTCAAAGACTATATCAAAATCTCCTTGTCTTGGCGGCTGATCACGGGTTATATTGTTTATTACAAGAAAATCAGGCTCTATATATCTGGTGATAAACTTGAGGTATCTTTCATCTGTTTCAAGAACAAGTACATCCTGTTTCATTTTTCCCGAAAAGGATACATTTTTTATCACCGTTGAAGCAACTCCGTTAAGAAGATTGGAACCTTCAAGATTATGTGCCACTGTTTTTCCCCCGGCACGAAGTGCTTCTGCTATTATACTTGTTGTTGATCCTTTTCCGCAGCTTCCTGTTACCATTATTACAAGCTCCGGATATTTTATTTTTTTAAGATAATTCGGAAAAAGCTTTAACACGAGCTTTCCGGGGAAACTGCTTGCGTTATAGTGTAGCAGTTTTTCTGCAAGAAATACACTTTTACCTGCTAACGTTCCAAGAAAACCTTTCAAAATATCAGCCTCTTTTTCTTTTCTTTAACACAGATCTTTATTCTGTCTATGAATATAATAACATAAAAAGCTTTGAATTTCAGTATTTATTAAAAAAAAGTAAAACAAGATTAATTTAATAAAAAAACTTTTTTTAGTTTAATTACCCAAATAATGACAATAAAAATCATATTAACAAAAATTGCAGTAATTCCGCAATAAATTTCTGTAACTTTATTCTTGACAGAAACGGTGATATAATGTAAATTGTTATGTGGAATTCAGAATAAAACGGACGGAAGGGAATGTTTTTGATGGCATTAAAAAATAATCCTGTAGGATGTAAGAAAGGTTCATCAGAAAAAAATAATTTATATAAAAAACAAAGTATGCTGAAAAAGATAATTACTGTTTCTTGCATAATAGGCATACTCTCGCTTACAGTTGCGTCAGTATCATGCATTTCTGTTTCAGACAATAAGGGCTCAGATTCATCCGGAAGCTCTGCAGACAGAGCCTCTGCAATTGCAGCAATTACCGAAATGCCTCAGATCTCCCAGGAGTCAGAGGCTGATGACGGCAGACCTGTTTATGAAACAAATAATGAATTCAAGGTAAATACCAAAAGACTTCCAAAGAAAGCTATTGATGACCTTGATAAAAACACGAGTGCAGAATTCATCGCACTTTATGACGCCACTGCCGATGAATTTATTTATCTGAAAAATGCTGATAAAAAATGTTATCCTGCAAGCACTACTAAGCTTTTGACAGCTATTGTTGCAAGTCAGATAATAAAAGACCCCGACACTGTTATAACTGTCGGGGATGAGATAACTCTTATAGGAGAGGATTCAAGTATCGCATATCTTGAACAGGGTATGCAGTTGACATTTGAGATGCTTCTGGATGCACTTCTTCTTCCCTCCGGCAATGATGCAGCTTATACAATTGCTGTAAATTGCGGAAGGATTTATGCCGATGACAAAAAGCTTTCAAATGAAAAAGCAGTTGAGGTGTTTATGGAGCTTGTAAATGACGCTGCCGGTAAAATAGGTGCAAGTCAGACACATTACGTAACACCTGACGGCTGGCACGATGATAACCACTTTACCTCTGCAATAGACCTTGTTAAAATAGGCACTTATGCAAAGTCGATACCAATTGTTGCAAAGTCGTGTGCAAAACCATATGCTGAATGGAAGTTGATCAAAGGCGGTTCGCTTAGCTGGTTTAACTCCAACAAACTTATACAGTGGGATTCCGGTCTTTACTCGGAATATTGTGACGGACTAAAGACCGGATTTACGGATCAAGCCGGAACATCTGTTGTTGCCTCTGCAACTATGGACGGACACACCTTTATTGTTTCGGTAATGAATGCAGATAATCTCTATTCTAAATATGAAGACTGTCACAAAATGTTCAAGTACGGCTTTGAGCTTTACAAAAAGAATTATACCTTCGGCGATTAACCGGTAAGAGCTCTGAGCATAAGGCCGAATACATCACTGAAATTTATTTCCTTGACATCATCCCGGGCGGCAATCAGATATTCAGCTATCTGTTTGCTGCCGTTTTTATATATGATTTTTCCTATAGCATCTCCCTTTTTAACAGGAGCTTCTAGCTCTGTGGGCAGAACAATCTCGGATGTGATATTTTTATCACTGCCCTTTTCTACAAGAATATTATCATTTATTTCAGACGCTGTACCAACCTTTGAAAGCATACCGTTTTTAACGCCTATCTCACATATTGCTTCTTCCGGAATCTTTGGCTGATACATAGAATAATTTGCAAATCCATAGTCAAGCAGCTTTGAAGCATCGCTGAATCTTTCCTTGCCGCTTGCACTTCCGAGTACGACAGCAATAAGCTCAAGTCCGTCACGATTTGCTGTTGCACTTATACAGCTGCCTGCCTGTGAGGTTGTCCCCGTTTTAAGCCCTGTTATTCCTTTATAGCTTTTTAAAAGCTTATTTGTATTTACCAGCTGTGTTTTTCCACCTCTTAGTTCATCCATCCATATACAGCTGTATTCCAGTATTTTCTTGTGCTTTATAAGCTCTTTTGACATAACTGCAACATCATATGCACTTGTGACGTGTCCGTCTTCATCAAGCCCGTTACAATTTTTGAATACTGTTTCTTTCATATTAAGTTCTTTGGCTTTTTTGTTCATTTCAGAAACAAATTCATCCTCTGTACCGCTGATATGCTCGGCAAGAGCAACAGCTGCGTCGTTTGCACTTGCAACAATGGTTGCCTTTACCATTTCATCAACCGTCATTGTTTCTCCCGGTTCGAGCCATATATCAGAGCCTCCCATTGAAGAAGCGTGTGCTGATGTTGTAACTGTGTCGCTAAGGCTGAGCTTTCCGCTGTCAATTGCCTCCATCACCAAAAGCAGGGTCATAACCTTGGTAATAGACGCACAGGCTCTCACCTCGTGGGCATTTTTCTCATACAGTACCTTTCCTGTTCCCGCATCCACAAGTACAGCTGCCGGAGCTGTTATTTCTTCATCAGACAACGCTTCTGCTTTTCCTACAGGCATAAACATCATTGTTATTGATATTGATAACATCATCGAAACTGTTCTGAAAAATTTCATACCGCACCTCCTGAGCATTTTCTCTATAGTATATGCCCAAAAGCTGCGGTATATATTAAAAAATCATTTTTTTCGTTTGCTTTTTGTGTTTTCAGGTTCTGATGTTACAGTAAAATCCTGTGACATAAAAGTTTCTGTTTCCCTTTTCAGTCTTGCAACCGGAAGACCGACAACATTATAATAGTCGCCCTTTATTCCCTTAACGAAAAGAGCACCCCTATTTTGTATTCCATATCCGCCTGCCTTATCATATGGCTCAGAAGTTACAACATATGCTTCTATCTCCTGTTCTGTGAGCGGATAGAACTCAACCTCTGTGACCTCTGAAAAGCTGTGCCATTTTCCCATATAATAAAGACAGCAGCCTGTTATAACTTTATGACTTCTGCCTGATAAAAGCTGCATCATTGTTCTTGCATCACTTGTGCTTCTGGGTTTATTGAGTATCTTACCGTCAATTATAACAGATGTGTCACAGCCTATGACAAGTGATTTTTCATAACCCTGAGACACCGCTTCTGCCTTTTTTCTGGCGAGATATTCCGGACATTTGTCAACTGACAGATCCTTCGGAACAAGCTCCCTTATATCTGACACCTTCACACGGAAATCATCATAAAGCATTGATAAAAGTTTTTTTCGTCTTGGTGACGCTGAAGCGAGTATCACTTCCATTTTTAACACCTTCCCTGTCTTTTATTTTTGAAGTTCAATAAGCTTTTTATATATTTCTCCCTTTTTAAAGCCTGTAACTCTTGCAATCTCTTTTGCGGCGTCAGACATTGAGTTTCCCGATTCAACCAATTCAAATGCAAGCTCTACAGCTTCTTCAAGCGTGCTGTCGGTTTTTGCAGGCTTCTCTGCACCTTCAATTATCAACACATACTCGCCTTTTAAATTACTGTCTTCATATTGTACAGCAGCCTCGGAAAGAGTTGTACGTATAACCTCTTCGTGTATTTTGGTAAGCTCACGGACTATGGCGATCCTTCTGTCTCCGAAGTATTTATACATATCCTTGAGTGTTGCGGAAAGCTTGTGGGGAGCTTCATAAAAGATCATAGTTCTTTGTTCGTTTACAAGAGAAAGGAGGTGCTCTCTTCTGCTCGGCTTATTCACACTCAGAAAACCCTCAAAAGCGAATCTTCCTGTGGAAAGACCTGATATTGCAAGTGCTGATGTAAGTGCTGTAGGACCGGGGACAACGCATACTGTTATCCCTCTTTCAGCGCATTGCTTTACAAGCATTTCTCCGGGATCAGATATACACGGCATTCCTGCATCGGTAACGATAGCACAGTTTTCACCGTTTTCTATCCTGTTGCAGATTTCATCTCCCTTATCGTGTGTGTTGAATTTATGATAGCTTACCATAGGTGTGTTTATCCCGAATCTGTTCAGCAGCTTTATTGTTACTCTTGTGTCTTCGGCTGCTATAAAATCAGCCTGTTCAAGCGTTTCGATTGCTCTGGGAGAAAAATCAGACAAATTTCCTATTGGTGTTCCTACCACATATAGCTTTCCGCTCATTTACAGATATGCCTCCTTATATGCTCCGTATATTTCTATCATTTCATCAGTCAGACTGCCATCTTCATTTTCTATGAGCAGTGTGGGTTCTACTATTAATCCATTAGGATTTCCTCCCCGTCTGCCCTCTATAAGAAAAAGCTTAGGCGGCTTTGATATTCTTTGCTGCACAAATCTTAGACGCTTGGGTTCAATCTTATACTTTCTCATTGAGCATATAAGATCACTAAGTCTTTCTGGTCTTTGACACATACAGAGTCTTCCCGAAAAATTCAGCAGTCCGGACGCCGATTTTGCAATATCGTCCATTGTGCACATAAACTCGTGTCTTGCAATTTTATGCGAGCTTTGCGGATTAACTATCCCTGTTCCTGCCGCTTTATAAGGCGGATTGCATACAACAAGATCAAAGCTTGAAAATTCCAGTTTGCCCTTAAGGTCACACAGATCAGCATTGATCACAGTGATTTTTTCTTCAAGTCCGTTAAGTCTGACACTTCTCTCAAGCATTGAACACGCTTCATCCTGAATATCAACTGCTGATACAGAGCCCGGAATATCATTTCTGCTCCATATCAGTGGTATAGCACCGCAGCCCGTTCCAAGCTCACAAGCCTTATCCTTTCTTTTTGGTTTTGAGAAATTTGCAAGCAGTACCGTATCAGTTCCAAAAGTGTGGTTTTTTGAAACGATAATTTTTATGCCGCTGCCCAATGGTTCAAGCTTTTCGCCCTTAAGCAGAAACTCAGACTCTTTATTTTGTTTTACATTATCAGACAAAACCGGATTATTATTTTGTTCAGAAAAATTACACACGCTTCTGCACCCTGCCTTGATTGGTATTTATACCCTCATTATAACACAAATCATCTTTTACGTAAATAACAAAGTTTATTCCGTCCGCATGATCGTGTCGGAACGTGTTCGGCGGTAAGCTGCCGCTCCTGATTTGCGACTGCGTACGCTTAAGTCACTCTGTTTATTCAAACCAGCCATACGCTGACCGCGGTTATCTCTTCCGCGTATTCCTTACGGCGTGCTTTTTGAAAGGTGCTGTGTGAGCGACAGTTAAAATATATTTTAAACAAATAATTAAAATAATTTTCACAAAAAAAGCTGCTTTCAGATAACCAAAAGCAGCTTGTGGAGAGATTATTTACAAGGGGTAATAAGTCCCTCCGACAGATAATATTATATCGTGAAACCTATTCCCTGTCAAGTGAATTCACCGAAAAGATCTCAAAATTTACAAAATATTCAATTTTATTTTACATAATATAAAACAAAAAAATTAAGCGGAATTGTGCTAATAAAAGCGCACTTTATTGCACAAACTCTTTGAGCAACACCGCTCCGCCGATGTCATACAGAGGTTTATCAGACATTGAGATCAGCATTTTTCCGTGATTTTTTGCAAAACTTTTTATACTGAGATAATCCGGATGTGATTCAATGCTTCCGCTGAATGCTAAGGTATCCTTTGATATAAGTGTGCAGCAGCCACCAATAAAACCATATGGGTATCCATCAAGAAGAATGTGTCCGGGAACGATCTTCAATACGTCAATGTGATTAGCAGCACAAAGCTCATATATTGAATCATCTGATGTTATAACTGCATTTTCTGATACTACTGCCGTTGAGCACTTTGAGTAACCTTGATTAGTATGCAGAATATTGTAGTTCTGGTCCTCGAGCTTTTTTATAAGCTTACTTTCTGCTGTTTTTCTGTTGCATATAACATTCCTTCCGATAATGCAAATATTCAGATACGGATTTCTTGCACTGACAGGCATAGATGTTTCTGTGAGCTGAAAGCCCTCACCTTTAAGTTTATATTTCAGCTGATTTGATATATTGCAGGATAAATACAGTTCATCATTTCCTGTGTGACAAAAACTCATATCCGCGTGGTATCTTTCAGAGCCTTTAACAGAAGAAAGTTCTTCTGAAACGATAACTCTTATGTCTGATTTTTCAAGCTCACTTATAATTTCCGGTAAACGGTCTGATATTATAAGTGAGCTGACATTTGAGTAAGGAATATTTGGAACGGTTAAAAAACGCTCTTTCATCTTATCACCGCCATCAGATTGATCTTAATGCATCAACAGGCTTTAACGAGGCTGCCTTTAATGATGGATATATTCCAAACACTGCCCCGACAAACACAGAGAATATTATTACGTTTAGAATTATATCAAATGAAGGTGTAAGAGTCAATCCTATTAAATATGCACCTGCCAATGAAACAAGCATACCTGCCGCAATTCCGACAAGGCATCCTATAAGAGTTAAAAAAACCGACTCTGAAAGAAATTCAAAAACTATATATTTTCTTGGTGCTCCAAGGGCCTTTTTTATACCTATCTCACGTGTTCTCTCAGTTACCGCTACAAGCATTACATTCATAATACTCAGACCGGCAACAAACAGTGATATAACCCCCACGCACGTCAGTACAAGCGAAAATATATTTATCATATTGCTGATGTTTTCTTTTTGCTTGGAAAGATCTGTGACTGTATATGCACCTGTTGTTCCCGAATTTCTTTCAATAGTTTTTATTATACTGTTGCCTGCATTTGTGCTGTCAACATCATCCTTTATTTTGACTGCTATCTGTGTGTAATTTCTGCTGCTTAAATTATTCTGCATTGTAGTATAAGGAAGATAAACAAAATTAGGAATATAGCTGCCCATCATATTCTGGATAAGTCCGCTGCCTGTTTTTATTACACCGACTATTTTATATTCAGAGCTTGAACTGCCGCTGTTGATTATCATTTTTTTTCCTGTTACATTATCCGTTCCATAGCAGCTTAAAGCAAGAGTTCTGTCAATCATACATATTTTCGCATTTGATGATATATCTCCTGAATTTATAAATCTGCCCCTGACAAGCTGTAGATTTATCACATCCTTTGCTGATTTATCTATTCCCCATAAAAAAACCTCGTTTTTTTTATCACGTATATATGCATCAGTTGATTCAAACATCAGTGGCATTGCGTAATCAACAAAGGAAAGCTTTTGTATTGCGTTCAGTTCATTCCCTGCCAGCGGTGCAGATTGTTTTTTCAGCGTGACTGACAAGCCGCCCATTCCAAGATTATCCACCTCATTTACAAATGCACTGTTTCCGCACCGGCTTATGTTGTTTATAATTATTACAGACGCAACGCCTACAACTATTCCGAGAAGGGTGAGCAGTGTTCTTCCTTTTTTTCTGAATAATATTTTAATTGAATTTAAAAGTATATCAAGCATCAGTATTCTCCGTTTACTGTCTTATCTTTATTTTCTGACCGTCATAATAATCCTCTGTTCCGGCTATAACAAGTTCATCCTTTTTCAGTCCTGAAATTATCTGAATTCCTTCCTTGTATTCCTTCCCTGTTTCTATACGCACCTTTTTTGCTTTGTTGTTTTCAACTATAAAAACATAATCTCCGGAATCATCTGTTCTTATTTGTTCATAGGGTAGCACAAGTACATTTTCATCGGTTGAGGTTATGATGGAACAGGCGGCTGTATAGCCTACACGCAGGTTTTCATTTTCCTTATCATCAAGTGTTATCGTTATTTCAACTGTAGTTTCCTTTCCTGTAAGACCGCTGGTCTGATCGGCTTCATCTGCAATTTTTGTAACCTTGCCTTCAAAGTTTTCGTCCGGCAGCGCATTAAATGTTACCACAGCCTTCTGATCAATTTCTATCTCTTTTATATATGCCTCATTTATATTCACAGGAACTTCAAGTACCTGTTGATCTGATATTTTCAAAACAGTGCTGTTTTTTTCTACAATGTCATCAGTGTGACAGGATATATCGGTAACTGTACCGTTATATTCTGAATATACATTTTCAAGCGTACAGTATTTTTTTGCTTCATCCAAAAGCTCTGAGGAATCAATTTGTCCTGAAAAAGTGCTTAAAATTGCTTCTATACCCTCTGTGTTCTGATATTGGCTGATCAATGCCGAATATGCATCATCTAATCTGTAATATGAAAAAAGAAGATCATCTTTTTTCACTTCATCTCCGCTTTTAACACTTATATTTTCTATGATCCCGGCATTATCGGTTCTTATGCTTCTTGCAGATCTGTATTGAAGTCTGCCGTTAGCAGACACAGTATTATCCATATTTTTTTCAGTGATTTTTATAACCTCTGTCTCTTGTATGCTGTTATCTGATATATATCCAGGCATAACCAACGCTGCTATTACAATGATTGTTACAGAAAATAAGTATATATATTTCTTCATAGCGAACACCACCCTTTACTATCATTCGCTTTATTTTCCTAATTATAATTGGTTTTTTATGGTCTGAAAAAAATTTAATAATGTTTAGTTTTAGTTTTGTTATAAAATTCTTATTACATTTTATATAAACACCTTTCTAAAGCTTGTTTTAAGAGTAAGTTTAAAATAATTATGGGAGTTTTGTAATTAACAACCTGTTTATACAGAACCCTTCCGAAAGCACGACGCAAGGAGTGTGTGAAATGGAAAACCGCGATCATCGTATGACTGGTTTGGATAAACTGAGTGATCGCAAGCAAACGTAAACACGAACTGGGTGCGGCAGATTGCTGCCGCTATCATGCGGCCATCTTGTGCAATTTTGCATTGATTATTATTTTTTGTTATGATATAATTTGTTTATATAAAACAGAAATGAGATGACTGACTGATGATAGCTGTTATAGATTATGGAGCAGGAAATCTTCAAAGTGTTGTTAAAGCACTTAACTTTATAGGCTGTAAGAGTGTTGTAACAAATGATGAAAATGAGCTTATGAAGGCGGACGGTGCTATATTGCCGGGAGTTGGCTCTTTTGAGGATGCAATGAACTGTATGAACCATTCAGGTGCAGCGGACGCTGTATTGAAATTTATTGAAAGCGGTAAGCCGCTGCTTGGAATTTGTCTGGGGTTACAGTTGCTTTTTGATGAAAGTGAGGAAAGTCCCGGAGTTAAAGGTCTGGGACTTATAAAAGGCAGCATTAAAAAAATTCCAAACAATAACGGTGAGCTCAAAATCCCTCATATGGGATGGAATTCACTGGATATAAAAAAACATAATGGATTATTTAAGGGTATTGAAGAAGAACCGTATGTATACTTTGTACATTCATATTACCTTAAAGCGGATGACGAAAATGTTGTTGCCGCAAGAACAAGCTATGGCGTTGATATTGATGCATCAGTAGAATATAAAAATATATTCGCAACACAGTTTCATCCTGAAAAAAGCGGTAAAACAGGCTTGAAAATATTAAGAAATTTTGCAGAGATTGCCGGGAGGTAAAATAATATGTATGCTAAAAGAATCATCCCCTGTCTTGACGTTAAGGACGGAAGAGTTGTTAAGGGAACAAGCTTTGTTAATCTTCGTGATGCAGGTGATCCTGTGGAGTGTGCAAAAATATACGACAAGGAGGGTGCTGACGAACTTGTGCTTCTCGACATAACTGCTTCAAGTGATGCAAGAAATATTATAGTTGATATTGTAAGAGCAGTTGCCGACAGTGTTTTCATTCCCTTTACCGTAGGCGGAGGAATAAGAACAGTTGATGACTTTACCGCTATTTTAAGGGCAGGTGCAGACAAGGTATCAGTCAACAGTGCCGCAGTCAAGCGTCCGGAGATAATCAACGAGGCAGCTTATAAATTCGGCAGTCAATGTGTTGTTACAGCTATCGACGCAAAAAGACGTGATGACGGCAGCGGATGGGATGTGTATATTCACGGAGGAAGAATTAATACAGGAATGGATGCGGTAAAATGGGCAGTGGAATCGGAAAAACGAGGATCAGGTGAAATATTGCTCACAAGTATGGATTGTGACGGTGTTAAAAACGGATATGACCTTGAGCTTACAAGGGCTGTTTCAGAAAATGTAGGTATTCCTGTTATTGCTTCGGGCGGTGCAGGAAAGCTTGAACACTTCTATGACGCCTTTACCTCAGGAAAGGCGGATGCAGTTCTTGCTGCTTCTTTGTTCCACTTTGGAGAAATTTCTATAGGTGAGCTTAAGAAATATCTTTCGTATAAAAATATACCTGTAAGAATATAATATCAGATTAGTATTCTTTTCAGACAACTGTTTTTAGTTTCTGTAAAAAGTACACTGATGGTGTTTCATCATAAACTGAATATCATAAAAGCCGATGAAGTCCGAAAAATTCATCGGCTTTTATAATACGTTATACTGTTATCACTTTAAATGACAGATATTGTCAGGATTTTGCCACGACATCCCACACAGGTACCCAGCTTTGTTTCACTTCGCATAACTTCCGTCAGCTAATCAGCATTCGCCTTCAGCTCCGCTTCTTGGGTTGTCAGGTATTGTCCTTTGCCCCGGCAGGGACGCAATCTCTTCACCCATCATATTGTTTTGCTTAAAATTTTTTATTGTTTATTAATTCAACAGTATATATTATATATTTCTAAAATGCTGCATAAAATTACTGAGGTGATATATCGTGTTTGAAATTTTAGCCGATCTGCTCAGTAAAATATCAATGATATTCATTCTGCATGTTACAGGTGCAGGAGCATTTCCAAAACCGCTTTCTGAGAATGAAGAACAGAAGCTTCTTGTCAAAATTGCAGAGGGAGATATAAATGCAAGAAATAAGCTGGTAGAACATAATTTAAGGTTGGTAGCACATATTGTAAAAAAATATTACAACACGGGCGCAGACCCTGACGATCTTGTTTCAATAGGAACAATAGGTCTTATAAAGGCTGTTAATACCTTTAATTATGAAAAAAATATAAAGCTTTCAAGCTATGCTTCAAGGTGTATCGAAAATGAAATACTGATGTATTTCAGAAGCACCAAGAAAAATGCTCTTGATATTTCAATGAATGAGGAAATTGATTCCGATGCTGACGGAAATTCACTGACGCTTACGGATATTATGGCGGTTGATGATAATATCGTAGAAGAACTTGACACAAAAATAAAAATTGAAAAGCTGTCTGTGTTTATAAAGGAAACGCTTACCCCACGTGAAGCACTTATTATCAGGCTCAGATACGGACTTGACAATAAAAAACCACTCACACAAAGAGAGGTTTCTGGTATGCTTAAAATTTCAAGATCATATGTTTCGAGAATAGAGAAAAAATCCCTGCTGAAGCTGAAAAAGAGATATGAAAAAGCATCCTCCTGAAGTATAAACTTCACGGGGGATGCTATAAATTTTCTGTATCAATTATTAAGAGGTGACAATACAACCATTCCTGTTTTTCTTGTCTGTCTCATATCAATAATCCGCTGATTTTCAGAACCTCTGAATTTCAGCGTTATATTTTTCAGTTCTTCAATAAAACGTCCGTCTACAAGTATATCAGTATTATCGAGAATCTCGTCTGTACACTCTATATACCGGCACCCTCCGGGGATAAGATCCTTATCATAGGTAAATCCAGTATATATCCATATGTTTCTTTCCGGAAGCTCAAAGCTTACTCTGCGGATAAGCTTTACTATTTCACGCTGGTTGGATAATTCAAACGGTTCTCCGCCCAATATAGTCAAGCCGTCATAATAGCTCTTTGAAAGTTCCTGTAGGATGAATTTTTCGGTTTCGGGAGTATATGGTCTGCCATATTCAAAATCCCATGTCTGAGGCTGAAAGCAGCCTTTACACCTGTTGGTGCATCCAGAAACAAACACACTCAACCTGATACCTGAGCCGTTGGCACTGTCAGCGGTTATTATCTCGCCTATATGCATTCAAAAGCCCCCTGTTGGATAAAATATATTCCGAAAAATTATTGCAAAGGAATTTATTATTCATTAGCTGCCTTTTCGTTCTCAAATATACGATTTGAAAGGTGAAGAACTCTTTCCTTTATTTCCTGTGTTCTGCCCTGATTCCAGAACTGTGAGCCTATATAGCCGCAGGTTCTTCTTGCAACATTCATTTTATTCTGATCTCTGTTGCGGCAATTTGGGCATTCCCAGACAAGCTTGCCGTCATCATCACTGACAATCTGAATTTCACCGTCATAACCGCAAACCTGACAGTAGTCACTTTTTGTGTTAAGCTCTGCATACATAATATTATCATATATAAACTGCATTACCTTAAGAACGGCTTCAATATTATCCTGCATATTCGGAACTTCAACATAGCTTATAGCACCGCCGGGTGATAATGTCTGGAATTCAGACTCAAGCTTTAGCTTGTCAAATGCATTAATCTCTTCCGTAACGTGAACGTGGTAACTGTTTGTTATATAGTTTTTATCAGTAACTCCCTTTATGATTCCAAAGCGCTTCTGGAGACATTTTGCAAATTTATATGTTGTGCTTTCAAGTGGTGTGCCATATATACTATAATCTATATTTTCTTCCTTTTTCCACTTCGCGCAATATTCGTTGAGTTTTTTCATAATCTCAAGTCCAAGCTTTTTTCCTTCTTCCTCGGTAAGCTTCTTTTCGATAAGACTATATACACACTCCCACAGTCCTGCATAGCCGAGAGAGATAGTAGAATATCCCCCATAAAGCAGAGAATCTATGGGTTCACCCTTTTTCAGTCTTGAAATTGCTCCATACTGCCAAAGAATAGGCGCTGCATCTGACAAAGTTCCCTTAAGTCTTTCGTGTCTTGAACGAAGTGCTCTGTGACACAAATCCATTCTATTATCAAATATTTCCCAGAACTTGTTCATATCCTTATGTGCTGAAAGACCAATGTCAACAAGGTTTATTGTAACAACTCCCTGATTGAATCGTCCATAATATTTTGGTTTACCGTTTTCATCAACATAAGGTGTAAGGAAGCTTCTGCAGCCCATACAAGTATAGCAGTGACCATTACCGTTTTTATCAACCTTATTTTTTAGCATTACCTTTTCTGAAATATAATCCGGAACCATACGCTTTGCAGTACATTTTGCAGCAAGCTCTGTGAGATACCAATATTTTCCGTCCTTCGTTACATTATCCTCTTCAAGTACATATATAAGTTTCGGAAATGCAGGGGTTATCCATACTCCCTCTTCATTCTTTACACCGGTATGGCGCTGACGAAGAGTTTCTTCAATTATCATTGCAAGGTCTTTCTTTTCCTGCTCATTTTTTGCCTCGTTAAGATACATAAACACTGTTACGAATGGAGCCTGACCGTTTGTTGTCAGAAGAGTAACAACCTGATATTGAATGGTCTGCACGCCCTTTGTGATCTCTTTACGAAGTCTTTCCTCAACTATATTGTCGATAGTTTCCTGTGGGATAGTGCAGCCCATTTCCTCAAGCTCACTCAAAAACTCACGTCTTATTTTATCTCTTGAAATCTGTACAAATGGTGCAAGATGTGCAAGACTTATACTCTGTCCGCCATATTGATTGCTGGCAACCTGAGCTATTATCTGTGTTGCAATATTGCAGGCCGTTGAAAAGCTATGGGGTTTTTCAATGAGAGTTTCACTTATAACAGTACCATTCTGGAGCATATCCTCAAGATTTACAAGATCACAGTTATGCATATGCTGTGCAAAATAGTCGCTGTCGTGAAAATGGATGATACCGTTTTCGTGTGCTTCAACAATATCAGGAGAAAGAAGGATTCTTTTTGTAAGGTCTTTGCTCACCTCTCCTGCCATATAGTCACGCTGAACGCTGTTTACGGTAGGATTCTTATTAGAATTTTCCTGTTTTACCTCCTCGTTATTACACTCAATAAGACTGAGTATCTTATTATCTGTTGTATTTGAGCGTCTTATCAGAGAACGGTTATAACGGTATTTAACGTAATTTCTGGCAAGCTCGAATGCACCCTTTGCCATTATCTGATCTTCAACCATATCCTGTATTTCTTCCACAGACACTGCCCTGCCCATTTTAGAACATTTATACTCTACATACTCAGCAATATCCCTTATCTGCTCAGGTCTAAGGTACTGCCTGTTTGAAGCATTATTTGCCTTGGTTACGGCATTTACGATCTTCTCTCCGTTAAAGGTTTCCTCCGATGAATTTCTTTTTATTATTTTCATGGTTACATCTCCGTTTCAAATAGTTCGTTTTCAATTATATATCATAGCATTATATATTTCTGTTGCATTTGCAACAATATCGTGATATAATACAATATATAGCGTTTTGCACAAAAATATGATACATCATATAGAGGGGGCTAATTATGAATAAATATTCAGCATTTAATGGCTTAAATACCGCTGAAAAAGCAGAACTGATAGAACAGATTAACGCCAAAGAAAAGCTTTATGAAAAAGGAAGAAGAATTTTTACACTGACCTCAGAAAGCGATGAAACAGGGATTTTAATTCAAGGACTTGCATATCTTGTAAGTATAAATAATTACGGTGAGGAAAATATACTTGAATATTACAGTCCGGGTAACATTTTCGGAAGCTATTTTTCTCCGGATACAAATGTAAATTTATACGCAATAACTGCCAAAAAAGACTGCAATATTCTTGTTTTCAAGAATACAAATATTGTATCAAACGTCAATTCAGTCAATAAATATCATATTAAATTTATTAATAATGTCATAACCTCAGCTTCACGTAAAAGCCAGATACACATTGATATTTTATCCCAAAGAACAATAAGAAAAAAGCTGCTCACTTATCTGAGCTATCTCTCTGAAAATGAGGGTACAAGAACTCTTACTCTTCCAATTCCGCTTTCCGACCTTGCCGACTATATATGTGTTGACAGAAGTGCTATGATGCGTGAGATAAGAAAAATGAACAATGAAAGCATTATAACATCTAAAGGTAAAGTTATAAGTATTTTATAGAAATTATAATAATTTTTGTCAAATTTTCTCTAACTATATTATATCATAGGCTATGTACATATTTTTACCCCAAAAAACAGTCCGGAGATTAAAGCCGCATATCTCTGGACTGTTTTATACATATTATATAGAGTTTTCTGATATAAGATTTTATATTGCTGCACAGGTAACTGATAACAAGAATATTTTTATGTGCCCATTACACCGTGATTACCTCTCATCCCTCCGCTTACATCAGAATAGTAAAGGCTTGAAGAGAAATCTGCTGTTGCTGTAGATGAACCTGCTGTAAGGGTGTACGTATTGCCCTGTAAAAGCTGAGGTGAAGAATATACAACACAACCGAAGTCTTTGGTGGCTGTATATTTAAAGTCTGAGCCGTCATCAACACTTATTTCTGTACCGCTTGTTCCCGAAAGTGTAACAAGTGCAGAGCATTGTGTGCCTGTGTCAAAGTTTACTGACATTCCCGCAGAACCTATAGCAAGTACAGTACCGCCCGTTATACTTGCAACGCAGGATTGACTGTCGCCCTTATCTAATGCACCGTTATCATTGCCTGCAGGTCCTTCTACTATAACAGTACCTCCGGTTATATAAATTGAGCCGTTACTGTCAAGACCGTCACCCGACGAGTTTACATAAACATTTCCGCCGTTAATTGTAAGCTTTGCGTCTGTATTTCCGGAATTCCACGGATTATCATCGTTTGAGCTTGTATCAGAACCGCCAGAACAGTTTATACCGTCATCGCTTGCGGTAACATTTACTTCACCTGAATTTATTGTTACATTTGTTGCTTCAAGTGCTTCATAGGATTTTGATACAGTGACCCTGCCTCCGTCAATTGTGAGGTCGCCGTCTGCTGTTATACCATCATCAGAGCTTGAAACCTCAACAGTACCGGAATTGATCTTTATGTTGCTGTTACCGTGGATAGAATCATCCGCACTGGATATTGTAACAGTCGAATCGGATATTGTTATATCACCGTGACTTTTTATACCCTTTTGTGATGTATTGCTGTCTTTTGAATTATCCGATCCTGCTCCTGATGCCGTTGTTATGTTCAGTGTTCCTCCGTTAAGTGTAACATAGCCTGTAAAGGTATTGTTGTCATCGCCTGCCTTTACAGAAATTCCGTCATAGCCTGAAGTAACCGACATTTCAGCCTTTTCAAAATAGAAATAGCTTGTATTGTCATTGTTGGAAAGCTGTATACCGTCGTGTCCGGAATTTATGGTTATCTTTCCTCCGCCGATTCTTAGTGACTTACCTGATTGTATACCGATTGAATCAGCCTTTACCGAAAGGGTTGAGTCTGTGATTTTTAAATCATCCTTGCATACAATACCGTGAAGCTTCGATTCAATATTCAACGTACCGCTTCCGTTAATTGTCAAGTCATCCTTGGAATATATTGCACCGTCCGCCTTTGCTGAGGTGTCAGAATTATTGTATGTGAGCGAGTTTTCCCCTGTACTCTGTATGATGAGCTTATCACACGACTCAACATATATGCAGGCGTTTGATGTGTTTGTCATATTTACATTATCAAGTATAAGATAAATGTTTCCTGATTTTGTAGTGTCATTTATTATTATTGTAACATCCTCAGATGTACCGCTGATTTTATATGTACCCTTTGAGGTTATAGTCACTTCGCTGCCTGAGGTGCCTCTTGTATTATCGGAGATCGTGCCTTTATTGCCTGACAGTGTTATTTCTGCATCTACAGCTTCTGCGGTGACATCCTTATAGTCGCCGTCTGCAAACATATCGCTTGC
Organism: uncultured Ruminococcus sp.; assembly: GCA_902786345.1. Classification (GTDB taxonomy): domain Bacteria; phylum Bacillota; class Clostridia; order Oscillospirales; family Acutalibacteraceae; genus UBA1213. The sequence goes on along the minus strand of CADACB010000013.1, from coordinate 3,459 downwards.
AGATGTCTGAGCTGATGCTTCACCCGAACTGTCAGGTGAGCTGTTGTCTGTGCTGCTTGAATAACCAGTTGAATTTGAAGAATTTGATTTACCTGAGCTTTGCTGACTGTTTTCTGAACAAGCCGTCAGACAGCCAACGGATAATATAAGCGACATAAATATAACTGCACTCTTTTTTAACATAAAGCTACACTCCCATCAAAGCTGATTTTGCTGTTCGGTATATGGCAGAACAGCAATTTCAAGGTTGCCGTTTTTTGTTCTTAATTCATCAATAAACGCCTTTTCTTCTGTCGGGTCTTTCATAACTATCTTAAAGGAGAGTCTGAACATAGAACCCATACCTGTTGTTTTTACACCTGCATTCTCATAGCTTTTAAGATAATGATCGAATGTATCGTCGAATGCGCCGGAATATTCAAGTGATTCAGGTATCGTTATTCTGAGCATTCTTTCCTCAGACATACCCTTGTGTTCGAATATCGGAAGAACCGAAAGTACCAGAAAGATCACTGCCATACAAAGCAGAATGATAACACCGTATGCTATGTAACCCATTCCGAAGGCAATACCCGATCCCATAGCGATAAGTATTGCTGCTATTTCATCTGCACTTCCCTGTGCAGATCTGAAACGTATCAGGCTGAACGCTCCGCCTATTGCAACACCTGCGCCGATATTGCCGTTTACAAATGTTATAACTGCAGCTACAACAAACGGAACTATTGCCACTACAATAAAGAAACGTTTTTTTGAACGAATTTTGAATGACATAAGCCACGAATATATAAAGCCTGTAACAATTGCTGCCGCTGCCATTATAAAGAACTGTGTTGAGGTTACTACAGATGTATAAATTGAATCAAACATAATTAATATTTCCTTTCACTTAACTTTTAAGAGCTGTTGTCTGTATGCTTCTCCGTATTTTGAAAAGCTGCCCTTATATATTTTCCCTCTTGTCAGAATATCTGAGAGCCATAGAGGTACAGCCTGCTGAACCTTCACTTCAAGAATCGTATAACCGTTCTTGAGAAGTGAATTTCCGTCCATAGATTTTGTAAGGTCAAGCTCATCATATCTGTATCGGGGGTTATGGTCTATTGTAAGACGAAGATCTCCATCGGGCTGAAAATATGCGATCCTGTCATATATTATAATACAAGCCGGAACCAGCGTCCCATAGTAATCACGGAAGGTGGTTATTTCTTTATTAATCTGACCTCCGGCACATATATCTCCATCGCCGTCAAAAAACTTTTTTACAAGCGGGATAGTTGATTGTACCCTTCGTTTATATACAATGCCGTATGCCTTTCGCTTCAACTCAAGAAATACCGGTGATGTGTCGGTTGCTATTCCATAAGACCTGAGCCTTATTTTTTCTTTGAAGGGCGGCTTCTCTACAGATGTTCTTATAAGCCTGTAGTTGGGAGTGTCATAATAAAGAGATGCGATTGAAGTGAGTCCGAATTTATCTATCTTCATATACCCTTCAACACTCTTTTTGAAATATTCTGTCTGTTCAGGCGACATAATATATTTCATTTCATATCTTTTCATTACTACGATCGGATTTGATACAACCGACATATGATCACCTTCTTTATAAATATATTCCTACTGTAAAGATCCCGTTATTAACCTTTGCATTCACCCTGCCGTTGTGTGCAAGGATTATATCCTTTACATATGAAAGTCCAAGTCCTGCACCCTCGGTATTTTCTGCATTGTCGAGTCTTGTGAATCTGTCAAAAACCTGATCACAGTTGCCGTTCTGTAAATTTGTATCATTAGTCTGAATAACAATTATTCTGGCGTTCTGTTTTTTCAGACTGAAACAAACCCTTTTTTCTGCAAACTTCAGGGAATTTGAAACAAGCTCATTGAATACCTTCTTTATTGCTTCTTCATCACCCTTGAAAATTATACCCGGTTCTATTTCAGCTGACAATTCAAGATTTTTTTCTTCAAATTTTGATTTCTTATTGTCAATAACATCATTAAGTATATTTGATATATCAGTAGTTGAAACCGATACATCATTTTCTTCAAATACAGAAAGTGCAGCAAGCTCTTTTACAAGCTTAGTCATTTTTCTGACCTGCTTATTTATCGACTTAGTCATATCGGTAGAACCGTTTTCCTTTTCAAGTACCTCTGTATTGGCATTGATGACCGTGAGCGGCATTTTAAATTCATTTTCGAGCTTGGATATAAATTGCTTCTGTTTTCTGTCAGCTTCCTCAACCGGCTTGAACAATCTTTTTCCGATTGTCAGAAGCAGCAGCAGACTTACTATGAGTATCGCAAATTCTCCGATAACCGAAATTATAAGTATTCTGAATGACGGAAGAAGTTCTCTTGCCTGATCTATGACTGTAACATATGTTTTTTCGTTATCCTTATATACCCTGAAACGGTATGTCATATTCGACCAGCCTGTTTTTTCATTGATAAGGCTTCTTGCCCAGTTTTCAGCATCCTCTTCACTTACGGCTGAAATTCTGTATTCTATCTTCTGTGAATTTCCGTCGTTATCAAAGGCATATGTAAAATATCTGAGTGACGAATTCATTTCAGGCGAATCGGGCCCCATAGGTCCTATTCTGTTTTCTCCAAATCTTATACCGCCGTTTTTTATATCTACGCCTTCGTTTTTTCCGCCTTTATTCAATGTGCCGTGGTTTTGTGCTATCATTCCTGTAAGAAAATCAGCATCCTCGCTTGCCATAGAAAAATTTATTATATTGATCACCGAAAGCAGAACGGTGAGCAGTACAAAAATTGCAAGTTCCGCATAAATTATAAATTTTTTTCTTGCTTTATTCATTGTTATTCATCACCAACCTATAACCTTCGTTTATTACATATTTTATCCGAGATTTTTTTCTGAGTTTTTCAAACTTTAAGTTCAGGGCGTTTATATATGGTCCTGCCCTGTTTGCGTCTATACCTTCATTATTCATAAGACTAATGAATATGTCCAGTTCTTCATTTGTAACTCTGAGCTTATTGCACAGCATAAAGGAATGCAGATCAATATTTACGTCCATATATTCCGGTTTGTCATCAGAATTTCGTTTTTTGGATATACTGTCTATAAGCCTTGTAAGCTCGTCCGGAAGAAACGGAAGTGTAATATAAGAATTTGCCAGTACATTTTCTGAAAGAATACCCGAGTTTATTTTTTTTTCGGATATTTCTATTACCGGTATATCATCCTCATTAAGCAGCTTTATTATTTCTTTTGATGACACACGGGGAATTCCTTCGTTCAGTATGACAATATCAAAACGTTCAGCTGCAAGCTTTGTTATAACCTGTGTTCCGTCAAAAACCGTCTTTACTTTGTGAGAATAATATTCAAGAAGTCTTCTGAATGCAGTAAGAAAATCTCTGTCGGGATCAGCTATAAGCAAATTCATTGTTTCTCACCTCACTAACAACAATTTTCTT